>NZ_LHVL01000006.1:0-499398 GCF_001269775.1 Pseudomonas sp. Pf153 | reverse complement strand
CTGGTCGATCCAGATGACCTGCCCGTCCTCAAGCTCCAGGCGATGGGCCAGGGCATGGCTCCAACCGCGTCCCAGGCCCACGTCCAGCTCCACTGCGCTGGTGCGGTACAAGCGGGTGAAGACAAACGGCAGCCGACCATCGAGGGTGCCGTCCTCCAGGGTCAGCAGCTCCTCGCCGGTGACCATGGACACCGGGCAGCCGTCGGTGCGGGTCAGGGCCGCGCTGTCGGCACTGTCGCCGTTGGGGTTCTTCGATTGGGCTGGGGCGTCGTTGTGGGGTTCGTCTTTTTTCAAGGTGGTATTGCGTTTGGCGTCCCAGCGCAGTTGCATCCGGCCTTTCTTCACGCCGGCCACGATCCCCCGCGCGGCCACGGTTTTGTAGCGGTCGACGTAGCCCATGAAACCGTTGATCACGGTGAAGATCGAGTCGATGAAGCGCTGCACGGTATTCATCAAACCCGCACCATGCTTGGCCAGCCGCATCGACAGATAAGCGATACCGGCGCCCGCTCCGGCGAAGGTCAGGACCAAACCGATCAGCAGGTCGAGCAACAGCTGCACCGCCACCGTCGACAGGGCTTCGGCGGTTTCGCCCGCAAGTTCACTGGGCGGCAGCATCTCCAGCCAGAGGCTGGCGGTGCGCATCAGCAGGCACAGCGCCGCTTCGTCACTGACCAGCAGTTGCAGCCTGGCCATCATTTGCGGCGCATCCCGCGCCAGCTTTACCAACTGGCCGGCACTCTCACCCAATCGATCTGCAAACTCGCCGGGATCCTTGAGGATGTCCGAGAGCAAGCCGATGCTGTCCCACACCCCTTCGATGGCCGCCCAACTGCCGGCCAGCAACCCATTGCCCACCGCGGCCGCCGAAGTCGCCAGGGATTGCTGCGCCCATTGCGGCTTGAACCCCTGCCACTCGCCGCGCAACCACGCCGTCAGCTCACCGGTCAGGCCCTCGTAGGAAGAAAACAGATCCGCGATCTGCTCGGGCGCCACCTCGCCCTGGACATGCACCCGATAGAACCGGCCCGCCTCCCCCTTGAAGGTCCCCAGGCCCTGGGCATCCAGGGTTACGGGCGTGACCTTGCCGTCGTCCACCGCCACCACATCCACCACGATGTAGCCCAACGGGATCTCGTACACCGATTCGAATTTGCTCTCGAGGGTCATCACCCCACCCAGGGGGCATTGGACGACCGTGGAAAGAAAGTCATCATCGCCAGTACTGACGACGGTGGTGCTGTCACCGAAGCGAATCACCCGCTCCATGCCCAGCAGCGAAGGCAGGTCGGCGGCCTGGCTGGCCCGGTCCGCGGCCCGGCTGTACCAGCGCTCTAGCTGTTCGCGGTAGACGGACAGTGTGTCCTTGAAACTGTCGAGCTCCTGCTCGATGCGGCTGACCTGATCCATCAGGATCTGGCTCGATCAAGGATGCACAGGAAAAACCGGTCGAACATGGGCAAAAGTCTCGCAACACTCAGGAAGGACGAGACTTTGCCGGGGGTGGCTGGGGAAGTAAGTCAGGGAAAGAAGCGATGGATGTAGGGCAATTCTTTAAATGACCCCAGAAGGAGCAAACGAGCAGCCGACCGGGGGAAAAACAGCTTCAATCCGACCTGTGGTTAGACCTAGAGGTCATGGCCTTCAAGGTGCTTGAGCTTGTCCTCGGCCAACGGATGTCCGGCTTTTGCCGCCAGGGCCCACCAGCGTGCCGCTTCGACCGGGTCCGGTGCCTTGCCGACGGCCCCGGTCATGCTGAGCACGCCGACTTGATAGGCCGCCTTGCCATCACCCGCCAATGCAGCCAGTCGCAACAGGCGAACGCCTTCCGCTCGAGCGCCCAGCCCTTGGCCACGAAACGTGAGGATATGACCATAGAAACTTTGAGCACCGACATCGCCCAGGTTGGCCATGCGGGAGAACTGTCCCTCGAGCCAGGCCCAGCCACGTGGCTGCCGAACGAACCATGGCCAATGAAACAGTCGACGCGCCAGCCAGTAGCCGGCTCGCGCCTTGATCCGCCAGAACATTCAGGCCTCCGCCGACTCGGGGTATTCGTATTCGAACACGCGGACGACCTCGGAAGCATGCCATGAGGCAGCGGCCACACCATCGGAAGGCCCCGAAAAGCGTCCAAGGCGCTCGACACATTCAAAAAAACCGGTGCGCGGCAATCGGCTGGCGCCCTGGCTGATCACCAGCGAACTGCGCAGCGGCTGTTCGGCCCGGGCGTCCAGCGCAGCCAGATGCTCAAGTGCCGCGGTCAGTGTCTGCATGGCCGGGCTGGGCAACTGCAAGCGCTCCAGCAAGGCCCGATACGTCAATAAATGGCGCTGGCGGCGCGCCTGGTCCAGCTCACCCAACAACCCATCCCAATGCTGCCGACTGATACGTACACTCACGATTCATCCCTCCACCCCGGCACCGTCAGTTCCCAGGCCAGACTGCGCCGAATCGCGGCATCGGGCTGTCGCTCGCCGCTTTCGATCAAGGCCAGATAAGACGGGCTGATGCCTACCGTGCGGGCCAACGCCTCGATGGCGATGCCCTTCCCTTCGCGCAAACTGCGTAATTGATCCAGACCAGGAAGAACCTGGCCGGGTGCCGCCGCATGACGGACTGTTGCTTCGTGCGGCGGAGCTTGATGGATGCCTGCGGCTTTCAACAACGACTGGTACTGATCCCACGGTAAAACCGCGTATTCGGGCTCTCCGTCGCGTGTAATTATTTGGATATCCATGACTACCCCGT
Organism: Pseudomonas sp. Pf153; assembly: GCF_001269775.1. Lineage (NCBI taxonomy): Bacteria > Pseudomonadati > Pseudomonadota > Gammaproteobacteria > Pseudomonadales > Pseudomonadaceae > Pseudomonas > Pseudomonas sp. Pf153. Next base: position 496,647 of record NZ_LHVL01000006.1, on the reverse strand, counting down.
AGGACAACGACACTTAACTAGCCAGCCTTTTTCCTAGGAAGTGTAATCCTAAATGACGGCTAAGGTCGCGGGGCAATGAATCCCTGAGGGAAACGGGACGGGATCAGGACTTTTTCTGACCTTCGAGCTGGAGCTGTTCCGGCGTGTCGGGCAGCCTCTCGACTCGCACGAGCTTCTCGGGTGATTGTCGGTCACGCCAGGCACGGAAGGCGCTGAGCTCATCGTCGAGGGTCTTCATGATCCAGGCCAGCACGGCGATATCGTCGATCATGCCAAACATCGGCAACAGGTCTGGAATCGCGTCCAGTGGACTGAGGAAATACATCAGCCCCGCCACGATGGAAAGCAGGGATTTTGCGCTGACAGCCCGATAGTCGCCCCGCCAATACGCCAGACACAGGGCCTGGAGCAAACGCAGATCTTCCTTGAGCCTGCCCAACCGACTACCCTCCCGCGCGCCCTTGCTGGCGACTGCAAACAACAGCGTCGGCAGCCGACCTCGGGCCAGCAACCGCCCCGCCAGAGGCAGAAATCGAGCAAAATTCCACGGTGCCTTCATTTCTTCTTCCCACTGAAATGTTATCCACACAAATTGTGGATAACCTTGTGAACAGAGCTGCATTTCACCGCTAGAGCCCCCGTTTCACAAGGCCCCGGCTCAGATCGGGCGTTTTTTACTCACATAAAAAAACCCAATATTTCATTGACTTGACGGGCTGGCTGGGTCTAGAGCAGCGCCCGTATTGCCTATGACTGCCGCCCGCGGTGTGCGTTCGGTTTTTTGCTGTTTTCCAAGGCCCGGATGCGACAACGCCCCGCATAAGCGAGGCGTTGTCGTTATAGCAGACGCGATTACTTGGCTGCGTCTTCTTTTGTCGGGTCCTTGATTGCCAGCAGTTCCAGGTCAAACACCAGGACCGAATTGGCAGGGATGGCAGGGCTCGGGCTCTGGGCGCCGTAGGCCAGGTCGCTCGGGATGTACAGCTTGTACTTCTCGCCGACGTGCATCAGTTGCAAGCCTTCGACCCAACCCGGGATCACACCGCTGACCGGCAGGTCGATCGGGCTGCCACGCTCTACGGAGCTGTCGAACACCTTGCCGTCGATCAGTTTGCCGGTGTAGTGAACTGTCACCACGTCGGTCGGCTTGGGCTGTGGGCCGTCGGCCTTCTTGACCACTTCGTACTGCAGACCGGAAGCGGTGGTGGTGACACCCGACTTCTTGCCGTTTTCTTCGAGGAATTTCTTGCCAGCGGCCGCCGACCCTTCACTCATCTTGGCCATGCGCTCTTCGGCACGCTTCTGCAGCGCGGCGAAGGCTTCGACCAGCTCTTCGTCTTTCAGCTTCTGTTCTTTCTTGCCGACGGCATCTTCGATGCCCTGGGCTACAGCTTTGGAGTCCAGGTCATCCATACCTTCCTGAGCCAGGCTTTTGCCCATGTTCAGGCCGATACCGTAGGAAGCTTTCTGCGCCGGGGTTTTCAGCTCAACGCTGGTCTGCGAGTCGCAACCTGCGAGTACCAGGCCAACCAGGGCAACCGCCGCCGCCAACCGATGCTGTTTCATGCTATTTCCTTGTTCATGCGCCTAAAGGGCAATCGAATAAAGCCGCGAGCTTATCAGGCGGCCACGACCAATGGCTACCGGCATGTGAGCCACAAACCCATGATAAGTTCAGGTCTGAAAACGCAATTTAATCCTGGGCGGATTAAGGCTCTGTTATTCGGGACAGATGAAGACAAATTGCCGCGCCCCGCAATCCCACGATAATGGCCACTTGCCGGCCACGCAGCTCTGAGGCATAAGGGCTTATCAAAAAAACAAGGACGTTACCGTGCGCCTTCTCTCCCGCATTCTATTGTTGATCCTGGTGCTGCTTTTTGTCGCAGTGGCCGTAGTGCTCTACTACGTTGCCAACCCCCGCCTCCCCTTCTACACCCCGGTGGAACAGGTCCACTATCTGGATCAATGGAGCGCCGCCGAGCGCCAGACTTATTACTTCACGCCCCAAGGCACCCAGGTCAAAGGCCTGCGCTACGACTGGTTCACCGCCCTGGAACTGCCATTTTCGCAGCAGCGCTTCGCCTCGCCCGAATACCTGGCGCGCTTCGGTTTTCTGGTCGATCCGGCGCAAAAGGCCACGCCGCAGAATCCCGGCAACCTGCCGGTGGGCTTCACCCGCCACCAGAACCCCGGCAGCACCGAGCAGTTTCTGGATATCACCTGCGCCGCGTGTCATACCGGTGAATTGCACTTCAAGGGTCAGGCGATACGGATCGACGGCGGCTCGGCCCAGCACGTGCTGCCCTCCAGTGTTCCGACATTGCGCGGTGGCAGTTTCGGACAGGCTCTGGTCGCCAGTCTGGCGTCGACCTACTACAACCCTTGGAAATTCGAACGCTTCGCCCGCAAGGTATTGGGTGCGGAGTATGACGCCCGCAAAGACGACCTGCGCGAGGCCTTCAAGGACTCCCTGGACATTTTCGTGCGCACGGCATGGAACGACACCCACCGTGGCCTCTACCCCACCGAAGAAGGTCCCGGCCGAACCGACGCCTTCGGCCGTATCGCCAACGCCAGCTTCGGCGATGCCATTTCGGCCAAGAACTACCGGGTCGCGGACGCGCCGGTGGATTATCCGCAACTGTGGGATATATGGACGTTCGACTGGGTCCAGTGGAACGGTTCGGCCCAGCAGCCGATGGCACGCAACGTCGGCGAAGCGCTGGGGGTAGGCGCCACGCTGAATTTCTTCGACGCCCAGGGCAAGCCATTGCAGGGCGACGCACGATACCCTTCCAGCGTGCGCGTGCGCGACTTGCACACCATTGAAGAAACCCTGCAATTGCTCAAGCCACCGGTCTGGCCCGAAGCCGTCCTCGGCCCGATCGATAAGCCCCTGGCGGCCAAAGGCCGGGCACTGTTCGCCGAAAACTGTGCCGGTTGCCATGTGCCCAAAGTGATACAGGGGCCCGACAGACCGGTCCAGCAACTGCACATGCTTGCCGTTAAGGTGATCGGCACCGACCCGGGGACCGCCAACAACATCGCCGACCACCGTTTCGACCTGACCAGTCTGCAATGGGACCCGGCCGAACTGGCGAAACTGGAAGTGCAACTGCACCCGACCCCGACCCAACCCTTGGACATGAGCCAGATCTCGGTCGCCAAAGGCCTGGCTTATGTCACCGCGTTCGTCGAAAACCGGGCGTACCGTGACGCAGGCGTTACGCCCGAGGAACGTCCGGCGCTGGATGGCTTCGGCCTGCCCATCGGCGTGCGCGAACTGCGCGCCTACAAGGCCCGCCCGCTGGAGGGCGTCTGGGCCACGCCGCCGTTCCTGCATAACGGCTCGGTGCCGACGATCTACCAATTGCTTTCGCCTCAGGCCGAGCGGGAAACAACCTTCTATAAAGGCAGCTTCGAATACGATCCACGACACCTGGGCTATCGCACCGAGGCCTTTACCAATGGTTTTGTCTTCGACACCCGGATCACCGGCAACCACAACAGCGGCCATGAATTCCGCTCGGGTGAGCGAGGCAACGGCGTAATTGGCCGTCTGCTGCAACCGCAGGAGCGCTGGGCGCTGCTGGAATACCTCAAGGTGCTCGGCGGGCCGTTGGAGTCGCAACTGTGATGATGAATGTATCAGGTAAAAGGATCGCCCCATGCTGATCACACTCTGGCTGCGCCTCGGCGCCTTTCTGGGCAAGACGCTCTTGTGGCTGGTGGGCATCGGCCTGCTCGGCTGGGCGCTGGCCACGGCCTGGTTCGCCTGGCAGCACCGTGGTCCGGTCCCGGACAAGGAGCAGATCCCGCCCGGTGAAAGTGCCATGACGCAGGACATCATCCAGACCGCCATTCGCATCGTCGATCAGCATCGCGAAGGCACTCGCTATCTGCGCGACGCCCATGCCAAGGCCCACGGCTGCGTAATGGCCGAAGTCCAGGTGCCGGACAACCTGCCGGCACCGTTGCGCCAGGGTGTGTTCGCCGAACCGGGAAAGGTCTGGCAGGCAACGATGCGCCTGTCCAACGGCAACGCCTACCCTCAGTTCGACAGCCTGCGGGATGCGCGAGGAATGGCCATCAAGCTGTTGAACGTGCCGGGTAAACAACTGCTGGCAGAACGGCAGTCTCAGGGCGAACAGGATTTCGTGATGTTCAATCACCCGAACTTCTTCGTCAGTGACGTCGCCGAGTATCGTCAGAACGTCGCCGCCCAGGCCGATGGGAAAAAGGCGATGGCATTCTTTCCGAGCCTGGATCCGCGCAGCTGGCAGATCCGCCATCTGTTCATCGCTTTGGCGACCCTCTCGCCGCCGCCGGCCAGCCCGACCCAGACCACGTATTTTTCCGTATCGCCTTACAAGTTTGGTGAGGCCAACGCCAAGTTTCGAGTCGCACCGGATCCGGACAGTTGTCCGAATTACACCTTGCCGCCGCAGAACCAGGACCTGCCCAACTTTTTGCGCAGCGCGTTGAACCAGCAGTTATCCACAGACCGGGTGCCGGCGTGTTTCGTCTTGCAGGTCCAACGCCAGGATCCGAGCCGCTACATGCCGATCGAAGACACCAGTATCGAATGGCAGGAGAGCGACGCACCGTTCGAAACGGTGGCGCGAATCAAGGTCCCCGCCCAGGACTTCGACACCCCCAAGCAGAACCTGGCCTGTGACAACCTGTCCTTCAATCCCTGGTTCGGCATCGAGGCCCACCGTCCCATTGGCGGCATCAACCGATTGCGCAAGGCGGTGTATGAGGCGGTCAGCGATTACCGTCACAGCCGTAACGCCGAGCAATAATGCGCAAGTATTTCCAGACACCTGACAGCAAAAAGCCCGCTCAATGAGCGGGCTTTTCGTAGATGATCTGGCGTTCAGTGTTCCAGATGATCGAATATGGCGCAGCGGACGGGACTCGAACCCGCGACCCCCGGCGTGACAGGCCGGTATTCTAACCGACTGAACTACCGCTGCGCGAAACATTGAAAGCGTGGTGGGTGATGACGGGATCGAACCGCCGACATTCTGCTTGTAAGGCAGACGCTCTCCCGGCTGAGCTAATCACCCTGCACTTTCGATGCGGGGCGCATTCTCTCACAATTTTTTGTAACGTGCTGATTTAATTAGCAAAATCAGAAAAAAATGTTCGATACACCGCGCAGAAACACCAGACAGCAAAAAGCCCGCGTTAGCGGGCTCTTCGGTAGTTACCTGGCGTTCAGTGTTCCAGATAACTGAATATGGCGCAGCGGACGGGACTCGAACCCGCGACCCCCGGCGTGACAGGCCGGTATTCTAACCGACTGAACTACCGCTGCGCGTAACACTTTGAGCGAAATGGTGGGTGATGACGGGATCGAACCGCCGACATTCTGCTTGTAAGGCAGACGCTCTCCCGGCTGAGCTAATCACCCTTCGCTTTCGGTGTGGCGCGCATTCTACGGAGCGACCTCGAAGCTGGCAAGCACTTTTTAAATTAATTTTCTCAGCCCTTCCAAAGGCTTAGCGGAGGGTTGGCCTACGCCGCCACGAAGAGAATAATGCCCCCCTTTGTATAAAGGAGAGACTCGCCCCATGTGGTTCAAAAACCTGCTTATCTATCGCCTGACCCAAGATCTGCCTTTTGATGCCGAGGCGTTGGAAACTGCACTGGCCAGCAAACTGGCGCGTCCCTGTGCAAGCCAGGAGTTGACCACTTACGGTTTCGTCGCGCCGTTCGGCAAAGGCGAAGACGCACCGCTGGTGCACGTCAGCCAGGACTTCCTGCTGATCGCCGCTCGCAAGGAAGAGCGCATCCTGCCGGGCAGCGTTGTACGCGATGCCTTGAAGGAAAAGGTCGAAGAAATCGAAGCCGAACAGATGCGCAAGGTCTACAAGAAGGAACGGGACCAGCTCAAGGATGAGATCATCCAGGCTTTCCTGCCCCGCGCCTTCATCCGGCGCTCGTCCACCTTCGCCGCCATCGCGCCGAAGCAGGGCCTGATCCTGGTGAACTCCGCCAGCCCGAAACGTGCCGAAGACCTGCTTTCCACCCTGCGTGAAGTCATCGGCTCGCTGCCGGTGCGTCCGCTGACCGTAAAAACGGCGCCGACGGCCATCATGACCGACTGGGTCAAGACTCAGAAAGCCGCGGACGACTTCTTCGTGCTGGACGAATGCGAACTGCGCGACACCCACGAAGACGGCGGCATCGTGCGCTGCAAGCGCCAGGACCTGACCAGCGACGAAATCCAGCTGCACCTGAACACCGGCAAAGTCGTAACCCAACTGTCGCTGGCCTGGCAGGACAAACTGTCGTTCGTGCTCGACGACAAAATGGTGGTCAAGCGCCTGAAGTTCGAAGACCTGCTGCAGGACCAGGCGGAGCAGGACGGCGGCGACGAAGCCCTCGGCCAACTGGATGCCAGCTTCACGCTGATGATGCTGACATTCGGTGAATTCCTGCCGGCACTGGTCGAGGCGCTGGGTGGGGAAGAGATTCCGCAGGGGATCTAAAGGCTGATGACTTCCAGTGTGGGAGCGGGCTTGCTCGCGAAAGCGGTGTGTCAGACAGCAATTTCTCAGCTGACACACCGCCTTCGCGAGCAAGCCCGCTCCCACAATGGTTTTGTGTAATCCACTAACAACAAGGATCTGGTCATGCGCGCACTGGCTGCACTGAGCCGCTTCGTCGGCAATACCTTCGCCTACTGGGTGCTGATTTTCGCCATCGTGGCGTTTGTGCAACCCACCTGGTTCATTGGCCTGAAAAGCGCCATCGTGCCGCTGCTTGGCCTGGTGATGTTCGGCATGGGCCTGACCCTCAAACTCGAAGACTTCGCCGAAGTCGCGCGTCATCCGTGGCGTGTGGCCCTGGGTGTGGTCGCTCACTTCGTGATCATGCCCGGCGTGGCGTGGTTGCTTTGCCAGGTGTTTCATCTGCCGCCGGAAATTGCCGTGGGCGTCATCCTCGTGGGTTGCTGCCCGAGCGGCACCTCGTCGAATGTCATGACTTGGCTGGCCCGCGGTGACCTGGCGTTGTCGGTGGCAATCGCGGCCGTCACCACCCTCCTCGCTCCGCTGCTGACACCTGCGTTGATCTGGCTGCTGGCCTCGGCCTGGCTGCCAGTGTCGTTCATGGAGCTGTTCTGGTCGATCCTGCAAGTGGTGCTGTTGCCGATCGTGCTGGGCGTGGTGGCACAACGGCTACTGGGTGACAAGGTGCGCGTGGCGGTGGATGTGCTGCCGCTGGTGTCGGTGGTGAGCATCGTGATCATCGTCACGGCGGTAGTCGCCGCCAGCCAGGCGAAGATTGCCGAATCCGGCCTGCTGATCATGGCCGTGGTGATGCTGCACAATGGCTTCGGCTTCTTGCTGGGTTACTTCACCGGGCATTTGTTCAAGCTGCCGCTGGCGCAGCGAAAGTCCCTGGCATTGGAGGTGGGCATGCAGAACTCCGGCCTGGGTGCTGCATTGGCGAGTGCGCATTTTTCACCTTTAGCGGCAGTACCCAGTGCGCTGTTCAGCGTCTGGCACAACATTTCCGGAGCGCTGCTCTCGACGTACTTCCGGCGCATGAGCGAAAAGCGGGACGGCGAAACCCTCACCGCCCGGCAAACCGCCGATTAAGACGGGCTTGATCGAGTGCCCGATCATGGGCACTCTGCTGCCAGTGCGGGGACGACCCCACAGCTTGAATCGACTGTCAATCCGGGGACGACCCCATCCATTCATGAAGGGTATGTGATGTCCTGGATCATTCTGTTTTTTGCCGGCCTGTTCGAAGTGGGTTGGGCTGTCGGCCTGAAGTACACCGACGGCTTCAGCCGTCCTCTACCCACTGCCATGACGATTGCCGCCATGGGAATCAGCCTTGGCCTGCTGGGCCTTGCCATGAAGGAGTTGCCCCTGGGAACCGCCTATGCGGTCTGGACCGGGGTCGGCGCGGTGGGCACGGTGATCGCCGGGATCATTCTGTTTGGTGAATCGATGGCGTTGGTTCGGCTGGTCAGTGTGGCGTTGATCGTCACTGGGCTGATCGGGCTCAAGGTCAGCGCCTAAGTTGACTTCTAGAGCAGGTGAATGCAGGAACAATCTGTGGGAGCAAGGCTTGCCCGCGATGACCATCTCAAGAATGTCATCGCGGGCAAGCCTTGCTCCCACAGTTTTCTGCTTCTAAAGGTCTTACCCCCACAAATTCATCGTTTTATCTGGCCGCCCCGCGCAACTCCCCCACCAACGCTTGCAGCTTGGCCGGCTCAGCCATCTCGACTGCCACTGGCGGCCCGGCGATCAGTGTTACCCGCGACCAGAACCGGCGAAACAGGCCCTTGGCCGGGTCACGACTGAAGAAACTGCCCCACAAGCCCTGTAGCGCCAGGGGAATCACCGGCACCGGGGTTTCCTGGAGAATGCGCGTCAGTCCGCTCTTGAACTCATTGATCTCACCGTCGGCGGTCAATTTTCCTTCAGGGAAAATGCACACCAGCTCGCCGTCCTTCAGGTACTGCGCAATCCGGGTGAAGGCTTTTTCGTAGATGTGTATATCTTCCTGGCGTCCGGCAATCGGAATCGTCCCGGCGGTACGGAAGATGAAGTTCAGCACCGGCAGGTTGTAGATCTTGTAGTACATCACGAAGCGAATCGGCCGACGGACCGCGCCGCCAATCAGCAAGGCATCGACGAATGACACATGGTTGCAGACCAACAGCGCTGCACCTTCATCGGGGATCGCATCAAGATTGCGATGCTCCACGCGATACATGGAATGGCTCAGCAACCAGATCATGAAGCGCATGCTGAACTCGGGGACGATCTTGAAGATGTAGGCGTTGACACCGACGTTCAGCAGCGACACCACAAGAAACAGCTGTGGGATCGACAGTTTCGCCAGGCTCAGCAAGACGATGGAGACAATCGCCGAAACTACCATGAACAACGCGTTGAGAATGTTGTTGGCCGCGATAACCCGGGCCCGTTCATTCTCGACTGTGCGCGACTGGATCAGCGCATACAGCGGCACGATGTAGAAACCACCGAAGATGCCAAGGCCGAGGATGTCCATCAGCACCAGCCAGGCGTGGCCAAAACCCAGCACCTGGAGCCAACCGTGGCCGTCGACGCTGTCGGGAATCGAACCGGAGTGCCACCACAGCAACAGCCCGAACACCGTCAGGCCGAACGATCCGAACGGCACCAGGCCGATCTCGACTTTACGTCCCGACAACTTCTCGCAAAGCATCGAGCCCAACGCGATCCCCACCGAGAACACCGTCAGGATCAAGGTCACCACGGTTTCGTCGCCATGCATCCACTCTTTGGCATAGGCGGGAATCTGCGTCAGGTAAATCGCCCCGACGAACCAGAACCAGGAGTTGCCGACAATGGAGCGGGACACCGCCGGGGTTTGTCCCAACCCCAGCTTCAGCGTGGCCCAGGACTGGCTGAAGATGTTCCAGTTCAGGCGCATCTGCGGCGAGGCGGCCGCCGCCCGTGGGATGCCGCGGCTGGCCAGGTAACCCAGCACTGCGATACCGACAATCGCCGTGGACACCACCGGCGCGTAATGAACCGAAGACATCATGATCCCGGCGCCAATGGTGCCGGCGAGGATCGCCAGGAAGGTGCCCATCTCCACCAGGCCGTTGCCACCGACCAGCTCATCTTCGCGCAACGCCTGCGGCAGGATCGAATATTTCACCGGCCCGAACAGGGCCGAATGGGTGCCCATGGCAAACAGTGCCAGCAGCATCAGCCATAAGTGATCGAACAGAAAGCCCACCGCGCCGACCGCCATGATCACGATTTCGCCAAGCTTGATCAGGCGTATCAACGCATCCTTGGCGAATTTTTCCCCGAACTGCCCCGCCAGTGCCGAGAACAGGAAGAATGGCAGGATGAACAGCAACGCACAGAGGTTGACCCAGATTGAACGGTCACCCTCGATGGTGAGGCGGTAAAGAATCGCGAGGATCAACGACTGCTTGAACACGTTATCGTTGAATGCGCCAAGGGACTGCGTAATGAAGAACGGCAAGAACCGCCGCGTGCGAAGCAAGGTGAACTGCGAAGGGTGACTCATCTTCCATGTACCTGAGTGGCGTGGACACTTATTGGAATGAGGTTTTTCGATCCAGGCCACACATTACCTTTCTTTAGTGATTATTTCGCCAGCCCTGCAATGCACGGTGATACAAACAGCTCACCGTGCCAGGCACCCAGTACCGTGCGCCGGGCGACGAGCAGCCACAGCGCTACCAGCATTGCCACCAGTGCGCTGCCAAACACGCCGAAAAACTTGAGACCCAGCAGGTCCGCCAGCTTCAGCGTGGTCAGAGCATACACACCCAACGGGAAGGTAAAGCCCCACCAGCCAAGGTTGAACGGGATGCCGTCGCGCAGGTAACGGGCCGTGATGAGCAACGCCATCAACATCCACCACAAGCCCAAGCCCCACAAAGTAATGCCGGCCACCATCCCCAACCCGGCGGCGATTTCGCCGACGCCTGGGATGCCATTGGCGGCAAAAATCGATGGCGCATCGCCGCCCAACAGCAACATGCCCAGAGCGCCGGTGCCGATGGGCCCAAGGGCCAACCAGCTCGAAGCCGCCATGTTTTCGTGAGGCAGTTTATGCAGGGCCATGCGCAACAACAGGATTGTCAGAATGCTGAACGCCACCGGTAGGGAAAATGCCCAGAGCACGTAGCTGGTGACCAGCATGAGCAGCTGCGCATGAGCATCGGCCAGATGCGGTGCCAACAGCCCGCCGCTGGCGGCCGCGACTTCGGCGGCCACCACCGGCAACAGCCACACGGCGGTCATCTGGTCGATCCGATGTTCCTGCCGGGTGAACATCAGGAAGGGAATCAGCACACCGCAGGCCAGCGACATCGCCACGTCGATCCACCACAACACCTCGGCCAAGGGCACCACGCTCGCCCCCCAGCGTGGCAGGCCGAACACCAGAAGACCATTGATGAGGGTCGCCAGCCCCATGGGAATGGTGCCGAAGAACATCGAAACCGTGGAATGACCAAAGATCCGCCGCGCCTCGTCGAAGAACAACACCCAACGGGCGGCGTACAGGCCGGTGAACAATACAAACAGGAAAACATTGAACAGCCACAGACCTTCACCCAACAGGCGAAGCCCGGACACGTTGCCGGGCCATTGCGCTAACGCCAAGGCCAATACGCCGGTCCCCATGGTCACGGCGAACCAATTCGGAGTGAATTGACGGATGGCTTCCAAGGGCCTGTGCAAGTGGCTCAATGGACGTAAGCGATTTTTTGCAGCGCAACATGTCATGGCGAACTCCTGTCCCCTGAAGAGATGGGAGCCATGCTAGAGCCAGATCGAATATCTATATAACGGGTAATTTCTCTATGGTTAATCTGTTTTATAGATAAGCTCATGCATTATCTGGGGCGTTCGCCAGTCCCCGGGATTTACGCCACAAGCTCCATAGCGCACCAACGGCCAGCGCCATCAACACGGCGCCATAACCATCGGTAGTCGCAATCAATCCGAACACTCGGGTCAGGTTACCCGCCAACAAGGAGGGCAAACTGAACGCCAGATAGCTGAGCACATAAAAAGCCGACATCAAGCCGGCCCGCTCATGGGGCAGCGCCAAGGGCATGATGCTGCGCAGCGCACCCAGGAAACCGGCACCAAAACCACTGCCGGTCACCAACGTACCGATAAAGAACAAAGGCAGGCTGCCCCCATGTACAGCGATCAAAACCAGCACAAGGCCCGTTATCAACAAGCTGGCGGCAAGACGCAACATATTTTCTGCGCCCTGGTTGCGTAGCGTGTAGATGGACAGTGCACCGGTGAGCGTCAGGGCGGCGACCAATGCGCCGCCGATGAGGTTGGAAGTCGAGCCAGTGGCGGCCCGAACCAAGGATGGCGCCAATGACAAATAGAAGCCGCCCACTGCCCAGGCCGCCAGATTCAATGGCAGTATCAACCACAAGGCTCGCCGCGCCTGGACCGGCACGTGCAAGGTCGGACGCAAGGATTGCCAGGCTCCGGGTTGTGGGCTGACGCTTTCCCTGAGGCGCCAGAGATAAATCGCCTGGACCAGGAACAGCCCCAGCAGAAGCCAATACGTCAGTTGCAACGGCCGTGGCGCGAACTCGGCCAACATGCCGCAGCCCAGCGCTCCACACGCCATGCCCAGCAACGGCGCGACGCTGGTGATCAGCGGCCCTTGCTGACGATCGAAGTCCAGCAACGCGGCGCCCAGCACACTGGTGGCCATGCCTGTAGCGAATCCCTGGATCAGGCGTGCTCCGATCAGCCAACCGATGCTGTCGGCGTTGATAAACAGCATCATCGCCAGCATGTTGAGCAACAACGCCACGAAGATCACGGGCCTGCGGCCCAGGTAATCCGACAGCGATCCCACGGTCAACAAGGCGGCCAGCAGGCTGAAGGCATATACCCCGAAGATCAGCGTAAGGATCGCCGGAGAAAATTGCATATGCTCCTGATAGAGGTGATACAACGGCGTCGGCGCACTGGATGCAGCGAGGAAACCGAGCAAAGTCATCGCCAGGAAAATCAGGCTGGCACGGGTCGAAGCTGGACGAGACATGGGCACGCTCCACAAAAGCTATTCACAGGCCATCAGCAAAAGCTAATTTTTTGCTTTTGCGAAGTGTGCTACCGAGAGGCGCTTAAAGCAAATTCTTTGTGTTAAGGTCCGATACATGGCTATTAAAGAAGGTTTACGCCCCGGCGGCAGAAGCGCCCGGGTACAAGAGTCGATCCACTCGGCCGTCCGCGCCCTGCTCCAGGAACAGGACCGGGCCACCCTGACCGTGCCGCAAATCGCCGCACGCGCCGGGGTGACACCATCCACCATCTACCGACGCTGGGGTGATCTGCCGGCGCTGCTGGCCGACGTCGCCATCGCCCGCATGCGCCCCGACAGCGAGCCGGCCAATACTGGCAGCCTGCGCGGCGACCTGCTGGCCTGGGCCGAACAGTACCTGGATGAAATGAGCTCCGAGCCCGGTCGCAATATGATGCGCGACATCCAGGCCTGCGCTACACCGGGGCATTGCGTGGGGATTATCAGCAGCCAATTGCAGATCATTCTGGATCGCTATCCCGAGACGCCAAGCCCGGGTATCGAGCGGCTGATCAATATCGTGGTGGCGCCGACCGTGTTTCGCATCCTCTTCGCGACCGCGCCGCTGGAGGTTGAGGAGTTGTATCGGTTGGTGGATATTGCGTTGAGTCAGTAAAGCCGCTATCGCGAGCGTGCTCGCGATAGCTCGATAGGACGCTGCGTATCTGGCAGCTCCCATGAACAGCCAGTTGATCATCGTCCATCACGGCCTGACGGTGAGCGTGCGTACGTTTGAATATACCGGAGCGCCGCTGTGATAAAGCGACTTGGCGTAGAAGCGGTGGTCACCTGGGCCGACTGTTATACGGAGTGTCCAACCGCCGTTATAAATATTAGCTTTAACCTCACCCTTGGAAACAGCGCTGGCACCACTGCCGTCAAATATTTCGACTTTCTGGCCCAGACTCGCATTACCGGCCAAACTCAATTCCCTGCTAGAGGTGCTACCCCCGTTCGGGATATCTTGATGATCGGTGCCTCTGACAGACTTAAGGATGGGTACGATCAGCGGCACGACCTCGACATGGCGCACACCTGAGTATGGATAGCCATCGAATGGATAGAGTGCCTTGGCCCAGAAAGAGTATCGTCCAACCGGGACGGTAAAAGTGAATTCCCATGTGCCGGTTAGTAGATGTGCCGTCGCCTGGCCCCTGATATTTGCATCTTCCTCCCTGCTATCGACAATTGCGACGTTCCGGCCCCTGTTCGCTTGGCCCGACAGTTTCAACCGGGTACTAACAGTGAAGCGTTCGAAGATGCCCCCGGGGATTTCTTTATCGTTGGCATCCTTGAGGCTGTCAATGGTCGGTTTGACCATCTCCTGTTTGATAGTGTAACTACGCAACGGAAAAGTAAGCGCCTGTGCTTCATTGGTGGCCTTATCGAAAGCTACCTTGAACTCTACCGTGAGTGTCTTGCCGTCGCCCAGTTCCCTCAGATAATCGTAGGGCACATTGGCGGGCAGGTAACCCTGGCCATACTCGCCTGGCGTCACCCGAGACGGAGGCTGCCAGATGATCCGGTCGTGCGTCGAGCCATCGGCCTTAAACCCTTTAAGCCGCAGCCATACATACTGGCCCACCGCGATATGCGGCCATCCATCGATACGCACGGACGCACCACCGGTCACGTCGTCCAGGTCCAGCTCAAGCCCTTCGCCATTATTGGCGGCTTGCGTAATCCTTGGCTTGGAGGCCTGTAGATCGCTGGACGCTATCGTCTGCACCGCCAGGTTGAGTGCAACTGAGGGATCAGAGGGTTCTCCATTGCGAATCACGACAAAGGTGACCGCCACCGGCCTGCCCAGATTATAAGCGATCACGCCAATTGGAATCGGAATCTCCCGGTTGGCAGGCAGCGCTTGTGCCGACGTGGTGTGTGAGCCCTCCCCAGCGGTGCCAGTCCAGGTCACGCGGACCTGATCGTCAGGCAGGACGCCGTACTCCGGGATCACTACGGTCAGGGCATCCTTGGCTGCCACCGGATTCAATTGCTGGCTGGGCGAGGTGCCGGTGGCTTGTTTGACTCGGGGAGCCGACAGGTTCAGCGGCGCACGGACGGTATAGGTGCGCAACGGGAAGGTGACCGCCTGCGCTTCGTCAGTGGTCTTATCGAAGGCGACCTTGAACTCTACTGTCAGGGTTCTGCTGTCGCCCAGGTCCTTCAGATAAGTGTATGGCACGTTGGCGGGCAGGTAACCCTGGCCATACTCGCCTGGCGTCACCCGCGACGGAGGCTGCCAGATGGTCCGGTCGTGCGTCGAGCCATCGGCCTTGAACCCCTTCAGGCGCAGCCATACATACTGGTCAATCGCAATATGCGGCCATCCATCGATACGCACGGACGCACCATCGGTCACATCGTCCAGGTTCAGCTCAAGCCCTTCGCCATTATTGGCGGCTTGCGTAATCCTTGGCTGGGAGGCCTGTAGATCCCCGGAGGTGAAGGTCTGCACCGCCAGGTTGAGTGCAACGGAGGGATCAGAAGTTTCGCCATTGCGGATCACGACGAAGGTGACCGAGACCGACTTGCCCAGGTTATAAGCGATCACGTCAATTGGAATCGGAATCTCCCGGTTGCCAGGCAGCGCTTGTGCCGCCGTGGTGTGTGAGCCCCCTCCAGCGGTGCCGGTCCAGGTCACGCGGACCTGATCGTCAGGCAGGACGCCGTACTCCGGGATCACTACGGTCAGGGCATCCTTGGCTGCCACCGGATTCAATTGCTGGCTGGGCGAGGTGCCGGTGGCTTGTTTGACTCGGGGAGCCGACAGGTTCAGCGGCGCACGGACGGTGTAGGTGCGCAACGGGAAGGTGACCGCCTGCGTTTCCTCAGTGGTCTTATCGAAGGCGACCTTGAATTCCACCGTCAGGGTTCTGCTGTCGCCCAGGTCCTTGATATAGCTGTAGGGTACGTTGGCGGGCAGGTAACCTTGGTCATACTCACCTTGCGTCACTCGCGACGGAGGCTGCCAGATGGTCCGGTCGTGCGCCGAACCATCGGCCTTGAACCCCTTCAGGCGCAGCCATACGTACTGATCCTTCGCAATATGCGGCCAACCCTCGATACGCACAGAGCAGTCACCCGTCACGACTCTCAAGTCCAATGTTGGGCCCTCACCACTGTTGGCGGCTTGCGTGATCCTTGGCTTGGATTCCAGCAGATCGTCGGAAGTGAGAGGCTGCACCGTCAGGTGGAACAAATCCGACGGCGGCGATTCGTTGCCGCTGTCAGGCGTGACGGTGTAGTTGACCGTCACCGACTGACCCAGGCTGTAGGCAATCAGCGATACCGGCAACGGGATCGGCTTCTCCCCAATCGTTCCCACCTCAATCGGTGCCGTGGTATGTGACCCTTGCGTAGGGCTGCCGGCCGCCCCGGTCCAGGTGACCCGGATCTTGTCGGTGCTGTGCATGCCGTCATATTGCGGCACCAACGCCGTCAACATGGTCATTGCCGCCATCGGATCGAGCTGATCGCCGGGTGCTTCGACGATCGTCAAAGCCGGCAGCTCGTTGATACCGCCACTCAATGTCAGTGGTTGTTTGAAGCGAATGCAGTCGAGGCGTAATGCAAAGTCGCCGATGACATTCGCCGCCGTCGTGATGCTCCAGGTGAGGCCGCTCGCGGCCAGTGGGCGATTCCCCGTCGGTTCGAGCTGAAGCCTTTGCGCAGGATCGACGGTGAACGCCAGATCCTGACCGATCAGCACGCTTCCGGCGCACGGCTTGAGGGTCAGTTCATAGGACTGACCGGGCAGAATCCACCAATGGTCGTCAGGTGAAATGCCCGCTCCATTGACGCTGAGTTCGAACTGCGCCCATTTTCGGGTCGGGATGGTTTTGACAACAAAGGTTCGTGTCTCGGCTTCAGGTTTATAAGGGCTATCGACCACCGCTGTGACCGTGGCATCGGTGGTTGGCTGGTAGCCAAACACAGCCAAACCCTCCTCACCGGTAAGCACCGTTTCCAGAAGATCGTCCTCGTGGCGCCATTCAACGGCGGCACCGGATTCCCAATTGCCGGAAACCGCGTAACGAACGCTCACATGAAGATCGATGGTTTCCTCTTCCTCGACGCTGGGCCAATAGTCAGGCTGTCCGTGGTCGGTGATATCAAGCTTGTAGGGCCCGACGATGCAGGCCAATGCCTCGTAAGGCTCGGCATGATAGATACTTTCAAAGCGCAGGGTGGCTGTCCTGCCGTTGACGCTGAGGTCCTGGGCATCGCTGCGAATTTCCCAGGTTTTGGAAACATGCTGGGCATCGTCATCCGCGTCAGGGTCTGTTGGTGCCACTTGCAACCCAGCCTGCCCGGCCTCGTTCGGGTCGGTAAACGAGGCATAGACGCTGGTGCCGGCATACATTCCACCGCCGGCCCATCCGCACGCCTCTACTACTGGCAGGGTGAAATGATGCGCCCTTGCTCCCCGGCAGATCGGCATATAGACGCGGCCATCCTTTTCCACCCAATAGCGAGCGCTGCTCCCGTTGAATTCAGGCATGGGTTCATTGGTGCTCAATTCCAGCGGCTTGAGATGCACGAACACCGACACGCCTTGCGCCATCTCGGGGTCGATAGCAGCCCCCAAAGCCCTGCCGGAGAAATGCACCTCGCCTGGGCCCGTCGGCCAAGCTGGCTCCTGCGTGACGGGCAGATCACTCCCGTGCTCGCTCGTGGCATCGGCAGCAGCGGCAGGATCGAACAGGCCCGACTGAAACGCCAACGCAGCCTTTGGCAGCGTGATTTCGTCGTTCAGCACAATTTTGTCATCGCAGACCAGCCAGTCTCGTGGCGGCTCCGTGGTCGCGTTCACGGCGCTGGTCTGCAACTCCCGCGTCCAGAAATGCGTCCCGGCATTGAAATACGCCACTACCCTGGGGTTTTCGCTCGCTTGCTGCGTCGGCTGATACAGGAACCTGACTTGATATCCAGGCTCCGCCGTCAGGCGCAGATCGATGGGCAGGTCGAATTCGATCGCGGCTTCCGCTTCGCCATACAGATAGACATACCGGCGCTGGGTCTCGTTGCTCGACACATAGATGAGATCGGCACCGCTGAAACCGCTGCCCATGCGCCTCTTCCATTCTGGAGGCCAAGTGCTCGTGGGCAAGTCGGCCGCCGAGCCCAACAGATTCCGTTTGATCCGTTTTTGCACGTTCATGTCCACACTCCCTGACAGGTTGTGTCTACATCGATCCGGGCGACTGCGGGCCAATATTCACGAGGCTTGCTCGATATCTCGTCCTACTGGCGAAACCCTGCCTCATTCAAAAGCCCTTCGATCTTTTCGGCGAAATCCCTACCGCCATCGAGAGCGGTATATTCCACTTCAATGATGATGTCGGTCAGTGATGCCAGAAGCTCCTCTTGCATGCCAGGGCGAGTCCGTGGAATAGCTATCTGCCATGAGGAGATCGCGCCGGTTCGTTCAAAAGACGCGTAGCGGTCTTCGTCGAAGGCAAAACGCGAGCCGGTGCCGTCATCGTCGAGTCCGTCGGACACAGCGATTTGCGGCTGTGAACGCAGGTTGTAGCGCACATAGGTGGTATCGGCATCGGCATGCCGTGGATCGTAGAGATGGCGAGCACCACCCAGATCGGGTTTGATCAGCAATTTGCTGGAGATCTGCGTGAGGGTCATGCTGACCATTTCATAGGGGCCGAGCACCGCCGGGAGCGTGACCGATACACGCCGGATCTGACGCAGGTAATGGCCGGGGTAGTCGCTGTCGTAGAAGCGGCTATCAAGGTTGAAGTCCAGTTTTCCAGTGCTCTGAAGCGTCTGAATTTTATCGGACCACGCCTCAGGTTCGAAGTAATCGCGCAGTGACACCATTTTCCTGATCGTCAGGCGCCGTTCGTAGCGATGGACAAAAGCCGACTCCATGCGCAGCAGGCCAAGCGTCAGCGTCTCGCCGGCCGTGAAGCCGTGATGGCTGTCGACCCATGCGCCGGGCAGGATAAAGTGGGTTTCATAATCGCCGATTTCATATTGCCAACAGGCCTGTACGGACAAACACAGGGCGGTCACCGCATCGTAGGTCTGGAAATAGAGCGTTGCCATCTTGCTTTGCATCCAGCGATAGAGCGAGGCCCGAGAGGTGCGGGTCTGGGTGAGAAACGTATACATCTCCCTGGCTTGTTCAATGGCGCGAACCTGCTGATTGAGCGAGATCACCGAGGCCTTGATCTGGATTGCCTGGGCTTTGAGTTGCTCTTGCAGGGCCTCGCGCTCGGCAATAGCCGCCTTGTGTTGGAACTTCCACTCTTCACGCAGACGTTGTTGCGAACCGTAACGCTCACGGAGATTGGCCCAGTACGATTCACTTTGAGTGTAGGTACTCGCTGCTGCCGCAACGGTATGAAACGGAGCACTCCACTTCATACCGCCAGCTGCCAATCCGAAAACATTGGCGAAGAAATCCGCCGCGATTCCTGTGGTGGTAAAGGACCCTCCCGTTATTGCACCTGTTTTAGCGCGTTTCAGATTTTCGACCGCCTCGATTTCATACTTGTTGAGATCCTTCTGGATCAATCCGTCGTAATAGGTTTCCCGCTCGGCGATCGCTTGCTGGGTGGACTCGAGGGCGTCCCATGTCGCTTCGCTATGACGCATCAGCTCGACCTGCAACTCACGGCTGAAGTCCCCCATCTCGATAAGATGTTCTTGTTGCAGAGTTTCCTGCTCGCAACGATCCGCCTGTTCGATGTATTGCCGGAGCTGATCACCAAACCTGCAAAGGGTCTGCACCGCTTGTTGCGCACGGGGCAGGATGGCCATGAAGCGATAAGGCGGAACGATCGGCGGTGTCAGGATGTCCCGCAGGTTGAGGCCGCCACCACCTGCCTGGGCCCGCATCAGGTCCTTGGGGTTGATGGGCGTGTCATAAAGCGGCAGGTCGATGGGCTTGCCGTCGAGGGTCAGATAGTGGCGCAGGTTGTGCAGGCGTGCTTCCAAAGTCTCCCAGACATCCAGCAGGTCCCGGTTGATTTCAGGCCGAAAATCCGGGTGGTCCAGCAGCGGCGCCAACGGTGCATGGCCGGATGTCAACGGCAGATTGATCAGCGTATCGACCGATAGCAACGGGGCGAGCGCATCGAAACACTCGAGGTTTCGAGCGCCTTCCAGTTCACTGAGTGTCTTTGGCGTCCAGTTGGAGGCCCCGCGCATGTCAGGGGCCGGCCCCATCATGCGCGCGGCCCTTAGGTAGAGCATTTTGGCTTCGGTCAGGCTATCGCGGGTCAGTTGTCTATAGAGCCAATCCCCCCATTCGATCAGGGTTTCGACATAATCGCGAAAGATCCGTTTACGGTAGTGGACCGGGTTGCTGTAGGCGATGGCATCCGGGTCGGCGGGAGAGGCCACTTCGAAGCTTGGATCGCCCTCCATCAGCAACGGGCGCGAGCGCCAATAGGCGGTGGTTTCTACCCGTCCCGGATTGATCCTGGCAGACGGGTCGAAGAGATAGTGCAACCACCCCAACGCATCCTCGTAGCTCATTTCGCGGCGCAACCGTACCGCGATCAGATGCGGAAGATGGAAGAATATTTCCCAGAAGTAGCGCCCGTTCGCCCCATGGAAATCGAGAAATTCCGGCTTGTTCGACCCTGGACGCGGCGGTTCTTCGGTGTGCTGACTGTCCCAGGAGAGCAAATTTTCGATGGAGAGCGCCGCCCGCTCCACCAGTTCGCGACCGAATGTCGTGTTCAGGCGGATGGCCTCGACGGCTCGCGTCGCCTCGAACTCCCTGCCAAAATCGAGAAACTGACCGGCCTGGCCCTGAGCATTCTCGGGGCCAGGGACGATCTTCGGCCCGTCGACCCGCGGCGCCGTCAACAGAACCTCGAACTCCTGATAGCCCTTGCTCCAAGTATCGCCTGAATACTCCCCCAACCCGACGGCAACAATTTGGGGGTTTCCCGTCAGGGGGACCGTTTTGAAGAGCCCCGCACCGCCGTTGAATCGGAACAGCGGCAAATTACCGATAGGCGCCTTTTCTGCCCCAACCCAAATGGGCAGCACAAAGGGAGCCGGAACAACTGAACGATGCGAAACGGTGGGATTTATTACAAACGTAGACTGTCCATCGACCGTAACCCTCAGCCAAGTACCATGCGTTTTCCATTCGGTATCTGACAGTCGCGCTATATATCGAAATGTATCTTTATAACGTCCAGCCGCATCAAATGCCGGAATAAACTGTCGAAATATCGCGGATTCATCCAGAGATACATCAAGCGTTTCTCCAATCCCCCCGTCGTCTTTCAAAAAATCTAATCGGCATGAATTGGGCTTATAGATTCCCCCTTTAAAACTAATGACCACGGCATAACCGGTTGTGCCGCTTTCAACGTTTGTAAAACGAAGGGGGATAAATTCAATATTAAAAAAATAAAGCGCCGCCGAAGTAGCCGGATTAACACGCACGGAAGCAGTCCCCAGCCATAGCTCATAAGCAGGAATGGTGCTACTCACGGTGACGAAGAGGGAATGCCACAGATTACTTGCCCTAAGTTCCAAATAGCGCGTGTATTCTGGCTGATCTGCGGAGTCCTTTGGCCGAATGGAGGCGACGGCCCAGCCTTTGTAGTCAGTCGTTTCGCCCAGCAGCGGCATGCGCCTTTGTAGATAAGATCGATCATTATAGGTTTCGAGCAGATCACGAATGTGTTGCTGTTCCCCCTCTGCGAGATCGACACGGTTCAGTAACTCATCCCACGCGTAATAGCACGTTGTGCTTTCGCCATCGAAGGTCGACAGGATGACGCCGAGTACCATCTGCTTCGCTTCTTTGGTAATTCCGCTATCGCTAACGATCGCCAGAAGACGATTGCGTCCATCTTCGGCGCGTGCGCGCCGATAGCGCTTGCCGGAGGCGACGCTGTTGCGCTCGAGCATGACCGTGTCAACGGTAAAGGGCGGAGACCATGTGCCCCCCAAACTGCGATAGGAGAAGCGAATATCGAATATGTCCCAGTTAAGTCCCTCACTCCCGCCGATCTCATTGAGGGACGACCTGCTCACCCAGAACACATAAAGCCGGTTGCCAAAGAAGGTCAGGCGAACATTCGTTGCATCGCCAATCCCTGCCTCGATGGGTTCCCATTCACTCCAGGCACTGGGGGGAACGCGCGTTTGCCCCTCGCCGAGTACGATGGCAACCTTGCGCCAATAATATTTGTTATCGGCGCGTTTGCGCCCGAGAAGATAATAGTCAGCCTGATAAACAGTTGAATCGGACAGAACAAAAGGCCCATCGATATAACCGTTGAGTACATCGATATCGGCCACATCTTCGAATTTTTCGAGATAAGAGAGGACGGAGGATTGTGCACGCTCAGTATTGAGGCGCCCTTGCGCAAGATCCCCTTCCAGTTGTTCATAAAACTGTGTTTTGACAATACGTAGTTCTGGATCGATATAGTTTTCCGGATAACTTTGCAGTTTCTCCACGCCAGCCCAGATCGCATAACGGCTTTCCCATTGGCGCCAGGTCTCGACTTCCCGATCATCGAAATCCTGCCCGAAACCTGGCTCGTCACCGGAGTAGATGCCGTGGATATAGCGCTGCAAGCTGGCGATCATCTCGCCCACGGCGGATGTTTTCGGCGCCGTGCCGACATGGTGATCGAACAGGTGATACGCATCGAGATCAGCGACACTTGCCAGCACGTTCGTATCGCCGTCCCGGGCCGCCACGGCGCCCAAATAACATTCAAGAAGCGCTTCTTGGCGCTGCTTGCTCAAGACTTCGAGTTTCGTCGTAAGATCGGTCATGACCACGCCTCTTGGAAGTTCATTCCTGATGGCAGATTCCTTTATGCGGCCCCGACATCGGCGCGCAGGAATCGATGTGCGTCTGAAATACGTAAAAAACGGTTGCAGTGACAGGGAGGCTCAACGTCGCGGTCGTCGGGACGATGGCTCCTCCGATTGGATTTTCGTTCGCAGGATCTGGCTGTACCGGGTGCCTTGCAGTGTCGCGCCAATCGAAAATACCGCCCTGGGATCCGGCAGTTGCCTGCACTCGATCTGCCAGCTCAAGCGTCCGCCCTCGGGAAGTCGACGCATCTGCAAGAAACTCGGATTGGCCACCAGCCCTTGGCCGACCGGGTTGACGCCACTCCAGGTCAGGGCAATCTCGCGTCCCGTCGTATCACTGGAATCGGACTTGTCCTCAAGGATCAATGTGTATTTCTTGCCGACGATGAATGTCAGCGAGTCCTGCTCATCCTCGCTCGCCGCCTGCCCGAGCGGCGCCAAGAAGAACCGCCAATCCGGCTCTGCCAGGACATTCACCGTGAAGGTCACTGCCTGCCCCGAGGGGGCATCCAGTGTGGCCGACAGGGTATATTCTCCAGCCCGATCAATCGGCACGGCAAAAGCCGTCATGCCTTCGGCATCGGTCCGCGTCTCTTTCCCGCTCCCGCCGCCGTCCATGCCCCATTGCACGGGGTACTCACCAACCCCCTGAAACACCGCAGCGGAGTCTGCCCCCACCTCGGCTTCCACCCGTACCCGCACATGCACCACCTCACCGGCCAACGCAATCGCCGACACGTTGGCCGGTGACGCCGCGACGAGCCTCGGCACGGGCAGAATGATCATGACCTGTTCGAAAAACTCTGCTCTCTCATCCCCTGCCTGTGAAGGCAACAGAGTCGCGCGGACCGTCATGGCGCCTTCCTTCAGCACGGAGGAAGGCAACTCGAGAACCGCGTATCCGTCAACATCAGAAGCAACCGGCTCGCCCGGTTCATAGTTCGACTCATCAGCGAATTGCACGCTCCAGTCGATTTGTTCTCCTGGCTTGCCCGTACCGCTCAGTGAGAGAACGCGGCAAGCGATTGTGACGTCCAGCCCCAGTACATTCGGGCCCTTGAAGCGCAGCCTGTAGCTGCTGTTATCGATAAAGGGCGCATCGATGAAGCGAAACGCCGCAAACCCTTCAAGCTCCAGACCTTCGCCAAGGCTTGCCCGGACCTTCGTCATCCCCTCCTCGTTACTGAACAACTGAGCACGGGCGACCCCGTTTTCATCGGCAACCGTCGTGTCCTTCTTGAACTGGCCTGGCCCCTCGATCACGCTCCAGCGCACACGCCTGCTGCGCCCCCAGTTCCCATAACCGTCCCGCAAGACGACGGACAATTCAAAAGACTCACGACGACCGGCCAATTTAGGCGCAATGTCCTCATCCGGTTTCGGCTGACGCAGGCCCAGCGTTTCTTCGTCGCAGTCAATGGTCACCGTGGGCATGGCAATGCGCTGATCGAGCCCGATGGTTGCAAAAACCGTTGCAATGCCCATCTCGGCGCTTGATGTCAGGATGACCTCGACCACCCCGTCCGCATCCGTGTGCGAGATATCCGTATCCAAGGTCCCGGGGCCTGCCAGCGACCAACGTACGCGGATATTGACCAGCGGTTTTCCACTCAAATCCCGCACCAGCAGGCGATACACCGCCTGCGCCTTTTCCGGGGCCAAGCTCAGCGCGTTGGCCACCAGGCGCGTCTGGTCGACGGAAGCCTCGCTCGTTGCCGCCTGGCCGACCTCGGGAACACTGCCGGAACCGCCCTGTTGCAACCGACCGGCGTAGAGACTGCCGAGGGCGTATTGCACGGCGCTGCGATAGTCTTCCGTATTGGCGGACACCGGCAATCCGCCCAGTTCATGCAAGGCTAGAATGCTGAGTTGGCTCGTACGGGCCATTTCCAGCATTCGGATAAAGCCATTGAATTGGCTCAGCTGGGTAATCACCCCCGTCGGTGCAATAAAACGTGCGGCCTCCAGCACTTCGCGCGCGCTGACGCCCAACATCTCCGCGACCTTGACAGCGGCCGCATCCTGCATCAGGCGGGCATAATCCTCGCTCTCGGCGATAAGATCAGGATCGAAGGCCTGGGGATCGTTGACCAGGGACAAGTAGTCCATCAATGCCGATGGTGAAGCTTGCATCCGCGACGTGACATCGCGATAGGTTTGCAGGTGATACAGCGTGGTCAGCGCAATCGCGCCGGTTGCATCCAGGCCTGGCGCAAATCCGAATGAATCGGGGGCGTCGGGCCGACCTTCCAATTGCCGCTTGCTGGCCGCATGGCGGCTCAGCATTTCGCCATCCAACTCGAACTGACGAACCACATCGGCCAGGCGATGCAAGCTCCCCAACTTCTGGAGCATGATGTCGACATTGCTCCAATCTTCAAAGTCGTCCTCGTCCACGAGGAACGCGACCGGATGCCCGGCCGCGGCTCGAAAATGCCGCGCAACCGGATCGGAGGGGCTCAAGAACTGCAGGGCCATCGAGCGCAACGACTCAGCGGGGGTCACCACGCCCTCTGTCTCCCACACCCAACGCAAAATATCGTAGACGCTCTGATCAGCCCACTCGATGAGAGGCAGGACAAGGTCGGACGAAATAGCCAGGTAGGTGGCCAGATGCTCTTCGACCAGGGCCCGCTGCGAAGCCCGCATCCGGAGAATGACTGCAGTCACGGATTCCACCACCGTATTTTTAAGCGTGTCCGCCTCACCCTGGTCGTCCACGTGGATTGAATCCCCTTGGGCGATCCTCTCCACCACATCGGCAACGATGTTGCGAACGCTCACCGCGTAATCCGTGTCCGAGCCCGAGACGCCGTCAAGTACAATGCCCTGGGCATCGATAACGTCCGTCAGCAGTGCAACCCAATCAATGCCGACGGCTGTCGCCACGGTATTCAACGCTGGAGGAACACCGGCTTGCTCCAGGACTTCATGGGTGATGCGAAGACTCCCCAGCATGGTATGTAAACTGGCGACCAATTGCCGTTCACTGTCACTGGCCACGGGAACGGTCGTGTTTGAGCGCATGGCCCGCACAAACCACGCCAGATCGATGCCTTTTTCCCGGCACCAGCGCACGCAATCGACAACCGCCATCAACGCCGCGGAAAAGTCCGTTGCCCCCAGCGTGGGTAGCGCGTCCACCGAAGGGACGCCAGCAATCTGCTTCAAGACCGGCCCCGATTGACCAAGCGTCTGCACAAGCCCGATCAGCACCGTCGGCGGAACTTCCAAGTAGCGGGCGATACTGACAATGCGATAGAAGGAAGACAAAATCTCCAGGTTGCGTCTGAGTTCCGGCGGGTCATAGCTATTGGCGACAACACGCGCCATGTAGGTGAACTCGGACGTATCCAGGCCAAGGCTCGCACAAATCGCCTGGACGGTTTCCCGCCCGTGTTCATCCGTGTTGTCTTCGATCCGTGCGCTGAATGGCGAATTGTCCAGGACCAGGGGCTCCCCCAAAAGCCCATGCTTGACAAAAATGCGGTCATATTGGGCAACCGTCTCTCCAGCGCCAAAAATCGATACCTTATCGAGCCAGGCGGCAAAATCCTCCGCGGTCACCGCATAGCGCTGCCGCATTTCACAGAAAACCCCAAGGGCTTTCAGCGTATTGCGCGTGATTTGTGGCGCTCCATTTTTTTTCTCGGCGTGATGGGCGGCGACAATCAGCTGATCCATCTCTCTAAAAGAGGTCCCAAGCCATCGACTGAGCCGGATAAGCCGATGGATCCGGTCCGCACGTTCATCCGTCAGATTGACAAGCTGGACGGGTGGATCGACCGGGACGGCTTCCGTGTCCCTGACCTGTCGAAAGGTGTGCGGGTCATGCATTGCCAGCAGGTCAATAGCGGGGTGCTGCGCCCCATTGATGTAAACCGCGCCAAACTCATGGGGACCGGGCTCTTGAAGGGAAACCGCCGCCGCAGAGGCATATCTGGACAAAACCGGTGCGTCTTCCCTGACGGCAAACAACCCGGGAAGCGCGTCCCGCGTTATCCCGGTGCGCGTACAGAATTCCGCGCTGTCCTCTAAAGCCGCCCTGGCATAGACCCGATAGGTCGTCCAGTAAAAGTTCGCCAGCTCCTCTTCGTTTCCTGGCCGGGCGCCGTTGAAAAGCGCTTCCAAGAGAAGTTCCCGGCGCGCCGGGCCGACTGGCAAGCTCAGAAGGAACGTATCGTCGCCGCGATCGGTCTGCATGCCCGAAAAGGCAAAATAATGAAACTCGGGGTCAGTTGCGCGCGCCAGTTCACCAAAAACTGAAACGGACGAGTCAAAAAGCGACAAGATCACGCCAAGCTGCTCAACCCAATGCTCGTACGGCATGGTCAGCGGATAACGCGCGCTCGCAAGGACCCTGTCCGCCTCGACAGTATCGGGATCCGATATCCGCGCAGCGTTGAGAAGCGACGCTTCCAGAATGTTCATCGACAGCGATAACACCGTACATTCCTGGGTCATCGCCGCCGAATCAATGAGCTGAGTGGCGATATCCGGCCGACGAGCCTCCAAACGAAAACGGTACTCCTCGTCGCCGGCGCTCTCCAGGGCAAGTGCCTTTTTGTAAAGGCTGACGAGATAGGCCACGGGAGACGTTCTCGCCTCAATGGCATTCGGGCGTGCCATGTTCGACCAGTCTTCGTCGAACTCCAGGTCATAACGAGGCCCATCCGTCAGCGAGGCAAAACCGCGGCGCACATCGTAGCTCTGGCGATCCGCCCCTCGAAGCTCGCGCTCGCGATACTGGCGCGTCATCCATATCGCCGCGCTCACTGCACGCTCGTGCAGTTCCCGCGCCGGCCCGATGCGCAAGCCCTGCTCAACCCATCGCTCAGGATGTTCTCGCGCAAGCTCCAGAATAGAACCGGCCTGCGCGACAATGGCATCAACTGTTTCGCTTTCGCCGGGATTCAATTGCGACATCAGGGTAGTCGCCCACTGGGTCCGGGAGGCTGAAGACGAGCGACGATCCGGTGCCATTGAAAGTTCTCCGAAGAAAGACCCCCACTACCTTGAAGTGAATAGAACACAGCTTTTTTTGCTCAACAACTGTAGGAACTGACAGTGCCCCGACCTTGGTCGACACTGACGAACCCGAGCGGGCATGCGAGACTGTCCTGCCGGGCCCAGGTCCCGGTGTTCTTCGTTCGGGAGTTTCCATGTCGCTGTCCAGCGGGCTGATTGCCGTTGTTGCCCTGGCCTATATGGCCATCATGTTCGCCATCGCCTTCTACGGCGACCGGCGCAGTACGCCGTTGCCCCCCCGGGTCCGGGCCTGGGTCTACAGCCTGTCGCTGGCGGTTTACTGCACCAGTTGGACCTTCTTTGGCGCGGTGGGCCAGGCCGCCGAGCAGCTCTGGTCGTTCCTGCCGATCTATCTCGGGCCGATTCTGTTGCTGGTGCTGGCGCCCTGGGTCTTGCAGAAGATGGTGATGATCAGCAAGCAGGAGAACATTACCTCCATCGCCGACTTCATCGCCGCCCGCTACGGCAAATCCCAATCCCTGGCCATCGTGATCGCCCTGATCTGCCTGGTCGGCGTGCTGCCCTACATTGCCTTGCAGCTCAAGGGCATCGTGCTGGGGGTGAACCTGCTGATCGGCGCCGGCGCCGACGCCATGGGCACCCGCGCCCAGGACACCGCATTGATCGTCTCGCTGATCCTGGCGTTGTTCACCATCGTGTTCGGGACCCGCAACCTGGACGCCACCGAGCACCACCGCGGCATGGTGCTGGCGATTGCGTTCGAATCCCTGGTCAAGCTGCTCGCCTTCCTCGCGGTGGGCGCTTTCGTGACGTTTGGCCTTTACGACGGCTTCGACGACCTGTTCAGCCAGGCGATGCTCGCGCCGCGGCTGGAGGAGTACTGGAAGGAAACCATCAACTGGCCGTCCATGGTGGTGCAGACCGGCGTGGCGATGATGGCGATCATCTGTTTGCCACGGCAATTCCACGTGACCGTGGTCGAGAACATCGAACCCCAGGACCTGCGTCTGGCCAAATGGGTATTCCCCGCCTACCTGGCCCTGGCCGCCCTGTTCGTGGTGCCCATCGCTCTCGCCGGGCAAATGATGCTGCCCAGCTCGGTATTGCCGGATTCGTTCGTCATCAGCCTGCCCCTGGCCCAGGCCCATCCGTCGCTGGCAGTGCTGGCGTTCATCGGCGGCGCCTCGGCCGCCACCGGCATGGTGATCGTGGCAAGTGTCGCGCTCTCCACCATGGTGTCCAACGACATGCTGCTGCCCTGGCTGCTACGGCACAACAATGCCGAACGGCCGTTCGAAGTATTCCGCCAGTGGATGCTCTCGGTTCGCCGGGTCAGCATCGTGGTAATCCTGTTGCTGGCCTATGTCAGCTACCGGTTGCTGGGCTCGACAGCAAGCCTGGCGACCATCGGCCAGATCGCCTTCGCCGCCGTGACTCAGCTGGCGCCCGCCATGCTGGGGGCGTTGTATTGGAAGCAGGCCAACCGCCGCGGGGTGTTCGCCGGCCTCGCCGCTGGGATCTTCCTGTGGTTCTACACGTTGGTGTTACCGATTGCGGCCCATAGCCTGGGCTGGTCGCTGAACAGCTTTCCTGGGCTGGCCTGGCTGCATGGCAATCCGCTGAGCCTGCCCATCAGCCCACTGACTCAAGGCGTTGTGCTGTCCCTGGCGGGCAACTTCAGTCTGTTCGCCTGGGTTTCCGTATTGTCACGCACGCGGGTGTCGGAGCACTGGCAGGCCGGACGGTTCATCGGCCAAGAGATCAGCGCTCGACCCAACGCCCGTTCGATGCTGGCGGTGCAGATCGAAGACCTGCTGCAACTGGCGGCCCGCTTCGTCGGCGAGGAGCGGGCGCGCCAGAGCTTCATCCGCTTTGCTTATCGCCAGGGCAAGGGATTCAACCCGAACCAGAATGCCGACAGCGAATGGATCGCCCACACCGAACGCCTGCTGGCGGGTGTACTGGGGGCTTCGTCCACCCGGGCCGTGGTAAAGGCCGCGATCGAAGGCCGGGAGATGCAACTCGAAGATGTCGTGCGCATCGCGGACGAAGCGTCGGAGGTGCTGCAATTCAACCGAGCCCTTCTGCAAGGCGCCATCGAGAACATCACCCAGGGCATCAGCGTGGTGGACCAGTCCCTGAGGCTGGTGGCCTGGAATCGCCGCTACCTGGAACTGTTCAACTATCCGGACGGCTTGATCAGTGTCGGCCGGCCGATTGCTGACATCATCCGCTATAACGCTGAACGCGGTCTCTGCGGACCGGGCGAGGCAGAGGTCCACGTCGCCCGAAGACTGCACTGGATGCGCCAGGGCCGGGCCCACACATCCGAACGCTTGTTCCCCAACGGTCGGGTGATCGAGCTGATCGGCAACCCGATGCCCGGCGGCGGTTTCGTCATGAGTTTCACTGACATCACCGCCTTCCGCGAAGCCGAGCACGCCCTGACCGCGGCCAACGAAGGACTGGAACAACGTGTGGCCGAACGGACCCGGGAATTGTCTCAACTGAACCTGGCCCTGACCGAAGCCAAGAGTACGGCCGAAGCGGCCTATCAGTCCAAGACCCGCTTCCTGGCCGCCGTCAGTCATGACTTGATGCAACCCCTCAACGCCGCTCGCCTGTTTTCCGCCGCCCTGTCCCATCAGCACGAAAGCCTGCCGAGCGAAGCCCGGCAACTCGTACAGCACCTCGACAGCTCACTGCGCTCGGCCGAAGACCTGATCACCGACCTGCTGGACATTTCCCGCCTGGAAAACGGCAAGATCAATCCCGACCGCCAGCCGTTCGCACTGAACGAGCTGTTCGATATCCTCGGTGCCGAATTCACGGTACTGGCCCGGGAACAGGGCCTGAAGTTCCGGGTACGCGGTTCTCGTCTGCGGGTCGACAGCGACATCAAATTGCTGCGTCGCGTCCTGCAGAACTTCCTGACCAACGCCTTCCGCTATGCCAAGGGGCCGGTGCTGCTGGGGGCGCGTCGGCGTAATGGCGAATTGTGCCTGGAGGTCTGGGATCGCGGCCCCGGCATCGCCGAAGACAAGCAACAAGTCATCTTCGAAGAATTCAAACGATTGGACAGCCATCAGACCCGGGCCGAAAAAGGCCTCGGCCTGGGCCTGGCGATTGCAGACGGGCTATGCCGGGTACTGGGTCATACGTTGCGCGTGCGCTCCTGGCCGGGACGCGGCAGCGTGTTCAGTGTCAGCGTACCGTTGGCCCGCACGCAGACCGCCGCGCCCAGCACCGTCGTCGAACCCAACGGCCTCTTGGCAAACGGAGCCCAGGTGCTGTGTGTCGATAACGAAGACAGCATCCTGATCGGCATGAACAGCCTGCTGACGCGCTGGGGTTGTCAGGTCCGGACAGCGCGTAACCGTGATGAATGCGAGCGCTGGCTGGCCCAGGGCGGGCGGCCACAACTGGCCCTGGTGGATTTCCATCTGGACGATGGCGAAACCGGTACTGAGTTGATGGCCTGGCTGCGTACACGCATGGGGGAACCGGTGCCTGGAGTGGTGATCAGTGCCGATGGTCGGCCGGAAACCGTGGCCCAGGTGCACGCCGCGGGCCTCGATTACCTGGCCAAACCGGTGAAGCCGGCGGCGCTGAGGGCCTTGTTGAGTCGGCATTTGCCGTTGTAGGCGCAGGGGTTTCCGGCCGGACACCGAGCCTGTGGCGAGCCCAAGGGTTTGATCAATCCTGGGCTTTTGCGGTTTCTTCCGACAACTCACGCAACCCATCCCCATCGGCCATCGCCCGTTCGAGCAGTTCAGTGGGCAGGCTCTTGCTGGCCCTGGCGCCGAGCAGTTTGAGCTGTTCGCTACGACTGATCAGGTTGCCACGCCCTTCCGTCAGTTTATTGCGCGCCGCACTGTAGGCCTTGTCCAGCTGCTGCAAGCGGCTTCCGATTTCGTCCAGATCCTGGATGAACAGTACGAACTTGTCGTACAGCCACCCTGCCCGCTCGGCGATTTCCCTGGCGTTCTGACTCTGGCGCTCCTGCTTCCAAAGACTGTCGATCACCCGCAACGTCGCCAGCAGCGTGGTGGGACTGACGATCACGATGTTGCGGTCGAACGCTTCCTGGAACAGGTTCGGCTCGGCTTGCAAGGCAGCAGAAAATGCGGCTTCGATCGGCACGAACAGCAGGACGAAATCCAGGCTGTGCAAACCGTCCAGCCGCTTGTAATCCTTGCCGGCCAAGCCCTTGACGTGGGCCCGCAATGACGCAACGTGTTGCTTGAGCGCATGCAGGGCAATGGCATCGTCGTCGGCGCCCACATACTGTTGATAAGCCGTGAGACTGACCTTGGAATCGACCACCACCTGTTTGTCGCCAGGCAGATAAATCAGTACATCAGGCTGGAATCGTTCGCCGTCCGGCCCCTTCAGGCTGACCTGCGTCTGGTATTCACGGCCTTTCTCCAGACCCGCGTGTTCGAGCACCCGCTCCAGGATCAACTCGCCCCAGTTCCCCTGGGTCTTCTGGCCCTTGAGCGCTCGGGTGAGGTTGGTGGCTTCCTCGCTCAGGCGCAGGTTCAATTGCTGCAGACGCTCCAGCTCCTTGCCCAGGGAAAACCGCTCCCGTGCCTCGGCCTGATAGCTTTCTTCAACGCGTTTCTCGAAGGACTGGATGCGCTCTTTCAGCGGATCGAGCAACTGCCCCAAGCGCTGATGACTGGTTTCGGCGAAGCGCTGCTCACGTTCGTCGAAGATTTTCCCTGCCAGCTCCGCGAATTGCGCACGCAGTTCGTCTCGCGAGCCTTGCAGGTCGTCCAAGCGCTGCTGATGGCTTTCCTGTTGCTCGCGCAACTCGGCCTGCAGGGACGCCGCCTGGGCGTCCAGACGACGCAATTCCGCTTCCTTGCCGGCACGTTCCAGGTTCCAGGCGTGAGCCGCGTCCCGGGCGTTGTCGCGCTCGATTTGCAGCAACTCGACCTCGCGGCGGGCAGCAGCAAGTTCTGCTTGCCTTACGGCATTGGCCTGGCTCAGGTCGCTGATTTCATCACGGCAGGCGTCGAGCTGGGCGTTCAGGCCATCATGAGCCATATGGGCCATGGCCAGGCGCTCTTCCAGCAACGCCAATTCCGTCTGCGCGGCACCGGCCTGGCGCTGCAGGTGCCAGGCCAATGCGAGCAGCGGCACCGCTGCGCCTGCCAGGCCAAACAACAGGCTGGTCAAATCCATAGCCATGACAAATCCTGCCGGTCGAATAAAGCCCGAAGGTTAACCAAGCCGCTGTGGGTTGCCCAGTCGCGTCTACGATTTCATCCTTCTATTTCAGTCAGGGCCTGTTGTGCACGAGCGTCCCCGGCCCGGGCGGCCTGGCGCAACAAATCCTGGCCGATACGCCGGTCCCGGGCGTTACCGCACTCACGACACATCAATTGCCCCAGGCGACTTTGCGCGGCCACCACGCCATCACGGGCCGGCTGCTTGAGCAAGCGCCCGGCAAGGTGTTTGACGCTGGGGCTTGTGCCAAGCCGTGGACTGTCGAGCAACCACTCGGCGACTCGCATCGATATACGCTTGGGAGAGGTAACACCACAGGGTGTGGAGGTAACAGCAGGTGATACTGAGCGAAACTTCATAAAGCACTGTGGGACAGATCGGAAGGCGCGCCACTCTACTCCTTTTTTCGTGTGGGTAAAGTCGAAAAAAACCGGCACGCCCGTCCTAGAGCAAGTGCTTGGGACAATCCACAGAAGCTGTGGATAACTCAGTGGACAACCCCCCCTTAATGGGTCGTAAGCCCTGTAGGACGGGGCCTGCGCTCAAACTGACGATTTTTTCACCAGTAAAAAAAACCGATGTTTTTCATTGACTTAAATTTTGGATACAGGCAGCCACCCGGGATTGTTTCGACGTGACAGTCACATGACAGCTGTCGCCACGAGTGTGCACAAGTAACATCGAAAAGGTTATATCGCTGCTTTTTTTTGGTGCGTTTGCATACGCGCCACGGTCGCAAAGCGCTCGCCTTCTATCGTGCGAACCTGGTGCCTGTGTCCCAAAGAACAGGGTCAAGCGCCCCAGATGTCGCCGGTTGGAGATTTCTTGATCAACAGTCTTCCTTTTTGCGGATTGATTCGTTACTATCCGCGCCGTTAGTACCAAGCTGAAAATCAATTCCGGGTCAAACGCTTCGCATACGGTCGCCAGCCCCAAGGGCAGCCTACCGATGGAAGAGACCGGACCCCTCGATGGTTTCCAGGTAAGATTCGCAACCGCACGGCCTTTGATCGATTACAAAGGTGTCGCCAGGTTCCTTACTCTGACCGAACCAGCCTGTAAATTGATCAGGATCTTCACCCTGGGCCCAGAACCTCTGCCCTTGATGTGTCGCCTGCCCTCCTAAGTACCTACCTGCCGGCCCAAGCGCGCACCTTTTACAGCGCTCGAACTGGCTGCTTTGTTCCAGTCGGGTTCTTCGTTCGACCAATGGTGGTCGACGTTACTGGAACGTTTTAACGTTGCACGGTTCTTAACCGTGTCATTTGTAGGAACACCCATAACATGTCGACTCAAATCCAGACACAGGATGCCATCCGCACCCTCACCAACGCCTTCGCTCCAATGAACTGCCTGATCCTGGCCGCTCGCAAAGGCTGTTTCAGCTTCACGCTGGTCAACGAACATGGCATCGCCCGTCACAGCGAGCGCCTTTATCCAGACCAATACTCCAGCGCAGAACCACTGCAGGCTGTGATCGAGCGTACTCGTCAGGCCTTGGTTGCCTGAGGCGCCAGCGAGCTGAAAGAGAACGCCCCGCCCTGAAAAAGCGGGGCTTTTTATTGCCTGGAAATGGGGCAGGAAAGCGAAGCGGCTTAAGCACCAAGGGGTATAAGGTTTATAACCCTTTGCTGAAGATGTTTTAAAAACAGTCCTTTACAGCGGGAATATCACACTACACTTCAAGTCAAGCGGCATGATCCGCTTCCGGCGGAGCCTGAACCGACCCACCGCTGCCAAGCCCACACCTTCAGGCTTCGCCCCTTTCACGTTTCGAGGGTTTTATGGGTATCGCTGCCAGCGAACTGTGTCGATATGTGATCCGCCCCACGCTCCTCTACCTGGGGAGCCACAGTGCCACGGCGGAATCCCTCTTGTTGGGAATCGCCGCCAGCCAATCCGCCTTGGGTTCTGCCCTGCATGACCGTCGCGGGCATGGTTTGTACCGCATTCCCGAACCTCGCCATCGTGCTCTCTGGGATCATTACCTGGCGCGGGATCCGGAACGCGCTAGCCTGGTACGTGGTCTTGCCAGCCAGCATGCTTTTCTCAGCGGCCCCCACCTCGAATTGACCGTCAACCTTCGCTACGCCACCGCCATCGCATGGCTATTGGTGGAAGAACAAAACACTCCACTTCCGGAAGCCGACGATCTGCTGGGTATGGCGCGGATCTGGCGTCATACCTTTCATCCCCAAGGGCGCCTGAGGGATTTCACGTGCGCCTGGCAAAAATGTGTGTGCCCTTTGAATCAGGTCGCTTGCTGAACGGGAATTGTAAAGTTCCGGTGTTGGTAGCGATTTTGGTCGGATTGTCCTACAAAACCGCTCTAAATCAAGCAATACAGGCTATAGCGCTTGACCGAAAATGTTGGTAGTTTTTGCCCCGGTGATCACCTGGAGTTCTAACAATGAAAAAAATGATGCTCAAAACCACCCTTGGCCTTGCCGTTACCTTGGCATCCACTCAGCTCTTCGCCAGTGGTTTCGCCTTGAACGAACAAAGCATCAGTGGCATGGGCACTGGCTTCGCAGGTCGTTCCTCTTCTGCCGATGATGCAAGTACCGTGTTCGGCAACCCTGCCGGCATGTCGCGCCTCAAGCGCCAGCAAGTGACTGGCGGTTTTGCCGCTATCGACGCTTCCACCGATATCAACGATACCAGCGGTACCCGTTCCGGCACCAACAAAGGCGACATGGTCCCGCTCACCGGTGTTCCTATGGGCTATTACGTCAAGCCTATCGATGACCAATGGACCTTCGGCCTGGGCGTTTATGCGCCATTTGGCCTGATCACTGACTATGAAAGCAGCTTCCAGGGTCAAAACTTCGGCAGCAAAAGCGAAGTAAAAGTCGTTACCTTCCAGCCGACAGTCAGCTATGCCTTCAACGACAAGGTATCGATTGGTTTCGG
Source organism: Pseudomonas sp. Pf153 (assembly GCF_001269775.1). NCBI lineage: Bacteria > Pseudomonadati > Pseudomonadota > Gammaproteobacteria > Pseudomonadales > Pseudomonadaceae > Pseudomonas > Pseudomonas sp. Pf153. The sequence continues at coordinate 461,052 of NZ_LHVL01000006.1, read as the reverse complement.
TCCGACTATCAACCGTATTTCCGGTAAGTTGGAATCAACTTTGAATTTGCCTTTGGGCGCTCCGCTCAATGGCGATAACAATGTCACCATCAAGGGCGATGACATTGGCTATGGCTACAATATCGGCCTGTTGGTCCAGGCGACCGACACTACTCGTGTCGGCCTGACCTACCACTCCAAAGTCAAGTACAAGCTCGAAGGTCATACTGAAGTCAACCCAGGCGCTGGCATTCCTGGCGTAATCCTGAGCGGCGCGAAGTATGACGCTTCGCTGGACATCACCACGCCTGAATCGGTGGACTTTTCGGTCACCCAGCAAATCAATGATGCCTGGACCGTTTATGCGGGCAGCACATGGACTCGCTGGAGCCGCCTGAAAGACATTACCGTGCAAAACGACGGTACTGAAACTGGCGGCGGTTTGGTGAACCCTCAACTCGGCACCATTACCGAAGAACAGAACTGGCACGACACCTGGGCCTACGCCATCGGTACCTCCTACCAGTTGAACAAACAGTGGGTGCTGCGTACCGGCCTGACCTTCGACCAGTCGCCTACCAACAATACCGACCGCTCGCCACGTATCCCTACCGGTGACCGGACCATCTTCAGCCTGGGTGCCGGCTGGAGCCCGACCGAAGACCTGACTATCGACGTGGCTTATTCCTACCTCAAGGAAGAAAAAGTCAGCGTCAACCGTACCAACGCGCTAGGCCAGGCCTATAGCGCGGAGTATGAAAACAGCGCAAACGGTTTTGGTGTTGGCGCAACCTACCGCTTCTGATGATCCACGGCGCGCCTGAACCGCTCGCCGGCCGAAACGAAAAAAGCCCCGCGCTCTGCAAAGAGGCGGGGCTTTTTCGTGCCTGGATTCAGGGCTTGGATTCCTGAGGCTTGGAGGCGATGGCCGTCTCTACCGCCTTGATGAACTCCGGATCGTCAGGCTTGATCCGACTGGAGAAACTGCCGACCACCTTGCCCTGGCGGTCCACGACATACTTATAGAAATTCCATTTCGGCGCCCCGGACTGTTCGGCCAAGTGCTTGAACAACGGGATGGCGTCAGCACCGCGCACCGGTTGTGGCTCGGTCATGGTGAAGGTCACTCCGTAGTTGACGTAGCAGACCTTGGCCGTCTCGGCACCGTCCTTGGACTCCTGCTTGAAATCATTGGACGGCACGCCCAGCACCTGCAGCCCTTCGCTCTTGTAGCGTTGGTTCAGCGCTTCGAGGCCTTTGAACTGCGGCGCGAACCCGCAAAAGCTGGCGGTGTTGACCACTACCAGCGGCTTGCCGGCGAAGCGCTGGCACAAATCGATGGTTTCCTTGGCCCGCAGCTTGGGCAGCGAACCCTCCAGCAACGGCGGGCAATCGGCGGCCCAGACTTGCCCCGTTGCAGCCAGCAACAGGGCGGGAACAGCAAGCCAGCGCATCAGCATGGCGGATGTCCTTGAAGACAAGTCAGGCCATGACGTTACTCCGCTGCACCCCGTGCCGTCCATCATTCAGCAGTTACCCATGCCCAGTTGCATCAAGGCCAGCCCGCCCTGATGCCAGCCCCACCAGGCGAACGCGAGCAGCAGGCCGGCGCCCGCGGCAATCAACCAAGGGCCGACGCGACTCACGCTGCACCCGCCTGTACTTGCAGGCGCGCTACCGGACGCTCGCTCACTGGCCAGTTCAGCGCCGCCGCCATCAGGCTGAGCAGGATCGACACCTGCCAGATCAGGTCGTAGCTGCCGGTGTGGTCATACACCACGCCGCCCAGCCAACCGCCCAGGAACGACCCCAATTGGTGGAACAGGAATACGATCCCACCGAGCATGGAAAGATTTCGCACACCAAACAACGTCGCTACCGTACCGTTGGTCAACGGCACCGTAGACAGCCACAGCAAGCCCATCGCCATGCCGAACAGGTAGGCCGTGGTAGTGGTCACCGGCAGCCACAAGAACAAACCAATGACCACCGCCCGCAACAGGTACAAGCCGGTCAGCAGCCGGGGCTTGGACAGGCGCCCGCCCAGCCAGCCTGCGGTGTAGGTGCCGAATATATTGAACAGCCCGACCAACGCCAGCACGGTGGTCCCGACACTGGCCGGCAGATGCTGGTCCACCAGGTACGCGGGCAAATGCACGCCGATGAAGACCACCTGGAAACCGCAGACAAAAAAGCCGATCGCCAGCAGCCAGAACCCGGAATGGCTGCATGCTTCGCGCAATGCTTCGGACAAGGTCTGCTCGTGGCCGGCAAGCGGCGCGGGCGAGTCCTTGAGCATGCTCACCAGGGGCACAATGAACGCCACCAGCAAGCCCAGCGCCAACAGCGCGGCGGACCAGCCCAGCCAGCCGATCAACCCCAGGGTACCGGGCAACATGGCGAACTGGCCGAAAGACCCGGCGGCGCTGGCGATGCCCATCCCCATGCTGCGTTTTTCCGGCGGAACGGCACGGCCGACCACCCCCAGGATCACCGAAAACGACGTGCCGGACAGGCCGAGCCCGATTAGCAGGCCCGCGCTCAACGACAACGACCAGGCAGAATCCGACAACCCCATGAACACCAGACCGAGGGCATAGAGTACGCCACCGATCAACACCACCTTGGCCGCGCCGAAGCGGTCAGCCAGGGCACCGGTGAAGGGTTGAGCCAGGCCCCAGATCAGGTTTTGCAAGGCAATGGCGAAAGCGAACACTTCGCGACCCCAGCCGAACTCGGCGCTCATGGGCGCGAGGAACAGTCCGAAGCCATGCCTCACCCCCAGGGACAGCGCAAGGATCAGCGCACTGCCCACCAGGACCCAACCACAGGTTCGCCACATCGATGTCATTTTATTCTCCAGTCGCGGGTATATACCCACTTATCAGCGAACGAACCGGCATCACGCCAGTTCATCCAGCAAGGCCAGCAAGGTTTCGCGCTTTTCGGCGCCCAGCTTATCGATCAGTTTCTGTTGCGCCGCTTCCCAAGCCGGCTGCGCAGCCTCCAGCCTGGCATGCCCGGCGTCGGTCAATACAACGATGCGGTTGCGCAGGTCTTCGCCCTCGGCGAGGCTGACCAACCCCTCGCCTTCCAGCACCCGCAGATTACGCCCCAGAGTGCTGCGGTCCAGGCCCATGGCCTCGGCCAGGGAGGAAATGCTCGGCTGGTCCAGGCGCGCCAGGTTATTCAGCAGCGAATACTGGGCAACGTTGATCCCGAAGCCATCGAGGGCGCCGTCGTAGTACTTGCTGACGCCCCGGGCGGCACGACGCAGGTTGATGCACAAACATTGGGAAGGAAGCATGATGCGTGTATATACCCGTGAATAGATGAATGCAAATTTAAATGGATTATTTTGGCAAAGTATCCGGCCAGGCAACCAGGCTCAGATCAACGCCAAACCCACCAACACCGCCATTTCAAGCAGCTCCAGCAAGGCCCCGGCCGTATCGCCGGTGCATCCGCCCAAACGACGCAACATCATGTGCCGCAGGCCAACGAACACCCCCGACGCAATGATCAGTGCCGCCGCCCCCGTCCAACCCGCCACTAGAACGCAACCCAGGGCACCGACGAATACCACCTGCCACCCCGCAGACCGTGGCAAGTGGTCCGCGAGCGCCTGCCCCAACCCGCCAGCCCGTACGTAAGGTGTGGTCAGAAACAAGCCCAGCAACGCGCCGCGCCCCAACAGAGGCACGATGACCAACACCAGGGCCTGACCTTGCTCGATCAATGCCAACAGCGCCGCGAATTTGAGCAGCAGCACCAACACCAGTGCAATGACGGCGATCGGGCCGCTGCGGGGATCTTTCATGATCAGCAACGTGCGCTCACGATCGCCAAAGCCGCCGAGCCAGGCATCCGCGCTGTCGGCCAGGCCATCGAGGTGCAGACCGCCGCTGAGCAACACCCACGCCGTCAACAACAGCGCCCCGTGAAGCAACGGTGGCGCGCCCGCCAGCAGGATGTTCAGGCCCCACAGTACAACACCGAACAACAGTCCCACCAACGGATAGAACAGCAACGAACGACCAAGCTGCGCGGGCTCGGGCATGCCGGACAGACGAACCGGCAAGCTGCTGAGAAACTGCAAGGCGATCCAGAACGCCAACATCGTCAGGTCATCTCCACCAGAACCGAACCGGGTGACACGCACAGTGAAAACAGCGCACCATGGGCCACTTCGACGTTGAGCAATTGTTCCCGTGGCAGGCCCCGGGCCCGGGCCAACAGCAAGCGCATCACACCACCATGACTGACCAGCAGGACACGCTGCCCTGCATAGGCCGCATACAGACGGTCCACCGCCGCCAGGACGCGTGCCGAAAACGCCAGCACCGGCTCACCGTCGGGCGGCGTGAACCGGTAAGGATCCGCCCAGAACCGGCCCAGAGCCTCAGCGTCGGTGTCCATCAATGTCGCCGCGCTACGGCCCTCCCAAGCACCGAAGTGCAACTCTTGGAGGTCCTTGTCCAAGTGCACCGGCACGTCGAGTCGCTCACCCAGCTGTTGCGCGAAATGCGCACAACGCTGCAATGGCGAACTCACCAGCCGGTCCCAGGGTCCGCCCCCCGCCACCGCCGCATGCATCTGTTCCCAGCCGCGGGATGTCAGAGCGTCATCGAGACTGCCGCGCAGCCCGCCGCCCAGCTCGGTCTCACCGTGGCGCAAAAGGTCCAGGCGCAAAGTCATGCCGGGCGATCCGCCACCGCCGCCTCGGCAAACGTCGCCATTTGCCCGTGCAGGTCACAGGCCAGGCGCAGCAGCGGCACCGCCAGCGCTGCGCCACTGCCCTCTCCCAAGCGCAGGCCCAAGTCCAGCAGCGGTTCGGCATCGAGGGTTTCCAGCACATGGCGATGCCCAGGCTCGGCACCGCGATGGGCAAACAACAGCCATGGCCGGCAGCCCGGGTTTAGCCGCACCGCCACCAATGCCGCGACGCTGCAGATAAAACCGTCCACCAGCAACGCGACACCTTGCTGAGCACAGGCCAGGCAGGCACCGACCAGCGCCGCGATTTCAAAACCGCCCAGATTGAACAGCGTCTGCAGCGGATCGTTGCGCTGGGCACCATGCAACGCCAGGGCACGCTCGATGACTTGCGCCTTGTGATTGACACCCACCGCGTCCAGCCCCGTACCCGGCCCGACCAGGCGCGCCACCGGGCAATCCAGCAAGGCGCAGGCCAGGGCGCTGGCCGCCGTGGTGTTGCCAATCCCCATTTCCCCACCGATGAACAGCTGCGTTCCGGCCTCGACGGCGCGCATCACACTGTCGCGTCCCGCTTGCAAGGCCTGCTCGCCTTGCTCCGGAGTCATCGCCGGCCCCTGGACGAAGTTCGCGGTGCCGGGCCCGACACGCAGGTGCCTGACACCCGGCAGTTCCAACGACGACACCACTGTGCCCAGGTCCACGACTTCCAGCCGGGCATCCAATTGCCGCGCCAGGACACTGATGGCCGCGCCGCCACTGACGAAGTTGAGCAGCATCTGCCCGGTCACTTCCTGGGGATAGGCCGACACACCTTCAGCCACGACCCCATGATCACCCGCGAAAATCGCGATCCAAAGCAGATCCAGGCGCGGTTTGAGCTGCCCTTGCAGGCCCGCCAGTTGCACCGCTACCGATTCGAGCCGTCCCAGGGAACCGGTGGGCTTGGTCAGTTGCTGCTGGCGGGCCGAAGCCTGTTCCAGGGCCTGGGTGTCGACGGGTTTACAAGGTTCCAGCCACCAGCGGTGATTCATAACGCGCTACCTTTGAGTGTCAGGGGCAGGCCGGCAACGGTCAGCACGACACGCTGACAACGCTCGGCCAGGGCTTGATGCAGCCAACCGGCTTCATCGACGTAACGGCGAGTCAACTCGCCCAGCGGCACGACACCCATCCCGGTCTCGTTGCTGACAAAAATGATTTCACCGGGCAGCGAGGCCACGTCGTCCAACAACGCTTCGCGCTCCGTGTCCAGTTGCTGCGGATCATCGAGCATCAGCAGGTTGGTCAACCAGAGGGTCAGGCAATCCACCAGCAGGCATTGCCCGTGGCCGGCGTTCTCGCGCAGCACCCGCGCCAGGGCCAGCGGCTCCTCCACCAGTGACCAGTGCACCGGCCGTCGTTGACGATGGCAGGCGACCCGTTCGTTCATCTCGCCATCCAGGGGTTGGCTGGTGGCGATGTAGGTCACCGGCAAGCCAGTATCCGCCGCGAGTTTTTCCGCCAGGCGACTCTTGCCGGAACGGGCGCCGCCGAGGATGAGTTGGAGCATGGAGTTCTGCCTTTAAATAGGTGGTGTGGCGGCTGGCCTCATCGCGAGCAGGCTCGCTCCCACAGGAAATTGTGAATGCCGATCCATTGTGGGAGCGAGCCTGCTCGCGATGAGGCCAGCCCATCCACCTCAAATCCCACAGAGCTCACGCAGCAGCCCGGTATCCAAATGCCGCTCCACCAGATCCGCCAACCGCTCGATGTCCCGCTCGCGCAAGCCGTGGTAGTCCACCGCCTGCACATCTTTTAACCCGGCCCAACGCAACAAGGCGCTGCTGGCCGCTGGCGATTCGAACAGACCGTGCAGGTAGGTGCCGAAAATCTGTCCATCCAGACTGCGGGCACCGTCGCAGCGGCCGTCATCCAACTGCACTGCGGGGGTTTCCAGGGCTGGGCCGACGGTGACGCCGGCGTGAATTTCGTAGCCGCTGATCTCGGCATCTTCCAGCATCAGCCGCCCTCGCACGTTACGTAGCTGCTTCTCTTGCTCCAAGGTCGTTTCGAACGCCAACAGCCCCAGCCCGGCGCTGGAGCCCGCTGCCCCTTCGAGCCCCAGGGGATCGTGGACCTGTTGGCCGAGCATCTGCAATCCGCCGCAAATCCCCAGCACCTTGCCGCCATAACGCAAGTGACGCTGAATAGCCGCTTCCCAGCCGTTGGCACGCAAATGGGCCAGGTCGCTGCGCACACTTTTCGAGCCGGGCAGTATGATCAGGTCGGCTGGCGGGATGGCCTGGCCGGGACCAATGAATTGCAAGTCCACTTGCGGATGCAGGCGCAGCGGATCGAAATCGGTGTGGTTGCTGATACGCGGCAGCACCGGCACTACCACCTTGAGCACCTGTTCGGCCTTGTCGGCCTGGCGCTGGTCCAAGCCGTCTTCGGCTTCCAGGTGCAGATCCATCACGTAGGGCAGCACGCCGACCACCGGTTTGCCGGTGCGCGCTTGCAGCCAGTCCAGGCCCGGCTGCAGCAAGGCGATGTCGCCACGAAAGCGATTGATGATGAAACCTCTGACACGCGCCTGCTCGCTGGGCGACAGCAGCTCCAGGGTGCCCACCAGATGAGCGAAGACTCCGCCACGATTGATATCGGCGATCAACAGCACCGGGCAATCCACCGCCTCGGCAAATCCCATGTTGGCGATGTCGCCGGCCCGCAGATTGATCTCCGCCGGCGATCCGGCGCCCTCTACCATCACCACCGGATAGGCCGCGCTCAATCGTTGGTGGGAGGCCAACACCGCTTGCATCGCGATGGCCTTGTAGTCGTGATAAGCGACAGCATTCATGGTGGTGACGGCGCGCCCGTGGATGATGACTTGAGCGCCGGTATCGCTGTTGGGCTTGAGCAGAACCGGATTCATGTCGGTATGGGGCTCGAGGCCGGCGGCCTGGGCCTGCACCGCCTGGGCGCGACCGATTTCACCGCCATCGGCAGTCACCGCACTGTTCAGGGCCATGTTCTGCGGCTTGAACGGCACTACGCTCACGCCCTGGCGACGGATCCAGCGGCACAACGCGGTTACCAGAGTACTTTTGCCCGCATCGGACGTGGTGCCCTGCACCATCAAGGTCGTCATGGCGTGTCCTTGGCGTAAGCCTCGAAAGCCTGTTCGAGGCGCAAAAATTGTGCGTCATCGGCAGGAAGGCCGAAACGCAGACTGCTGTTGTTGGTAAACAGCCGCAGGAGAATGCCGCGATGAGCCATGAAGTCGTGAAGCGCCTGGGCGTCTCCGGTGATCAGCCATTGGAACAATCCGCAACCGCCGTGGGGCTTGAAGCCATGACGTTCCAGCATCAGCGCCAGTCGCAGACTGGTGACTTCGCAGCGCTGCCGCTGCTGGGCGTGGGCGGCAGTGTCCCGCAGACACACTTGGCCCAGGACCCGGGTCGGCCCACTGACCGCCCATGGTCCGACCTGTTCGGCAAGCAACTTGAGCAAGTGCCGCTCGGCCAGAACAAACCCCAGGCGAACCCCGGCCAGACCGAAAAATTTGCCGAACGAGCGCAGCACAATCAGCCCGACCTGATGGGCATGGCCGGCCACGCTCAGTTGCGGCGTGACATCCATGAACGCTTCATCCACCACCAGCCAGCCCCCGCGCTGGGCCAGACGGGCGTGCCAATCGAGCAGACGCTCCGGGGTCAGGCTCAGGCCCGTCGGATTGTTGGGGTTGACCACCACCAGCACGTCGAGGCTGTCGAGGAAGAAATCCACTTCGGCTTCCAGCACTTCGCGCACGATATAGCCATTACGGCGCCAGGCTTCGGCGTGCTCGGCGTAGCACGGAGACAGCACGCCGACCTTGCCGGCCCGGCGCAGGCGCGGCAGGAGTTGGATGGCCATCTGCGAACCCGCCACCGGCAGCACATGCTCAGCGCCGTAGTAATCGCGGGCCGCCTGCTCCAGGCCATCGTCGGTTTCCGGCAGGCGCGCCCAGGCCCGCAGTGGAATCTCCGGGACCTCGAATGGCCAGGGGGCCAGGCCACTGGACAAATCGAGCCAGTCTGCCTCGGCGATTCCATATTGCCAGGCCGCATTGCGCAGGCGCCCACCGTGTTCAAGCATAGAACTCAGCCCCCACGCAGAGAATCAGTAGCCACAACCATACCCCGCGCTGGACCAATTGCCAGCCGCGATCGATGGAATCGGCACTCGCCGGCACGCCCTCGCCCAGAGGTGGGCGCTGATGCAGTTCGCCGTGATAAACCGCCGCGCCACCCAGCTCCACACCCAGCGCCCCCGCACCGGACGCCATGACGGGCCCGGCGTTGGGGCTGTCCCAGGTCGGCCCCTGGCGGCGCCAGCATTGCAGCGCCAGGCGGGTTTTCCCCAGCAGCGCGTAAGTCAATGCCACTAATCGCGCGGGGATGTAATTGAGCACATCGTCGATCTTGGCCGCTGCCCAGCCGAACCGCTCGAAACGCTCGTTGCGATAGCCCCACATGGCATCGAGGGTGTTGCTCAGTCGATACAACACTACGCCGGGCGCACCCGCCACGGCGAACCAGAACAGCGCGGCGAACACCGCATCGCTGCCGTTCTCCAGCACCGATTCGGTGGCGGCACGGGCGACGGCGGTCTCGTCCAGCTCACGGGTCTCGCGACTGACCAGATAACCCACCCGCCGACGCGCTTCATCCAGCTCCCCACAGCGCAACGCCCGGGCCACCGGCTCGACATGCTCACCCAGGCTGCGCAGGCCAAGGGCGCAGTACAACGCCAGGATGTCCACCAGCCAACCCACCAGTGGCGCCCAGGACAAGGCTGTCGCCAACAAGGTCAACGGCACCACGGCGATGATCCACGCCGTCACCCCATGGCTGCGCCAGCCACGCCCACCGGAGTTGAAACGTTGTTCGATACGATCGGCAAACCGACCGAACGCCACCAGTGGATGCCCGCGCCGGGGTTCGCCCAGCAGCGCATCCAGCGCCACGGCGGCAGCACTGAGCAATGCCACGCTCATGGGCGAATTCCCCAACGGTTTTCATAAAGCAGTTCATGCAGCGGACGCGGCTGTGCCCAGCCTTCCAGGGCGAGCATAGGAGCCGGGTAAAAGCCCTCGACCGGTCCCAGGCACAGGATCGCCAGCGGCTTCGCGCCGGCAGTCAGGCCCAGCAGGTCAGCCAGGGCCAAGGGTTCGAACAGCGATACCCAGCCCATCCCCAGCCCCTCGGCGCGGGCCGCCAGCCACAGATTCTGGATGGCGCAGGAGAGCGAGGCCAGATCCATTTCCGGCAAGGTCCGGCGACCGAAGATGTGCCGCTCCCGGCCGTCCATCAACGCCGCCACCAGAACTTCGGCACAGTCGTTGATGCCTTCGACCTTGAGCTTCATGAACTCATCGCTGCGCTCGCCCAAGGCCTCGGCCGTCCGGATGCGCTCCTGCTCCACCAGTTGCTGGATATCGCCGCGAAGGGCGCGGTCGCTGATGCGGATGAACCGCCACGGTTGCATCAGGCCCACGCTGGGAGCCTGGTGCGCGGCTTCCAGCAAGCGACGCAGCAAGACCGGCTCGACCGTGCCACCGATGAAATGACGCATGTCGCGCCGTTCGGCGATGGCGCGATAGACAGCTTCGCGTTCGGCTGGGGAGAAAGCGGTGTCTGTCATGGCCTGCTCGCGATAGCGGCCTCAGGATCGGGTGCGAACAACGCGGCAACCGCCCTCGGATTGGACGGGAAGTAAAAATGCACGTAGGAAGCCGTCATCCGCCCATGCCGGAAAACCGCCTCCGCCCCGCGCCCGCCATTGGGGCTATGGCCGCGGGCAATCGGCGCGAGTTCAGTACGGGTCAATGAATGATGATAGGTATGCCCTCGCAGAAGGCCTTCCGGCAGTTCCACCGCTTGCAGGGCCAAGGCGGCCAGGCGTTTTTGCATCTGCGCATCACCCGGCAGCAGGCCCAGTAGCTCAGCGCAGGTCCCTTCGACATCGGTCAGCGAATCCAGCAGGTAGAGCATGCCGCCACATTCGGCCAGCAGGGGTTTTCCCGCTTCGTGATGAGCACGGATCGCCGTCAGCATCGGCGTGTTTTGGGCCAAGGCAACGTGGTGCAACTCAGGGTAGCCGCCAGGCAGGTAAAGACTGTCTGCTTCGGGCAGCGCCGTGTCATGAATCGGCGAGAAGAAGCTCAGTTGCGCGCCCATGGCCCGCAGCAGGTCGAGGCTCGCGCCATAGGTGAAAGCGAACGCTTCGTCCCGGGCCACGGCAATGCGCACGCCCTCGAGCCACGGTTGCGCAACGACCACCTCAGGTGCGACGAACGTTACGGCGGGCGGCAGGGTCACTTCGCAACTGCTTGCCAACGCCTCGGCGGCGGCGTCGAGGCGCAGGTCCAAATCGTTCAACTCACGGGCCTGGACCAACCCGAGGTGGCGACTGGGTAATTCGATGCCGGTTTCGCGGGACAGCGCGCCATACCAGCGCAGACCTTCGGTCAGGCTGCCTTCGAGCAGTTGTGCATGGCGTAAAGTGCCGACCCGATTCGCCAGGACCCCAGCAAACGGCAAGTCCGGCTGATACCGAGCCAGTCCCAGCGCCAGCGCACCAAACGTTTGGGCCATCGCCGTCCCGTCGATCACCGCCAGCACCGGCACACCGAAATGCCGCGCCAGATCGGCACTGGAGGGCGTACCGTCGAACAACCCCATGACGCCTTCGATCAGGATCAGGTCCGCTTCGGCGGCGGCTTCCCACAACAACCGCCGGCTTTCCTGCTCGCCGACCATCCACATGTCCAACTGGTACACCGGCGCACCGCTGGCACGCTCAAGGATCATCGGATCGAGAAAATCAGGACCGCACTTGAAGACACGCACGTTGCGCCCCTGGTTGCGATGCAACCGGGCCAGGGCGGCGGTGACGGTGGTCTTGCCCTGTCCCGAGGCCGGGGCGGCGATCAAAACCGCCGGGCACTGGCGACTGCTCATGCAAGGGTTGATCACAGTTCGACGCCTTTCTGCGCCTTGATGCCGGCCTGGAAGGCATGTTTGATCATGCCCATCTCAGTCACGGTGTCCGCCAGTTCGATCATCTGCGGCTTGGCGCCACGACCGGTCACCACCACGTGTTGCATGGGCGGACGGGCCTGTAAGTCGCCCAGCACCTGATCCAGATCCAGGTAACCGTGCTTGAGGGCGATGTTCAGTTCATCGAGCACCACCAGCCCAACGGAAGGGTCGCTCAGCAATTGGCGCGACACCGCCCAGGCCGCCTCGGCAGCGGCGATGTCGCGTTGGCGGTCCTGGGTTTCCCAGGTGAAGCCCTCGCCCATGACATGAAAACGCACCTGTTCCGGGAAGCGACGGAAGAACAGTTCCTCACCGGTGCTGTTGCGGCCCTTGATGAACTGCACCACCCCACACTGCATACCGTGCCCCATGGCCCTGGCCAACATGCCGAAGGCCGAACTGCTCTTGCCCTTGCCGTTGCCGGTCAGCACCAGCAGCAGGCCGCACTCGTTCGGTGAGTTGGCGATACGCTCATCGATCACGGCTTTCTTGCGCAGCATGCGCGCCAGATGGCGCTCGTCGCGCTCGGACGCATCGGTGGTGGGGGAACCGGTCATGGGGGAAGCCTCCGTTGGGGACAGGATAACGGCGGGCGGGCACGAAAACAGACGGCAACAAGCCTGGCATCGCCCACCGTGATGCCGTTGGATGTATCAGGCCGGTCTCCGGGCTCATGAGCGGCGCGATGCCGAGCTGCGCGCCTTCCCATGTCCGCGGACACAGTGGCCTAGGCGCAGCGTTGACTCATTTACCGTTGCGGGGGCAGCGCCGGGTTCGCATTGGCTCACCGGCTTCCCTGTTTCACTTTGTCGGCTTGCGGCCACAAAGCACCTGAAACAAGCCGCGAAGGTTAGAGGGTTGGGGTTGGAGCGTCAATTAAAGCTGCCGCAGGCTCAACGCCACTTATTGGCCCGAATCAATAAAGTGACGCCAATCTTGTGCCACGCTACAGCAAGTGATATCAAATGGGCATCACGACCCGATATCAATAACAAGAGGGCAAAAGCATGCAAGGCATGATCATCAGCAATCCGAAACTGGAATTCCTGCGCCCGGTCCTGGAGCGCTGGTTCGACTGCATCGACCGGTATAACGCCGTGCGTGGCGATAACGACACCCCTTACTGGTTCGATGAAAAAGCCAATTTGGGATTGCTCTCGGCGGCCGCCTGGATGGCCGAGATGGTCACGCTTCAGCACACCCCGACCCGCAAGCAGAATGAAGAAGGCGAGCGCAACGTCAGCGCCGACTTGTTCATCGCCAGCACCGATGAGCGCGCCTTCATCCAGGCCACCCAGCGTTGGCCGAAGGTCAAGAGCCTCAACCTGACCCAGCCCCTGAGCGAGGCCGCCAGCGATGCCAAACGCATCAGCTATGCCAGCGACCTGAAGCTGGGTTGTTTGTTCGTGGCGCCGCAGAAAGCCCAGCAAAGCACCACGCCCGAAGAGTTGCAGGACATGGTCGATGAACTGCAGAAGGAAAACACCTGCGCCGTGGCCTGGTACTTCCCCTATGCCTATCGCAAGTTGCGCAACGAAGCCGGCCACTACCACCCGGGCATCGCCGTGCTGTTCAAACAGGCCCACGGCTGATGCCATAAGGTCCTGGCATAACCACAGGTTGAACCATCCCCGGTCTACGCTTCTCTATGAATAACCACATGCATTCATAGGGAAGCCAGCATGCTCAAGCCACCTCATCTCCTGACCATCGCCCTCGCCGCAGGGCTTGTCGCTTGTGGCGAGTCTTCCACGCTGCAAGTCTCCGATGGCACCGGCCCATCGCCAAAACTGCCCGAACCGAACAAGACCCTGATCCCCACCGTGAACATCGCCGAAGCCGTCGGCTGGCCGGAAGGCGCCAAGCCAACGCCGGCCCAGGGCCTGCAAGTGGCGGCATTCGCCGAAGGGCTGGACCATCCACGCTGGCTCTATGTGCTGCCCAACGGTGACGTGCTGGTGGCGGAAACCAATGCCCCACCCAAGCCGGACGACGCCAAGGGCATTCGTGGCTGGGTGATGAAGAAGGTCATGGGCCGCGCGGGCGCGGGCGTGCCGAGCCCCAATCGCATCACGTTACTGCGTGATGCCAATCACGATGGCGTCGCCGAAACCCGCACGGTGTTCCTGGAAAATCTCAATTCGCCGTTCGGCATGACGCTGGTAGGCAGCGACTTGTATGTAGCCGACACCGATCGGCTGATCCGTTTCCCCTATAAGGAAGGCGATACGCAAATCAAGGCGCAACCCACCAAGGTCGTCGACTTGCCGGGCGGCACGCTCAACCATCACTGGACCAAAAACGTCATCGCCAGCCGCGACGGCAGCAAGCTGTACGTCACCACCGGCTCGAACAGCAACGTCGCGGAGAACGGTATGGAGGCCGAAGAGGGGCGCGCGGCCATTTGGGAGGTGGACCGCGCCAGCGGTAGTCACCGCATCTTCGCCTCGGGCCTGCGCAACCCCAACGGCCTGGCTTGGGAACCGCGCAGCGGAGCGTTATGGACGGCGGTAAACGAACGGGATGAGATCGGCAGCGACCTGGTGCCGGATTACATCACCTCGGTCAAGGACGGTGCCTTCTACGGCTGGCCATACAGCTACTACGGGCAACACGTCGACGCACGGGTAGAACCTCAAAACCCGGAAATGGTGGCCAAAGCCATCGCCCCGGACTATGCCGTCGGCCCACACACCGCGTCGCTGGGCCTGACCTTCGCCGAAGGCAGCAGACTGCCCGCACCGTTTACCGAAGGAGCATTCGTCGGACAACACGGCTCATGGAACCGTAAGCCCCACAGTGGCTATAAAGTGATTTTCGTGCCGTTCAACGGTGGCAAGCCGACGGGTCAACCAGTCGATGTGCTGACCGGCTTCCTGAACGCTGACGAAAAAGCCCAGGGCCGCCCGGTGGGCGTGGTGATCGATAAGCAAGGTGGGTTGCTGGTAGCCGATGACGTGGGGAACAAGGTTTGGCGGGTGTCGGGAAAATAGTCCCCTGTGGCGCGGGGGAGTCACTCCCTCGCCACAACCCATGCATCAGGGATTACGCGCCAGGTGTTCCGGCTGCAGAACGCGCTTGGCACTGAGGTAGGCTTTTTGCCAATAGGCCTTGGACAAACTGTCGAGTTTGACCGTACCACCGGTAGCCGGCGCATGGACGAAACGGCCTTCTCCGACATAAATGCCGGCGTGGCTCACCTGGGAGCCGCCGTTGGTGGCGAAGAAAATCAGGTCCCCGCTCTGCAATGCGTCCTTGCCGACGTCCGGGGCTCGCATGCCGATCATTTCACGGGTCGAGCGCGGCAGGGAAATACCGGCTGCGTCGCGGTAGACGTAACCGATCAAGCCACTGCAATCGAATCCCGAGTCGGGCGTGTTGCCGCCCCAGCGATAAGGTGTACCCACCAGGCCCAGCGCTCTGAAGAGCACATCTTCGGCGGCCGGGGATATGGGCTGCGAAGGAGCAAATACGACCGGGGCCCGTACGGGTGCAGGGGCTGGAGCACGACTTGAACACGCGCCCAGCAGCGTGACGAGGAGCAGGAGAGCGAAGCGGGCCGGCGTCGACATAGGCGAAACAATCCTGATCGGGATTCGGCGTTTTCCACCGAAGGCATGAAAACAAGTCCGCCCGCGTAGTACGCAGGCGGATTGCCATCAATCAATGATCAAGGATTCTAGCGGCTATGAGGCAAACTTCAAGCAAGACTTTAAGTTTGCCTTATAAACTGTGCGCTTACTTGCGAGCAGTGACCACCGTCGGAGCCATGGCAAGGGCGCGCTTGGCTTCGATGAAGGTCTTGCTCCAGTAGCTGTCGCCGAGGCTGTCGATACGCACGCCACCGCTGCGACGACTGCTGGAATGGATGAACTGGTTGTCGCCCAGGTAAATGCCAGCATGGCTGACACGTCCACGACGCCCGTTGGTGCTGAAGAACAGCAGGTCACCCGGCTCCAGTTGATTGCGGGCTACCAGTGGGGCGTCGACGTTGATCATTTCACGCGTGGAGCGCGGCAGGTTCATGCCGGCTTCCTCGCGGAACAGATAACCGATGAAACCGCTGCAATCGAAGCCAGCCTCGGAGGTGCCGCCAAAACGGTAGCGCGTACCGATCAGAGACATGCCGCGCTCCAGGATGCTGTCGGCCAGCACGGGAAGCTGATAAGGCTTGTTGCTGGCGAAGGCCGCCAGCTCTTTGTCGGAAGCCACTTCTTCCTGGAACGCAACGGAGGAAGACTGGGCGGTAACGGAATTCTTGACCTGGGGTTGCTGTACTTGCTGGGTCACTGGAGAGTGGGCAGCGCAACCGAACAACAGGGTAACGAGTGCGAGAGGCACGAGGGGTGCGAAGCGATTTAGCATGGGCACGACCGTGGCTGTAGTTGTAAAGATGGCGAGACTATGCCCTCTATCGACATCATTTGCAAATTCAATCGATAAAAATGTGACTTCCAGGTTTTGCCGCCACATCTAAGCGCTTAAGCCCATTTTGAATGACGCGTGGCCTGCAACCCAGCAGCGCCGCGGATTTCGCCCTGCGCAAAGCAGGCCAAGAGCCACTAGTCGGACAGGTTCTACCAGCCCAGGGTTTCTTTCAAAAATGGAATGGTCAGCTTGCGCTGGGCCTGAAGAGAGGCCTGGTCGAGACGTTCGAGCAATTCGAACAATGCACTCATGCTGCGAGTGCCACGAGTGAGGATAAAGTGTCCGACCTCATCGGTCAGGTGCAGTCCGCGCCGGGAGGCACGCAGTTGCAAGGCGCGGAGTTTGTCTTCGTCGGAAAGCGGCCGCATCTGGAAGATCAACGCCAGGGTGAGACGGGACTTGAGGTCCGCCAGCTTCACGGGTAGCTCCCGTGGCGACGTCGATGCGGCAATCAGCAAGCGCCGACCGCTATCGCGCAACCGATTGAACAGATGGAACAGCGCTTCTTCCCAGTCGGCCTTGCCGGCCACTGCCTGGAGATCGTCCAGGCAGACCAGCTCGTATTGCTCCAGGTTGTCGAGGATCTCGACACCACGATCCAGCAACTCGGCCAATGGCAAGTACACCGCTGGCTCACCCAACTGCTCGAACCTCAGGCAAGCCGCCTGCAACAGATGCGTACGCCCTACCCCATCCTTGCCCCAGAGGTAAATCAGACTCTCGGTCCAGCCGGCGTCGGCTTCGCATAGCCGCTCGACATAGCCGAGTGCAGCGGCATTGGCGCCTGGGTAGTAGTTGACGAAGGTGGCGTCATCACGCAGACGCACACCTAGGGGCAGCTGAATCGGTTTCATGCTGGCTGGACAGTTCCTGGGAACCGTTAGTGGCCTCTGTGTAAAGTTCGCAAAGTTTATACTCGTGAAGCGGGCCGCACAATGCGCCGGTCTGCGAGCAAAATCAAAGGTTTGCAACGGCAACGAGGCGCGGTGACGGTTTCGCTGACACCGGGGCGACCGCTCTCGTCGCTCATCCTGCCCTACAGATCGGGCTCTTCGACACCACTGTAGAGGTCCGAATCCTTGTACAGGTCACGCGCATGGCGCACCAGCACCATGATGACGGCCGCCACCGGCAGCGCCAGCAAAATCCCGGTAAAACCGAACAACTCGCCACCCGCCAAAATCGCGAAGATCACCGCCACGGGATGCAGGCCAATGCGATCCCCCACCAGCAACGGAGTCAACACCATGCCCTCGAGGGCCTGGCCGACCATGAATACCGCCACAATGCCGATCATGGGATAGAGATCCCCGCCGAACTGGAACAACCCGGCAATCAACGCCGCGCCAATACCGATCACGAACCCCATATACGGCACGATGGCCGCCAGCCCCGCGATCATGCCGATCAACAGGCCCAACTCCAGCCCCACCAACATCAGCCCCGCCGCGTAGATGAAACCCAGCGCCACCATCACCAGCAACTGCCCGCGCACGAACGCACCCAGTACCTCGTGACACTCGCCAGTGAGGGTCATGATCCGCTCCTCACGATGACGTGGCAGCAGAATGCGGATCTTGGCCATCATCAGGTCCCAGTCACGCAGCAGATAAAAGCTCACCACGGGGATCAACACAAGATTCGCCAGCCAGCCGATCAGCGCCAGGCTGGAAGCGGTGGCCTGGCTCAGCACCACGCCGACGATGTCGGTGGTCTGGCCCATGTGCTCACTGATGGCAGCCTTGACCCTGTCGAATTTCCAGAAGCCGTCGGCCAGGCCCAGCTTGGACTGCACCCATGGCACCGCCGTGTGCTGCAGCCAGTCGAGCATCTGCGGCGCCAGCTCGTACAGGCGCAGCAGTTGCTTGGCCAGCATGGGGATCAATACCAGCAACAGTGCGCCAATGATCAGGGTGAACAAGGCAAACACCGCCACCACACCCCAGGTTCGAGACAAGCCGAGTTTTTCCAGGCGATCCACCACTGGATCGAACAGGTAAGCCAACAGCAGCGCGACCAGGAACGGCGTCAGGATCGGATGCAACAAATAGATAAACGCGAACAGCAGGGCGACCCCACCCAACCAGAACCAACGCCGCGTATCGCCCATGAACCACTCCTGGCTATATAGAAGAAAGAAATTTACCAGCGAAACCGCAGGTTGGCCGTCGGCGCGGGGGCCGGCGCTGCGACTGGAACCGAACCGTCCGCGGCCGGTTGCGGCGCGGGTACCGGCGCGACAGCCTCTCCAGCCGGAATTTCCTGGAGTTTCGCCAGGGCCAGTTGCGCCTTCAGTTGCTCTGCGCTGCCGTTGACCCGATAGACGATCCGGTCCCCTTCCACACGCTGCAACTGCCCGCCGAACGGCTCGAGCAAACGCCCGAGCGCAGCATAACGCTCGAAATTCATGCCCTGCACTTCCAGCAACTGTTCAGTGGCCACTCCTGGCTTGGCGACGAAACGCGGAGCCAGACGCTGACTCACCGCCAGCATCACCGCGTCGGCCAACGCAGCTGCATCGGCGCCCTGGACGCTGCCCTGTTCGCGCTGATCTCCCAGCCACAGCCGCCATGTCCCGCGCCATTGGCCGCCCTCCTCCTTGGCATGGACCGCCAGCAAGGCATCGGCGCCATAACGCTCCGACACATCGCGCAACGGTGCCGGATCGGTGCCTTCCAGATTCGGGGCAGTGGCGACGATCTGCTCGCTCAAGTCCGCCAACGGCAGCTGCAACGGCAAGCCGCGATGCTGGGCGGCGCGGCGCAGCGGTGTGGCGCTGGCCTGGCCATCACCCACCAGGCTTGACCCTTCCGTCGAATCGTTCAGCCACCAGCCAAGGATCGAAGGACGATTCGCGCCCCACAGCGACAGCCCCGCCGAACGCAAGGCGCGATCGGTACTCGCCGGATCGAAATCCACCTTGAGGCTCTCGGGAGGGCCGGCGTCATAGCCATATTGAAGAATGATCTGCTGCGGATCCTTGCGGATCGCCTCCAAGCCAGGATTCTGCACGGCCTTGGCGTCGCCGGTCAGGCGTAGCACCAGCGTGTCCAGGGCGCGTAGCGTCGCCTGATTACGCTCGTCGGGCGACTGGCTGCTGACAGGCTCATACACTTGATAAAGGCCATTGAGGGTTTCGGCATGGCTCGCCAGGCTGATCAACGACAGGCAGCCCACAGACAAGAATTTGAACAGACGCATGGAGGATTCCCGAGCATGGATGGCTGGAACAGGCCGAGTGAAGAAAACGAGCATGGATGTGACCACCGCTTGCGGCAAAACACTCACGCACCGATGGAAGTTTTGCACGGTCGTCACAATAGCCGGTTACGACTACACCTTATACAGCCGCGCCGCGCAGCACCAATAGAAGAAATCTCGGTTTTTTCCATGGATATGGCCCTGCCCGTCGGCGCGAGGATGGCCGCTGCCCGACAAGCCTGATAAAATCGCGCGCCTTCGCAGACCGGCAACGGCTGGGCACCCGGAATCATCCGCACAACGGTTGTTCACGGCCCCGGCGACCGGTCGTTACCCAGAAATCCCCCCTTTAAAGGCCTGGATCATGAGCAAGCAACCCTCCCTGAGCTACAAGGACGCCGGTGTAGACATCGACGCCGGTGAAGCATTGGTCGAACGCATCAAGAGCGTCGCCAAGCGCACTGCGCGCCCTGAAGTCATGGGCGGCCTGGGCGGTTTCGGCGCCCTCTGCGAGATCCCGGCCGGCTACAAACAACCCGTGCTGGTCTCGGGCACCGACGGCGTGGGCACCAAGCTGCGCCTGGCCCTGAACCTGAACAAGCACGACAGCATCGGTATCGACCTGGTGGCCATGTGCGTGAACGACCTGGTCGTCTGCGGCGCCGAGCCACTGTTCTTCCTCGATTACTACGCCACCGGCAAACTGAACGTCGACACTGCCGCCCAGGTCGTGACCGGCATCGGCGCCGGCTGCGAGCTGTCCGGCTGCTCCCTGGTCGGTGGTGAAACCGCCGAGATGCCAGGCATGTACGAAGGCGAAGACTACGACCTGGCCGGTTTCTGTGTCGGCGTCGTGGAAAAAGCCGAGATCATCGACGGTTCGAAAGTCGCCACTGGCGATGCCCTGCTGGCACTGCCCTCCTCCGGTCCTCACTCCAACGGCTACTCGCTGATCCGCAAGATCATCGAAGTGTCCGGCGCCGACATCGAAAACACCCAGCTCGACGGCAAGCCGTTGACCGACCTGCTGATGGCCCCGACCCGCATCTACGTCAAGCCGCTGCTCAAGCTGATCAAGGAAACGGGCGCCGTCAAGGCCATGGCTCACATCACCGGCGGCGGCCTGCTGGACAACATTCCACGCGTGCTGCCAAAAGGCGCCCAGGCGGTAGTCGACGTGGCGAGCTGGACCCGTCCGGCGGTATTCGACTGGCTGCAGGAGAAGGGCAACGTCAATGAAACCGAAATGCACCGCGTACTGAACTGCGGCGTGGGCATGGTCATCTGCGTGGCCCAGGAGCACGTCGAGACCGCCTTGAACGTGTTGCGTGAAGCCGGCGAACAACCTTGGGTCATCGGCCAGATCGCTGCTGCGGCCGAAGGCGCTGCCCAGGTCGAGCTGAAAAACCTTAAGGCTCACTGATGCAAGAACGGATGTCTGCAACCTGTGACGTCGTGGTGCTGTTGTCCGGCACCGGCAGTAACTTGCAGGCCCTGATCGACAGCACGCGGACCGGAGACAGCCCGGTCCGTATCCGCGCGGTGATCTCCAACCGCGCCGATGCCTACGGCCTGCAACGTGCCAGGGATGCGGGTATCGACACCCGCGTTCTGGATCACAAGGCATACGAGGGGCGCGAAGCCTTCGACGCCGCGCTGATCGAACAGATCGACGCCTTCAGCCCCCACCTGGTAGTCCTTGCCGGCTTCATGCGCATCCTCAGTGCCGGCTTCGTGCGTCACTACCAGGGGCGCCTGTTCAATATCCACCCTTCGCTGCTGCCCAAATACAAAGGGTTACACACTCACCAGCGCGTACTGGAGGCCGGAGACACGGAGCATGGCTGCTCGGTGCACTTCGTCACCGAGGAACTCGATGGCGGACCACTGGTCGTACAGGCAGTAATACCGGTAGAGTTGCACGACACGCCGCAAAGCCTGGCACAACGGGTCCACGCCCGGGAACACCAGATCTACCCGATGGCCGTGCGTTGGTTTGCCGAAGGAAGGCTGACCCTCGACGATCGTGGTGCCTCGCTGGACGGCCAGTTACTCGCCGCCAGCGGCCATTTGATTCGATACTAGGAGATTTTATGCGTCGCGCCCTGCTCTTCGCCTGCGCCCTGCTTGCCCTGCCTCTGGCACAGGCTGCGGAGCTTCAACCCTTCTCCGCCAGCTACACCGCCGACTGGAAGCAGTTGCCCATGAGCGGCACCGCCGAACGAAGCCTGACCAAGGAGGCCAACGGCACCTGGAAGCTGAGCTTCAAGGCATCGATGATGATTGCCGGCCTGACGGAAGAAAGCACCTTGACCCTGGACAAGGACACCCTGCTGCCACAGTCCTACCACTTCGAGCGCAGCGGCCTGGGCAAGGCCAAGAAGGCCGACCTGGACTTCGACTGGAGCACGAAGATGGTCACCGGCACCGATCGCGGCGACGCGGTGAAGCTGCCGCTGAACCGTGGCATGGTGGATAAATCCACTTACCAGTTGGCCCTCCAGCACGATGTGGCCGCTGGCAAGAAGAGCATGAGTTACCAGGTGGTCGATGATGGCGAAGTCGACACCTACGATTTCCGTGTATTGGGCGCCGAGAAGGTCGAAACCAAGGCAGGCCAGATCGACGCGATCAAAGTCGAGCGTGTACGCGATCCGACCCAAAGCAAACGCATCACCGTGCTCTGGTTCGCCAAGGATTGGGACTACCTGCTGGTGCGCCTGCAGCAGGTCGAAACCGACGGCAAGGAGTACAACATCATGCTCCAGGACGGCACGGTCAACGGCAAGACCGTGAAAGGCAGCTGATCAACACGTAACACCAGGAAGCCCCGCCAATGCGGGGCTTCTTTTTGCCCGTCATTTCATGCACAACACCTGCCCCTGTGGGAGCGGGCTTGCTCGCGAAGGCGGTGTGTCAATCACTACCTGACTGCCTGACGCACCGCATTCGCGAGCAAGCCCGCTCCCACAAGAGGTCTGCGTGCTTTAAGGAATACCGTGCAACATGAAACCTTTTTCATGAGCCATTCCTGCGACCGAATGCCGCGCACCGTCGGGCCTGTAGCACCGCTGCGCTTTCCATGAAAACTTCTTAACCGACCGAAGCATTTACTTAGCAGGCTACGCAAACCTATAACAAAGCCCTGCACACGCCTTGCTGCAGATGACAAAGATTGGAGTTTGCAAGATGACTGTGAAAGTAAATGAACGCGATGATGCCCACATGTCCCACGAAGCCATTGCCGCCGGGATCCGGATCTGGGATGTGATTCAGCAGGACCTGTTGGTGGGTATGTTCCATTCCGAGACGGATGCGAACCGCTATAAGGCCGAGCTGGAGCGGCAGGAAAGACAGCGCTCGGGTGAAGCGGTAGAATCCTGAAGATGGAAACACTTGTGGGAGCGGGCTTGCTCGCGAAGGCGGATGACCAGCCAACATTCAGTCGACTGACACACCGTCTTCGCGAGCAAGCCCGCTCCCACAGGTTTCGCGTTTACCTTACCGTCCTGTTTACCACATCAGATCATCAGGAATCTGATACGCCGCATACGGATCGTCGGCATCCACTTCTTCGGTCTGGGTGTTGAGCTGGACGATGCGCTTGGGATCGCGCTCCTGGATCTTCAGCGCGGCCTCGCGCGGGATCACTTCGTAACCACCGGCATGGTGGACAATCGCCAGCGAACCGCTGCTCAGCTTGTTGCGCATCAGGGTATTGACCGAAATACGCTTGACCTTCTTGTCGTCGACGAAGTTGTAGTAATCGTCGGTGGTCAGTTTCGGCAGGCGCGAAACCTCGATCAGCTGCTTGATCTGGGCTGCACGCGCCTTCTGCTCGGCCTTTTCCTGCTGCTGGCGGTTGAGCTCCTGGTCGCGCTTGAGCTTCTCGGCCATGGCTTCCTGGGCGGCGCGTTGCTGGGAGTCGTCCAGTTCGATCTGGCCTTTATGGGCCAGACGCTGTTGTTTCTGCTTCTCTTTGCCGACCTGCTTGACCTGCTTTTGGTTGACCAGCCCTGCTTTGAGCAACTGGTCGCGAAGGGAAAGGCTCATGATGCTTACTCACTTAGGCAACGGCCTCAGCCGCAGCTGGGCAAATTCTTTTCCTGACGTTTGGCTTCGCCCCACAAGGCGTCCAACTCTTCGAGGGTGCAATCTTCCATGGGACGGTGGGTGTCGC
This sequence comes from Pseudomonas sp. Pf153, assembly GCF_001269775.1. NCBI lineage: Bacteria > Pseudomonadati > Pseudomonadota > Gammaproteobacteria > Pseudomonadales > Pseudomonadaceae > Pseudomonas > Pseudomonas sp. Pf153. Next base: position 437,478 of record NZ_LHVL01000006.1, on the reverse strand, counting down.
GCAATGCCTGTTCGATAAATCGGAAGCGTCGCTCGAACTTCCCATTGGCGCCGCGCAGGGCGGTTTCCGGGTCGACCTTGAGGTGCCGGGCCAGATTGACGACCGAAAACAGCAGATCACCGATTTCCCCGGCCACCGCAGCCTGATCGTTTTCCGACATGGCTTCGAGCACTTCGTCCAGCTCCTCACGAACCTTATCGAAGACCGGCAACGGGCCCGGCCAGTCAAAACCGACCTGGCCCGCACGCTTTTGCAATTTCGCCGAACGGGACAGCGCCGGCAGGGCCGCTGGCACATCATCGAGCAATGACAACTGCTCGGGGGCCGAAGCCTTCTCGGCCCGTTCCTCGGCCTTGATTTCTTCCCAGCGCTGCTTGACCTGTTCTTCGCTCAGGCGCGGCATGTCCAGGGGAGCGTAAAGGTCCCCGGTGGGAAACACATGGGGATGACGACGGATAAGCTTGCGGGTGATGCTGTCGACCACACCGGCGAATTCGAAGCGGTTTTCCTCCCGGGCCAGTTGGCTGTAATACACCACCTGGAACAACAAATCGCCCAACTCACCCTGCAAGTGATCGAAGTCGCCGCGCTCGATGGCATCGGCTACTTCATAGGCTTCTTCCAGGGTATGGGGGACGATGGTTGCGTAGGTTTGCTTGATGTCCCACGGGCAGCCGTAATGCGGATCGCGCAGGCGGCTCATCAGGTGGAGCAGGTCTTGGAGGCTGTACATAAATCATCCCATCACAGAAAAACCTTGTGGGAGCAAGCTTTGCTCCCACAAGCTCACTCCCACATTTTCGGACTGCGCTTACCCCGGCGTCCGGTTACGCCGGGTCTCGATGATGTTGGGCAACTGGGAAATCCGTCCCAGCAACCGCCCCAACGCATCCAACCCCGGAATCTCGATGGTCAAGGACATCAACGCAGTGTTGTCTTCCTTGTTCGAGCGGGTATTGACCGCCAGCACGTTGATTCGCTCGTTGAGCAGCACCTGGGACACGTCACGCAGCAATCCGGAGCGGTCATAGGCACGGATGATAATGTCCACCGGATAGGTGAGCACCGGCACCGGCCCCCAACTGACCTGGATGATCCGTTCCGGCTCACGACCGGCCAGTTGCAGCACCGAGGCACAGTCCTGACGGTGAATGCTCACGCCACGGCCCTGGGTGATGTAACCGACGATGGCATCCCCCGGCAATGGCTGGCAGCAACCGGCCATCTGGGTCATGAGGTTGCCGACACCCTGGATCTGGATATCGCCGCGTTTGCCCGGCTTGTAGCCGGCGGCCTTGCGCGGAATCAGCTCCAGTTGCTCGTTGCCGCGCTCCGGCTCCACCAGTTGCTGGGCCAGGTTGACCAGTTGCGCCAGACGCAGATCGCCAGCACCGAGGGCGGCGAACATGTCTTCGGCGGTTTTCATATTGGCCTTTTCGGCCAACTTGTCGAAATCCACCTGCGGCAGGCCCAGACGACTCAGCTCGCGTTCCAGCAGGGTCTTGCCGGCGGCGACGTTCTGGTCACGCGCCTGCAGCTTGAACCAATGGACAATTTTCGCCCGCGCCCGTGACGTGGTGATATAGCCCAGGTTCGGGTTCAGCCAGTCGCGGCTCGGCGTGCCGTGCTTGCTGGTGATGATCTCGACCTGTTCACCGGTCTGCAAGCTGTAGTTGAGCGGCACGATCCGCCCGTTGATCTTGGCGCCACGGCAGTTATGGCCGATCTCGGTATGGACCCGATAGGCGAAGTCCAGCGGTGTCGCGCCCTTGGGCAAGTCGATGGCATGCCCGTCGGGGGTGAAGATATAGACCCGGTCCGGCTCGATATCCACCCGCAGCTGTTCCGCCAGGCCGCCGATATCACCCAGTTCCTCATGCCATTCGAGGACCTGGCGCAGCCAGGAGATTTTTTCTTCGTAGTGGTTGGAGCCGGACTTGACGTCGGTGCCTTTGTATTTCCAGTGCGCGCAGACACCCAGCTCGGCTTCCTCATGCATGGCGTGGGTGCGGATCTGCACTTCCAACACCTTGCCCTCGGGGCCGATCACCGCAGTGTGCAGCGAGCGGTAGCCGTTTTCCTTGGGGTTGGCGATGTAATCGTCGAACTCCTTGGGAATGTGTCGCCACAGGGTATGGACGATCCCCAGCGCGGTGTAGCAGTCGCGCATTTCCGGGACCAGTACGCGAACGGCCCGCACGTCGTAGATCTGGCTGAACTCCAGGCCCTTGCGCTGCATTTTGCGCCAGATCGAATAGATGTGCTTGGCCCGGCCGCTGATATCGGCTTCCACGCCGGTGGCCTGCAATTCTTCACGCAACTGGGTCATCACGTCGGTGATGAAACGCTCACGATCCAGGCGTCGCTCATGCAACAGCTTGGCGATCTGCTTGTACTGGTCGGGTTCCAGGTAACGGAAGGACAAGTCCTCCAGCTCCCACTTGATGTGACCGATACCGAGACGGTGGGCCAGGGGCGCATAGATGTCGAATACCTCCCGGGCGACGCGATTGCGTTTTTCGTCGTCAGCGGACTTCACCGCACGGATCGCACAGGTCCGCTCGGCCAGCTTGATCAACGCGACGCGCACGTCGTCGACCATGGCCACGAGCATCTTGCGCAGGTTTTCCACCTGGCCCTGAGTGCCCAGGACCATGGAGTGGCGCGGGCTCAGACTGGCGCTGATGGCGGCCATGCGCAGCACGCCGTCGATCAGTTTGGCGACGACGGCACCGAAGCGCTGACTGACCACCGGGAGCGGGATCTGACCCTCACGCACACCGCGGTAGAGCACCGCGGCCACGAGGGAATCCTGGTCAAGCTTGAGGTCGGCGAGGATCTCGGCAATCTCCAGGCCCGTATGAAAACTCGAGGTGCCTTCGGACCAGAGGTTCTTCGCCGCATTGTGTTGCTGTTCCGCCTCGCGAGCGAACTCGCAAGCTTCCTTCAAGGCTTCGCGATCCAACGCCATGTCGATGCTGACCGCGTGATCGAGCCAAGCCTCGAGATTGATACTGCCGTCAGTGTTGATCGGCTGGTGTGCTCTCACCTGTACCATCTTTACTTACCTTCCCTATGACGCAGATTCAATGCGTCAACATCGCTGACCTTCGTTGTCCGTGCTTCCGCCCAGGACTGTAGCGGATTGGCACGAACGGGTCAGTCGGACAAGCCATCCTGGCTCGCTTCAAATAACGCCATGGCCTCGACATGCGCCGTCTGAGGAAACATATCGAGAATCCCGGCACGTTTTAACCGGTAGCCCTGCTTGATCAATTCGACCGTGTCCCGGGCCAAAGTTGCCGGGTTGCACGATACATATACCAACCGCCCGGCACCCAGGGATGCCAGCTTGCGCACCACCTCGAAAGCACCGTCACGGGGTGGGTCCAAGAGTACCGCAGAAAAGCCCTCGCCGATCCATTCGGCCCCCGCCAGGGGCTGGGATAAATCGGCCTGAAAAAAGGCGGTGTTATGCAAATTGTTGCTGAGCGCATTCGTCGCCGCCCGGTCCACCATAGTCTGCACACCTTCGACGGCGACTACTTGACGCACCTGCCTGGCGAGCGGCAGGGCGAAGTTGCCCAGGCCACAGAACAGATCCAGGACTCGCTCGTCAGGTTGAGGAGCAAGCCATTGCAGGGCCTGGGCAATCATCGCCTCGTTGATGCCGGCGTTCACCTGGATGAAATCCCCCGGTCGATAGGCCAGCTCCAGGTCCCAGGTATCCAGGCGATAACCCAGGGTCTGGCCGGGCTCCACCGGTTGCGGCTCTCCCTCGCCATGAAGCCATAACTGGGCCTCATGGAACGCGCAGAAATCCTTGAGGATCGTCAGGTCGGCCTCCGATAGCGGTGCCATGTGCCTTAGCAACACCGCCAGGGACGAGCCGGCGAACAATTCCACATGGCCCAGCGCCTGGGGTTTGCTCAGGCGCCTGAGCATATCCGGCAGACGACTCATGATCGGTTGCAAGGGCTGTACCAGCACGGGGCAATCGCCAATGGCGACGATGTCCTGACTGCCGGCGGCACGGAAACCCACCTCGAGCTTCTTCGCTTTCTGATCCCAGCGCACGGCCACTCGGGCGCGACGTCGATAAGCGAACTCCGGCCCGCTCAGCGGCGCGGCCCATTCCTGAGGTTCGATACCGGCCACCCGCGACAACTGCTCGGCGAGCATGCGCTGTTTCAGGGCGAGCTGTTCGTCGTGGGGCAAATGCTGGACGCTGCAACCACCGCATTGGCCGGCATGGGCGCAAGGTGCCGGGCGGCGCAGGTCACTGGCCTGAAATACGCGCTCGGCGCGCGCTTCGACTACTTTGCCATGGGCGCCGAGCACCCGTGCCTCGACTTCCTCGCCGGCCAAGGCGCCGATAACGAACCAGGTACGGCCATCGACAAAGCCAATGCCCCGGCCATCGTTGGCCAGACGTTCGATGCTCAAGCGCTGCTTTTTGCCAGTGGGCACCTGGGGGGCCCGGCTTCCGCCGCTGGGCTGGAAGCGCAGGCCTCTTTCATGCCTGGCCATCAGTTGGGCGCGTCGAAAATGCCGGTGGACAGGTAACGGTCACCCCGGTCGCAGATGATCGCGACGATCACCGCGTTTTCAACTTCCTTGGACAAGCGCAGCATGCCCGCCACGGCACCGCCCGAAGACACGCCGCAGAAAATACCCTCTTCCCGGGCCAGCCGACGGGTCACGTCCTCGGCCTCACTCTGGGCCATGTCGATAATGCGGTCCACGCGCTCGGCCTGGTAGATCTTCGGCAGATATTCCTCGGGCCAGCGACGAATGCCCGGAATGGCCGAGCCCTCCATCGGCTGCAGACCGATGATCTGCACGCCCGGGTTCTGTTCCTTGAGGTAGCGCGAGGTTCCCATGATGGTACCGGTAGTGCCCATCGAACTGACGAAATGGGTAATGGTGCCGCCGGTCTGGCGCCAGATCTCGGGGCCGGTGCTGGTGTAGTGGGCCTCGGGGTTGTCGCCGTTGGCGAATTGATCCAGCACCTTGCCACGCCCTTCGGCCTGCATGCGCTCGGCCAGGTCCCGGGCGCCTTCCATGCCCTCGTCCTTGGACACCAGGATCAATTCGGCACCGTAGGCGGTCATCGCTGCCTTGCGTTCGGCGCTGGAATTGTCGGGCATGATCAGGATCATCTTGTAGCCCTTGATGGCCGCCGCCATGGCCAAGGCGATTCCGGTGTTGCCGGACGTCGCCTCGATCAGGGTATCGCCGGGCCGGATCTGTCCACGCAGTTCACCCCGGGTGATCATCGACAGCGCCGGCCGATCCTTGACCGAACCCGCCGGGTTGTTCCCTTCGAGCTTGAGCAAAAGCGTGTTGCTGGTGGCGCCAGGCAGGCGCTGCAAACGGACCAGCGGGGTGTTGCCGACGCAATCGGCGATGGTGGGGTACTGCAATGTCATGGCGTATTCGCAATCCGGGCTGCGGGGGCGCCTATCATACCGGCAAACGTTGCCAGGCCATATCACGCAAAGTGTGGTGGTTATGGCTTATGGGAATAAGCGAGCCAAGGTGGTGACGAGTGAGCTTGCTTGCGCCTGCCTGCGTAGCGGTTCCAAAGCTTGAGCAGGTAAAGGCACCGCAACCGCGACGTGAATTTTACGAAGATTGCCCATCCGCAAATCGCTACACTGCGCAGGTATTGCATGCCGGATGCGTGCAAGTTCGATCTGACCGCTGGATGCAGGAGACAAGTGTGCTCAAGAAACTGGGAATCAAAGGCCGCGTACTGCTGCTGACCCTTCTGCCGACCAGCCTGATGGCGCTGGTCCTGGGCGGCTATTTCACCTGGATGCAGCAATCTGACCTGCACGCCCAGTTGCTGCAACGCGGCGAAATGATTGCAGAACAGCTTGCACCACTGGTCGCCCCGGCCATGAGCCGCCAGGACACCGACCTGCTGGAGCGCATCGCCACACAGTCCCTGGAGCAGACGGACGTGCGCGCCGTGACGTTCCTCGCGCCCGATCGTACGCCGTTGGCCCATGCGGGCCCGACCATGCTCAACCGGGCCCCGGAGGGCAACAGCGCCCAATTGCTGCAACGCACCGGCAACGACGCCACGCGCTATCTGCTGCCGGTCTTCGGCAAGCACCGCAACCTGGCCGGCGAACTGATACCCGAAGAAGCCGACCGCCTGCTGGGCTGGGTCGAGCTGGAACTGTCCCACAGCGGCATGTTGCTACGCGGTTACCGCAGCCTGTTCGCCAGTCTGTTGTTGATTGCCGCCGGCCTGGGCCTCACCGCGCTGCTGGCCCTGCGCATGGGCCGCACCATCAATCGGCCGTTGAGCCAGATCAAGCAAGCCGTGACGCAACTCAAGGACGGCCACCTGGAAACCCGCCTGCCACCCTTGGGCAGCCAGGAGCTGGATGAGCTGGCGTCGGGCATCAACCGCATGGCCAGCACCCTGCAGAACGCCCAGGAAGAATTGCAACACAGCATCGACCAGGCCACCGAAGACGTGCGCCAGAACCTTGAAACCATCGAGATCCAAAACATCGAGCTGGACCTGGCCCGCAAGGAAGCCCTGGAGGCGAGCCGGATCAAGTCCGAATTCCTGGCGAACATGAGCCATGAGATCCGTACGCCGCTCAACGGCATCCTGGGCTTCACCCACCTGCTGCAGAAAAGCGAGCTGACCCCGCGCCAGCTCGACTACCTGGGCACTATCGAGAAATCCGCCGACAGCCTGCTGGGCATCATCAACGAGATCCTCGACTTCTCGAAGATCGAAGCCGGCAAGCTGGTGCTCGACAGCATTCCCTTCAACCTGCGGGACCTGTTGCAAGACACCCTGACCATCCTCGCGCCTGCCGCCCACGCCAAACAACTCGAGCTGGTGAGCCTGGTCTATCGCGACACCCCGCTGTCGCTGGTGGGCGACCCGCTGCGCCTCAAGCAGATCCTCACCAACCTGGTGAGCAACGCCATCAAGTTCACCCGCGAGGGCACCATCGTCGCCCGTGCCATGCTCGAAGATGAGCTCGAAGACAGCGTGCAGCTGCGTATCAGCATCCAGGACACCGGCATCGGCCTGTCGAGCCAGGACGTTCGGGCGCTGTTCCAGGCGTTCAGCCAGGCTGACAACTCACTGTCCCGGCAACCGGGCGGCACCGGGTTGGGCCTGGTGATTTCCAAGCGCCTGGTGGAACAGATGGGCGGCGAGATCGGCGTCGATAGCACACCGGGCGAAGGCTCGGAATTCTGGATCAGCCTGCGCTTGCCCAAGACCCGTGATGACGCGGAAGACCTGCCCGGCCCGCCGTTGCTGAACCGCCGCGTGGCCCTGCTGGAAAACCATGAACTGGCCCGCCAGGCCTTGCAGCACCAGTTGGAAGACTGCGGTCTGCAAGTCACACCGTTCAACACGCTGGAAAGCCTGACCAACGGTGTGACCATCGCTCACCAGACCGACCAGGCCATCGATCTGGCGGTGCTGGGCATCACCAGCAACGACATGCCCCCTGAGCGCCTCAACCAGCATGTCTGGGATCTTGAACACCTGGGCTGCAAGGTCCTGGTACTGTGCCCTACCACCGAACAGACGCTGTATCACCTTTCAGTACCCAACCCCCACAGCCAACTGCAGGCCAAGCCGGCCTGTACCCGCAAGTTGCGCCGGTCTCTGTCCGATCTGATCAATCCACGTCCACCCCGCAACGAACCCAGCGAACCGGTGGCCAGCCGTGCGCCCAAAGTGCTGTGCGTGGACGACAACCCGGCCAACCTGCTGCTGGTACAAACCCTGCTGGAGGACATGGGTGCCAAGGTGCTGGCGGTGGAAAGTGGCTATGCAGCGGTCAAGGCCGTGCAAAAGGAAACCTTCGATCTGGTCCTGATGGACGTCCAGATGCCCGGCATGGACGGGCGACAGAGCACCGAGGCGATCCGCCAATGGGAAAGCGAGCGGCACTGCACGCCACTGCCGATCGTCGCCCTCACCGCCCATGCCATGGCCAACGAGAAACGTGCCTTGCTGCAAAGCGGCATGGACGACTACCTGACCAAACCCATCAGCGAGCGCCAGCTGGCTCAGGTGGTGCTCAAATGGACCGGCCTGGCCCTGCGCAACCAGACGCCGGAGCGAAGCAACGAAGCCCCGGGCAGCGGTGAACTGCTGGTGCTCGATCACGAAGAAGGCCTGCGTCTTGCCGCCGGCAAAGCCGATCTGGCGGCGGACATGCTGGCCATGTTACTGGCCTCCCTGGAAGCGGATCGCGAAGCGATTCGCCAGGCCAGCGAAGCCAACGACCACAACGCCCTGATCGAGCGGGTCCACCGCCTGCATGGCGCGACACGTTACTGCGGCGTACCTCAATTGCGTGCCGCCTGCCAGCGCAGCGAAACCCTGCTCAAGCAACAGGATCCGAAAGCCGCTGCCGCCCTGGAAGACCTGGACCATGCCATTGATCGTCTGGCCAGCGAGGCGCGCGTGAGTGCCTGACCCAGGGCAATAATCATCGGGACGATTGCGCTTAAGCTGATGCCATTCCAGCGCCAGGAGGCCGCCATGCGGGTGATTTTTTTCAGCAGCCAGACCTACGACCGCGTCAGCTTCACCAACGCCCCGCTACCGGCGGGCATTGAATTGCAGTTCCAGCCGGCGCGCCTGAACCTGGACACCGTGGCCCTGGCCGAGCGCCACGAGGTGGTCTGTGCGTTCATCAACGATGACCTCAGCGCCCCGGTACTGGAACAACTGGCGGCCGGCGGCACCCGGCTGATCGCCCTGCGCTCGGCCGGCTACAACCATGTCGACCTGCCCGCCGCCAAACGCCTGGGCTTGAGCGTCGTCCGGGTGCCCGCCTACTCGCCCCATGCCGTGGCCGAACATGCGGTGGCCTTGATCCTGACGCTCAATCGCTGCCTGCACCGCGCCTACAACCGCACCCGAGACGGCAACTTCAGCCTTCATGGCCTGACCGGATTCGATCTGGTGGGCAAGACAGTCGGCGTCGTCGGCACCGGACAGATCGGCGCGACCTTCGCACGGATCATGACCGGGTTCGGCTGTCAGTTGCTGGCTTACGATCCTTATCCCAACCCTGAGGTGGAAGCCTTGGGCGCACGCTACCTGCCCCTGGCCGACCTGTTGGCGCGAGCGCAGATCATCAGCCTGCACTGTCCCCTGAACGAGCAGAGCCGACATCTGATAAACGCCCGGTCGCTGGCAGCCATGCAGCGCGGTGCCATGCTGATCAATACGGGGCGCGGCGGTCTGGTGGACACTCCGGCCTTGATCGACGCCCTTAAAAGCGGTCAGTTGGGCTACCTGGGGCTGGACGTCTACGAGGAAGAAGCCCAGCTGTTTTTCGAAGATCGCTCCGACCTGCCCCTGCAGGACGACGTACTGGCACGGCTACTGACCTTCCCTAATGTGGTCATCACCGCCCACCAGGCGTTTCTGACCCGCGAAGCCCTGGCTGCCATCGCCACGACCACCCTGGACAATATCGCTGCCTGGGCGGCCGGCACGCCGCGGAACCTGGTAGACAACTGAACCTTCGTCCCCCTGTGAGAGCGAGCCTGCTCGCGATAGCAATCTGTCAGTTGACATAAATGTGACTGATCCACCGCTATCGCGAGCAGGCCCACTCCCACAGTGGATTTCGTCGCCTGGACGGCATCCGGCCCTTCCCCAACCTTGGCGCGTGCTAGCATATCGCGCCAACCTGGAGGACCCATGGCCGAACACGATTTCCGCTACACCTTGATGAACCCCCACCACACCTTGACCGAAGTCCGCGCCCTGGCGCCGGGCCGCTACCAGGTGACCGGCAACGGCGGTTCGATCCAGACCAACGACGTGCTGCTCGTCACGCTCAAGGGCAGCAAAGACTTGTCCATGCGTCTGACCGTCGACAGCGTACGCCACCTGCTCAAGCCGATGGGGCAATGGACCGCCGTGACCACCGGCCCGGTGTTCGGCGAACTGGCGATCCATACCTGGCAAGTCAATTGCGACCGTTGCGCCAGAGAGCTGAAATTTGAGTTCGCCGTCGACGCCAAGCTTGGCAGCAAGGCTCAGAAGCCTGCTGCCAATGCGCGCATCGCCGAGCTGGGCTGGGCCACGGTGGGTGAAAAACACATCTGCCCCGATTGCCAGGATGCCGCTTGATGAAATGCTTGACCCTGTCCGCGTTGATCGGCATGAGCCTGATGGGCTGCGCCGCTGAACCTGTGCAGTTGCAACAGAACCGCAGCTATATTCTGGAATGGATTGGCGAACGACCGTTGATGGATTACAGCCACCTGACCATTACGCTGGGCGAAGACGGCCGGGCCTATGGCAACGCAGGCTGCAATCATTGGTTCGCGCCGTATACCCTGGAAGGCCACCGCTTGAGCTTCGGCAAGATCGGCAGCACCCGCAAGCTCTGCGGGCCGGCCGTGATGGAACAGGAAACACGCTTTTTGCAGGCGCTGGAAAAGGTCGAACGCTGGGACGTTTCGCCCATCGAGCAGATGCGTTTCTGGCCCGCCCAGGGTAAACCGTTGCGGTGGTGGCTGGAGGAAGGCTGAGCCTGCCTGAAAAAAGCTGTGGGAGCACTGTTGCCGTGGGAGCAAGCCTGCTCCCCCAACCTTGCTCCCCATCCTGCTATTTGAGCGCCTGCAACGCCTCCAGCTTGGCCATCACCCCCGCCGCAGTCTGCTCCCCCAACAACTGCTCACGCATCTTGCCCTGGTTATCGATGATGTAGGTCACCGGCAGTCCTTCGCTGCGGGGCAGGTCGAATATTTCGGCCGGGTCCCGCGCCAGCACGGTAAAACGAATGCCCATTTTTTCGCTGACGCTCTTGAGCTCTTGGCCCTGCACCTGATCGAAGTTGACGCCGAACACACCGACATTGCGTCCTTTGAGTTGTTCGGCCAAGGTGTTGAATTCAGGGATCTCGGTGCGACAAGGCGCGCACCACTCGGCCCAGTAGTTGATCACCAGCCACTGCTTGTCCAGCCGTTGCGAGGCGACAGCCTGGCCGTTCTGATCCACCCCATAGTCATTGCCACAACCGGCGAGCATCAAAATGCCCATGCATACCAGTGCCGCCGTCAATCGCCTTGCCATGTGCCTGTCCTTGTATTGAATATGAACGCCTGCGCGGCCCATCATCTGCAAAGGCACCCGTGCGGGGTGCCTGGGGCGTCGCGGCACAGTAGAATAGCCGCCACCTTACGCAAGATGCGACCCACTCATGACCGACCTGACGCTTTATCACAACCCGCGCTGCTCGAAATCCCGTGGTGCGTTGGAACTGCTGGAGGCCCGAGGCCTGACACCCACCGTGGTCCATTACCTGGACACCCCGCTCGACACCGCGCAATTGGAGCGCCTGCTGGGCAAGCTCGGTATCCCCGCCCGACAACTGCTGCGCACCGGCGAAGAACAATACAAAGCCTTGAACCTGGCCGACGCCAACCTCACCGAGGCCCAGTTGATCGCCGCCATGGCCGCTCACCCGAAACTCATCGAACGGCCCATTCTCGAAGTGGGTGACAAGGCGGTGATCGGACGCCCGCCGGAGAAGATTCTGGAGATCCTGCCGTGAGCGCACCGTACATCCTGGTGTTGTATTACAGCCGCGGTGGCGCCACCAATGAAATGGCCCGGCAGATTGCCCGCGGCGTCGAACAGGCCGGGCTGGAGGCCAGGCTGCGCACGGTGCCAGCCGTCTCCACCGAGTGCGAAGCGGTGTCCGCGGACATTCCCGAGCAAGGCCCGCTGTACGCTACTCTCGATGATCTGAAGAACTGCGCCGGCCTGGCCCTGGGCAGCCCGACCCGCTTCGGCAACATGGCCGCGCCGCTCAAGTATTTCCTCGATGGCACCAGCAACCTGTGGCTGACCGGTGCATTGGTCGGCAAGCCGGCTGGCGTATTCACCTCCACCGCAAGCCTGCACGGAGGCCAGGAAACCACCCTGTTGTCGATGATGCTGCCACTGCTGCACCACGGCATGCTGATCACCGGCCTGCCCTACAGCGAATCGGCCTTGATCGACACCCAGGGCGGCGGCACGCCGTACGGACCGAGCCATCACGCCGGGGCCGACGGTAAAAGCGGCTTGAACGAACACGAAGTGACGCTGTGCCGGGCCCTGGGTCTGCGCCTGGCGAAAACCGCACAAGCGTTGGAGAACGGTCGTGGCTAAGAAGCCGAAAGTGCTGCCGCCCATCCGCTGGCTGGAGCCTCGGGTGCGCATAGCCCGCGTCATGAGCCTGCTGTGCTTTTCCGGCCTGGTGGGGTTGCTGTGCGTCTATTACCTGCTGATCGCCGACCTGCACGGCGCAAGGCCCTGGGTGATCCTGTTGATCGAACTGGTGCCGCTGTTGATCCTGGCGCCTGGGATGATCATCGGCAGTGCCCGTGGGCATTCCTGGATGTGCTTCGTGGTGAACCTGTACTTCATCAAGGGCGCTCTGGCCGCTTATGACCCGAACCGCCAATGGTTCGGCGTGCTGGAAATGGCGGCAAGCGTGGCGGTGTTCTGCTCGGCCCTGTTGTATGTGCGGTGGCGGTTTCAGTTGAACCGCAGGCTTGCTGGCGAAGGTGAGATTTCCTGCGCCTGATAGACCGCTTTCGCGAGCAAGCCCGCTCCCACATTGGAATGTGGCGTTCACAGATCCGGTGTGGGAGCGGGCTTGCTCGCGAAGAAGACGACGCGGTACTAGTGGTTCACGGTATAAGCCAGCATCATCGAAATCTGCGACATCGGCCTTCCACCACTCTCTTCATGCCAACGGTTGAAAGCGTCCTGCACGGTCGCCAGGTCTCGCAGGCTGGTGGGGACTTTGTCGATGATGTCCTGGGCATTGAGCGCGGCCACCACGTCATAGCTGGGCACGAAGGTGTCCTTGCCCATCATCCGTAAAAAGCGCGGCGCCGAGAGGCCACCCAGTTGATGACCTTTCTTCTTCAGATAGGTCCACAGGCCGACGATATCGGTCACCGGCCAATCGGCAATCAACGCACCAAAGCTGCCCTTTTCGTGGGCCACGTCCAGGATCAACTGCGCGTTGCGCGGCACGCTCTTGAGCTTGCCCAGGTGCCGGATGATCCGCGGGTCCTGCATCAGCCGCTCCAGATGCTCCGCGCTCATCAACACGACTTTTTCCGGGTCGAACTTGAAGAACACCTCTTCGAACGCCGGCCATTTGGCGTCCACCAGGCTGTGCTTGAGCCCGGCGCGGAACACCCGTAGCGCCATGGTCGAGAGGTAGCGGTCATCGCCGATCTTGCGCAGTTGTGCCGGCGTCTTGGGAACCGGCAGGTGGGCTTCCAGTTCAGCCGCCGAACCGAAGCGGTTCAGACAATACTCGTGCAGCCACTTGTAATCGCGCATGCCCTCTCCTGGGGTCGGAAATGAAAACGGCGCCCGCGAGCGCCGTGAATACAGGGGGTGTGCCCTCGTCAGAGGTTCACCACGTTGACGAACCGCGGCGTGGCGCTTTCGTCGATACGAAGGTTGGCGAAGTCAAACAGGTTGCGGTCCGCCAGCTGCGACGGAACCACGTTCTGCAAGCCACGGAAAATACTCTCGGTCCGGCCCGGGGTCTTGCGTTCCCACTCCTGGAGCATTTCCTTGACCACCTGGCGCTGCAGGTTCTCCTGGGAGCCACACAGGTTGCAGGGAATGATCGGGAATTGCTTGAAGTCCGAATAGGCCTGGATGTCTTTCTCGCTGCAGTAGGCCAGCGGACGAATCACCACGTTGCGCCCATCGTCGGCACGCAGCTTGGGCGGCATGGCTTTGAGCGTGCCGTTATAGAACATGTTCAGGAAGAAAGTCTCGACGATGTCGTCCCGATGATGCCCCAGGGCCATCTTGGTCGCGCCGATCTCATCCGCGAAGGTATAGAGCGTACCGCGACGCAAGCGGGAGCACAGTGAACAGGTGGTCTTGCCTTCCGGGATCAACTCCTTGACCACCGAATAGGTGTCTTTCTCGACAATATGGTATTCCACGCCCAATGATTCGAGATAAGCCGGCAGCACGTGTTCGGGGAAGCCGGGCTGCTTCTGGTCCATGTTCACCGCGACGATGTCGAACCTGATCGGCGCAACCTTCTGCAAATGCATCAGCACGTCGAGCATGGTGTAGCTGTCCTTGCCACCGGACAGGCAGACCATGACCTTGTCGCCGTCTTCGATCATGTTGAAATCGGCGACTGCCTCACCGGCCTGGCGGCGCAGGCGCTTTTGCAGTTTGTTCTGGTTGACCGTAAGAGTGCCCATGACGCGAAATCCGTGAGGTGTGACGAAAGGCCGGCATTTTACGCAAAAACGCGCAATGTGGCACCGTCCCCTCGCCACAGGCACTTTGCATGACCCTCGCAGTGTGCACAGACCCATCGGCGATTAACGCTCTGCTCCACAGCGCGATTTGCTCTAAGCCCCCCATCCCCCTCGGGTCGAGTCCTTTCTATACTGCGACATAAGGTCGCACACACTTACAGACCTTAACTTACTTGGCCAGTTGGCCCGTAGGCGCTCCGTTGGGGGGCGATGGCAATAACAAAGGAGTGACTGACTATGATCCATCACGTCGTGGGGCTCTTTACCCACCCTGATCAAGAATGGAAAGAAATCCGTGGCGATCAGGAGGAAAGCATCAGCCACATGTACCTCACCCATACGCTGATCCTGGCGGCCATCCCCGCCGTATCGGCGTTTATCGGCACCACGCAGGTGGGATGGGTCATCGGCAATCGCCCACCGGTGATGCTCACCCAGGAAAGCGCGCTGTGGATGACCATCATGTCGTACCTTGCCATGCTGGGTGGCGTAGCGGTGATGGGGGCATTCATTCACTGGATGGCCCGTACCTATGATGCCAATCCGAGCCTGGCCCGTTGCGTCGCGTTCGCCACTTACACCGCGACACCGCTATTCATCGGTGGCCTGGCAGCGCTCTACCCGCACATGTGGCTGGGGATGATCGTCGGCACGGCGGCCATCTGCTACACGGTCTATCTGCTGTATGTAGGCTTGCCCACGTTCATGAACATTCCTCAGGACGAAGGGTTCCTGTTTTCCAGTTCGGTGCTCGCCGTCGGCCTGGTGGTGCTGGTCGCCATCATGGCGTTCACGGTGATCGTCTGGGGGCTGGGCGTCGGCCCGGTCTACACCAACTGACACCAAGGCTCGCCTATAAAAACAGGATCTGCCAATACAGGCCGCCGCAAGGCGGCCTTCCTGTGTGTGCAACGGCCGAAACGACCACTGGGCGCCCAGGCGATTCGCAACGGCCGGCGCTTGCGGCATACTCGGGATTCTGGAGACCCGTAAAGCATGCTCGAGCAACTCAATACCCGTGTCGAAGAGTGTTACCAACAAGCCGAATCCTTTTTCAAACGTCCTTTCAAACGCCCCGTGGTCAGCTTCAAGTTGCGCGGTCAGAAAGCCGGTGTCGCGCATTTGCATGAAAACCTGCTGCGCTTCAACCCGCAGCTGTACCGCGAAAACGCCGAAGACTTCCTCAAGCAGACCGTCGCCCACGAAGTCGCCCACCTGATCGCCCATCAGTTATTTGGCGAACGTATCCAGCCCCATGGCGAGGAATGGCAACTGATCATGCGCGGGGTGTACGAACTGCCGCCCAACCGTTGCCACACCTACGAAGTCAAACGCCGCAGCGTGACTCGTTACATCTACAAATGCCCCTGCGACGCCAACGACTTTCCGTTCTCGGCCCAACGCCACAGCTTGGTCCGCCAGGGGCGACGGTACTTGTGCCGCAGCTGTCGGGGGACGTTGGTATTCAGTGGGGAGACGCGGGTGGAATAGCTTGTTTTTTTGGGGGCTGGGCCGGCCCCATCGCGAGCAGGCTCGCTCCCACCGGGGATTTCTGAACGCCATAGATCCAGTGTGAGGGCGAGTCTGTTCGCGATGACGCCCTGAAAAAACACTACAAAATCACCTTGTCACCGCGCAATCGAGCAATCCTCTCAACACTAAACCCCAACTCCCCCAACACCTGATCCGTATGCGCTCCCAGCTCCACGCCTATGTGCCGGGGTTCGGGCAGCCCCTCCGAGAACTTCAACGGACAGGCCATCTGCGCCTGGCTCGAACCATCGCCTCGGGGCACTTGGGTGACCACTTCCCTGGCCTGCAACTGCGGATGCGCAAGGGCCTCCGCCAGGCTCAGCACCGGTTCGACGCAGGCATCGACTGCGGCGAACAACTCACACAGCTCGGCCAAATCGCGTTTTTCGAACTCGGCTTGCAATGCCTGTTTGAGCAGATATTGCTGCGCGGGATCGAGCCCATGGACCGCCAGTTCCGACCGTCCAAGTGCCTCGCACAGCGCCTGCATAAAGGCTGGCTCCAGGCTGCCCACTGACATCCAGCGGCCATCCCGGGTCCGGTAATAGTCGTAGAAGCTGCCGCCGTTGAGCATCTGGTTTTCCCGGGCCGGCAACACATCGCAGGCCAGGTAACCGGCGCCGGCCAGCGCGTTCAGGCTGAAGGCACAATCGGCCATGCTCACATCCAGGTGCTGGCCCTGCCCGCTGTGTTGCCGCGCGATCACCGCCGCCAACAGCCCGATGACCCCGTGCAGCGAACCACCGGCAATGTCTGCCGCCTGGATGCTCAACGGCAGCGGGCCGCTGTCGGCACGCCCCGTGTAGCTGGAAAGCCCCGTCAGGGCGAGGTAATTGATGTCGTGTCCGGCACGCTCCCGGTAGGGACCGGTCTGGCCGTAGCCGGTAATCGACACGTAGATCAGCCGCGGATTGATTGCTTTCAGGGCCTCATACCCCAGGCCCAGCCGCTCCATCACACCGGGGCGAAACTGTTCCAGGAGAATGTCGTGCTCGCCGAGCAGCCGCTTGATGATTTCCAGTGCCGCCGGCTGCTTGAGGTCCAGCGCCAGGCTGCGCTTGTTGCGGTTGAGGTAGGCATGACTGGCGGAGACGCCCTGATCATGGGGCGGCATTATCCGTAAGAGATCCGGACGGGTCGGCGACTCGATACGCAACACCTCGGCGCCCATGTCCGCCAACAACAAGGAGGCGAATGGGCCGGGCAACAGCGTCGAGAAGTCGAGCACCTTGAGCGATGCCAATGGGCCTTGCATGGACGATCTCCGCTGGATGATCAGCAAAGACTAGGCAGGGGTGGGTGAAGGCGCAATTACCGCAAATGTCGCCGGGAATGACCATTGCGCTCAGGCAAGTAAAGGCTCGGTAGCGAGAAGTGACGGTGGGAGCAAGGCTTGCCCGCGATGAAGTTGATGCGGTCTCATTCAAAATCGCAGCGCCTGTATCGCGAGCAAGCTTTGCTCCCACAGCGCGGGGAAGATCGATCGCCAATAAAAAACCCGCCGAAGCGGGTTTTTTCATTGCAGCTTGAAGATTACTTCACAACGCCTGGAGCCGAGGATTCAGCCGCCGCGATCTGCGCCGCCGCGATCTGCTCATCATCTTCACGTACATCGGAGATGCCGCGGCCACCGGAAGCCAGTTCGGCGTGCAGCTGGTCTTCGTCCAGCTCCTTGACCCACTTGGCAACCACGACGGTGGCGACTGCGTTGCCCACCAGGTTGGTCAAAGCGCGGGCTTCGGACATGAAGCGGTCGATACCCAGGATCAGCGCCAGACCGGCTACTGGCAGATGGCCTACCGCCGACAGGGTAGCCGCCAGCACGATGAAGCCACTGCCGGTCACGCCCGCAGCACCTTTGGACGACAGCAGCAGCACCAGCAGCAGGGTGATCTGGTGAGTGAGGTCCATCTGGGTGTCGGTGGCCTGGGCAATGAACACCGCCGCCATGGTCAGGTAGATCGAAGTACCGTCGAGGTTGAACGAGTAGCCGGTCGGAATCACCAGACCTACGACCGACTTCTTGGCACCCAGACGCTCCATCTTGATCAGCATGCGAGGCAGTGCCGATTCCGACGAGGAAGTGCCCAGCACGATCAGCAGCTCTTCACGGATGTAGCGCACCAGCTTGATGATGCTGAAACCATGGGCGCGGCAAATGGCACCCAGCACCACCAGTACGAACACGATGCAGGTGATGTAGAAGCAGATCATCAGCTGACCCAGCTGCACCAGCGAACCGACACCGTAGGCACCGATGGTGAACGCCATGGCACCGAAAGCACCGATGGGAGCCAGTTTCATGATCATGTTGATGATGATGAACATCACGTGGGCGAAGCGATCGATGAAGTCCAGCACCGGCTTGCCGTAGGCGCCCAGGCGATGCAGGGCAAAACCGAAGAGTACCGAGAACATCAGCACTTGCAGGATGTCACCGTTGGCAAACGCGCCGACGATGGTGTTCGGGATCACGTTGAGGATGAAAGCAACGATGCTCTGATCTTTACCGGCCGAGATGAAACCGGCGATCTTGCTGGTGTCCAGAGTCGTTACATCGATGTGCATGCCATTACCCGGTTGCACAACGTTGACCACGACCAGACCGATCAACAGGGCGATGGTGGAGACGATTTCGAAGTACAGCAACGCGTAGCCGCCGGTCTTGCCGACCGACTTCATGTTCTGCATGCCGCCGATACCGCTGACGACCGTACAGAAGATGATGGGGGCGATGACCATTTTGATCAGTTTGATGAACCCGTCACCGAACGGCTTGAGGGCCACACCGGTCTGTGGGTAGAAGTGGCCGAGCAAAATACCGATGGCAATGGCTACGATCACCTGGAAATACAGGGATTTGTACAGTGGCTGACGAGTCGTCATGGCAAACCTTCCTCAAGCGTCCCGTGTGACGACATCCACCTGTCATCAACGAAACCTCACCTTTGCGAACCCTCCTGCACTGGAGGGATTTGTTTTTGGCGGCTGCACGCAGCAGACCTACGTACTGCATCGCAAAGCCCGTGCCATTTTTGCGAAAACCCCTACAGCCTGCATGGCAGACGGGTTCCATAAATATTCAAAAGATAAACAGCCCTTCACAAGATGGCGGATTTCCGCCTCACGCTCCATTCGCATCCCGGAATTTGGCGGATATCCGCCTTGTCGAGCCGGGGCGCCCTGCTACCATCGGTCGCCTAACACACGGATGGATGCCATGCGCCAACGCACGATCGCCAGCCATTTCGCCCGCGCAGCACTGGGCGGCGCCCGTCGACAAGGGTTCGACTATTTACCCGTCCTGCAACAGTCCGGCATCAGCCTCGAACTGCTGGATGAGCCGCGGGCACGTATTGCGCCAGAGCAGTTCGCCCGCCTGTTGCAGGCGCTCTGGCTGGCTATGGACGATGAATACCTGGGCTTCGGCAAGGCCCGCAGCAAACCCGGGACCTTTGCCATGATGTGCCATGCGCTGATCCACTGCCGCAACCTGGCCAGTGCCTTGCAGCGCGGCCTGTTGTTCTACAGTCTGTTCCCCGACGGGCCGGACCTGGCGCTGGTGAACGAAGGGGAACGCGTGCGCCTTGTGCTGGACGAGTCGACGCTGTGGGACCCGGATCATTTCCTCACCGAAAGCCTGCTGGTGACCTGGCATCGCCTGGGCAGTTGGCTGATCGGTCAGCGGATCGGCCTGGAACAAGCGACCTTCGGCTATCCCAAGCCCGCCCATGGGGCCGAGTACGATTTGCTGTTCCCCTGCCCACTGGTGTTCGGGGCCCCACACACCAGCCTGTTGTTTCACAGCCGTTACCTGGACATGCCGCTGCTCCAGGACGAAAGAACCCTCAAACGCTTTCTGGAACGCTCTCCCGCCGACCTGCTGTCGCGCCCCGACGACGGGCACAGCCTGAGCAGCCAATTGCGCCGCCTGCTCAGCCGCGACACCCTTCGCTGGCCGGATCTGGACACTGTCGCCCATCATCTGCACATCAGTCCCCAGACGCTGCGACGGCATCTGCGGGAGGAAGGTACCAGCTTCCAGGAACTCAAGGATCAGCTGCGGCGGGATATCGCCATCTACCATTTAGGGCGGGCGGATCTGTCCTTGCAGCAGATTGCCGAGCAACTGGGGTTCTCCGAACCATCGGCGTTTCATCGGGCGTTCAAGAAATGGACGGGGGTGACGCCGGGGGCCTATCGGGAGCAGGAAAATTAAACAGGGCCGCCCTCCTGCGGCGTCTGTACCCAGCGGAACATCCGATCATGCCATCGGAAAATGAATCCGGAACGCCGCCCCGCCCAGTTCCGAATCTCCCAGGGTCAATGTAGCGCCATAGCTCTCGATAATGTCCTTGACCACCGCCAGACCGATCCCCTGCCCGGGATGCTGGCGATCCAGCCGCTCGCCACGT
Organism: Pseudomonas sp. Pf153; assembly: GCF_001269775.1. Taxonomy (NCBI): domain Bacteria; kingdom Pseudomonadati; phylum Pseudomonadota; class Gammaproteobacteria; order Pseudomonadales; family Pseudomonadaceae; genus Pseudomonas; species Pseudomonas sp. Pf153. Next base: position 417,205 of record NZ_LHVL01000006.1, on the reverse strand, counting down.
TGCAGGATCCGCGCGCGTTGATCCGGCGGTACGCCCGGCCCGTCATCCTCGACGCACAGTTCGATGCCGCCCTGGATCTGGTGCACGCTGACTCGTATTTCCCCCAGGCACAGCCGATAGGCGTTTTCCAACAGGTTGCCCAGCATCTCCAGCAAGGCCCCCTGCTCAATCGGCACATGACATTGCTCCGGCAAGTCGAAGACAACGTTGACCCGCTTATCGCGATAAACCTTGTCCAAGGTGTCGCAAAGGCTCTGCAGCACTGGACGCAAGCGCACCTGATGGCGCACCAGCCCGCTCTTGCGCAAGCTGGCACGTTGCAACTGGTAACCGATCTGCTGGCTCATGCGCTCGATCTGGGTCTGAAGCACCCAAGCCTGCCCACGCTCCTCGGGGCGCCGGGCCAGGTCCTCGCTGACGCCCTGCAGCACCGCCAGTGGCGTCTTCAGGCTGTGGGCCAAGTCATCGAGGGAGTCACGATAACGACTGCGCTGCTCGCGTTCGCTGTGCAACAAGCGGTTGAGAGAGCCGGTCAGGCGCAGCAGTTCCCGAGGGTGTTCGGTACTGAGGCTTTCCCGGGCCCCGCTTTCGATTTCATCCAGCTCCTGGCTCAAGCGTCGCAAGGCCCGAAGGCCCCAGGTCAGGCCGATCCACAATAGCGCCAGCAATACCAGCAATGCGGCACCGAAGCCCAGGTAAAGATTGTCCCGCAACCCCTGCAGGGTGATTTCGTAGTCACGAACCGGTTGCAGGGTAACGATACTGAATGCCGCGTTCTGGCCACCGAGCAGCTTGATCTCGACGTCATAGACGAAAAACTCCTGGCCATCCTTTTCGCGGATGCGCGCGAACTGATTGCCCTGGCCGTCGTAGCGCGGGGTGTAGTTGATGTTTTCTTCCCGGGTGGCCTTCGACCGCCAGACCAGCCGCCCATCGCGGTCATAGATGTAGCCCAGCAGGCGCGCATCGGCGAGGTTGAAGCGCTCGTCCGGCAGTTGCTCGGGCATCTTCAATCGATTGTTTTCCACCCGGGCGGCAGAAATCAGCGTGGTCACGTCCGACGCCAGACGTTGTTCGATGGACTCTTGCAAGGCCAGGCTGAACGCGCCTTGCATGGCCGGCAGCAACGCCAGCATGAACAGCACCGCCAGAGTCATGGCGGCCAGCATCAAGCGCAGCCGAAGCGAACGAATCACTGGCAGCGCTCGTTGAACAGGTAGCCCAGACCGCGCACGGTGTCGATTGGCTTGAATCCAGCCGGCGCTTCCAGCTTGCGCCGCAGGCGCCCTACCAGCACTTCGATGACATTGGGATCGCGCTCGTCGTCATCGGGATAAAGCTGCTCCATCAAGCGGTCCTTGGCCACCACCTGCTGGTGATGGCGCATCAGGTATTCCAGGATGCGGTACTCATAGGCGGTCAAGGCCAACGGCTCCTCGCCCAGTGACGCCTGCTTGCGATTGAGGTCGAGCAACAGCGGGCCGGCGGTGATGGTCGACTGGGTAAAACCACTGGAGCGACGCAACAGCGCGTTCAATCGCGCCTCCAGTTCCTCGAACTGAAACGGCTTGACCACATAGTCATCGGCCCCGGCGGCCAGGCCTTCGACCTTGTCCTGCCAGTTGCCGCGAGCCGTGAGGATCAGGATCGGGAATGCCTTGTCCTGGGCGCGCAGCCGGCGGATCAGCTCCAGCCCACTGATACCCGGCAGCCCGAGGTCGATCACCGCCAGGTCATGATTGAATTCACGGACCTGATACAAGGCCTCCTCGGCGTTGACCACGGCCTGCACTACGTGGCCGCTGTCGGTCAGTCGGGTCTGCAGGTGGTGACGCAACAACGCTTCGTCTTCGACGACCAGTAATTTCATGGAGCCTCTCTCCCCAGGCAGATTCAAACGGCACTGCGCACCTCAACGAAGGCGCCGGATCGTGTTCAACCGATCCGGCATCCATCACCCGCTTAGAACATATAGCTGGCGGACAGGTACGTCTGGGCGCTGCTGGTCAGGTCCAGCGAGCCCACCTTGTCGCCACCGTGCGGGCTCATCTCGGTGCTGGCATTACTACGCAGGTAACGGTAACCCAATTCCACCGCCGTGTTTTTCGATACCTGTTGCAGGACGCCCGCCTGCAAGCCTACTGCGTAGCCAATGTCGCTGTCGCGGCTGAAACCGGGAGAATCCTGGGTCAGCTTGGTCAGGCCCGCCGTACCGCCGCCGAACAGCTTGGTACTGCCGGTGACCGGGTAGAACACATCGTAGCTGCCCAGCAGGTTTTCCTGGCGCAATTTGATGCCGTTGTGGGTGCCCGAGACATTGTCATAGGTGGCGTAGTAACGACCCTGGTCGTTCTGCTTGCCCAGGCGCAGGCCATAGGTGGTGTCCTTGCCGATCACGCCGTCGGCGTTCGGATTGTTCAGGGCCTGGTCCAGGGCACTGGACTTCTTGACCTTGTCGCTGGTCTGGCCGAGGGTCAGGCTGGCGAAGTTATCGTCGGCATGGGCCATGGCGCTGGCGCCCAGAACGGTGAAAGCCAACAGCAGTTTTTTCATCCGGATCATATTCAGGTTCCTCTGGAACGTGGTGTGTGGTGAAGTCGACGCCACGTTAACCAACGGTCCCTGAACACCCCTTGAACGTTCTCTGAACCAGTGCTGAACGAATCGGCTAGAGTGTCCACTCTCAGTCGTGCAAACCACTTTTCATGGAGATCCGTCATGCGCAGGTTATTTGCTGTCTTACTTCTGGCTTTCAGCGGGGCGAGCCACGCCGCCATCCAGACCCAGGAGATTCCCTACACCAGTGCCGACGGCACGAAGCTGATCGGTTACTACGCTTACGATGACGCCATCAAGGGCCCGCGCCCAGGGGTGGTGGTAGTGCACGAATGGTGGGGGCTGAACGACTACGCCAAGCGCCGGGCTCGCGATCTGGCAGGCCTGGGCTACAGCGCCCTGGCCATCGACATGTATGGCGAAGGCAAGAATACCGAGCATCCCAAGGACGCCATGGCCTTCATGCAAGCGGCGCTCAAGGACGCCAAGGCGGCCAGCGCGCGGTTCCAGGCCGGGCTCGACCTGCTCAAGAAACAGCCCCAGACCGATCCGGACAAACTCGCCGCCATCGGCTATTGCTTCGGTGGCAAGGTGGTGCTGGATGCAGCGCGCCAGGGCGTGCCACTGGCCGGCGTGGTGAGTTTCCATGGCGCGCTGGTGACCAATACTCCGGCCAGCCCCGGCAGCGTCAAGGCCAAGGTGCTGGTCGAACATGGCGCACTGGACAGCATGGTCACCGAAGACAACGTCACCGCCTTCAAGACCGAAATGGACAAGGCCGGCGCCGACTACAAGTTCGTCAGCCTGGAAGGCGCCAAGCACGGTTTCAGCAACCCGGATGCCGACCGCCTGAGCCACGGTGAACATGGCGGGCCGGACATCGGCTATAACAAGGCGGCCGATGACAAGTCCTGGGCGGATATGCAGGCGTTCTTCAAGAAAATCTTTGGCTGAGGTTGTAGCCTGCCCGCTGTGGGAGCTAGCCTTGCTCCCACAGCCACAAACCTGTACCGGATTTGCCCTCTACCCAGCGTCAGGCCAACCCGGCAAAATGCCCGGCATGAACCGACTCCCCGCCCTTCCCGCCTGCTGCTCGCCTCTGGATGAACATTGGCTGCTGCCCGACGTCTTGCCTCATACGATTCTGCTCAGCACCTGCTTTGATCCATTGTTGCTGACCGCGGATGACTTCCTGCGCAGTGCCATCGAACCACCCGCGAGTATCCAGCGTTCGGTCGCCAAGCGGCAGGCCGAATTCCTTGCCGGACGGATCTGCGCCCGGGCCGCCCTGCACCGGCTGGACGGTCAGGGTTGCGTACCGGCCATCGGCGAAGACCGCGCCCCGGTGTGGCCAGCCCACATCAGCGGCTCGATCACCCACAGCACCGGGCGGGCCGCCGCCATTGTCGCGCACAAGGATCACTGGCGAGGGCTGGGAATGGACCTGGAAAACCTGCTCGACCCGGAACGGGCCGAGCGTCTGGCGGGTGAAATCCTCACACCGGCGGAATTGCTGCGCATGGCCACTACCCGACAGGATGACCGGGCGCTGCTGGTCACCTTGACCTTTTCAGTGAAGGAAAGCCTGTTCAAGGCGCTGTATCCGATCGTCGGCCAGCGTTTCTACTTCGAACATGCCGAGGTACTGGAATGGAGCCACGATGGTCAGGTGCGGCTGCGGTTGCTGACCGATCTATCGAGCGAGTGGCGCCACGGCAGTGAACTGCAGGGGCAGTTCGGGGTGAAGGATGGACAATTGTTGAGTCTGGTGGGGGTCAGGGCCTGAGTCTTGTAGTGCTCTTTAGTGCCTCATCGCGAGCAGGCAACTACATGACTCAAGACCGGTCCTGATGCCTCGGCCAACTCAAGCTGAAACAGGCCCCCCCCAGGCTTTTGCTCTTGCCGACCAACGCCCGGCCGTCATGCCAGTGGATGATCCGTCGCACGATCGACAGCCCCAGTCCATGACCGCCCGAAGCACGGGCACGGCTATCGTCCAGCCGCAGGAAGGGCTTGAATACCCGCTCCCATGCTGCCTCCGGCACGCCAGGCCCATCGTCCTCGACGTCCACTCGACAACGCAACTGTCCCACCTGATAACTCACCGTCACTCGTGACCGGGCGTGGCGCATGGCGTTGCTCACCAGGTTCTGCAAGGCGCGATGCAAAAAGCGCGGCTCTGCCTCGACCCAGGCATCGTCGCAATCGGCGGCCGAAAGACAGAGACCGCGCTCCACCGTGACGCCCGGCCTGAGCGGGCCCAGCTCCTCGATCACTTGATTGACCAGCGCATCGAGGTCCACTCGCTGGAAATTCAGCGCCGGGGAGCCCTGCTCCAGCCGTGCATAGGTCAGCATTTCGTCCACCAACCGATCCAGGTCCTCGATGTCGTGGTCCATCCCCGCCAGGTATTTTTCACGAGTCTGGGCGGTGGTGGCGCTGCCGATCATTTCCAGGCCGAAGCGCAGGCGCGCCACCGGTGTGCGCAGCTCATGGGACACCGCACGCACCAGCTCGCGCTGGATCGCCAGCAATTGTTGCAGGTGCTCGGCCATGCCGTTGAACGCCGCGGCCAATCGCCCAACCGAGTCGGCGCCACGGGTCGGTACGCGGGTTTCCAGACTGCCCTGGGCGATCTGGGTGGCAGCCGACTCCAGACCCCGCAGGCGCCGCTCCAACTGGCGCACCAACAGGTAAACGATCAAACCGATCAGGCTCAACCCCAGCACCGCGATCAATACCAGCCATTGCGGCGGATAAGGGTTCATCTGGTACAGCGGGCCGATCTCCAGCACCCACGGCGTACCGACCAGGCCGGCGAACACCCGGATCGAATCGCCGTCCTTGCCCAGGGCCATCACGGTATCGCCCTCGGAAACGCGGCGGCGCTGGTCTTCGTCCATGTCCACCTGATCGACGGTCATCAGTCGAAGGTCGAAACCAAAGCCCTTGTCCTGCTTGAGCTGGGCGAGCCGTGCGGGTTGTTCGGACACGGGGTAGCGCACCAGTTCGTCGGCCAGCAGATAAATAGTGGCACGGGCCAACTGTTCGCTGATCTGCCGGACCTCGCCCATCAGCATCAATTTCTCGCCGTCGCTGACCAGTCGATAGACCTTCGCCGCGTGAGGGCCGGTCTGCTCCACCAACGCCTGCCCGCGCAATACGCGGGTGCGCTGGCCAAGGTCCAGATCGGTCTGGGCGAACGTGCGCAACGCCAGGGGAATCCCCAGCAGTCGCTCCCACAACAACAGCGCACGGCGGCGTTCGGTATCGTTCATTGGCCGCAGGTTATCGGCCATCAGGGAAAACGTGCCGTGGGCCAGGCGTTCGCGATACTGCTCGCCACGGGTCTGGTTGAGCAGATGCAGCGCCAGCACACCGAGGACTGCCACCAGCACCAGTGCAGCGCACATGCCGCCATAGATGCGCAGAAAGATCGAATTCACGGCGTCGGGTCTACGCAAGCTTCGGGAACGAACAGGTAGCCTTTGCTGCGAATGGTCTTGATCAACCGTGGATGGTCCGGGTCATCGCCGATCTTGGGACGAATGCGGGAGATCCGAACGTCGATGGAACGGTCCTGGCCGTCATAGCCGATGCCGCGCAAGGCAGTGAAGATTTCCTCTCGGGACAGGATGCGTCCGGCATTGGAAACCAGTAGCCACAACAGATCGAACTCGGCGCTGGTCAGTTCGATGCCGCTGCCCTGCAACCAGGCCTCGCGCAAGGCGTTGTCCACTACCAACGGGCCAAATTGCAGGCGCCGTGGCTTTTGCGGGTTGGGCTCGGCTGGCTCGCTGCGCCGCAACAAAGCCTGGATGCGCGCCAGCAATACCCGAGGACGCACCGGCTTGCAGACATAATCGTCCGCTCCCAGATCCAGACCCTGGATCTGATCGGTGTCATCGGTGCGGGCCGTGAGCATCAGAATCGGCCCGTCGTACTGCTCGCGCACCTTGCGGCAGATGCTCAGACCGTCTTCGCCGGGCAGCATCAGGTCGAGGATCACCAGGTCCGGCTGCTCGGCGATGATCCGCTGGGCCGCCACCGCACCGTCGCCTTCAAGGGCGACACGCAGCCCGTTGCTTTCCAGATAGTCACGGGTCAGCTCGGCCAGACGCTGGTCATCCTCGACGATCAATACCTGCCAGGCTTCTTGTTCCACTGGGGGCCTCTTAAGGTCAGTATCTGATAAGGAAAGACGCACTGCTCCCACATTAGGTTGGGTGCTGCCGCACCTCTTTCTGTCATGTTAAAAGAGGATAAGCATGCCAACGCACGGGCCGATTGTATAAACGGCGCGTGCCTGGAAAACAAGCGGACAAATGCGTTCGGTCGAGCAGGATTTGTGTGGTAATGTCCGCGCCCGCAAAAATCGACAGGCCTGTTTTCAGGGCCTCGAAAACGATGAAAAAAAGCCCGCTCCAGCAAGGTCGCGGCCTACAGCGCAGTTCCCGGTTTCGCACACAAATTACGCACAGGCTTATCCACAGGTAGTACGTTGCATTCCTCCCCCAAAACGCATTATCTTGTAGCCCGCTGCGAAAAAAACCCTACATGTAGGGGTTGAAGCCAAAAACCAAACACAAGTCGGACAGAGAATTCAAGCGCTTTTCGTGCCTCTTTCCACTTGAAACATCGTGTTTTCCCAAGACCAGACCGCCCCCTGCGGATGGCCACTGTTTCAACGGTCGAAACGACCGAAACGGTACGGGTGTTGCAGTCCATTACTGCCCCCCCTGTAACCCGGTTTCGAGCCCAGGCTCGCAACCCAGAACTTCGGATGGAAGCGGCCCCTGGGCCCTGCTTCCTACTGTCCCGAAGTTGTTATGCCCGACATCAGTCGGTTGTAGTGCTTCAGGACGGAACGGTGGGCACCGTAAAGGTGCCCAAACAAACATAGAGAACGTGGAGACACCCATGCACACCGACACAACTCGCGAGAACCCGCAGGGCACCGCGCCGCTGGCCGCCGATTCGACCCCGGATCTGGCCGCCACCGCGCCCGGCCAACTGCGTGTGATCAAGCGTAACGGCACTGTCGTTCCTTACACCGATGACAAGATCACCGTCGCCATCACCAAAGCGTTTCTTGCAGTTGAGGGCGGCACCGCTGCCGCCTCGTCGCGCATCCACGACACCGTGGCCCGCCTGACCGAACAGGTCACCGCGACCTTCAAGCGTCGCATGCCGTCGGGCGGCACCATCCACATCGAAGAAATCCAGGACCAGGTCGAACTGGCCCTGATGCGTGCCGGCGAGCAGAAAGTGGCCCGCGACTACGTGATCTACCGTGATTCGCGCGCCAAGGAGCGTGCCACCCGCGCCCCGGCCGACGCACCGGTACAGGCTCACCCATCGATCCGCATCGCCCGCGCCGACGGCAGCCTGGCGCCGCTGGACATGGGTCGCCTGAACACCATCGTCACCGAGGCCTGCGAGGGCCTGGAAGAAGTCGACGGCGAGCTGATCCAGCGCGAAACCCTGAAGAACCTCTATGACGGCGTCGCACTCAAGGACGTCAACACCGCTCTGGTGATGACCGCGCGGACCCTGGTGGAACGCGAGCCGAACTACTCCTTCGTCACCGCCCGCCTGCTGATGGACACCCTGCGTGCCGAAGGCCTGGGCTTCCTGGGTGTCGCCGAGAGCGCGACCCACCACGAAATGGCCGACCTGTACGCCAAGGCCCTGCCGGCCTACGTCGCCAAGGGTATCGAATACGAATTGCTGAACCCGGTCCTGGCGTCCTTCGACCTGGAAAAACTCGGCAAGGCCATCGATCACGAGCGCGACCAGCAGTTCACCTACCTGGGCCTGCAGACCCTGTACGACCGTTACTTCATTCACAAGGACGGCGTGCGCTTCGAACTGCCGCAGATCTTCTTCATGCGCGTAGCCATGGGCCTGGCCATCGAAGAGAAGCAGAAAGAAGACCGAGCCATCGAGTTCTACAACCTGCTGTCGTCCTTCGACTACATGGCGTCGACCCCGACCCTGTTCAACGCCGGTACCCTGCGTCCACAGTTGTCGAGCTGCTACCTGACCACCGTTCCGGACGACTTGTCGGGCATCTACGGCGCCATCCACGACAACGCCATGCTGTCGAAATTCGCTGGCGGCCTGGGCAACGACTGGACCCCGGTTCGCGCATTGGGCTCGTACATCAAGGGCACCAACGGCAAGTCCCAGGGCGTCGTGCCATTCCTCAAGGTGGTCAACGACACCGCCGTGGCGGTCAACCAGGGCGGCAAGCGCAAGGGCGCGGTCTGTGCCTACCTGGAAACCTGGCACATGGACATCGAAGAGTTCATCGAGCTGCGCAAGAACACCGGTGACGATCGTCGTCGTACCCACGACATGAACACCGCCAACTGGATCCCGGACCTGTTCATGAAGCGCGTCTTCGACGACGGCAAGTGGACCCTGTTCTCGCCATCCGAAGTGCCGGACCTGCACGACCTGACCGGCAAGGCCTTCGAAGAGCGCTACGAGTATTACGAAGCCCTGACCGAGTACAACAAGATCAAGTTGTTCAAGGTCGTCCAGGCCAAGGACCTGTGGCGCAAGATGCTCTCGATGCTGTTCGAGACCGGCCACCCATGGCTGACCTTCAAGGACCCGTGCAACCTGCGCAGCCCGCAGCAGCACGTAGGCGTGGTTCACAGCTCGAACCTGTGCACCGAGATCACCCTGAACACCAACAAGGACGAGATCGCTGTCTGCAACCTGGGCTCGATCAACCTGCCGAACCACATCGTCGACGGCAAGCTGGACACCGCCAAGCTGCAACGCACCGTGAACACGGCCGTGCGCATGCTCGACAACGTGATCGACATCAACTACTACTCGGTGCCACAGGCGAAGAACTCCAACTTCAAGCACCGTCCGGTCGGCCTGGGCATCATGGGCTTCCAGGACGCGCTGTACCTGCAGCACATCCCGTACGGTTCGGACGCTGCCGTCGAGTTCGCCGACAAGTCCATGGAAGCGGTCAGCTACTACGCGATCCAGGCTTCCTGCGACCTGGCCGACGAGCGCGGTGCCTACGAGACGTTCCAGGGCTCGCTGTGGTCCAAGGGCATCCTGCCGCTGGATTCGCAACAGATCCTGATCGAGTCCCGTGGCGAGAAATACATCGACGTCGACCTGACCGAAAGCCTGGACTGGGCCCCGGTTCGTGCCCGCGTACAGAAAGGCATACGCAACTCCAACATCATGGCCATCGCACCGACCGCCACCATCGCCAACATTACCGGCGTGTCGCAGTCGATCGAACCGACCTACCAGAACCTCTATGTGAAATCGAACCTGTCGGGCGAGTTCACCGTGATCAACCCGTACCTGGTCCGCGACCTCAAGGCCCGCGGCCTGTGGGACTCGGTCATGATCAACGACCTGAAGTACTACGACGGTTCGGTGCAACAGATCGAACGCATCCCGCAGGAGCTCAAGGAGCTCTACGCCACCGCGTTCGAAGTGGAGGCCCGTTGGATCGTCGACGCCGCCAGCCGTCGCCAGAAGTGGATCGACCAGGCTCAGTCGCTGAACCTGTACATCGCCGGCGCTTCGGGCAAGAAACTGGACGTGACTTACCGCATGGCCTGGTACCGTGGTCTGAAGACCACCTACTACCTCCGCGCCCTGGCCGCCACCAGCACCGAGAAGTCCACCATCAACACCGGCAAGCTGAACGCGGTTTCCGCTGGCGGCAACCACGGTGACGACTCGGTCCTGGCCGCTCCGGCAGGACCTGCGCCAGTGCCAAAGGCCTGCGCCATCGACGAGCCGGATTGCGAAGCTTGCCAATAAGCTGAGCGGGTGGGCGCTGATAGGCGCCTGGTGAAAAGAAGCCCCCGATAGACTGCTGGTTTATCGGGGGTTTTCTTTTGCCTGGAGAAAGTTGGCGCCTGTGCTGGCCTCATCGCGGGCAAGCCTTGCTCCCACAGGGTCTCGGGATGGTCATGGATCCTGCTCTCGTCCTCAATCCTCTGTGGGAGCAAGGCTTGCCCGCGATGAGGCCGCAACTGACAGCACAAAAACACGCCCATGAAAAAGCCCCTCTCTTGAGGGGCTTCTTGTACATCGTTTCAAGCAACCATCGACATCAAGTCATCTGAATGATGGTCTGCATGATGGTGCTCTGGGTGGAGATGGTCTTGGCGTTCGCCTGATAGTTGCTCTGCGCCTTGATCAGTTCGACCAGTTCGTTGGTCAGGTTGACGTTGGACTCTTCCAGAGCGTTGGACACGATCGAACCCAGGGTGCCGGTGGTCGGGGCGTCGTAGGCCGGGATGCCCGAGGAGAAGGTTTCCTTCCAGCTGGTGCCGCCTACCGGTTGCAGACCTTGCTCGTTGGTGAAGCTGGCGAGCGCGAGCTGGCCAATCGGCTTGGTCTGGTTGTTGCTGAAGTTGGCCAGCAATACACCGCTGCCATCGATGGTCAGGTTGGTGATCTGACCGGTGGCGTAACCGTTCTGGACCGGGAGCGACCGCGCGGTGTCGGCGTTGAATTGGGTGGTGTTGGCCATGGAGATCGTGATGGTTGGCGCGCTTGCAGCGCCATTTGGGGCCCATACGCCATTGGTCACGGTGCCTGGCACCCAACCGGTCAAGACCAGATCGCTGTTGATCGTCGCCGGAGGCGTGCTGACCTGAAGCAGCTTGCCACTGGAGTCGAAAGTCATGGTCGAAGGGACTGGCGCGGTGGCGCCGGTCGTGGTCGGCACGCTGCCGTTGAGGTTACGACCATCGATCAAGGTATAGACATTCCAGGTGTTGCTACCTGTCTTGACCATGTATTGGTCCATGGCATGCTGGTTGCCCTGGGTGTCGTAGATCGGGGTAGAGAACTGCTTGGTGTACGTTGCCGTGTCGGTCGGATTGAACGCCGCGGTGATCGGCGTCGCCGTCGAGTTCAGGTTGATGGTCGACGAAACCAGGCTGGTAGCGGTCGGCGGCAGGTTGGAGGTGTCGATGCGCAGGTCGGTCAGGATGCCGTTCTGGATCTTGCCGTTGGCATCCACGCCATAGCCCTGCAGCTTCGCAGTGCCATCGCTGTTGGTAATGTAGCCTTCCTTGTCGGTCTTGAAGGTACCGGCACGGGTGTAGCTCAGCGAACCGTCGTTGCTCAGGACAAAGAAGCCCTGACCCTGGATGCCCATGTCCAGCACGTTGCCGGTGTTGTTGACGTCGCCCTGGCCGAACTGCTGGGAAACGTTGGCCAGCCGTACGCCGTTACCGACGGTCTTGCTGCCCGAGCCCAGTTTGGTGGCCGAGTAGACGTCTTCGAATTCCGCGCGGGACGATTTGAAACCGGTGGTCGCGACGTTGGCGATGTTGTTGCCGGTCACGTCCAGCTGTTTGTTGGCTGCATAGAGACCGCTAAGGCCGATGTTGAAAGACATGTTGACTCCTTTTGCCGGTTAGTCGGCTCTACATACCAATAGTTTGTACTTTGGACAGGGCAATGCTGCCCAGACCGGCCAGGTTGAGCATCAGCTCACCGCCCGTCTGGCTGATGGTCACGCTGCTGACGGTGGCCGGCAGGTTGGTGATCAGCGACGTGGCCTTGCCATCGATGGTGGTCGAGGCCGAGAAGGTGTACGTGCCCGATTCGACCGTCGTGCCAGCGTCGTTCTTGCCGTCCCAGATGAACGCCGAGTTGCCTGCCTTCTGGCTGCCCAGGTCGATGGTGCGGACGGTCTTGCCGTCCTTGTCCATGATCTTGACGGTGAGAGAGGACACTGCCGACGGCACCACCACCGTGCCGTTAAGGCTCTTGGAAGTATCGACCACGGCCTTGTCGCCGGGCGCGATGACCGAGCGTCCCACCAGAGACGAAGCCTGCAGGGCCTGCGACGAGTTGTAGTTGCCGGCAATGCCGCTCACGGTTTCGTTGAGCGTGGTGATACCTTCCAGGCTGCTGAACTGCGCCAACTGAGCCACGAATTCGCCGTTGTCCTGAGGCTCCAGCGGGTTCTGGTTTTTCAGCTGGGTGACGAGCAATTGCAGGAACGCATCCTTACCCAGCTCCTTGTTGCCGGTCGCCGCCTTGGTCGCACCGCCGAGGCCATCGGTGGTGGCGTTGGTCTTGACCGAGGAGTTGGCCAGAATCTCGTTGAGGCTCAAACCGCTGGTAGTGTTGGTGACGCTCATGTGACTCGCCCCTTATCACTGACCGAGGGTCAGGACCTTCTGCATCATGGTTTTGGCGGTGTTCATCATTTCGACGTTGGTCTGGAACGAACGACTGGCGGAAATCATGTCGGCCATTTCCTCGACGACGTTGACGTTCGGGTAATAGACATAGCCCTTGGCGTCGGCCGCCGGATGGTTCGGCTCATAACGTGCTTCAAGGTTGCTCTGGTCTTCGACCACGCCCAACACTTGTACGCCCTGCCCGGCCGCATCCTGCTCCTGGAACAGCGAATCGCTGCCGCCGGACTGGCCGCCCTGGAACATGGTGGCAAACACCGGGTGACGAGCGCGGTAGGTCTGGTCGATGCTCGACGAAACGGTCTCGGCGTTGGCGATGTTACTGGCGACGGTGTTCAGGCGAGTGGTCTGGGCACTCATGGCACTGCCGGCGATGTTGAATACGCTCGCGATCGACATGAATTATTCTCCGCGCAGGGCCGATACCAGCCCTTTGAACTTGCTGTTGAGCAGGGTGAAGCTGGCCTGGAAGTTCACGGAGTTCTCCGCGTAGTTGGACTGTTCCAGTTGAGCGTCCACAGTGTTCTGGTCGATCGAAGGTTGCATCGGCGTGCGATACATCAGCGATTCGTCGCCGTTGCCCAGGCCTTCGGCCTCGATATGACGGTTGTTGGTCATGTTCAGGGCAAAGTGGCCATTCTTGGTCTTCTCGCTCTGCTCGGCGAGCACCTTGGAGAAATCCAGGTCACGCGCTTTGTAGTTCGGGGTGTCGGCGTTGGCAATGTTATTGGCCAGGACTTCGGCACGCTGGGCGCGGAAGCTCAGAGCCTTTTCGTGGATACCGAGCGCTTTATCGAAGCTGATGCTCATGTCGGAAACCTTTGGGTGACCAGAATGTACGTACGAATGGATATAGCAAGCGTCGTGCCACTTTCCAAAACCCCGTAAATCGGGGCTTTGCGGGGAGCGGCAAGGTGGCAATGCCAGAAAAGCGGCAATCGGTTTCCGCTCACCTGCCGCTTTTCTGCCGCTTTTCAAGGTCGGCAAAGGACATTGTGGGAGCTGGCCTGCTCGCGAAAGCGGTGTGTCAGTCGCAATCAATGTCTCTATTAGATCGCCTTCGCGAGCAAGCCCGCTCCCACAAGGGGATGGCGGTGACTTGGTAGAGAATCGGACACAAAAAACGGGAGCCTGTGAGGACTCCCGTTTTTTTGACAACACCGGCAAATCACTTCGCCTGGTAGATGATGCCTGGGCTGCACTGGACCATCTGGTAATGATCCGGCAAGCCGTTCAGCGCCTCGGAAGCACCGAGGAACAGATAGCCGCCCGGCTTCAAGGTGCCGTGGATGCGCAACAGGATGTCTTTCTTCACCTCGGCGGAGAAGTAGATCAGCACGTTGCGGCAGAACACCACGTCGAACTTGCCCAGGCTGGCATAGCTGTCGAGCAGATTGAACGAGCGAAACTCCACCCGGTTCTTGATCGGCGCCTTGACCACCCAGCGTCCCGGCCCTTTCGTGTCGAAGTAGCGTTGCAAGCGATCCGGCGACAGGCCACGGCCGATGGCCAGGCTGTCGTACTCGCCCGTCTTGCAGTTATTGAGCATGGTCCCGGACAGGTCGGTGGCGACAATTTGCACGCCACCCTTGAGCTGGCCGATGTTGGTTCGCTCGAACTCGTCAATGGACATCGAAATGGAATAAGGCTCCTGCCCCGACGAACAGGCCGCCGACCAGATCCGCAGGCGTTGGCCGGGGCTCGCCTTGATGGCTGCTGGCAAGACCTTGTTCTTCAACACCTCGAAAGGATAGGTATCGCGAAACCACAGGGTTTCGTTGGTGGTCATGGCGTCCACCACCATTTCGCGCAACCCGCTGCGCGGCTGGGTCTGGATACGCTGCACCAGCTCACCCAACGACTTGAGGCCCTGTTGCTCCATCAATTTGTTGAGACGGCTAGACACCAAGTATTGCTTGTTTTCACCAAGCAGGATGCCACAGGCTTTTTCCAGGAAGACCCGGAACTGTTCGAAATCCAAATTACCCGTAGACAAGATACCGCCTCTTTCATCGTGTTGATTTGCCGGGCGCACAATGCGCCCGACCTTTATTCTGCTGCCTTGATCCTGTCGACGACCCGGGAAGCCAGGTCATCGGGCCGGAACTTGGCCAGAAAATCGTCAGCGCCGACTTTCTTGACCATCGCCTGGTTGAAAACCCCGGATAAAGAGGTATGCAGAATGATATGCAGCTTCTGCATGCGCGGATCGCCGCGGATTTCCGACGTCAGCGTATACCCATCCATCTCGGGCATCTCGATGTCGGAAATCATCATCAGGAACTCTTCTTCCGGCTTCTTGCCCTCATCGACCAGGTTGCGCAGGTAATCCAGCGCCTGCCGCCCATCGTTCAACGCCACCACCTCGACACCGACCGTTTGCAGACACCGGGTCACCTGCTTGCGTGCCACCGAAGAGTCATCGACGGTCAACACACGCATCGAAACCGCCTTGTGCTGGGTTTCGGCATCCACCACGCCCACGGAAATGGTTTCCGGAGTCGGGGCCACCTCGGCGAGAATTTTCTCCACGTCGATGATTTCCACCAACTGATTGTCGACCCGCGTCACCGCCGTCAGGTAGTGATCGCGGCCGGTGCCCTTGGGTGGCGGATGGATCTCTTCCCAGTTCATGTTGACGATGCGTTCCACCGAGCGCACCAGGAAGCCCTGGGTCTTGGTGTTGTACTCGGTGATGATCACAAACGGATTGCTCTGATCCAGCAGCCCACCGGAACCGGTGGCCATCGCCAGATCGAGAATCGGGATGGTCGCTCCGCGTATATTCGCCACTCCGCACACGACGGGACTGGATTTGGGCATCAATGTCAGCTTGGGGCATTGCAGCACCTCACGGACCTTGAACACGTTAATCCCATACAACTGTTGGCCATCGAGACGGAACAACAACAGCTCCAGGCGATTCTGACCGACCAGCTGCGTGCGCTGGTTTACCGAATCCATCACTCCCGCCATGCCCTGACTCCTACCTAACGCTAATGTGTCCGACGCGCATTCATCACTAAACGGCACGGGGCTTGCTATTCAACCGGCATGAACGCACAAACGACATTTTCTCGACGCCTGACCACTCATTGCCGCCACTGGCTAGGTGCGCTGCTGGCTGTCTGCCTGTTCGCCTCGGGCGGTCGTGCCCTCGCCGATGCTTCGGTTACCTTGCCTGATCTCCTTATCGGCGTCACTCAGGGCTTTCTTGAATTCACCGTAGAAGACTATCTGGCTTCCAGTCAAACCGAAGGCCGCTACGAAATCGAAGTCAATCAGCTCGACCCGCGCTTGCGCATGCCGCTGTGCGACAAGGATTTGACTGCCTCACTGGAAAGCCCGGCCAGGCCCCTGGGTCGCGTCACGGTCAAGCTTCGCTGCGACAGCGCGGCCCCGTGGACGGTGTTCGTGCCGGCTCAGGTGCGCCTGTATCGCGAAATCGTCACCACTACCCGCCCGCTCAAGCGCGCCGGCATCGTCGAACCCCAGGACGTCATGCTGCGCGAGCGAGACGTCAGCCAGATCACCCAGGGTTTCCTGACTTCCGTTGACCAGGCCATCGGGCAGAAACTTGTCCGACCAATGGTAGCCGATCAAGTGGTAACCCTCGTGCACCTGGAACAGGCCGAAGTGGTCCGCAAGGGTGACCAGGTCGTGATCACTGCCCGTAGCGGCACCCTGGCCGTGAGAATGCCGGGCGAGGCCCTGTCCAACGGTGGTATGCGTGAACAGATCCGGGTGAAAAACCTCAATTCCCAACGCGTGATTAAAGCGCAAGTGATGGCCCCGGGCCAGGTGGAAGTGGCTATGTAGCGATCCGGTAGAAGCGGGTAGAAAGCTGGCGCTAGCCCCCGCCGTTCCCTAGACTGTGCCTTATGCCAAGGCAAGCGCAGACGTGCGCACGTTCATTGAATAAATGAGCCTAAAGTTTTTTTGGGAATGGCCGAGAACATGGCAAGCGTCCAAATACCCAGAGGTTTTCTACCATGGTCATCGACTTCAATCGTTTAAACAGCTCTTCACCCCTGACAGGCACCACGCGCACCAGCGCCAGCAAGGAAACCGAGAAATCCTCGCCGGTCGAGCAGGCCGCCACGGTCAAGAATGGAGAGACGGTACACCTCAGCGATGAGGCTCAACAGTTGCAGAAGGTCACTGACAAGCTGCGCGATCAACCTGTCGTCGACAACGCCCGCGTGGCCGCGTTGAAAGCAGCAATCGCCGATGGCAGCTATAAAGTCGACAGCAACCGTGTAGCCAGCAAACTGCTCAACTTCGAAGCCCAGCGCTAGGCCGCCGCCTGCGCCAGGCTTTTGGACGCTTAAGACCCAAGGCCAGCCATGCACGACACTACTTTATTGCAACTGATCATCGACGACTTCGTTCCAGTACAGCAATTACTGGAACTCCTGCAGACCGAATCACTGGCGCTGCACGGTCGCGACATGCCTTTGCTGGAAAATATTCTGGCGCAGAAACAGGCGTTGATCATCTTGCTCGATCAGCATGGCCGCAAGCGCAGCGAGATTCTTGCCAGCCTCAACCTGCCCGCCAATCAAGGCGGCCTGGAACAACTGGCCAGCCAGTCGCCGATCGGCGACCAACTATTGTCCCAAAGCGCGGCACTCAATGACCTGCTTGCCCAATGCCAGGCCGCCAACGCCCGGAACGGCCAGTCGATTCAGGTCCAGCAGGCGGCGACCGCCAACCAGCTTCGCATTCTCAATGGCGGCGAAATCCCGACGCTTTACGATGCTCGCGGCTCGACCGCAAAAATGGTCAAGCATCGCCCGCTCAGCCAGGCATGAAATGAACGATGCCTGTGCTCTATCAACGTGCGATACATGCTGGCAAAATGCTGGCTACTTGTAGTCGTATTTAGCCTGGAGATTGACCCTCGTGTTCAATGCCTCAAACGCGGATGATGCTCCGCAGCCCCCCAAGGTCCTCACCACACCTCTGGAAATCTCCGGCAACCTGAGGATGCTCCAAGAGAGCCATGATCCGCTGATCATCACCTTCCACGAACGCAGCCAGCGCTTCCAGAGCTATCTGGTCGATGTCGATCGCGAGAAGAATGCCCTCGCCCTGGACGAGATGATCCCGCGCGACGGGGAGCGTTTTCTGCTGGCAGGCGAGCCGTTTCGGGTCGAGGGCTTCCATGACGGCGTGCGCATTGCCTGGGAAAGCAATGGCCCGTTGATCATTGATGACTCCAGTGACGGCCGCTGCTATCGCGGCGCGCTGCCCGAGGAAGTGGTCTACCACCAGCGTCGCAATGCCTTCCGCGCCGCCTTGAAACTGGCGCAACTGGTGGACGTTGAATTGGGTGGCGAAAAGCTCAAGTCACCGGTAGTTGGCAAGCTGTTGGATATTTCCGCGACCGGCTGCAAGCTGCGTTTCGATGGCGACATCACCGCACGCCTGCAATTGGGCCAAGTCTATGAGCGCTTCATTGCGGCCCTGCCCTTCGGCAACATGACCGCGCCGGTCGAACTGCGTTACCTGCATTTCGAAGAAAGGATCAACACCACCTTCGCCGGCGTGCGCTTCCACAACATCAGTGGCCTGGTGCAACGGCAGGTCGAGCGCTTCGTCTATCAGTTACAGCGCGAAGCCCGCCGTTTCGATAAAGACGACCTCTGATCAGCCGGGCATAAAAAACGGGCAGCCTCCACAGGGGACTGCCCGTTTTTTTTGCCGTTTAGATCCGAGTGCTACCGCGTTTGGGCCGGCCTCATTACGAGCAGGGCTCGCACCCACCGGGCCCACCACCAATCCCTGAGGGAGCGAGCCTGCTCGCGATGAGAACACCACGGTCTACTTGAGCGGCTCCTCGACCGGCGTTTCAGCGACCTGCTCCTCCACAGGAGTCTGCATCTGCTCCTGCACCACCTGTTCGTCCACCCGCGGATCAAGGCACGCGACCAGGGGCGAGCTCGACATGCTGTCCGGCATCGCCACGTGGTGCAGCGGTGCATCGTCGACCTGATGCAGGTTGGTCACGGCTTTCGGCCGGATGCGCCACACCAGGATCAATGCAAAGAACGCGAAGAAGGCATACAGCATGTGGCTGCCAAACGACTTCATCAGCACACCGGCCACCAGTGGCCCGATACTGGCGCCGATGCCATAGGTCACCAACAACATTGCCGTCAATGACACCCGGCGATCGCCTTCGACGTGGTCATTGGAAAACGCCACCGCCAGTGGGTACAGGCAGAACTGAACCAACGAGCAGAGGAATCCGGCGACGAACAGCACTTCCAGCGGCACCTGGGGCAGAATCGCCAGCGGCAGTGCGCAAACCGCCAGGAATAGTGCGAAACAGCGGATCAGCAACGCCCGGTCATAACGGTCGGACAACCAACCCAACGGCCATTGCACCAACAGCCCGGCAAAAATGCAGCTGCCCATGAACAAGCCCACCTGCTCCGTGGACAACCCTTGCTGGGACGCGTACAGGGGCGCCAGGCCATAGAACGAGCCGGCAATCAATCCGGAACCCAACACCGTGCTCAACGATTGCGGTACGCGCTTGATGAAGAAGCGTGGCTCCATCGGCGCAGGACGCAGCGGCGCCGGGTGGATCCGCCGGGTCAGCGCCACCGGCACCAGGCACAGGGCGAAACACAGCGCCACCAGCATCAGCAGCTCGAGCCCCAGGGAGGGATGCATGACCAGAATCAGTTGCCCCAGCACCAGCCCCAGGTACGACGCGATCATATAACCGCTGAACACCACGCCGCGCTGGCTGGCCTCGGCCTGCTCGTTGAGCCAGCTTTCGATGACCATGTACTGGCACATCATGCCCAGGCCGACGATCACCCGCAGTACGATCCAGGCCGGCAACCAATCCACCAGACCATGGCCCAGCACCGCAGCGCCGACCAGCCCGGCGCAAGCCGAATAGGCGCGGATGTGCCCCACGCGGGCAATCAGCCGATGGCCGATCTTGCCGCCCAGTACCAGGCCGAAATAGTTGGCCGCCATCAGCGCGCCGACCCACAGGCTGTCTACGTGATCGGCAGCCAGGCGCAAGGCCAGGTAGGTACTCAGCAGGCCCGAGCCGATGAGCATCATCAGCGAAGCGAAATAAAGCGCTCGAAAAGGTTTCCAGATTTGGCGCATCGGCGTTCCGAGCGGCTCCTTGAGGTGGGTAAGGGCTACCTATAGATAGCCCAAATGCGACAGTACGTTAGACCTGTGCTCCTAGCACGCGTCGTTCCCAGGGCGTGATTTCATCGAGGAAACTGGTCAGTTCAAGGGTTTTCGAAGCGATGTAACCTTCGATGAACTCCGTACCGAACAGTTCCTTCGCCAGAGGACTACGCTTCAGACGCTCCAGAGCGGCATGCAAGGTACATGGCAGGGAGAGCTTGTCCGGCACCTGGAACTCACCCTGTATCGCGGCGCTCGGCTCCAGCCGGTTTTCGATGCCATGAAGACCGGCCGCCAGGCTGGCGGCAATCGCCAGGTAAGGGTTGGCATCGGCCCCCGGCAAGCGGTTCTCGACCCGACGGGCCACCGGCGAGCTGGCGGGGATTCGCAACCCGGCAGACCGGTTGTCGTTGGACCAGCAGGCATTGTTCGGCGATGCGAACGGGTGGCACAGGCGCTGGTAGGAATTGACGTTGGGCGCGAACAGCGCCGTGAAATCCGCCATGCCAGCCTGTTGCCCGCCAATAAAGTGCCGGAACACCGCCGTCGGCTCCCCTGCCTCATCGCTGAACACATTGCGGCCGCTGTCCAGCTCGACCACGCTCTGGTGAATATGCATCGAGCTGCCTGGTGTGTGAGCCAGGGGCTTGGCCATGCACACCACGGTCACACCGTGCTTGAGGGCCACTTCCTTGAGCAAGTGTTTGAACAGGAATGTCTGGTCGGCCAACAGCAATGCGTCGCCATGAAGCAGATTGATCTCGAACTGACTCACGCCCATTTCATGCATGAAGGTATCGCGAGGCAGCCCCAACGCGGCCATGCATTTATAGACTTCGCTGAAAAACGGTCGCAGGCCGTTATTGGAACTGATGCTGAACGCCGAATGGCCATCTTCGCGCCGTCCATCCAGGCCCACCGGGGGCAGGAACGGCCGGGTCGGGTCCGGGTTGGGTGCGAACACGAAGAATTCCAGCTCCGTCGCCACCACCGGTGCCAGGCCCAGGGCGGCATACCGGGCGATCACTGCCTTGAGCTGGCCACGCGTCGAGAGCCGGGAGCTTTCGCCAGTCAACTCATCGGCGTCGCAAATCGCCAGGGCTCGAGGATGTTCACTCCAAGGCAGACGGTGGATCTGCTTCGAGTCGGGCACCAACGCCAGGTCGCCGTCGTCGCTGCCGTAGAAGCGCGCCGGCGGGTAGCCGCCCATGATGCATTGCAGCAGCACGCCTCGGGCCATCTGCAACCGCCGCCCTTCCAGGAAACCCGCGGCGGTCATCACCTTGCCCCGTGGTACGCCATTGAGATCCGGCGTGACACATTCAATCTCATCAATGCCCGTCAATCGCTGCGCGAGTGAACGCTGGCCATCGGTCGTCATGACGCATTCCTTGTTATGTGCGAGCCGCGAACGGCAACCCGTACAAAATAGGCTTCGGCTGTTCGGAATATCAAGCACTCCAAAACAATAAACAAGCCAGCCTGAAATACACTGTGGGAGCAAGCCAGCTCGCGATAGCGTCGGGTCAGACAATTCTTGGCTGACTGATCCACCGCTATCGCGAGCAGGCTCGCTCCCACAGGGGTTCTGTGTGGGCCAGGGTTATTTTTTCAAGGCAGATAAATCCTGAACACCCCGCCCCCCAGCACACCGCCATTGGCAATTTCGGTACGCCCACATACACCGCCGCGCTGATGCAGTCCGGCGATCCGTGCGGCGAAGTACAGGCCCAGTCCGGTGCTGCCGCTGCTGTGGTTGATGCCCTGAACGTATTCGGCCTGGCGCTCGATCATTTCGGATGGATAGCCTTCGCCATCGTCATTGATGGTGAGCACCAATTGGCCGGCCTCGTCGCTCACGCTGATCAACAGCGCCTGGCGCGCGTGGCGAATCGCATTGTTGATGATGTTGTCGAGCACCGAAGCGATGAGCTCGCGATCGAAAAAACCCAGGGGTGTCAGCGGATCGACCTCATAGGTGGCCATGATTGCGCGACTGCGGAACACGTCCTGGTGACCGGCCAGTTGCGCCTCGATGAAATCATCCAGTTCGTGGTAGTCGGGGTGCAACGGCAACTGGTTGACACCCAGCTTGTACAGCCCCAGCAACTGCACCAGCAGCCCGTTGAGGCGGGCGAATTCGAACTCCATCACACCCTGCTCCGAGGTCTGCCGGGATGGCTCGGGCAGACGTTCGAGCCATTGGGTATGGGCCTGCATGAGCAAGGTCAGGGAGTTCTTCATGTCGTGCACGGTCGATGCGATCACCGTGGAAAAATCGAGTGCCTGTTCGCTGTCATTCATCGCCAAATGCCTTGCTTCGCAGTTTCTGATAACGCGCATAACGCGCATCGGTATCGGGCATCATGCCCACCAGTTTCAGGCAGGCGCGACATTCCTCCAACAGCTCCGATTCCACGCTGGTATCGGTGCCATGCAGCAGGGACTGCGCCATGTTCAGGGCAATACTGATGTTCTTGGGTTGCATCTTCAGGGCACGGCGGAACAGCTCTCGCGCCTCCGGCAGCGCGCCGGTCTTGTAGACACGCACGCCTTCGCGGTTCAGTTCGGCAGCGGCGTTGCCCTGGTTGAGGATGTTCGGGTCGTCGGTGAGCTTGGCGATGCCTTGCATCACCACAGGGTCATCGCCGTAGATTTCCGCGCAGTTCTTGAGCATCGATTCGCCGGCGCTGGTCTGGCCGAGCATCTGTAGCTGCTTGGCTACCAGCAGCGCGGCTTCGGCGCTCATGAACTGCTCCATGCCGTCGAGGCGCTGCAAGGCCTGTTCGGTGAGTTTTTCCGCAGTTTCGGCGTCGTTGAGCAACAGGCTGGTGGCTTTCATCAGCCGCGCCCGCACCTGCAGTCCCGGATCGTTGAGGTTTTCCTTGGCCACCGCACTCAGCGTGGTGTTGATTTCGAGCCGCGTGCGGGTATCCAGGCCTTTCTCGCTGCCCTTGCTGATCAGCGCATGGGCCAGGCCCAGGTTGCTTTCCGGGTCCTTGAAGCGCGACTGCGCGCCCTGCCCGACCGCCTGGCGATAAGCCCTGGAGGCGGTATCGTAGTCTTCGTTGGTCATCGCCAGCTTGCCCAGCAAGGATTGCCGACGGACCGCCAGCGGCGACAGGCGAACCGCCTCCTCCAGCACGCTCTGCGCCTGCTTCGTGTCACCCTCGGCCACCAGCACATCGGCCATGCCGTCATACAAGGCCGGCATCATCGGGAACGTCTTCAGGGCTTTTTCATAGACCGCCTTGGCCTGGCCTACCTGGCCGCGCTTGAACAGCAACTTGCCCAGGCCCGCATAGGCCCAGGGCAACGGGCGGTCCGCCAGGATGGTGTTGTACAGACGCTCCAGGGCTTCGTTCTGATTCAAGTCGCGCAATGCATCGGCCCGATAACGCAGGCACAACGGCCCGTAGCGCGGATCCTGTTTACACAGGGCAATACAGGCATTGAGCACTTCCAGCGGCTTGCCACGATCCAGGGCCTGGAGGATTGGCTTGAGCAGGGTCTTGCGCTGCTCCAACCGCTCCAGCCGCTGGGCCAGGCCTGAGCGGTTGAAGGGTTTGGTCAGGTACGCATCGGGCTCGTGCTCCAGCGCACTGAGCACCATGGCCTGACTGGTCTCGGCGGTCACCATGAGGAACACGCTTTCATGGCTGATCAGCTTCTCGACCATCAGATCTTCCAGCACCTGCTGGCCGTTCTTGCGGCCGTCGCCCAGGTGATAATCCTGCAGGATGAAGTCATAGCGCTTCTGCGAACACATGCGCAGCGCGACTTCACCGGTGTCGGCGGTGTCTACGTCCTTGACGCCCAGCTCACGCAACATCGATCGGATGGAACTGCGGAAATCCGAGAAATCATCGACGATCAGAAAACTTTTTTGGTGGTACGCCAGCATCGAGGATGTCCAGGCAAGTAAGAAAATAACCCAATGGCATAACAACGAAACGCCGTGTCACAGCCCCGAGGCGCGCAGATGATAGCCACCAGCCGGCAACGTACAAGAGATTTCAGCAACCGCTTGGCCTGGCTGTGTCGTGACGCACATTGCGAGCCGAAACGTTGAAGACAACCGGGCTCATCGGGTTATCGGCAGCAGATGGCGTTCCGTTAAGGGCAACGTATGGGAGAAACCGAGCGTAGGGGATCGGCTACACAAAAAAGCCAATCGATCCGGGAGATACGAGAAGGGGGCAATGCGCTGGTGGGAGGCAGGTCGTCGATACCCGACCCACTGATATAAATGGTGTCCCAGGGCAGGTTCGAACTGCCAACCTTCCCCTTAGGAGGGGGATGCTCTATCCAATTGAGCTACTGAGACACAGGTGATCACGAGAAGCGTGACGCGATGAACGGCGAGCATGTTAACGGGCAGCCTTGCGTTTGTCATGTTGCGCATGGCTTTTTAAGTGTAGGCAAATGGTACAGCCCGCCGCCTCGACGAGCCGAGGCGGCATCCCCCCCACACCGCTCATCCGCCTCCGGCCTTTTATCGTCCCAATTCGGCAGTTTGCCACTATCCTATACAAAACAAGGACAGCACGGGCCCATGTCCGCCGCTCCGGTTATCCGCCGGACGGTATGGCACATAGACACGATGCAGTGGTCACAACATGCGGACCTGTTGGTTTTTCAAACCAGTCCGCATTTTTTGATGAGGGGTACTGGCATAACGCCTTTACCCGGATCAGAATTTGTCACAGAATTGGCGCCAATGATCTGGCCATTTTGAGGCATGATGCGGGCCTCTTAACAATTCAGGTTGAACATTTGGCAACAGCGCTTGTCCTATCGACATCCTGCGGCCAATCCCAAGAACCGCTCCCCTGAACTAACCGGTTAAATATATGCGCCCATTGAAACAGGCAATTTATTCCAGCCGTACGGCTGACAAGTTCGTCGTACGTTTGCCCGACGGAATGCGGGAACGCATTGCCGAGGTGGCTCGCAATCATCATCGCAGCATGAACTCTGAAATCATCGCGCGCCTTGAGCAAAGCCTCATTCAGGAAGGCGCGTTGGGTGAAGAACTGAGCATGCGCCTGGACAGCCCCGAGCTGTCTTTGCATGAGCGTGAGCTGCTTCAGCGATTCCGACAACTCTCCCATCGCCAGCAGAACGCCCTCGTTTCGCTGATTGCCCACGATGTAGAAATGACCGCAGACGCGTCCTGATCGCAACCGGAACACCCAAGCCAGCCTAGTGCTGGCTTTTTTTTGGTCTTTTTATGGAGAAGGAACTGGCTCGCTGGGCGGCGAATCGAGCACAAAAATCGAATGATTAGAAAACCTGAGAGCGAGGACGGCTACGACACAACGCAAGCGAGCCCTCGCTACGGAATGGGTCAGAGCAGGAAAATCGTCGCCAACCCCAGGAAGATAAAGAAACCGCCACTGTCGGTCATGGCCGTAATCATTACACTGGCTCCCATGGCGGGATCGCGGCCCAACCGGGCCAGCGTCATGGGAATCAAGACGCCCATCAAGGCCGCCAACAGCAGATTGAGCGTCATTGCGGCAGTCATCACGACGCCCAGCGACCAGCTGCCATAAAGCAGATACGCCACCACGCCGATTACACCTCCCCATAGCACGCCATTGATCAATGCCACGGCCAGTTCCTTGCGCATCAGGCGCGACGTATTACCCGTACTGACCTGGTCCAGCGCCATGGCGCGCACAATCATGGTGATGGTCTGGTTGCCGGAGTTGCCTCCGATACCAGCCACGATGGGCATCAACGCCGCCAATGCCACCAGCTTCTCGATGGAGCCCTCGAACAAACCGATGACCCGGGACGCGACAAATGCCGTGATCAGGTTGATCGCCAGCCACGCCCAACGGTTGCGCAGGGATTTCCAGACCGAGGCGAAGATGTCTTCCTCTTCCCGCAGACCGGCCATGCTGAGGACTTCGTTTTCACTCTCTTCACGAATGAGGTCGACCATTTCATCGATGGTCAGACGGCCGATCAACTTGCCGTTCTTATCGACCACCGGCGCGGAAATCAAGTCATAACGTTCGAACGCCTGGGCCGCATCGTAGGCGTCTTCGTCCGGCTGGAAACTCACCGGGTCGCTGGCCATGACCTCGGCCACCTGCTTTTCCGGATCGTTGACGAGCAACCGCTTGATCGGCAACACCCCTTTGAGCACACCGTCATAATCGACGACAAACAACTTATCGGTGTGACCCGGCAGCTCTTTGAGGCGGCGCAGGTAGCGCAACACCACTTCAAGGCTGACATCCTCACGGATCGTCACCATCTCGAAGTCCATCAGCGCACCGACCTGCTCCTCATCATAGGACAGCGCCGAACGTACCCGCTCACGCTGCTGGGCATCGAGGGATTCCATCAACTCGTGGACAACGTCCCGCGGCAGTTCGGGGGCAAGGTCCGCCAGTTCGTCGGCGTCCATTTCCTTGGCGGCCGCCAGCAGCTCGTGATCATCCATGTCGGCGATCAGGGTTTCGCGAACCGAGTCGGACACTTCGAGCAGGATGTCACCGTCGCGATCGGCCTGGACCAGTTGCCAGACTGTCAGACGCTCTTCCAGCGGCAAGGCTTCGAGGATGTAGGCGACGTCGGCGGAGTGCAGGTCATCGAGCTTGCGTTGCAGCTCGACGAGGTTCTGCCGGTGAACCAGGTTCTCGACCCGGTCGTGATGCGGACCTTCCTGACGATGCGTCAGGTCTTCGACGACCCGCTGGCGATGCAGCAGCTCAACGACTTGAGCGAGACGGTCCTGAAGGCTTTCCTGTGTTTTCTTTACTTCTACTTCGGTCATAGGCGAACTCCACTCCCAGCAGTGGGCACGCCGGAAGGATCAATCGGTCAATTCATGATTGGTAAAACGCGGTATTGAGTAACTACTGGGTAAGTCCATGGAGATATTCCAAAGCCCCGGCGGGGCTGACGGGCGCAATCATACACCGCTTGGCGTTTTAAAACGTTAAAAAATCATGGCAAGAACAAGCGCTTGCGAGAGAAACCTGAACATAGGCTGAACCATGGAACTACGACGACTCATTCTGAAAAGAAAACACACCCCTGAGTAAAAATGCAGCGGCTACCCTGAAGTCAATCAGCCAGTCACGAACCTGCTCCCACAGGTTGGCCGGCTTAGCGACTCCCCCATCTTTCTACGTCAAGGACGACGCTCGAATGCTGGCCAACCGTTATTTACCGCTGCTCGCCACCCTGTGCTGCTCGCCTTCGTGGGCCGCCGAACACATCGTTCATCGCTGCGAAGACCGCACGGGGCATATCACCTTTACCACCATGAGCTGCGGACCGGGGGAAGACTTGTCGTTGCAACGAGTCCACCCCTATAGCCCGGGCAGTATCGAGTCGACTACCGAATCAATGCTGCCCGAAGCCGAGCACCGGCAAACGTCAGGCAACAAGATCACGCGCAGGGAACCGACCGTGGTCGGCCAGTTCGAAGACCGCTGCGGGAATCAGATCAGCGCCAGGCAGCGCCGCGAAGCAATCATGGACAAACGGATTATCACCGGGATGAGCCAGCAGGATGTGCAGAGCGCCTTGGGCAAACCCGACTCGATCAAGATCCGCAATGCGAGCACCCGGTACACCTACAAAGCGAAGAAAGGCCGCAGCGCCGAGATTGTGTTCGATGAGAATGGATGCGTGAAAGGCAAATCGTAGATAGCAAAAAGCCCGCGTTAAACGCGGGCTTTTTGTTGTATGGTGCACTCGACAGGATTCGAACCTGTGACCGCTCGGTTCGTAGCCGAGTACTCTATCCAGCTGAGCTACGAGTGCAGGTTTGTGGTTTTATACCAGATCACAACTGGTTGAAGCCAAGTTATTTGCATTACTGCAAACGACTCTTAAATGGTGCACTCGACAGGATTCGAACCTGTGACCGCTCGGTTCGTAGCCGAGTACTCTATCCAGCTGAGCTACGAGTGCATTTGTTGCCGCGCATTATAGGTCGTCAAATCGTTTTGTAAAGCGCTTTTTCCAGTAATTTCAATAACTTACCGAACAAGCCAAATTCAACGCACTACATGAATAATGGCGGAGAACGGGGGATTCGAACCCCCGACACCCTTTTGAGGTGTACTCCCTTAGCAGGGGAGCGCCTTCGGC
Organism: Pseudomonas sp. Pf153; assembly: GCF_001269775.1. NCBI lineage: Bacteria > Pseudomonadati > Pseudomonadota > Gammaproteobacteria > Pseudomonadales > Pseudomonadaceae > Pseudomonas > Pseudomonas sp. Pf153. Next base: position 389,144 of record NZ_LHVL01000006.1, on the reverse strand, counting down.
CACTCGGCCAGCTCTCCGCAACACGGGGCGTATATTAACCACCTTCCTCCCCGTTTGCAAACATAAAAATCGATAAAAATTAATGGCTTGGTTCGTCGTCCTTCTCTTTCTTGATACGCAGGTAAATTTCCTCTCGGTGCACCGCAACCTCTTTCGGGGCGTTGACGCCGATACGAACCTGGTTTCCTTTGACGCCGAGCACGGTCACGGTGATTTCGCCATCGCCAATAATCAGGCTCTCCGCGCACCGACGAGTCAGAATCAACATACCTTTCTCCTCACGCAATTCAGTTCAGGGACAACAGTCTGCAAAAAAAGGGCATTGGGCCTACAACCGAAACGGTCGCTGCCTACAGGCCTAAGTATTGACCAGCGCGGGCAAAAGAACAGTTTTGAAACGCGCCATTCAAAAAACAAAGGGCGCGGCCAAGCCGCGCCCTCTTGAACAACGTCTTACTCGCCCTGGCGGGCGGCTGCATCAAGTTCGAAGGCCGTATGCAGGGCGCGCACGGCCAGTTCCAGGTATTTCTCTTCGATCACCACGGAAACCTTGATTTCCGAGGTCGAGATCATCTGGATGTTGATGCTTTCCTTGGCCAGGGATTCGAACATCCGGCTGGCCACGCCTGCGTGGGAGCGCATGCCGACGCCGACGATTGAGACCTTGGCGATCTTGGTGTCACCCACGACTTCCCGGGCACCGATTTCGGAGGCAGTTTTCTTCAGGACGGCTTCAGCGGCCTGGTAGTCGTTGCGGTGTACGGTGAAGGTGAAGTCGGTGGTGTTATCGTGCGAAACATTCTGCACGATCATGTCGACTTCGATGTTCGCGGCACTGATCGGGCCGAGAATCTTGAACGCCACGCCGGGGGTGTCTGGCACGCCACGGATGGTCAGCTTGGCTTCATCGCGGTTGAAGGCGATGCCGGAAATGATCGGCTGTTCCATGGATTCCTCTTCATCGATAGTAATGAGGGTGCCCGGACCCTCTTTGAAGCTGTGCAGGACGCGCAGCGGAACGTTGTACTTGCCGGCGAATTCGACCGCCCGGATCTGCAGCACTTTCGAGCCGAGGCTGGCCATTTCCAGCATCTCTTCGAAGGTGATCTTGTCCAGGCGCTGAGCCACGGGAACCACCCGTGGATCAGTGGTGTAGACACCGTCCACGTCGGTGTAGATCTGGCACTCGTCAGCCTTGAGGGCCGCCGCCAGCGCAACGCCGGTAGTGTCCGAGCCGCCACGGCCGAGGGTGGTGATGTTGCCGTGTTCGTCCACACCCTGGAAACCGGCGACCACCACGACGCGACCGGCTTTCAGGTCGCCGCGAATCTTCTGGTCGTCGATCTGCAGGATACGCGCCTTGTTGTGCGCGCTGTCCGTCAGGATACGAACCTGGTTGCCGGTGTACGATACCGCCGGTACACCACGCTTGATCAGCGCCATGGCCAGCAAGGCGATGGTCACCTGCTCGCCAGTGGAAACGATCACGTCCAGTTCGCGGGGAACCGGCTGCTGTTCGCCGCTGATTTGCTTGGCCAGATCGATCAGACGGTTGGTTTCGCCGCTCATTGCCGACAGCACAACCACCAGGTCATCGCCCGCATCACGGAATTTCTTAACCTTGTCGGCGACTTGTTCGATTCTCTCGACAGTGCCGACCGAGGTGCCTCCAAATTTCTGTACGATCAAAGCCATTTCAAAGCCGCCTCTGCCCGTGAAGGGCGCCCAATAGTTACTACGGCGGTCGGGCCCGCGACTAGACCGCGAGCCCGAAGCACCGCCTTAAATACCCTGCTCTACAAATGCAACGGTCTGGGCCAGTGCCGCGTCCAGCGCGCCGGCATCGGTACCGCCGCCTTGCGCCATGTCCGGACGACCACCGCCCTTGCCGCCCACTGCCGCAGCGGCCTGCTTCATCAAATCACCGGCTTTGAGTTGGCCGGTCAGGTCCTTGGTCACGCCTGCGACGAGAACGACCTTTTCCTCATGGACACTGCCGAGCAGGATCACTGCGCGGCCGAGTTTGTTTTTCAGTTGATCGACCAGCGCCAGCAGCGACTTGCCATCCTGTCCATCCAGGCGCGCGGCCAGGACCTTCACGCCCTTGACATCCACGGCCTGGGCCGACAGATCGTCACCCGCAGCACTGGCGGCCTTGGCCTGTAGCTGCTCCAGCTGTTTTTCCAGCAGGCGGTTGCGCTCCAGCACAGCCGACAGCTTGTCGATCAGGTTGTCACGACTGCCCTTGATCAGGCTCGCCGCTTCCTTGAGTTGTTCTTCGGCGGCGTTGAGGTACGCCAGCGCGGCAGCGCCGGTGACCGCTTCGATACGCCGTACGCCCGACGCCACGCCTCCCTCGCTGATGATCTTCATCAGGCCGATGTCGCCGGTCCGGTTGGCATGAATACCACCGCACAGCTCCACGGAGAAATCACCCATGCTCAGCACGCGCACGCTGTCGCCGTACTTCTCGCCGAACAACGCCATCGCGCCTTTCTTCTTGGCGGTGTCGATGTCGGTTTCTTCGGTTTCCACCGGGGAGTTCTTGCGAATCTCGGCGTTGACGATGTCCTCCAGTGCCTTGAGCTGCTCAGGCTTGATGGCTTCGAAGTGGCTGAAGTCGAAGCGCAGGCGCTGACTGTCTACCAACGAGCCTTTCTGCTGAACGTGCTCACCCAGCACCTGGCGCAACGCTGCGTGCAGCAGGTGCGTGGCGGAGTGATTCAACGACGTGGCGTGACGCACCTCGGCATCGACGTGGGCTGCCACCGGGGCGGCGACCATCAGACTGCCCGAGGCCAGCACGCCGTGGTGCAGGAATGCGCCACCGGTCTTGGTGGTGTCCCGCACGTCGAAACGCGAGTTGCCGGCCTGCAGGTAGCCGCTATCGCCGATCTGGCCGCCGGACTCGGCATAGAACGGCGTCGTGTCCAGCACGATCACGCCTTCCTGGCCTTCGCTCAAGATGTCGACCGATTGCCCATCCTTATAGATGGCAACGATCTTGGCCGAGCCGGTGGTGCCCGCGTAGCCGGTGAATTCGGTGGCCACATCGACCTTGACCAGGCTGTTGTAGTCCATGCCAAAGGCGCTGGCGGAGCGTGCGCGTTCCCGCTGGGCTTCCATCTCGCGCTCGAAACCTTTCTCATCCAGGGTCAGGTTACGCTCACGGGCGATGTCGCCGGTCAGGTCCATTGGGAAGCCATAGGTGTCGTACAACTTGAACACCACGTCGCCCGGAACCACGTTGCCCTTGAGCTCTGCCAGGTCCTGCTCGAGGATTTTCAGGCCTTGTTCCAGGGTCTTGGCGAATTGTTCTTCTTCCGCCTTGAGCACGCGCTCGATGTGCGCCTGCTGGGATTTGAGTTCCGGGAAGGCATCGCCCATCTCGGCCACCAGGGCCGCGACGATCTGATAGAAGAAGCTGCCCTTGGCGCCCAGCTTGTTGCCGTGGCGGCAGGCGCGACGGATGATCCGGCGCAGCACATAGCCACGACCTTCGTTGGATGGCAGCACGCCATCGGCGACCAGGAAGCCGCAGGAGCGGATGTGGTCGGCGACCACTTTCAGCGATGCCTGGTTGTCGTTGGTGCAACCGATGGCCTGAGCCGAAGCGCTCAGCAGGCTTTGGAACAGGTCGATTTCATAGTTGGAGTGAACGTGCTGCAAGACCGCACTGATCCGCTCCAGGCCCATGCCGGTATCCACCGATGGCGCCGGCAGCGGATGCAACACGCCGTCGGCGGTGCGATTGAACTGCATGAACACGTTGTTCCAGATCTCGATGTAGCGATCGCCATCCTCTTCCGGCGAACCGGGTGGGCCGCCCCAGATGTCGGCGCCGTGATCGTAGAAGATTTCGGTGCAAGGGCCGCACGGGCCGGTGTCGCCCATGGTCCAGAAGTTGTCGGAGGCGTAAGGCGCGCCCTTGTTGTCGCCGATACGCACCATGCGCTCAGGCGGGACACCGACCTCTTTGGTCCAGATGTCATAGGCCTCGTCATCGGTGGCGTAGACCGTGACCCAGAGCTTTTCCTTGGGCAGGTTCAGCCACTTTTCGGAGGTCAGGAAGGTCCAGGCAAAGGTGATGGCGTCGCGCTTGAAATAGTCGCCGAAGCTGAAGTTACCCAGCATTTCGAAGAAGGTGTGGTGACGAGCGGTATAGCCGACGTTTTCCAGGTCGTTGTGCTTGCCGCCGGCACGCACGCACTTCTGGCTGCTCACCGCACGGGTGTAGGCACGTTTTTCCTGGCCCAGGAAGCAGTCCTTGAACTGGTTCATCCCCGCGTTGGTGAACAGCAGGGTCGGGTCGTTGCCCGGAATCAAAGAGCTGGAGGCTACTCGGGTGTGGCCTTGCTCTTCGAAGAAGCGAAGGAAGGCTTCACGGATTTCTGCGCTTTTCATTAGGTTCTTCCACGGAGGCTGCGGCCAAAGGCCTGTGCAAACGTCGACAGACGAAGCAACGGCAAAGGGCCGCATTATATCGGCCCTGCGCTTGGGGTACAGCGTGTTATGCGATAGAAACTGTCAATTGGGCCACCTGGGCGATCAGTTGCCGGAAAATTCGACGAAAGTGGCAACCACTTGGTCGATTTGCCCGGCGCTGACGTCCATATGCGTCACCATCCGCAAACGTGACGCCGCGCTGAGCCGGATACCACGCTCAGCGGCAAACGCCTTGATCGCCTCGGCCCGCTCGCCCATCTGCACATAGACCATATTGGTCTGCACCGGCTCTACCTCGTAGCCCGCCCCACGCAAACCGTCGGCCAACCGCTGGGCATTGGCGTGGTCATCGGCCAGGCGCGGGACTTGATGATCCAGCGCATACAGCCCCGCCGCCGCCAGGATCCCGGCCTGGCGCATGCCGCCGCCGACCATCTTGCGCAGACGCCGGGCCTTGCCGATCAGCTCGTCGGTGCCGCATAGCACCGAGCCCACCGGGGCGCCGAGGCCTTTGGACAGGCACACCGAGACAGAGTCGAAATGCCGGGTAATCTCCCGGGCATCGACGTTGAGCTTCACAGCGGCGTTATAGAGCCGCGCGCCGTCCAGGTGCAGGGCCAGTCCATGCTCCTGGGTGAAACGCCGGGCACGGGCCAGGTAATCCAGCGGCAGGACCTTGCCCTGCATGGTATTTTCCAAAGCCAACAGGCGGGTGCGAGCGAAGTGGAAGTCGTCGGGCTTGATGGCTGACGCCACCTGCGCCAGATCCAGGGAGCCGTCCGCCTGCACTTCAAGGGGCTGGGGCTGGATCGAACCGAGCACCGCCGCCCCACCCCCTTCGTATTTATAGGTGTGGGCCTGCTGGCCGACGATGTATTCATCACCGCGCTCGCAATGGGCCATCAACCCCAGCAGGTTACTCATGGTGCCACTGGGCACGAACAACCCCGCAGCGAAGCCCAGGCGTCCGGCCAGTTCGGCTTCCAGGCGGTTGACCGTCGGATCCTCGCCATACACATCGTCGCCGGTAGGCGCGCTGGCCATGGCATCCAGCATGGCGGCGGAAGGTTGGGTGACCGTGTCGCTGCGAAGATCGATAACGCTCATGAATCTGGCCTCGGGTTCAGGTGGGGGAATTCCCTTTCGGAGGACCATTAAATGTGTTGGCGCCATCGCGAGCAAGCTTTGCTCCCACCGCTCGCTCCCACAAAGGTTATGTGTTAAAAATCCTACGCCGCACACGACATGGCGGCATAACGTTCTCAGGGCGGGGTGCAATTCCCCACCGGCGGTAATTGCACTATGTGCATAGCCCGCGAGCGCTTGGCGATGCACGGCTTTTGGTGGTGCAGCGGCAAGGTCAGCAGACCCGGTGTGATTCCGGGGCCGACGGTCATAGTCCGGATGAAGAGAGAACGGGATTGGCACCCAAGGGCCGCCTGCGACCGTCTGTTCGCGGCGTACCCTCGAATCCCCTTCGATTCATGACGCCCTGTTTTTCAAACAAACAGGAACCAGAACATGCAACCCACCGCAATCGACAGCAAGACCAAACACCATCCAGGCGAGCGCATTGCGTTCATCCAGGCTTGCTGGCACAAGGAAATCGTCGACCAGAGCCGCAAAGGCTTTGTCGCTGAGATGATCAACCAGGGTTATCAGGAGAGCGATATCGACTTCTTCGAAGTCGGCGGCGCCTTCGAAATCCCGCTGCATGCCAAGCTGCTGGCCAAGTCAGGCCGCTACGCCGGCGTCGTCGCCGCCGGTCTGGTGGTGGATGGCGGCATCTATCGCCACGAGTTCGTCGCCCAGTCGGTGATCAGCGGCCTGATGCAGGTCCAGTTGGAAACCGAAGTGCCGGTGTTCTCGGTCGTGCTCACGCCGCATCACTTCCATGCCGGGGAGGAGCATCAGAAATTCTTCTTCGAGCATTTCGTGCACAAGGGCCAGGAAGCGGCGAAGACCTGTGCCGATACGTTGCACAAGACCAGGGCGTTGCGTCGCACTGAGCAGCGGGCGGTCGCGGTCTGACGCTAGACGCAAATCCCCTGTGGGAGCGGGCTTGCTCGCGATAGCGGTGGGTCAGTCGACATCAATGCAGCCTGACCCGACGCCATCGCGAGCAAGCTTTGCTCCCACGGCTCGCTCCCACATTCTGGAATTCGTTGTCTCAGGCCAGGTTTTCGTCGGTCGCCGGCACAATCAGAATCCCGGCCCGCAAGCCGTTCTTGACCTTGGGGTTCGGGAAAATGATCCGGGCACCCTCTTCTTCGATGACCCAGCGGGTCTGGGCAATGTCTTCGGCCAGGACGTAGCCTTTTTCCAGTTCAGAGAAGTTCTCGATGTCCGCTGGCAGGTTCAGGCGAAAGCTGTCGCTGTGCTTGATGATTTCCCGCGCCACGCTGAACAGCTGGAGCCCGTCCAGGCCCTCGTCCTCCTCGGGCTCGTCGCCTTCGATGATCTGCTTCAGGCGGGCCTCCAGCAGGCTGACGTTGACGCCGTCGTTTTGCCCGAACGGTCTGGCCTTGCCCAGCTCCAGGGTAAAGGACTCGGCGCCGAGCTGATCATAGGTGTAGGCGCTGAACACGATGGAAGGCTTGTTTTGCAGCAGTACCGCTTCCATGCCGGCGGCGCGCAGACGGGCCAGCTCGCGACGTGAATGCTGTCGCCCTTCCTTCCATGGATACAGGGCAAACTGTTCGATCTTCGAACCGCGAATGGCAGTGTGCAGGTCGTAGTGCAGGCGACTGCGCTCCGGCTTATTGAAGAAACTGGCCGCCAGCCGCTCCAGCTCGCAAGCCCGCAACGCCTCGGGCCCGCCACTCAGTTCATGACGGCCATTGAACAGCCGGTTGACGTCCTGATCGACGAAGCGCTCGCCGCGGCGGATGGCCTCGGGGTTGCCGAACAGGAACAGAATACGGGCCCGTGGCTTCAGGTCGCCACGGGCGATGTCGTGCAGCAGGCGGTCGAGCAATTCGATCGGCGCGGTTTCGTTCCCGTGGATACCGGCCGACAGCAGTAAATCCAGGCCGTTATCCCGGGCTTCGGGCGGCTTGACCTCCAGCGCGCCCTCGCTCAACCAGCGCATCCGTACGCCTTCGACAGTCAGTTGAGTCTTCTCCGCCGGTTCACGGCCGGCGAGGGTCAGTTCAAGCAGTTTGCCGAGGGCGAGCATAGCGCGGTTTCCTTAGTGGTCGTGGCCGCAATCCGGGCCATGGACATGGTCATCGTCGCCGAGGTCGGCCGGTTCCATTTCCAGTTGCAGACTGACCAGGTTGGTGGCCAATGGGCGCAACAACAGGTTGGCGTATTCCTCGTCCCCCTCCTCCACGTCCACGCCGATCAGCAACTGACCGCGGCCATCCTGCTGGATCCACAACTCCTTGCCCTGCCACATCACCGCGACGCGGGTGCAGGAAGTTTGCAGCTGGGTGCCGTCGGTGTCTTCAAGAATCAGTTGCAGGGAATCACTCATGTTTTACGTTCTCGTTCGGGGATAAGACCACGCGCCCTGCCTTGACTGTAGTCAGGTCGCGCGCGCTTTCAATTGATCTGGAATGGATAAACCGCGCCCAGTTTAAGTATTTGTGTCAGTTCATCCAGCGCCGACCGGCATTCGAGCAACAATTGCGGGTCCGCCAGATCGCTCTCGGTCAAGCGGTCGCGGTAATGACGCTCGACCCACCGGGTCAGCGAATCGTACAACGACGCGGTCATGATAACCCCTGGATTGACGGCCGCCAGTTCGGTTTCGTTGAGCGCCACGCGCAACCTCAGGCAAGCAGGGCCGCCGCCGTTCTGCATGCTCTGCTTGAGGTCGAAGACTTTCACTTCGCGGATGACCCCGCCAGAGCTCGTCAGGCCTTGCAGGTATTGCCAGACGCGCGCATTGCTGCGGCACTCTTCCGGTACGATCAAGAGCATCGAGCCGTCGGGACGCGACAGCAACTGGCTATTGAACAGGTAGGAACGAACCGCATCGTCGACGGTAACCGCGGAACGCGGTACGCAGACGGATTGAAATTTCCCACCGACGTTGGCGAGTTTACTGTTCAGCTCAGCCAGCATCCTTTCGGTCTCGAGGAACGCGTCCTCGTGATAGAACAGCACCTCGCCGTTGCCTACCGCGATCACATCGTTATGGAACACACCCTGATCGATCACGAACGGGTTCTGCTGAGCGTATACCACGCCCTCGTCCCGCAAGCCGTGCAGGCGTGCGACGGCGCGGGACGCCTCGAGGGTCTGGCGCGCCGGGTACTTTTGCGGCGCCGGGTAACGGGTATCGAAGGCACTGCGTCCGAACACGAAGAACTCGACCCCGGCCTCGCCGTAGCTCCGGCAGAAACGGGTGTGGTTGGCCGCGCCTTCGTCGCCGAATTGCGCCACCGCCGGCAATGCGGCGTGATGGGCGAAGTGCTGCTGATCGGCGAACATCGCCCCCAGGACGCGACTGGTGGTCGGGTGCTCGATGCTGCGGTGGTATTTGCAGTTGAGGTTGGCGGCAGTGAAATGCACGCGGCCGTCGGCGGTGTCGGCGCTCGGGCTGACCGTGGCGGCGTTCGCCACCCACATGCTGGAAGCCGAGCAACTGGCGACCAGCAGCGGCATCGCTTCTTTCGCCGCCTGCTGGATGACCTGGGCGTCGCTGCCGGCAAAGCCAAGCCGACGCAGGGCTGCTACGTCGGGGCGCTCCTGGGGCGCCAGCACCCCTTGCTGGAAGCCCATGTCCATCAGCGCTTTCATTTTCGCCAGGCCCTGCAACGCCGCTTCCTTGGGGTTGGAGGACTGCTGGCTATTGCTCTGGGACGCGACGTTGCCGTACGAGAGCCCGCCGTAGTTATGGGTCGGCCCCACTAGACCGTCAAAGTTGACTTCAAAGGATTTCATCAGCGAGGCTCCACGAGAATCTGTTTTTTATAGGCATCAAGTAACAACGGTGGCGCGGCTATCGCGGGCAAGCCTTGCTCCCACAGGAGATTGCATAAGCCTGTGGGGGCAAGCCTTGTTCTAACAGGGACCGCACACACCCGTGGGAGCAAGGCTTGCCCGCGATGGGGTCTACGCCATTCTCACGCCAGGCGTCAGGGCAGCCGGCATGACAAGGCTCGGGGTTTCCAGAGACGCCACCGGGTACGCGCAATAGTCGGCCGCGTAATAGGCGCTGGCGCGATGGTTGCCCGAGGCGCCGACGCCGCCGAACGGCGCGCTGCTGGCAGCGCCGGTCAGTTGTTTATTCCAATTGACGATGCCCGCTCGGCTTTGCAGCCAGAACTGCTCGTAACGCGCCAGGGAATCGGACAGCAATCCGGCGGCCAGGCCGTACTGGGTGTTGTTGGCCTCGGCGATGGCTGCCGGGAAATCCGTGTAGCGGATCACCTGCAACAACGGCCCGAAGAGTTCTTCGTCCGGCCGCTCGGCCACCGCCGTCACGTCCAGAATCCCCGGCGTCAGCAACGCTGCCTGGGGCACTGGCTGGGTCATGGCCAGCAACGGCACGGCCCCCAGGCCCAGCAGATGGTTCTGGGCATCCATCAATGCTTTCGCTGCCGCCAGGGAAATCACCGACCCCATGAACGGCGCCGGTTGTTGATCGAAGGCACCGACCTCAAGGGTCGCGCTGACCGCCACCAGGCGCGCCAGCAAGGCATCGCCCCACGCCCCTTCCGGCACCAGCAGGCGGCGCGCGCAGGTGCAACGCTGGCCAGCGGAAATGAATGCGGACTGGATGATGGTGTACACCGCCGCATCGACATCCGCCACCTCATCCACCACGAGCGGGTTGTTGCCGCCCATTTCCAGGGCCAGGATCTTGTCCGGGCGACCGGCAAATTGCTGATGCAGCAGATTGCCGGTACGGCTGGAGCCGGTGAAGAACAATCCGTCGATACCTGGGTTCGCCGCCAGGGCAATGCCGGTTTCCCGGGCGCCTTGCAGCAGGTTCAACACGCCCACCGGCAGGCCGGCCTCGATCCAGCATTTGACCGTCAGCTCGGCGACTTTCGGCGTCAGTTCGCTGGGCTTGAACAGCACGCTGTTACCGGCCAGCAGCGCCGGCACGATATGGCCGTTGGGCAAGTGCCCGGGGAAATTATAGGGGCCAAACACCGCCACCACGCCGTGGGGTTTGTGGCGCAACACGGCGGTGGCGTCGCCCAGCGGGCCGCTCTTCTCGCCAGTGCGCTCGCGGTAGCTCTGCACCGAGATAGCGACTTTGTTGACCATGCTGGTGACTTCAGTGGCAGCTTCCCACAGCGGCTTGCCGGTTTCCTCACCGATGCAATGGGCCAGTTCGTCAGCGTGGCCCTTCAAGGCAGCGGCAAACGCTTCCATCACCTGGATACGCTCATCCAGAGAGCGTCGCGCCCAGTCCGGGAACGCCTGGCGCGCTGCCTGCACCGCCGACTCGACCTGCGCCGCCGTGGCGCCCTTGCCCGACCACAACACCTGCTGGGTCACCGGGTTCAACGACTCGAAGACGTCGCCCTGGCCTTCGAGCCAACTTCCCGCGATGTACAGCGACTTCATCATTTCGACTCCCGAGCAGCGGACAACGCAACGGCACGCACCTGGTCGCCGGCGTTGAGTTGAAGACGTTTGGCGGTCAGCGGATCGACCACCAGGGTTCCCGAGGCGAAGCGCGCCGGAGCGGCCGTGATGCGGCAGTCCAGGCACTTGCGGTTATGAATGAGGAACGGCGTGGCGTCGTCACCCGGCGTGCCGATGGCCAATACCAGCGCCTGGCTATCGCGAACCGCGCGGATCTTGGCGGTCTCGCATTCCACGGCCGGGCCGGCGTCGAAGATGTCGACGTAACCCTGGTAATTGAACCCTTCGCTCTTGAGCATCGACAACGCAGGTTCGGTGTCCGGGTGAACCTGGCCGATCACGGCCCGGGCATCCTCGGACAGGAAGCAGGTGTACAGCGGAAACTTGGGCATCAGCTCGGCGATGAACGCCTTGTTACCCACGCCGGTCAAGTAATCGGCCTGGCTGAATTCCATCTTGAAGAAGTGCCTGCCCAGGCTTTCCCAGAAGGGCGAACGACCGGTTTCATCGGACATGCCACGCATTTCGGCGATGATCTTGTTGCCGAACAGTTGCGGGAATTCGGCGATGAACAGCAACCGCGCCTTGGCCAGCATGCGACCGTTGAGGCCATTGCGGTAATCGGCGTGCAGGAACAGCGAACACAACTCGGAGTTACCGGTCAGGTCGTTGGCCAGGAACAGGGTCGGGATTTCCCGATAGATGTTCAATTCCTGGGAAGCACTGACCGTGAGGCCGACGCGGAAGTTGTACCAGGGCTCACGCAGCCCTACGGCACCGGCAATGGCGGAAATGCCCACCACTTTGCCGTCGTCGTCCTCAAGCACGAACAGATAATCCGCATCGCCGCGCCCGGCCTCGCCGCGAAAAGTCTTCTCGGCCCAGCCGACCCGATGGGCCAGGCGCTCTTCGTTGGCTGGCAAGGTGGTCAGGCCGGTGCCGGTGCTGCGGGCCAGGGCGATCAGGGCGGGTAAATCGCTGCTGCGTACGGGACGAACGATCATGCTATCTCCTCAAACGGGCCGCTCACGCCGCCCGCGAAACTCATTAAACCGCCACCAGGCGCACGCTGGCGCCTTCGCCGACGCCCAGGGCCTCGGCCGCTTCCATGTCCAGGGTCACCGGTTTGCCCGGCGCGTAATCGAGCTCGAGCAGCACGGCGCGGTAATCCTGCAACTGGGCATTGGCCACCAGATATTGGCGACCGGCACCCTTGACGGGCTCGCCGATCCTCACCGGCACCACGCGGCTCTGGGCAATCGAGCGGATCCCCGAGACACGGGCATGCAGGGTCGGGCCACCGTCAAAAATGTCGATGTAGTGATCGGTTTCGAAACCCTCGCGCATCAGAATGTCGAAGGTGATCTGCGCACGTGGATGAACCTGGCCCATGGCTTCCTGAGCAGCGTCCGGCAGCAGCGGCACGTAGATCGGATAATGAGGCATCAGCTCGGCGAGGAACGTACGGCTTTTCAGCCCGCACAAACGCTCGGCGGCGGCGTAGTTGAGGTCGAAGAAGTTACGGCCGATGGCGTCCCAGAACGGCGAATCGCCATTCTCATCGCTGTAACCGACAATCTCGGTGACCACCGAATCGGCGAACCGCTCCGGATGGCTGGCGACGAACAGCAGGCGTCCGCGAGAATTGAGTTCTGCCCAGGGCGAGCCGACCAGTTCAGGGACCACATAGAAGCTGGTCAGCAGGCTGTTGCCAGTCAGGTCGTGGCACTGGGACAACACGTGGATCTTGTTGTGGATCTTCAGTTCGCGGGACGCGTGGACGAACGTTTCGTTGCGGAAGCTATAGAACGGCTCGGAGTAACCGGCCGACGCGACGATGGCCGAACAGCCCGCCAGTTTGCCGGTGGCGGTGTCTTCCAGGACGAAGAAATAGCTTTCTTCGCCATTGAAACTGACTTCGGCGGCAAACGAGGCTTCGCTTGCGGCGATCTTGTCGCTCAGGCGTTCCACGTCATCCGGCAAGGAAGTGACACCGATCGGGCTGTCCGCAGCCAGACGCTGTACCTCGCCCAGATCAGCCATTTGCGCGGGGCGCATCACCAGCATGGTGTCACTCCTTACTTGAAATAAAGGGGTCGACCGAAAGAGGTCGATACACAAGAAAAAATACAGGCTCCCTGTGGGAGCAAAGCTTGTTCGCGATGCAGACAATGAGCTCTACCTGTCAAACCGAGGCGATCCCATCGCGAGCAAGCTCGGCTCCCACAGGAACCTGGCTCCCCATGGAGCCGGTTCAGCCTGTAAGGATCAAACCTGGGTCAGCTTCGCCGCGGCCCGTTCGAAGCGGTCCAGGCCGGCGTCGATGTCGGCGTCTTCCACCACCAGGCTCGGGGCGAAGCGAATCACGTCCGGACCGGCTTGCAGAATCATCAGGCCCTCCTGTTCGGCGGCGTTGAAGATGTCCTTGGCCTTGCCTTTCCAGGCGTCGTTCAGCACGCAGCCGATCAACAGGCCCAGGCCACGCACCTGAGTGAACAGGCCGTATTTGGCCCCGATCTGCTCCAGGCGGGTCTTGAACTTGTCATGCTTGGCCTTCACACCGCCGAGCACTTCAGGAGTATTCACCACATCGATCACTGCCTCGGCCACGGCGCAAGCCAGTGGGTTGCCGCCGTAGGTGGTGCCGTGGGTACCCACCACCAGGTGCTTGGCCAGCGCTTCGGTGGTGAGCATCGCCGCGATCGGGAAACCGCCGCCCAGGCTCTTGGCACTGGTGAGGATGTCCGGGGTCACGCCGTAATGCATGTAGGCAAACAATTCGCCGCTGCGGCCCATGCCGGTCTGCACTTCGTCGAACACCAACAGTGCGTTGTGCGCATCGCACAGCTCACGGGCGCCTTGCAGGTAGTCCCGCTCGGCCGGCAACACGCCCCCCTCGCCCTGGATCGGTTCCAGAACCACGGCGCAGGTCTTGTCCGAAACGGCCGCTTTCAACGCCGCCAGGTCATTGTAGGGAACGTGGGTGATGCCGGTGATTTTAGGACCGAAACCGTCGGAGTACTTCGACTGCCCGCCAACGTTGACGGTGAACAGGGTGCGACCGTGGAAGCTGTTGAGCGCGGCGATGATCTCGTACTTCTCGCTGCCGAAACGGTCGAACCCGACACGACGGGCCAGCTTGAAGGCGGCCTCGTTGGCTTCGGCGCCGGAGTTGCAGAAGAACACGCGCTCGGCGAAGGTCGCATCGACCAGTTTATGGGCCAGGCGCAGCGCCGGCTCGTTGGTAAAAACGTTGGACACGTGCCACAGCTTGTTGGCCTGTTCGGTCAAGGCTCCAACCAATGCGGGGTGGGCATGACCCAGCACGTTGACCGCGATACCGCCGGCGAAATCGATCAACTCGCGACCGGACTGGTCCCACACACGGGAACCGGCGCCACGCACCGGAATGAAGGCCGCAGGTGCATAGTTGGGGACCATTACCTGGTCGAAATCGGCGCGTTGTACGGCGGCTTGCTCAACGGACATCGGAGTCTCCTGAAGAGGAACACCCGCCTGGAACTGGCGAGTGATGGAGGGATTGTAAGGACAGTTTTCGGCCCGGCCTTGTCGCCAAGCGACAACTTCTTATAGCGCCAACCCCCGTTTTCAGCGGGTTTATGGCAATGCGACAAATAGCGTCGCAAAGGCGCAGTTTAAACGTTGTGGCGGGATTTGAGGTGCCGGCATCCAGATTTCCATTAACACACACAACGCCTATGGGGAGGATCTGTGGGAGCAAAGCTTGCTCGCGATGAAGATGACTCGGTTAGCCTGTATAAATGCGGGCGCCTGCATCGCGGGCAAGCCTTGCTCCCACAGCAACCACAGCCCCGCAGGCTAGTCCTAGCCGCGCTCGGACGGCACCGAAGACAATTCGAAGGGGTTGCTGCTGCGCCGCTGGTTGCGATCTTCCCGCGGCGTGGCGCCGAAGAAGTTGCGGTAGGCGCTGGAGAAATGCGGCCCCGAGGAGAAGCCACAGGACAGGCCGATCTGGATGATGGATTTGCTGGTCTGCATCAACATCTGCCGGGCCTTGTTCAGGCGCAGTTCCAGGTAATACTGGCTCGGCACGCGGTTGAGGTATTGCTTGAAGATCCGCTCCAGTTGCCGGCGGGAGACGCACACATGCTGGGCGATTTCGTCGGTGGTCAACGGTTCTTCAATGTTGGCTTCCATCAACAGCACGGCCTGGGTGAGCTTCGGATGGCTGGAGCCCAGGCGGTTTTGCAACGGAATGCGCTGGCGCTCGCCACCTTCGCGGATGCGCTCGACCACCAGCTCTTCCGATACCGCCCCGGAAAGCTCCGCGCCGTGGTCCCGGGCCAGCACCGCCAGCAATAGGTCGAGTACCGACATGCCACCGCAGGCGGTCAGGCGATCGCGATCCCAGTCGAACAAGTGGCTGGTGGCGATGACCTTGGGGAAACGCTCGGAGAAATCATCCTGCCAACGCCAGTGCACGGCGGCGCGGTAACCGTCGAGCAAGCCTAGCTGGGCCAGGGGATAGACACCGGCCGACAACCCGCCGATCACACAACCGGCACGCACCAGTTGCTTGAGGGCACTGCTCAGGTTCGAAGCCAGTGCAGCCGGCGGTTCATCGGCCAGCAGGAACAGCTTCTGCAAGCCTTCGAGCTTGCCCGCCCAAGGCTCGCCCGGCAGTTGCCAGCCATTCTCGACCGGCGGCTCGGCCTGCAGGAACGACAGTTCGTAGATCACTTCAGGATGCACCCGCTGAGCGACACGCAAGGCCTCCTCGGCCAGCGCCAGCGTCAAGGCTTTAGTGCTGGGCCAAATCAGGAAACCAATTCGATGGGCAGTCATGGCGGGCAATCCGAAGCGAAAACAGTGTTAAAGCCAAAAGCGGCTGCAACCAAATTAGACCATCTGGCACCGAGTGCGCGGCATGATCCAAATCAGGTGCGTAACGGGAGCGGTTACTTCAGGCTGCCCGACAGAAATTGTTGCAAGCGTTCCGACTGCGGATTGACCAGCACTTCCCGCGGGTTGCCGCTTTCCTCGACGATCCCCTTGTGCAGGAACACCAGCTGGTTGGACACCTCGCGGGCAAAGCCCATTTCGTGGGTCACCACCACCATGGTCCGACCTTCCAGGGCCAGGGCCTGCATCACCTTGAGCACATCGCCCACCAGCTCCGGGTCCAGCGCCGAGGTCGGCTCGTCGAACAGCATCACTTCAGGCTCCATCGCCAGCGCACGGGCAATTGCCACGCGCTGCTGTTCGCCACCGGACATGTGGCCCGGGTAAGCGTCCTTACGGTGAGCCACGCCAACCTTGTTCAGGTAGTGCTCGGCCTTCTCGCGAGCCTCGGCCTTGGACACGCCCAGCACATGCACCGGTGCTTCGATGATGTTTTCCAACGCCGTCATGTGGGACCACAGGTTGAAATGCTGGAACACCATCGACAACCGCGAGCGCATGCGCTGCAGCTGCTTGGGGTCCGCCGCCTTCAAGGCGCCGTCCTTGCCGGCCACCAGTTTCAGCTCTTCGTTGTTGAGCAGGATCTTGCCGGCATGGGGTTGCTCAAGCAAGTTGATGCAACGCAGGAAGGTGCTCTTGCCGGAGCCACTGGAGCCGATGATGCTGATCACATCGCCGGCGGCGGCCTTCAGGGACACGCCCTTGAGCACTTCGTGACTGCCATAGCGTTTATGCAGGTCTTGGACTTCAAGCTTGTACATGCGGTCGGTTCTCACAAAACGTCAGTCGTTGAGCAGTCGAGCGGGTCGATGCGTTATCAGTGCTTGCGCGGGGCCAGGTAACTCAGCCAGCGACGCTCGGCCAGTTTGAACAGGCGCACCAGGATGAAGGTCAGGCACAGGTAGAAGGCACCGGCCGTGATGTAAGCCTCGAACGGCAAGTAATACTGGGCGTTCACCGTGCGCGCGGCACCAGTGATGTCGATCAGGGTCACGATGGACGCCAGACTGGTGGTCTGCAACATCATGATCACTTCGTTGCTGTATTGCGGCAGCGCCCGGCGCAATGCCGACGGCAGCAGGATCCGGCGATACAGCTTGGCGCGCGACATCCCCATGGCCTTGGCCGCTTCGATTTCACCGTTGGGCGTGGCCCGCAGGCTGCCGGCAATGATCTCGGCGGTGTAGGCGCTGGTGTTGATGGCGAATGCCAGGCACGCACAGAAGGTCGCGCTGGACAGCCATGGCCAGAGGAAGCTCTCGCGCACGAACTCGAACTGTGCCAGCCCGTAGTAGATCAGGAACAGCTGCACCAGCATCGGCGTGCCACGGATCACGTAGGTGTAGAGCCAGGCCGTCATGTTGACGACGGGCTGCTTGGACACCCGCATCAGGCCCAGGGGCAACGCCGCCAGCAGGCCGAAGAACAGCGACAGGGCCAGCAGCTTCAAGGTGGTCAGCAGGCCGCTGAAGTACAGCGGCAAGGCGTCATAGATGACGTTGTAGTCGAAGATCATAGATCAGCCGCCCTTACGCCTACCGAATAGCGCTTCTCGAGGTGACGCAATGCCAGCAACGAGACACTGGTGATCACCAGGTACATCGCCGCCACTGCCAGGAAGAAGGTGAAAGGCTCACGAGTGGCATCCGCCGCCTGCTTGGCCTTGAACATCATGTCTTGCAGGCCCACCACCGAAATCAGCGCGGTGGCCTTGGTCAACACCAGCCAGTTGTTGGTGAACCCCGGGATCGCCAGGCGAATCATCTGCGGCACCATCACCCGGAAGAACACCTGCACGCCACTCATGCCATACGCCAGGCCCGCCTCGGCTTGCCCCTTGGGGATGGCCATGAACGCGCCACGAAAGGTTTCCGACAGGTACGCGCCGAAGATGAAACCCAGGGTGCCGATACCGGCCGCCAGCGGGTTCAGATCGATGTAGTCGTCATAACCCAGCATCGGCGCCACACGGTTGAGCAAGTCCTGGCCGCCGTAGAAGATCAGCAGGATCAGCACCAGGTCGGGGATGCCGCGAATAACGGTAGAGTACAGGTCGCCCAACCACGCCAGCCAACGCACCGGCGAGAGGCGCAACGCGACCCCGATCAGCCCCAGAACGATGGCCAGGGCCATGGACGACAAGGCGAGCTGAAGCGTCAACCATGCGCCATCGAGGATGACAGCCCCGTAGCCTTTCAACATGATTCAGGTCCTCGAAAGTGGGATGAAAAAATGGCGCAAACCGCAGGGAGCCTGTTGCTTGCGCCATTTCGCACGAGTAGCGAGACGTCGTTACTTGCCGTAGATGTCGAAGGCGAAGTACTTGTCCTGGATCTGCTTGTATTTGCCATTCGCACGAATGGCGGCAATCGCGCTGTTGATCTTGTCTTTCAGGGCATCGCCCTTGCGAACCGCGATACCAATACCATCGCCGAAGTACTTCTCATCGGTGAAGGCCGGGCCTACGAAAGCAAAACCTTTACCGGCGTCGGTCCTCAGGAAACCGTCGTCCAGCAGAGTGGCGTCTGCCACGGTACCGTCGAGGCGCCCGGCGGACACATCGAGGTAGATTTCATTCTGCGAGCCGTATGGCTTGATCTCGGCACCCAGCGGGGCCAGGACTTCACGGGCGAAGCGTTCGTGGATCGAACCGCGCTGCACGCCGATGTTTTTGCCCTTGAGCTCGGCCAAACTATCGCTGACCTGGGTACCGGCCTTCATCACCAGACGCGCCGGGGTGTTGTAGTACTTGTTGGTGAAGTCCACGGACTTCTTGCGATCTTCAGTGATGGACATCGAAGACAGGATCGCATCGATCTTGCGCACCTTCAGCGCCGGGATCAGGCCGTCGAATTCCTGCTCGACCCACTGACACTTGACCTTCATTTCTTCGCACAGCGCATTGCCGATGTCGTAGTCAAAACCCACGATGCTGCCGTCCGGGGCTTTCGAGGCAAACGGAGGGTACGCCGCTTCGATACCGATCTTCAGGGGCTTTTCATCGGCGAAGGTCGGCAAGGACAGCACGGACAGTGCCAGGGCGCCAAGCAGCACGAGTTTCTTCATCTTGGGACTCCATCGGTAAAGGGCAAAACGGCAGAGTGAGCAACAGCCCAATATGCGAATGGGTGGACGGCTGCGTCCTAGGAAGCCTGCGTTCGATTCAACACAGGCCACGACGAGCGAGTGATCGGCATTCTAACGACAGGCCCGAAGCCGATATTTCTTCAATGCGACAACAAATTACAGAAGCACCGAGAAAGCTGTTCGAGCGCATTGACAGCCCCGCAAATTCATGCAAGAGCAAAAGAAGGGGAACCGATCTAAGCTGCAAATAGCGGGCCCATTATTCGCAAACCCTTCTAATCCGGCAAGCACAGCGTGTCGCCTAATTTTTCGAGGCGCTTGCAAACGCCCTGAAACAGGGCTTTGCGTTTCCCGTCGCCCCGTTGCGGTGCCTTGGGTTACACATTTCGAAACCTCGGTAACGCTCGGAAGCGTCCCACTTTAAAGATCGATATTTATTCGCCGCCGGGGTTGTGGGTTTGTGGCGGGCTGCGGGGCTGTGTGAACTGTGGGAGCAAGGCTTGCCCGCGATGCAGGCGATGCGGTCTTTCGGAAACCGAGGCGCCTGCATCGCGAGCAAGCTTTGCTCCCACAGCTGTATCCCCACAAGCTTTGCTTCCACAAGTTGTGCCTCACAAACGAAAAAAGCCCCACCCGGCAACTACCGGGCGGGGCTTTCGGTTCTAGCGGTGAGCGTCAAGCGACGTTCATGGTCTTGTGCGTCTCGATCAGGTGCGCTACCACGCTCGGATCAGCCAGGGTGGAGATATCGCCCAGGCTGTCGTATTCCGCCGTGGCGATCTTGCGCAGGATGCGGCGCATGATCTTGCCCGAGCGGGTTTTCGGCAAACCCGGCGCCCACTGGATGACATCCGGCGAAGCAATCGGGCCGATCTCCTTGCGCACCCAGTTCTTCAGCTCCAGGCGCAGCGCTTCGCTGGTTTCTTCGCCCGCGTTGAGGGTGACGTAGACGTAGATCCCCTGCCCCTTGATGTCGTGAGGCACACCCACCACTGCTGCTTCGGCGACTTTCGGGTGGGCAACCATGGCGCTTTCGATCTCGGCGGTGCCCATGCGGTGGCCGGACACGTTGAGCACGTCGTCCACCCGACCGGTGATCCAGTAGTAGCCATCCTCGTCGCGACGGGCACCGTCACCGGTGAAGTACATGCCGCTGAAGGTCTTGAAGTAAGTGTCGACGAAACGGTCGTGGTCGCCGTACAGCGTCCGCGCCTGACCTGGCCAGGAATCGAGGATCACCAGATTGCCTTCGGCCGCGCCTTCGATCAGGTTGCCGAGGTTGTCCACCAGTGCCGGCACCACACCGAAGAACGGACGCGTGGCCGAACCTGGCTTCAACGCCGTGGCGCCCGGCAACGGGCTGATCAGCACGCCACCGGTTTCGGTTTGCCACCAGGTGTCGACGATCGGGCAACGTTCCTTGCCGACATTCTTGTAGTACCAGTCCCAGGCTTCCGGGTTGATCGGCTCGCCCACCGAACCCAACAGGCGCAGGCTGCTGCCGTCGGCGCCGTCGACCGCGGCGGTGCCCGAGGCCATCATGGCGCGGATCGCAGTCGGCGCGGTGTAGAGGATGTTGACCTTGTGCTTGTCGATGACCTGGGCAACGCGGGTGATGTCCGGGTAGTTCGGCACGCCTTCGAACAGCAACGTGGTCGCGCCGTTGGCCAGCGGGCCGTAGACAATGTAGCTGTGGCCGGTGACCCAGCCGACGTCGGCGGTGCACCAGTAGATTTCGCCCGGTTTGTAGTCGAACACGCGCTCATGGGTCAGGGACGCGTAGAGCAGGTAGCCGGCCGTGGTGTGCTGCACGCCCTTGGGCTTGCCGGTGGAACCGGAGGTGTAGAGGATGAACAGTGCTTCCTCGGCGCCCATTTCCTTCGGCGCGCACACGGTGCCGGCCACTTTCATCAGGTCTTCGTACCAGATGTCGCGGTGCTGGTTCCACTTGATGTTGCCCGCGGTGCGCTTGCACACGATGACTTTCTGGATGCTGCTGGTTTCCGGGTTGGTCAGCGCATCGTCGACGTTGGCCTTGAGCGGGATCTTCTTGCCGGCGCGAATACCTTCGTCGGCAGTGATCACCACTTTGGATTTGCAGTCGATGATCCGCCCGGCCAGGGCTTCAGGGGAGAAGCCACCGAACACCACCGAGTGGATCGCGCCGATCCGGGCACAGGCCAGCATGGCGACTACGGCTTCGGGGATCATCGGCATGTAGATGGTCACGACGTCGCCGCGGTGCACGTCCTGGCCACGCAGGGCGTTGGCGAACTTGCAGACTTCTTCATGCAGCTCGCGATAAGTAATGTTACGACTCTCGGACGGATCGTCGCCTTCCCAGATGATCGCCACCTGATCGCCACGCTCGGCCAGGTGACGGTCCAGGCAGTTGTAG
Organism: Pseudomonas sp. Pf153; assembly: GCF_001269775.1. Classification (NCBI taxonomy): domain Bacteria; kingdom Pseudomonadati; phylum Pseudomonadota; class Gammaproteobacteria; order Pseudomonadales; family Pseudomonadaceae; genus Pseudomonas; species Pseudomonas sp. Pf153. The sequence continues at coordinate 367,717 of NZ_LHVL01000006.1, read as the reverse complement.
GACACGTTCAACGTGCCATCGGCAAACCACTTGATGTCGACATGGTGATCGTCGAAGGATGTCTGCTTCACCGTGCTGAAAGGCTTGATCCAGTCGAGGCGCTTGGCCTGCTCGCGCCAGAAACCATCCGGGTTGACCACCGACTGTTGGTACATGGCCTTGTAGGTCGCCTCGTCAGTCAGCGTGCTAGCCGCAACCTCGGGACGAACAGGATACAGAGAAGCCGCACTCATCTTTCTTACCTCGGTGACATAGTTGTTTTTGTATGGTCCCGTTGTAGCCTGGGGCGGGCCTATAGAACCATTCGACGATGGTAGTAACAAGTCCCTACAAAATGTCGGTACTAACGTACAAGTCCCTTGCCCGCCCCCCACTTCCCTAGTAAGAGCGAGCCTGCTCGCGATGACGCCCGTAAATCCAACACAAATTGACAGACACTCTTCGGCCGTCAGCGATTATTACCAAATCAACCAAAAGTGTTTATCAAAACCCGGTCTGTTTACCTCCAACCCTGCTCCCTAAAATTCAACTCGCCAACCGGCAAACGCGATTAACGCAACACAGCCCCCACGAAGGCCGTTAATCAAACTTTCCAATACCCGCTCCACACGCAACCCCAAAAAGGTTGCGTGACCCCACTCGACCTCAGAAAAGGTGAAACAGATGAAAGCTCTATGGGTTCTGGTCCTCGGCAGCCTGTGCGCCACCGCGATGGCAGACGAGGCCCCGACCGATGTTGCCCAACAAAAACCGGCGATCGAGGAATACACCTATTCCACCCACCTGGACATCGCCAAAGTCATTTCCATGAGCGAAATCCCGAACGTCTGCGAAGTCGTGCCGGCGAAGATGGAATACGACGACTCCAAAGGTCAGCGCCACATCCTGCGCTACAGCGTCATGGGCAACGGCTGCTCCAACGGCTGATAACAAGGAGCAACCACCATGAAAACCCATCTGTTCCTCGCACTGACCCTGTCCGTGATGGCCACCCAGACGTTCGCCGCCGACGGTTTTGACCGCACCGGTTCCGCCGCCGCAATCAGCCGCTACGACACCGCGGACACGGCCACGCTCGCCAGCGACGACCACGACCGCGCCAACCCGGACACCGTCGCCGCCGATGGCAGTGATCACACCGGCTCGGCCCGTACCGATTGATCATAACTGGCATTTTCCGGAGCCCGGTTTCGACCGGGCCTGATTGTGTCTGAAACCACAGAAAAGCCTTCACAAACACAACATGTTGTGCTTAATCACAAAAATTGCTGTTTTTTTGATCAAAAACAACCGTCACCCGACCCAGGCAAAAAAAATTCTCAGCGGGCCTGCGGCGATGAAAGCCTTATAAATCCTCACTCCCGTGGGAATTTGACATCCGCGCCCTCCTCCGTGGGCTCTTTCGCCGCACCACGTAGGCAAAAAAGTCCTTATAATGCGGCCTTAAACGGGCCCGCAATATTCCCTTACAGGGAATCAAGCCTGCCTGAAGCCCACGCAGAGGCCAGTCGCCTCCCTGCGTCCATCTCCGCTTCAGCGCTCCCCCGTACATTTTTCTGTTTATTGCCTGCGTCACTGCTGCAAGAAACGATTTTTCCAAGATCCACCGCGGCCAGTTGGCCTTCACCGGGCATCTGGCCCTCACGCAGGAGACGACACGTCATGCTGAGCTGGGACGAATTCGATAAAGAAGACGGCGAAGTCGCCGTAAAAAGCGCCAACACCGGCAACGCTTCCGAAGCCAACATGGACCGCCTCGACAGCGCCGGCGGTGCCGCCGCCCTCGAAGCCCGGGCCGTGACCGCCAACGACTCGGCCGCGATCATCCGCGCCAAGGCCGCCCTCGACAAACTCGACATCGCCGAAGGCCTCGCCGAACTCGAAGGCGCATCCGCCCGCGTCGCCGTCGATGAAAAGCGCATGATCAACTGCCGCGCCGACCTCAACCAGCTCGTGCCATTCAAATACGACTGGGCCTGGCAGAAATACCTGGACGGCTGCGCAAACCACTGGATGCCGCAAGAAGTCAACATGACCGCCGACATCGCCCTCTGGAAAAACCCGGAAGGCCTGACCGACGACGAACGCCGCATCGTGATGCGCAACCTGGGCTTCTTCTCCACCGCCGACTCCCTGGTTGCCAACAACCTGGTCCTGGCCGTGTACCGCCTGATCACCAACCCGGAATGCCGCCAGTACATCCTGCGCCAGGCCTTCGAAGAGGCGATCCACACCCACGCCTACCAGTACTGCATCGAATCGCTGGCCATGGATGAAGGCGAAATCTTCAACATGTACCACGAGATCCCATCGGTCGCGAAAAAAGCCGCCTGGGGCCTGAAATACACCCGCTCGATCTCCGACCCGACGTTCCAGACCGGCACCCCGGAAACCGACAAAGAACTGCTGCGCAACCTGATCGCCTACTACTGCGTCCTGGAAGGCATCTTCTTCTACTGCGGCTTCACCCAGATCCTCTCCATGGGCCGCCGCAACAAAATGACCGGCGTCGCCGAGCAGTTCCAATACATCCTGCGCGACGAATCCATGCACCTGAACTTCGGTATCGACGTGATCAACCAGATCAAAATCGAAAACCCACACCTGTGGGATGCCGAGATGAAGGAAGAAGCGACCCAGATGATCCTGCAAGGGACCCAACTGGAAATCGAATACGCCCGCGACACCATGCCTCGTGGGGTATTGGGCATGAACGCGGCGATGATGGAGGACTACCTCAAGTTCATCGCTAACCGTCGGTTGTCGCAGATTGGTTTGAAAGAGGAATACCCAGGGACTACCAACCCGTTCCCTTGGATGAGCGAGATCATGGACTTGAAGAAAGAGAAGAATTTCTTTGAGACGCGAGTGATTGAGTATCAGACGGGTGGGGCTTTGAGCTGGGATTGATTCGAAAGAACGTAGGTTTTCATGTTCGACTGAAATTTTTTCAGGAGCCGCTGAAACGGTAGTCTACACATAGTGAATACCTCAGCGTAAACTTTCAGCAACGTTTGAATTTTCAGGACAACCTGAAACAGTAAAAGCTTGAACTTAAAGCCGCCTCAGCTATAGCAGCGAAGGCGGCTTTTTAACGAAAGTCATTTGTAAACTTTACCCCTTTCAACAGCTTGAAAATACAACACTCACTTACTGCACAATAGAATAATAATCTCTTAGGTCTCTCTGCGCGAAAGAACCATCTATGCAAACAACCTGAAAAATGACTTTATCGATACACCCTCAAACCAAGCCCGCTCGCGCCTAACAACCTTCGCATAACACAACTTCACGAAAAGGAATTTAATAGTATGACCGCAATTGCCGGATTTGAATTCAGAGGTACAGCATTTCTATATGGCGACATAATTGCTACCGCTCCACTCCACCCTGGATTCCCTCACGCAGAAGTTCCCACCTACCTATCAGATGATGGCAGCGGTCCTATTTCAGGTGGGCGAGGAGTATCGGGACTGTATCAGAAAATTATTTTGCTGAGTGGAAGCTGCGCAATAGCATGCACTGGCAGGGTAGACGAGATCGTATCAATCATCCATGAGTTCCGAAAATTACCTTCTGAAAAACTCATAGGTACTTTGATGCTCCGAATGCTTGAGGAGGATACAGAGCTAAAAAGATATGATGTCGGAGTCATCATACTCACAGTGGAAGACAGTAAACCAATTATTACCGCGCACAACGTTATTCAGATTGACTCAGCTCTTTTCGAGAATGCCGTCGCCGCTGGTTCAGGTGTGGAGGCTTTTGAGAAGTACCTCTACATGTACGGAGAAAATCCTCTTGGTGAGATTGCAGAGGACGAAATCGTTGTCCATGGCACGTGTGCTGTACTCTTTCAGTTCAGCCTTCTTCTCCATCACGAATTCAACAAACAAGACTTCTCAGATACGTTTTACGATCACTTTGGCGGAGGCTACGAGCTAATAGCATTTTACGACGGGAAATTACAGAAAATTAACAATGCATTATATGTATTCTGCAAAGGTCTTATCAATTCTGACGGATTCCTATCAGTTAATACACCTTCACTTCTAATAAAGCAGGAACATATAGATAGTGAGCTTTATATACGCAGCGTTCATACAACACACCAATCACACAATGAGAGCGCTGACATACTTAGCGACAGAACGTTCTTGATCCCAGCCATTCACCATATTAACGCTAAATCTCAAGTTGTCACAGAAACGCCTATTGAACTTACTGGTGAGTTTCTGTGTTTAATCGTCGACGTTGAGTATCCAGATAATCACGTTGCTAGGATACCGTATATCAAAAAATTTTCGTCCCCGGCATCACTAGCGGAACAAGCCTTTCACCCTGAGGTGGTTGGCGATAAGCTTTCATTTCAGTGGCAAGAAACAATATCAAACGAATTACCTGACTATCTGATTCGAGCGCTAGACCACTGGCACTCAAACTAGAAAATCTTGATAATTATGAAAACACTTACGAACAAGCCAATTACTGCAAAAGAAAAGCCATCTCTTCCAGTCTGGCAAGAATGGCTTTTCACCCACATGCTTTTAATCTTTAGTCAATGCACAACCAGCGCCGTACTTACAAAAAATCCACGCTAGTAATTTAGCGATCAATTGACTCGACCAGCAGAACAATTTCTAGCAGTACCCTAGCCTGGAGCTCATCGGTCGGCGCAGACGTATCCACTCGAAGTAGAAGTTCATTTTTTCTCGCCGTATGATTTCCATCCAACGGGAATTGAGGACCTCCGAGAGCAGCTAAGCACTGGGTTAGCTTCTGTTCTATTTGGACGCCAGCAGTTATGGCCTCCTCTGAAACCTGTCGACCGACCCAATCCTTAAACTTATCAGACAGAACAACTGTAGGGGCCGGTTTTCGGCCTCCCTCTTTGACTTGCTCAGAATAAGTTAGTACTGCTGAAATAAAGTCACCCGCTGGAGTTTCATGGGTATGTACCGCGCCATTTGATCTCCAGCGAATTACCGCATTTAATGCAAACGGTGGAGCCGGGTTAATTGAAGTCCCAACACGACCTAAATTCCGCAAGACTTCTTCTTTGACTTCGTGAGCAAAGATCTCATTCATCAATCCAACCCGCTCGAATGCTTGCCCTGAGAGCTCTGCATATTTGTACGTATGAATCGAATCTTTTTGCCAAGTCAAGAGTAGCGATTGTTCTGAGTCTCCAGCACCGACTTTTAGAAGATGCCTGAGCCCCGACTCGTGTTTCCCAAATAGTTTTTCCTTTGATTGTGTTCTAGGATCACTGTAATCCAGCACACTGGCCTCAACACATAGGATATTTTTTGCCGCATCGCATCTAACCAAATCACACGCAGGTGTCAGGACGAGCAAATATCTATTTTCTTCAGTTCTAAAAATATCACCAAATCTCGCCCCGCCCGTTGACAAAGCAGGAGAAAATACAATCTCAGAAAAGAAATCATACAAAACGCGTTTTTGGAGGATATCGCCAGTGAAGGTGGCCTCTTCAGATACTATGGTACTACTTGCTACTTTGGGCAAACCGAGACGTCTTGTTTTCGCTGCGAGGGCTTCTGAAAACAACCAGGTCAAGTATTCCGGAAGCGTTTGGTTCTCGGCATTTAATCGGAAAAGTTCTAAAAACTGGAGGTCGTGAATTTCTAAATTTTCAGACTGCTGATTAAATTCCGCAGCGGCCTCATGGGCTGCCGCCATTAGTCCTTCTATGACGCCCTGAAGAGCCCAATTGCCCTCGTAGGTTTTGGTCTTATGCTCGATACGCGCTTGGACAAACCCTTCGTTCATCTGCGTTTTTGTCATCACCTCAAAAAACGCAGTACGTACTCCTAATATATCCCTCACCTTTTGTTGCGTTTCTACAGAAGCGCGCGAGGACATAAAAAACACCAGCTTAGCTCTGCTAAGCACAGCTGTTGATGCCTTTATCCTAGCAAGCGCCTGATCTTCACTTTCATTATCACTCATGAAAAAATCAATGAACGCAACATCAGCACCAGATAAAAAATCGGCAGCACTCTGGATATTAGAGAACTGTCGCACACCATCTGGGTCGTCCACCATTCCCTTTAAAACTCTTGTTACCAGCTCAGCTTTCTCAGACTTCCCTATTCGATTCAGGCGCTCAGCCTTGAACAAATGCTCTAGGCCCAGCTTTTGGGCTTTTTTCTCCTCCATGCTCATCTCCCAAAGTTTTGAAAGAAGTTCATGCTTGGAGGTTAGCTCGGCAAAAAGCTCACCTACATCAGAGAAACCAAGATCTACAAACTCCTCAAGGAGAAAAGTCTGTACCTCATCGCTTCCCAACAAAAAATCGAGCCAGTTATTTTTGTCTTCACTTTCCACAGCACCTGCCGCAGGTGCGCCTAAGGAGTCATCTACCACAGCAGCTTTAGAAATCTTAAAAACCATAGCATCCCTACTTAATCAATTAAATGAAATCACGAATTCCCTGTACATGCCATCTTCATCCGGCTGTATCAGCGCCAAGGTTGAATCATTTTCCTCAGCCAGGCGGCGTGCAATGTAAAGACCTAAGCCACGACCTTCTCTGGGAGGCTTTGTGGTAACAAATTGATCAAATACAGACTCAATACGTTCAGCAGAAATACCCGGGCCATTGTCGGAAAATCGTACCGTCTGCGCTAGCCCATCAATATCAATATGAATACTCGGGGGCTTACTCTGATCATATCGATTTACCAACCAGTAAAATGAATTGCTGAATAGATTATCGAGAATCTGCAAAATCTGGCCCTTTTCAACTCTTCGGGACAACTTAGACTTGCTCGACTGCGTCAAGATCACTTCGATGCCATGCCGCTTGCATTTTGAAGAATGAAACTCTACAAGCATTGCAGCTATATCGTAAATATTATGATCCGCCTTCCGTTGTCGACCAGGCACACTCAATTCGTCGAGAATACGAACTCTCTTTTCTAGTGTTTTTAGCTGTGCCTCAACCACTTCAAGAGGAACTTTTCCTGAGGAAACACTACGCAAAGTATCTTGCGTAACGCGGGTTAGCTCGTGAGCAATGAACTCAATCATCAATCCAACCCCAGCAAGATGCATAAACTGGTCTAGCTCTTCTTCAAAACTATTTATTCGAACCTTCGCTCTTTCCCATGCCTCACTGACCTCCTCTAAGTGATGCATTACCACTTCGAGATTTTTCGCTTCTTGGGGAACTCTTCCTTTAATCTGCTTTAAGCTAGCAATGGCTTTTTGCTTAGATCCCGTAATTTTTTCTTCAACTGCGGCCACAACCTCCTCAACCGGAGGGTTACTTTCTCTTTCTACAAGTTCAAGGAACGGTCGACAGACGCAGAGTATCACATAGCGCAATAGGCGAATTAAGGCTTCCTTGTCATAGGAGTCTCGAAAACCTTCTCGGTTTGTCTGGTCGTAAAGTTTGGGGTTTGCCGCCGAAGATATCCGCAAATACCCTACCATCTGCGCTCTATTTAGCTTATAAGCAGATGCAGCAAGGGCGTTTCGATCAAGATCGAGCCAGTCGTCGGAACGCTCACCATATGGATATACACGATAGCCATCACGGTAAACAAGAAATCCGCCACCCCATTGCTTTAAGAAAGGTTTAACAGAGCGATTCCATAGATCGTTCTGCTCCCGCATGATCTTGCCTCGGTTAAACCAATGAAACTCCATTTCCCAAGGCCCCAAGTCTCTGAGCGCTTTGGCCACTATCTCCCCATCAATTAACTGAATTTTCTTTTTCTTGGTCGTAGCCTCTTCTCTGACTGTCGCCCGCAAATGATCACCAGAAATATTGTCCGTTCGCTCTCTGGCATAGCGCTTATAGTCAACATTAACGATAAGATGCGGACTACCGGTATCATCATACTCTAGCCGAGCTCTGCAAACAGCATCGGCAGCTGACAAGGGTTCTTGGTCAAGATGGGGAATGGAACGAGGCTTACCTTGAAACTTCAGATTAATGAATTTATTAGCCGCCACAGACTTAAACGGATCCGCCAACTTAGCAAGATCATTATTTATAATTCCATCAACTTTTTCAGACGACCAATCCCCTTGAAGATCACTGATATAAATTGATGTGCCTGCTTTGACGTAGTCATCTTGATTGCAGTCTTGCTGGAACGGTTCAAAATCTAGATCTGTTGCGTCCAAATTCGGATCTAAGAATGCTGGACGCCAATCTAGCTCTAACCAATTCCACACTCGCTCCCCTTCCATTTTTGATTTTACGTTAATTAAGTGCCCAAGCCGCATTGCGGAAAGTCGGCCAATGCCCTTCTCTCCCAGCGGCAACTTCTGGGATGACTTAATATTTCCCTGAATTTGATTTTTATCAATTTTTCCAATTAAAATATTTTTTTCGATCAGTCTTCCTGGAGTCCCCACAGTTAGATAGCAAGAGTTCAGCGCTTCAATTGACATTCCTGATCCATGATCCCGGATGACAATTGTGCTACCTTCACAAAATGCTGCCCTAAGGCTCCTCAGGGCTTCGGCAGCGCTCGAGGGCGCCCCGTAAGCCTTATCAAATCGGCCCTTCGTTTCTGCAGTAACATCGTTTTCAATGCAGCTACTGACGAGAGCATTAAAAGCTCTCGCATCAAAATCGGAATCTTCGTCATTAATGACGTATAGCAAAGACTCTTCTAGCTGACTGTATGCGGAATACTGCAAGGCGATATCGATATCAATTTCAACTCGTTTCGAGCCTGCATCCAGCGCATTTTTCACTAGCTCATAAATAGCAACCGCATCAGAGCTAATTAACTCCGCCCCCAGCTCCAGCAGGACTCTTGCTTTAAAATTAATAGCCATATTTATCCCTAATTAGCAATTCCCACTTAATCTACAGCTGGCACACCAAGCACCCCTGATCATCGTCGTCATCCGGAACTTCCGTTCCTTCATGATCCGAGAATACCGCGATGAGTGTCGAGTTATCTTTGCGTTGAGATTGCCGTTCGACCCGAAGGGCATGATCTCGCTTGATTTGAGCCATTCGCTCAGGCCTTTCTAACTCAGCAAGGCTCTCGCCTTGACTCCAGGTAAAGAAATTTCCCGTTTTTTCAAACGGCACTTCATATTCTTTTGCTTTTTCATACAAATCAGGATGAGTCTCTTTCAAACGCACCCACTCGATCTTCTGTTGATAGAAGCAGAAGAAGCAGCCAGACCGCGTACGTCCCCATTTGGTGTAGGGCGGCATACCGACCCCCGAGGTTCGGAGAATCTCTTCGATGTCACGCAATATCAATCCGTCTTCTTGGAACGGGTAGACCGCCTTAATATTGGTCTTGTGGCTGATGTAGCCCGAGCGATTCTCCTCCGCGCGTAGCCCTACGTAATTGATCACTGGTTGATCGCCGCAGAAATCTTCAAATGGCTTAAGCTTGAGCATCTTGGTGCACCAACGGCGGTGATTCGAAGGAATCATTCCGCCATACATGGTGTACCAATGATCAAAGCCTAGGTCTGCATTCAAGCGATGTAGTGGCTTGCCTAGATAATTCTCTAGGCGCTGCAAATAGTCGTAAGTTTCCGGCAGTTCCTTGCCCGTGTCGCTGAAGATGTACTCCATCTCCGGCACACGGTCACGCATGTAGATCGCCAGCGCCGCGCTGTCCTTACCACCGGACAGGCTGAGAATATGTCTAACCTGCGGTTCTTTGCTCATGCGCCCTCTCCTTTTTTTCCGTGTTGGCCGTGCTCTGAAGTTTCATCAGCGCCTGTGCCAGAGTGGCAGCAACACGGTCTCGATCACCGCCTGCCTGCTGTGTCATCTCTTCAACCAAGAGATCCGCAGCATTTTGAGTTTCCGTATCGGCGGTCAGCAGCATCGCTGCCTCTTCACCACTGGGCAGCGTCAGGGTCAAACCGACAAAACGCTGGGTATGACGCTCCAGTTCACCGTCAGACATGGCAACCTGAAGCCAGCGTTTGTAACGTTTGCAAAGCGCCTTGACCTGGCTGGCAAACAACGGAACCTGGGAATCCGTCCAGACATCCAAGGGTCGGTGGACGACCACACTCGCAATGGAGTCGAGCCACTTGTCATCGGTCAATGTGATGTCCGAGCAGCGCATGATGAAGGCCTTGAGATCAGCTTCCACCAATCGCCCCACCACATCGGCACATTCAGCCTGCAGTTGACTACGCAACAGTTTCAGCGAGCCTGCGATGGAAAAGGCTTGTCCCATCGCCTGACTGATCTCATCTTGCAAATACCTGAAAGCCAAGCCCAGTTCGGTCAGCGAATTGCCAAGCGAGGTGCGGAAATCCCCACCGGCGCTGCTTTGCCCAGCCGCAAGAACACGAGGAATATCCTGAGCCAGCAGAGCCACAGGGTCAGTTGCTCGCTTGAGTACATCACGTAGGGCTTTGGTGGTCGGAGAGACGCGCAGTGTTTCCTGGGTATATTGAGGCAACCGCATATACCAGCGAATCATCTCCCGAGCGACATCTAGGTACGTCGCATCGATGCCGACCTGTACCCCAACGCTACCCAGCGCGGCGGCATAGTCCTGAACCAAGTCTTTCCGTTCACTGACAGTGTCGAACCTCCGGAGCTTGAAGGTCTGCGGACTACGGAACATCCGCTGCAAATGCTCCGGTGTCATTGCAATGACCAAACTGCCGCGCTCGAATATCGCACAGGAGTCGCGGTTGACCAGCAAATAGGTGACGCACCAAATCGAAGCCGGTCCGTTGCGCACGCCCAGCGGTGGCAATGCGAGGCGCGCAATGACGTCTGCGAAGCTGATCTGGTCATCGGCTTTGAGGGCCGCATCCAACTCAGCCCAAACCTTGCGGATCCCTTCGCCGCTATCTTTGTCTGGAGCACTCAACTGCCAGCGCTTGCCCACTTGGCGATGCAGGCGGGTGGACTGAAGCAAAGATCCGTACAGGAGACGCTCTGGAGGGAAGTCACTGAGCCCCAGCAGCTCTTGATCACCATTCTTGTCCAACAACTCGAAGAGTCGCTGTCGAGCCAGGGTAATTGCCGAGGACGGCTTGTCTTTGTTGATCAATTCATTGTGGATGACGGGCGCCGAGTTGAAGACACGATCGAACAACCAAGAAGCCGCTTGACTCATGTTCATCGACTGACTGCCAACGACGACCTCGCCAGCGTACCAGTAGCTCAGACTGTTATTGGACTCGTGCTGACGATTCAGGATCGCCAGGACGAGTCGAGCGACCTGCTCCCTGGCCCGGCCCAATTGGGTCTCCACATGACGCTCGGTCCACGGATCCAAAAGACGGCTTTTTACCTGGTCGTGTACCCAGGCCCATCGTGAGTATTCGATCAACGCGGCCCGCTCCTGCTCCCCCACGCGAATGATTGCGCTCAGGGTCTGCGGGTCGCGCATCTCGACAACGATCTGCTGGGCGTTATTGACCTGCTCAATCATCGCCGCATCGACAAACATCAAGCCAATGGTTCCATCATGCTGCGTAGGCTGAGCCAAGGCCGCCTTGATGGTTTCAGGAGCGCCGGTTACCACACGCGCCGAGCGCAAAGTCCCCGTCTGCTGGTAATGGCGGCTTGCGATAACACTTCGGTCAGACAAAACATGAGCAATGCCACTGAACATCAGTTCCTGCTCAGAACGCTGCAAGGTCTCCTGAAACAGTGCCTCAATATTTACGGCCGTGCTCACCGCAAACACGTAGTCATTATTGGCATGCCGGTGCTGCAGGATGGAGCGGAAGGCCAATCCAGCCAGGGCGTCCTGAACCTCTTCGACGGCACCGCCCTCGTTCATCACAGTGAAGGCCAGCAATTCGGCGGTCGTCACCACATGCAACGTGGCGGCAACCAGTTCGATGACCGCCAAGGCTTTGAGCAACTGAACTTGCAGCTCGGACAGATCCGCGTCACCGCGTTCAATTACCGAACAAGCAAAATCCCAGCGACGCTGTTGCTCCAGATCCCGGAAGTGCAGTCCGCTGCCGGCGGCAAGATAGTCATAGAGATGTGGCAGGGTATACCAAGCGTCCGGACTTGCTGCCGTGGTAGTGGCAAAATCACGTAGAGCACCGACTTCATGCCCGCGCATGAATGCATGGAAAGAACGCTCACTTTGGCCGAAGCGTTTGGAGATCACGGCGAGCGATGCAAGGGCAGCGGGGTGCAGCGGGTACAGCACCTCCGCCTGACCCAGCACGGCATCTCCATCGATACTTCGGAAGAAATTGAACGTTGCACTTGTGGCGTAGAGGCTCCGTGCCCTTTGCTGATAATCCACCTTCTCGGTGATCGGTGCCTGGACGGCCAAGGCATGCTTGGCGAAGTACGCGTAACGCTCTACTGGTTCGTCGAACGGCACGTCATCGAAGCGCGCCGAAACCTTGTGCCACTCCTCGGATAGGGACCGCCCCACACCGCGTGCATAGGCATCGAAATGCTGGTGCAGCATGGCCATTACTAAAAGGCGGTCATCGGTCGAATGCGAGGCGGCTTCAGCGATCTGCTGCAACGCCATCAAGTCGCCACCCTCGGGATGCAACGCGGCGTGCTCGATGAACTTGCCCAACTCATCGACCAGCAGCAAAGCACCGCGATAGCCGGCCGTTTGAACCACTGCCACAAAATCGCCCAGCATCGCTCCGACCGCAGCGTTGATCGGTAACTCGCGGTAGGACGAACTCGCGAGATCAACCTGCCGTGCAAATTGTGTCGCTATGCGACTCTTGGGCAGACTCGCCAAGGCGTCCAGCATCGCCTGGGCCAACGCCTCGCCCAAGGAAACACGTGAGCCCGAGACAGCAAGCGCAAATCGGTTATTTTGCGCGCGGAAAGCGGCCGCGATCTCAGGGGCGACTTCGTGCAACTGCTGCGCGAGCGGACCGTCGGCATGCTTACTATCGAGCAGACGGGCAATCAACAACCCAAGGGCAGACTTGCCGCTGCCATAGGGTCCCATGACCTTCCACGCACGCTGTGCACTTCCGGCATGAAGGGCGCCGCCGATCTGACGCAGCACCGTAAGGACCGCCGGAGTGATCAGGTAATTGTCGAGCGACTCCGGCGAATGCAGATCGCGAGTAAGGGAGATCGAGCGAAGAAACGTACCATCCAGCTCAATTTGTTCAATCAGAAACTCAGACATTCAAATCATCCCGTACTGTCTGCAACTGCTGCGCCCACTCGGGCATCTGGGCAGGTTCAAAAATGACTTGCTGGGTATCAGCGGTATCCACAAAGCGCACAGCGCTGGGGAAGTCCCGTTCTACGTTTTCCAGCAGTCTACGCAGTTGAAACTCATCTAGACGGAACACAACGCCAGGGCTGAATGGGCCGTGCAACAAGGTCTCCAAGCTTAGGCTGCGCGCCTCCGCACGGCGCGAGTAGTCACTCAGGGACAACAGGACGACGCGGCTGGTGATGCCTAGCGGAGCATTGCGACCGATCAGGTAGACGGTCGCCCCATCATCGGCGGTGGCCTGCTCAAACAGATCCAGATCCTGCAATGGACACCAAGACGTGTCATCGAGCGCGGAGGCTTCGCGTCTGTAGGATTGCAAAAACAGACCGGCATGCTGTTCTAGCGTCGAGCCGGCAAGCTTCTTGCCGTTATTTTCGGCGCGGGTCTGCAGGGCCTTAACCAGCGTCTTGCGATCGAAGCGAGAGAAACCTCCGGTGCCGAAGACTAAGTTCCACACCGCCACATCCGCGCGAGTAGACATCCACCAGTGCAGTAGCCATAAAGATTCAGGGTGTTCGAGGAACGGATCCCAGCCATCGTCACTAAGCAACAGTCGACCCAACGGCCCGGACTGCAAGCCTCCCCCCTGGGTACGCGCCTCCAGGACACCGAATGCCTCCGCCCAGAACTGCACCGACTTAACCATATTTCGGCCGATACCCAATGTCAGGGTAGCTCGGGCTTCATCCTTGAGGGCATAGGGATCTTGGCTGACAGCCGTATGAACCTTGGGCAACCACCCATAGCGACAGACAAACGACTCATGTCCGGAAAAACGCTCGTCGCGCCGCGGCTCAGCCATTACGCACCTCTCCTTGGACCGATTCCTGTTCTGCATCACGTGCAGCCGCTTCAATGATGATGCGCTTGGTCGCGGCATCAAAATAAATGTCGACCTGATCACCCTCTTCCAGCCCGGCATTCCGCAGTATCTGATCTCCGAGAGCTACCCGCCCCAGCTTCTGGATCCTACGGGTATCAAAAAACACCTTCATTCTGGTACTCCACGCCTGGTAACAGGCTCTTTGAATACTTGAATGATACTTTACTGACTGTCATTCGGGAGCGTTAAGAATGTCAAAAATAGCGTTTTTTGCAGATTTTTCAGCGTATTAGCTGATGGCAACAGGATAGCCAAGCATCAAGGCCAAATGATACTACGTCCGGCCCGCCTATTACGCATGCGCAGAGTAGAAATGGAGAGCTAGCGCTACGAGCGCTGCACGGGGCGCCTGCGAGGCGAAGAAAAGAAGCGGTGCCGCTTGCTGAATCGACCTTACGGCAGAGCGTCAGCACCACGTGCTGCCGATGCGCGAAGATGGTGTTTCAGGCAAACCGCAACGCTTCGGGAGAGGACGTCCTACACCGCCCACCGGGGTAATCCACAGAAAAGCGGCGAAGGAAGCCGACAACCCCAGGCCTACCGCCGCGCAACGGAACTGCTTGGACCGCCCAACGCATCAACCTGCAAGGCTGCATTGATATCCATGGGTCGGCGATGGCAAACCGATATTCCTCGTGGCTGAGCCTCAAAAACTCATTAACTATTCCACGAGGAGATAAACCATTCCCGCCTAACCACGACCATCCCACCGCCCCCAAACCAGTCAATGACAGTCGGCAGTTAAGTTGCTTAAGCCGCCTCAAGGGAGCTTTAACAGGAATCGGTTGCAGACGCCAAGTTTCCACGGCTCCAGCGCCGCAATCGGCACTGAGCATTATTGCCGTCGTTGATTACTCATCAAGCAGAATGCCAAGCCCGAGCCAGGTACTCATTGGTAAACCCCCAACTCAATGCGCTGCAAATACGCTTCGACAATTTGGAAGCCGAGTGCGTTTGCGATCAACTCCAGCGGGACATTACCCGCCAGGTGCTTGCACGGCCTCCCAAGCCATTCTTCGGCCCGTTGCTGAGAACCAAACACTGAGGCGGAGTGCTCGAAGCTGCAAAAGAAAGGTCTCAAGGTTGAGCCATCAGGCATTCCAAATCCGCAGCAAGTCCCCACGATTACGATGTCCTACGTTCGAGATCCCAAAAATCCGGGCATGGGTTGCTGAACTGGCTAAAGGTATTTGCGAAGGTTGCGGCCAGAAAGCACCGTTCGAGGTAGATGGGTTGCCGTTTCTTGAAGTGCATCATGTGAAGCATCTGGCTCAGCAAGGATCGGATAGCATTACTAACGCGGTTGCGTTGTGTCCGAACTGTCACCGGCGTTGTCATTTTGCCAGTGATAAAGAGGCGTTCACCTTGTCACTGTATGGGAAGGTGAGTCGGTTGATTGCTGAGTGAGCTTAGTATTCGATTCACTACCTTCAAGTGGAGATATGACGGTGTCTGTCTTGCAGCTCGCCGACTGCTTCCAGTGGCCGGGCATATGGGATGGCCCCAAGCTAAATCGATATAGAGCCATTTGGTCATTCTTCCATCGCAGGCGTGCTGCGACGATTACGACCATAGGGCAATAGCCATTGCTTTGAATGTCATGAACCATTCGAGAACTGCGTGGATAGCAATGGTCGTGCCTTTCCACTGAGCCTGACCCAAAGCTACTCCAATGACGACGGTAGCTACCACAACGAATTTTGCAGCTAACTTCAGCACCCAGAGTTGCCTCCAAAGAGGGTGCTCTGCAGCGAAATCTGGCTGATGAATTCGAAATCTCTTCCCGACCACAACCACCCAGAGTAATAGAGCAACAACCAAAAGAGCGGCGACCGGTTGCGCCATAGGAAAATGAAGCATTAAAGCGACGATTGTTGCAGGCCACACCAGCTTCGCTGCGTATCTCTTGGCTTCGATTTCGCTTGGCGTCGTAAATTGGGGGCTGTACTTCCTGAACATCAACATGACTCAACCCTTACGGCACTTGCCGACTCTGCTGAATGGTATGAAAGCTATCAAATTCGCGGGTTTGGAGGGTGCGGGCCTGTTACAACCTTTTGCAACACATCGCTTCAGCACCGCTTAATGCGTTGGGACAAGGAGTGCATGATTCAACCTACGCCTTGCGAATTTGTTTGGAATAATCAGCGTTCTTGAGCCTGGGCAATAACATTTGCTCATAGGGAGCATGAGGGTTCCAGGGGACCGCCCTCGAATCCATCGTTGAAGTCGTCGAGGGTCTGGTTGAATTCCGCAGACATCCGGATCCTACCCTTCAACCGCCCAGGCTTGCGTACCCGTCGTGTATCGAGATGAGGCCGCAGCTCCAGATATGGCTGGCCGGCTCTGGTGATCACCACCTTGTCGCCACGCCACACCCGTTCAGCCAGTTGGGAAAGTTGGGACTTGGCCTGGTGTATATCTACTTGCACCCGTTCACTCATAACCACCTCCCTTGGGTTCGCTAAGCTAGCCCACCCTGGAGGTTTCCGATAGCCAAGAGCACCTCCCCATCAAACCTTATAAGACATCACCTCATCTGGATTCTTAATCTCACCGGACGCCTCACGCCCAAGCAGCTTGGCCTCCCCGAAACGTTGGTTCACCTAAAGGCAACGGGAACCACCCTCCTCCACGTCACCCTTCCCCCATTTATGGGAAACCGCCTTGCGCTCTTAGCTATAACCTTAGAAGCAACTGCGAATTAGACTTGCCGAGGTGAAATCCGCGTTGTGATTAAGGAAGACAACATGCAAGAAATTTTCAGCATCAACTGGTTGCTTTGGCTATCGACCATGGTTCCGCTGACCTTGAGTGCAGGCCCTGGCAACTTGATGGTGGCGACGTCGGGTGCGCAAAGCGGTGTACGTCGTTCGGTGCGGTTTATCGTTGGGCTCGACATTACTTACTTCCTGATCGCCGTGCTGGTCGGCTTGGGCCTTTATCACACGCTGACGAACAATCCGACGCTGGTATGGGCGCTGCAAGTGGTGGGCAGTTTCTACATCTTGTGGCTGGGGGTGCGCATGCTGCGTCGTCCACTCAAAGCGCCCACCGACAAAGCCATGCACCTGCAATTTCGGGACGGCATTGTTGTGCAACTGGGCAATGTGCAAGGGATCGTGATGTTGCTGGTGATGTTTTCCACGTTCATGCCTTCCGGCGAGACCAGCAGCACGGTTGTGTTGATCCTTAGTGCGGCGCTGATTTCGCTGAATTTCTTCTCGCATGTCATCTGGGTGTCGATGGGGTCGACCGTGCAAAGGCTGATCCGGTCCCGCCCCAGATTGCTGATGTTTCAGAACGCTGCGTTTGGCCTGATGCTGATAGCGGTTGCTGTATGGATTTTCCTGCGCATCGGCCCGCTTTAAGGAGGCTTCCATGACCCAGACTCACGGGATTGTCTTCGCCGCCCCCGGCGCACCCAACGTCATGGAGTTTCGTCAATACCCGCTGCGTACCGCCGGCCCTGAAGAAATAACGGTTGCCATCGAAGCCGCCGGCGTGAACTTTATCGACTTGCACCGGCGCTCCGGCGCGCTGGACGATGGTTCAGCCTACCCCCGAAGCTTGGGCATGGAAGGTGCTGGGCGTGTCGTCGAATGTGGATCGCAGGTGAAAAGCCTGGCCATTGGCGATCGAGTGGCCTTCGTGGACAGCTCGACCGGCAGCTACGCCAGTCACGCGGTCGTTCGCGCTTCGCGGGCGATACGCCTGCCCGATGACGTACCGAGCGAAGTCGCGGCAGGCGTACTGTTCAAAGGGCTGACGGCCGAATACCTGACGCATCGCTGCGTGCCGCTGGCGCCTGGTGACTTTGTGGTATGGCACGCGGCGGCGGGCGGCGTGGGCAGCATTGCCACAAGCTGGTTGGTCGCTCGCGGTATGCGCGTGATAGGTCTCGCGTCGACCGAAGCCAAACGCCGCCAGGCTCTGGAGGTAGGGTGCATAGCGGCTCTCGATGCCGAAGCGCCAGACACACTGGGGTCGATCCGTGAATTGACCGATGGCAAAGGTGCCCATGTCGTGTTCGACTCTATCGGCAAAGATACCGTGGAGCTGTCATTGGCGAGTTTGCGTCCGTGCGGCCACCTCGTGCTGTTTGGCAATGCTTCGGGCGACGTGACGGATTTCAACCTGTCCCGGCTCGGGCAAATGGGCTCGCTGCATGTGACGCGGCCGTCATTGAAGCACTACATCGGTGGCGACGCTGAATTGACTCACGCGGCCGCACGGGTGCTACAAGCAGTGTCCAGCGGTGCGATTCGTTTGCCGCCAATAGCGCATTTCCCCCTCGCGCTGGCTGCCCAGGCCCACTGCGCCATGCAATACCGCCAAACCCAGGGTTCATTGATCCTGGTGCCATGACCCCGCGGTAAACGGCCGTCAGTGCATGCCGACCGCTTTGCTGTGAAACAGCTCCGTCAGATATTCCACCACTCGATCAACGCGGCTCACACCCTGGGTCGCCTGATTGCGCAGCAACCAGATTTCCGAGCGGCGAGCAGGGTGATTGGCCAGTACCTGGCACAGACCGGACTGGTGCCCGACATAGACGGGTAACGCGGCAATCCCCAGATCGGCTTCGACTGCCTTGAGCTGCGCATTCAGATTTGAAACGCGCATCCACAGCTTCTGCTCTCCGGTCATTTCGCTCAACCATTGGGCGAGCGGCATGTACGACATTTCTTCGGTCCAGCCGATCAGGCTGTGGTGCTTGAGATCGGCGGGTTCGGCCGGCAGACCGTTGGCATCGGCATAAGCCTTGGAGCAGAAAAGCCCCTGCATCAGCGTCCCGACCCGGCGCATGGTGAAGTTACCGTTCTCCGGTCTGCGCAAGCGGATGATGATGTCGCTGTGGCTCTGCGTGAGTTTCGACGACACCGCCGAGTTAATGAAGTCAAAGCTGATCTCGGGGTACTGATCATGGAATACCGCGAGTTGGGGAATGATCAAGTGCGTGCCCATTAGTTCAGGACAATCGATGCGCACCTGCCCCGCCATCCGATCCCCCGGTTGCGACATCTGCCGCTCGATCAGTTTGAAACGCTCCTCCGTTTCCA
The DNA here is from genome assembly GCF_001269775.1 of Pseudomonas sp. Pf153. Taxonomy (NCBI): domain Bacteria; kingdom Pseudomonadati; phylum Pseudomonadota; class Gammaproteobacteria; order Pseudomonadales; family Pseudomonadaceae; genus Pseudomonas; species Pseudomonas sp. Pf153. Next base: position 348,554 of record NZ_LHVL01000006.1, on the reverse strand, counting down.
GTGCCAATGGCAGCAACGCTCTTCCCGCTTCAGTCAGGAAGTAACCGTTAGTCTTCTTCGAAAACAACACCGTACCGAGCGCTTCCTCAAGCGCCGCGATCTTGCGCGACACCGTCGACGCCGAAACCTTGAGCGAGATTCCGGCCTCGGTCACGTTGTTCGATTTAGCGACGAAGATAAAAACCTTCAGATCATCCCAATCCATGTCGATGACATACCCAAAAATGGAAAATCGATCCCCACCTATTTCTATTCGAAATATTCAGAGGCCACGTTACAGTTTTTGCATGGAGCAAAACCCTAGAGGAAACATGGATGATACGTAACTCAATGCGCGCCCTTCCAGGGTTCATGCAGCCGTTTCTGAGTTGGCTGACAGCCAAGCCTCTCCCTGAAGATCTCGATAAAGTCCGACCTCTGAAGCCGTTCCACCATATCGTCGTGTCGGCGGGATTGATAGCCGGCGGCGCGCTGTTGGCCGGTATCGGTTATTCGCAAGCCAGCATTGCGCTGTGGCTGCTGGGCTTTGTCCTGGCCACCGGTGGCATCAAGCAGATGCAAGTGATGATCTGCCACAACTGCGCCCATGACATGGTCTTCGAATCGCGCGAGATCAATATGGTCGTCGGCCGGATCATTTCCGGCGTCCTGATGCTCAAACCCTTCGATACCTACAAGAGCGAACATGCTCTGCACCACAGTTCGAAAACGCTGCTGACCGACGATGATGACACCCTCTCTTACCTGCAAAGTGTGGTGGGGTTAAAACCGTCCGACAGCACCACCACCATGTGGGCCAAACTGGTCTGGACCGCGCTGTCGCCACTGGCCGTGCTGCGTTCGTGCTGGAGCCGATTGAAAGGCACCGCCACGGCTGAAAACCACCGAGTCGCAGCATTGACGCTGGTCTTCTGGGCGGGCCTTGCACTGCTCTCGGCAGCCTTGGGCCATTTCGATCTGTTCATCGCGGCATGGGTGATCCCGATCTTCGCCGGCTACCACATCAGCACCACATTTCGCCTGGCGGCCGAGCATACCTGGCCCAGCGTGGACGTACTGGAACGGCGTGGCATCGACTTCATTTGCGAGAGCACCACCGGCGTCTTTATCGGCGAAGAACTGCGCATACCCGTAGGTGCCGGAACTGTTCGACGCTTCGCCCATATCAGCGTCTGGCTGATCAAGATGCTGGCGTTCCACTTGTTTGTCCGGGTGTTTGTGATGGTCGGCGATACACCGTGTCACGACTTTCATCATCGGCGCCCAAGATCCAAAGACTGGCCGAACTACATTACTGCCCGCGAACGCGACAGGATCGAAGGTTCCAAACCTTTTCCCACGAACTACACCGAGACCTGGGGCTACATCAACTCGGTGACTACCAACTTTCGCAACTTTCAGCGGGCGCTCCCGTACTACACAACCAGGACAGCCACTCAAAAGGGACTTTAACGATGACGTTCAGCAAAACTGCTCTGCTCACCACCGTGCCTTCGGACTCCCATAGCTGGAACCTGGTGTTCATGGAGTTCCTGCTTACAGACATGGGCTACAACGTCGAGAATCTGGGGCCGAACACGCCCATGGATGAAGTGATTGCGCGGCTCAACCGCCACGCCAGCGCCATGGTTGTCGTCAGCACGGTCAATGGCCATGGTTACATCGAAGGCGCTGAACTGGCGCGGCGTATTCGTCGCGAAACCAAACACACCGACGGGGTGTATATCGGTGGCAAGATCTGCACCGAAAACGACCCGCAAACCATCGCCCGACATAGCGACACACTGCGCGCCGCCGGTTTCGATGAGGTGTTCGACGACAGCGTGGCCAACAGCTTCGATGCCTTTCAGGAACTGGTGTCTGCCCAGTTGTATCCAGAGCATTACCTGGAGAAACGGGTCGCGCGCTGACCCGTTGCACTCTTTATCGATTCGCAGAAAAGGCAGATCAGGATGATCGATTTCAACACCCATGTTCTCGAACGCTTCAACACGCATGGCCCGGTACTCCAGCCGCGAATGGGCTTCAGTGACCCGGCCCGGATGCAAGCCGGCCTGGAAGCCACAGCAGCGAGCCGTGCGAACACGGTGTGCACCATCACGCTTGACGCGTTCACCCGGGTGAACAATCTTGAAGCAGCGCAACGGGCCATCGACAGCGCATCGATGCTCAACGGTTATCCGATCGTCAACCATCCGCCCGCGCAGACCCGTGCCATGATCGACCAGATTGATGCGCGCTACCGCCTGCCAGTGCAGGTTCGTCATGGTTCACCCGACCCGTTGCACATTTTCGAGCGCATGGTCGACGTCGGTCTGCCCACCACCGAGGGCGGGCCGATTTCCTATTGCCTGCCCTACAGCCGCACGCCGTTGCGCGAGGCGTTCGGTCACTGGGAGAAAGCCTGTCAGGTGCTCTCCAGCGGCGTCGACAACAGTCACATCGAAAGCTTCGCCGGTTGCATGATGGGACAGATGTGCGACCCGGTGATCCTGGTGGCGCTGAATATTCTTGAAGGACTGTTCTTGCGCTCACAGGGCATCAAGACGCTGTCGTTTTCCTACGCTCAAGGCACCTCGCCGGTGCAGGATCGTGCGGCGGTAACAGCCCTGCAACAACTCGCGGCCGAATATTTTGCGCCGGGCAGCTATCACTTTGTCGGTTATGTGTTCATGGGGTTTTTCCCACGCACGCTTGGCGGTTTTTGCCGAATCACGGGCGATGCGCTGGCGATGATCCGCGCCACGGGTGTGCAGCGGGTGATCATCAAGACGCCGGTGGAATCAAGGCGCATTCCCCGGATAGAGGAAAATATCGCGGCGCTGGAGTACTGCGACTACTGCCTGAACACCGACGGTGTTTTACCGCAGATTCCGTTCGATGCCCAGGAACACGGACGCGTCCTGCGTAGCGCGAAGCGCCTGATCGAAGGCACGCTGGCCCACGACAGTAACTTGTCCGAAGCCCTGCTCGGTGCCTTCGACAGTGGTTTTCTGTCGATTCCCTACTGCCTGCACCCCGACAACAAACGCGGCGCCGGCACCGTGCTGACACCAGAAAACTATTACCACGGCTTCCAGGGCGAGCGGGTGGAAAACGCCTTCTCGTTTCTGGCGGCGCTGAGACAGAACATCCGCACTTATGACTGCGTGCTTTGACGCCGGACCTAGGCCATCAGTACGCGCACGGCACGGTCATGAATTTGTATGCGAAACCCGGCTTCGCGCCATCATTCATGCCGTCGCCCTTGTCGCTACTCGTAGCTCTCTCCACTGACTCGCGAAAAAGTAGAAGTGGTTGCCTGAAAATATCCCGTGCAACCCACCCCCACAACCCGCTATTAATACCCTCCCCCACTCAAGGACCCGAACCCCATCGTGAAATTCGACCTCGCCTACTGCCTCAGCCTCGACGAAAAGCTGTCGATCTATGACGTGCGCGATTTGAATTTTGACGAGACGGTGGCGTTCGATTCCGCGAAGGAACACTTCCAGTGCCCCAACGATGCGTGTCGGGCAGCGTTTGATGCAGGGAATGTACTGGGGACGTTCAACGCCAAGAATGTGCGCTACGTGCGTACACCGCACTTCAAGAACATCCCCAGCACGCGGCACATAGAAGGTTGTCCTTACGTCAGCCTGAAAGCACCGGCGTCGGGGCTGGAGGGGGAAGGTGCGGAAACGGATGACAGTCGGGAGGAGCATTTCCCGTCGGAGTTGTTACTGACTCGCCGTGAGTATGTGCGTAAGCCGTCCAACCCGGCGCTAGTGACAGACGTCATGGGCGATGAGCGAGCGCGTTCGCCTGCCAGTCATGTCGAGCACCCGAGCCGTGATTCAGCGCCAGACAAGACCAGTGTCTTCGCCCACCCGGTTGAGTGTTTTGTCTCGAACTTCGCCGACAAGGACCTGCTCAAGCGCATGCCGCTGAAGATCGGCGAGCACTCGGCGCCCTATGGATCGTTCTTCAAGAAGATCGAGTACCTGCTGGACAACAAAGGGTTGATTTACTGGGGCAAGATCAAGGAGATCAAGGACTACACCCAGAGCTTTCGCATCGATTTCGAACAGAAAGTCTGGTTCAAGCAACCGGACGACACGAAGAAGAAGCCTTACTCGGTGAATGTTTACCTGAGCAAGAAGCTGATCGACAACTACCGCAAGCGCAAGGCGTTCCTGGAAGAGATCAAGCACGCCGCCGCCAGTGAAGCGCCGTTGTATTGCTTCTTTTATGGCGTGACGCCGGAGTTCAAGCAGGTGCCGAGCAAGAAAAACCCCGAACAGACGTTCGGGATATTCAGCGCCAATATCGAGAACCTGGACCACTTCATTATTCGCGAAGCGCCGGGGTTGGCCGCCGAGTGAACAGCTCGACATCCGCGACTCAAAAGCGCCCGGATGGAGAAACCGCCGGTCACCTATCCAAAAAATGAGATTGATCCGGACCCAAAACAACTGTACAAAAACACAGTATTTTTGAATCCACCGCTTTGGAGAACTCTCATGGCCTCTCTCGCAATCAAAAACACCCTGGAACGCATCGCTGTCTATCAATTCACTCCTGCCCACAGCGCGCAGGCGCGTGCGATGCTGGGCTGGAGCGTCGAGGAATTGTCCCGCCAGTCCGGCGTCTCGGTCCAGGCCATCCGGCGTTTCGAGGCCGGGGGCAACCTGCTCGACGTGACCCGCCTGGCACTGGCCTTTCGACTGGAAGCCGAAGGACTGGTGTTCTTTCCCGGCTTCGCACCGGGTCGCGGCATGAACATCAAGGGTGCCACGCCGGATCCGATGGAGCGGGCCGATTACGCGATGATCGAATGATCACGACGTCCGGTGTGGCATCGGGTGGTTACGCCATGCCTGCGTGGTCTTGATAGGCCGAGGCTTCAACGTCCAACCACCAGGCCCGGCCACGTTGCGGCTGGGACAGGTTGAAGGGCTCTCCCATTTGCGGCGTGGTGATCAGAACGTTGCGCTCCCACGCCAGGGCCAGGATACGGTCGAAGGGCTCGTACCAGGCATGCATCGACAGGTCGAACGTGCCGTTGTGGATCGGCAGCAGCCAGCGTCCCTTGAGGTCGATGTGCGCTTGCAGGGTTTGCTCGGGTTGCATGTGGATCAGGGGCCATTCGACGTTGTAGGCGCCGGTTTCCATCAGCGTCAGGTCAAAGGGGCCATATTGATTGCCGATGCGCTTGAAGCCATCGAAATAACCGGTGTCACCGCTGAAGAAGATCCGGGTGTCGCCGTCGATCATGACCCACGAGGCCCATAACGTGCTGTTGCCATCGAACAGGCCACGACCGGAAAAGTGCTGGGAGGGCGTGGCAATGAACTCGATACCGGCCACCTCCGTGCCCTGCCACCAGTCCAACTGCCGCACCTTGCTGGCGTCGACACCCCATTTGATCAGGGTATCGCCTACGCCAAGAGGCGCCAGGAAATGTTGGGTCTTGGCAGCCAACTGGATGATGGCCTGGTGATCCAGATGGTCGTAATGATCATGGGAAAGAATCACCGCCTCGATCGGCGGCAACTCTTCCAGGCTGATGGGCGGCTGATGAAAACGCTTGGGACCCGCCCATTGCACGGGGGAAGCACGTTCCGAGAAGACCGGGTCGGTCAGCCAGAATTTATCCCGAAGCTTGAGCAACACGGTGGAATGGCCGAGACGAAAGACGCTGCCATTGGGCGCAGCCAGCAGCGCGGCATGTGTCAATGGTTGAACCGGGACGGCTCCCGTGGGACGGGTGTCACGCGGCTTATGGAAGACCATGTTCCACAGGATGCGCAAGGCCTTGCCGAGCCCTTCCCGGGGTGTAGGGGCATGGTTGCGATACTTCCCCTGCTCCTGCCGGGACGAGGGAGGGACTGAAGAGCTGTCGGACGAAGAAATAGAGGGATGGGTCATGATGCGATAACTCCAAGGACGTCGCCGGCATTGCGCTTCGCCGTTGTTGAACGCTAAATGGCCGCTGCATGCACGCTCAGCCGTTCGCTGGATAGTAAAACTACACCGACCGGTGTAGGTTGCAGACTGCATGACTCCCAAGAACAAGTAAACCACTGAGTGTAACTTATCTTTTCCGGATCGATTTCTGCCCATGACCGTACCGCAACGCCTCACCGACCGAAAACGCGAAGCCATCCTGGAAGCCGCCATTGCCGAATTCCGCAGCAGCGGCTTCGATATCACCAGCATGGACAAGATCGCGGCGACGGCCGGCGTATCCAAGCGCACGGTATATAACCACTTCCCCAGCAAGGAGGAACTGTTCGCTGAAATTCTGAACCGGTTATGGAACCGTGTGACGGCAGAACAGGACGCCGCCTATACCCCCGATAAACCCTTGCGTGATCAGCTTCGCCAATTGCTGCAAGCCAAATTGCACCTGTTGGCAGAGGACAGTTTTCTCGATCTGGCGCGTATCGCCATTGCCGCCACGATTCATTCTCCCGAGCGAGCCCAGGACATGGTGTCGCGCATGGGGCAGCGCGAAGAAGGCCTGACGGTGTGGATTCGCCAGGCACAGGCCGATGGTCGTTTGAAAACCGTGGATCCGGCGTTTGCCGCCCAGCAGCTGCACGGGCTGCTGAAGACGTTTGCCTTCTGGCCGCAGATTTCCATGGGCCAGCCGAGCCTGACCCCGGCTCAGCAGATCGAGGTCATCGAATCCGCCCTCGACATGTTCCTGACCCGCTACCAGCGCTGAGGATCAACGCAACTGCAAATTGCGTCCCAACTCGTCGAACAGGGTTACCACCGAGCGCAAGGCGCGGCAGTCCGGTCGGGTCAGAAGCCACAATGCCGTGTCATACCCCCTCAACGGTTCGCCCAAGGGAACCAGGCTTTGACTGTCACCCAGAAGAAAGTCCGGCAGCGCCGCGACACCCAGACCGGCCCGCACCAGCTCGGTGACCGACAGCATGCTGTTGCAGCGATAAGCTGGCACCACATCGGGAAAGTGCTGACGGCGCCAAGTCACAGTGGGGTGGTCGGGAAGGAAATCGTCCGGCGCGATCCACGTCATTGACCTCAAGTCATCGGGGCTTATCGAACGCAAATAGGCCGGACTCGCACACACGCGATAGGCCACATCGCCCAGATGTCGACCGACCAGATGTTCCGGTGGCGTGCGGGTCAATCGCAGTGCGATGTCGGCGTCGCGCCGGCTCAGGTTGGCAAAATCATTCGAGGTGCTCAGTTCGAGGTGCAGCGCCGGATAAGCGGGCATGAACCGCGCCAGCGCCGGCAACAGCAGCGCTTGCAGGACCGAGTCGGAGCAGGTCAACCGCACCGTGCCGGTAATCACTTCGCCGCCCTGCTCCACCCCAATGCGCGCCGCCTCCAGAGCTTGCTCGGCACGCTCGGCCTGTTCGCACAGCACCCGGGCCAGGCTTGTGGGCAGATACCCGGCCCGGCTCTTTTCGAACAACGGCTGGCCCAGGGCTGCTTCGAGCCGGCGTACCGAACGAAATACCGTGGACACATCCACCTTCAGCAGCTGCGCAGCCCGAGCCAGCGAACCGCCACGAACGAGCGCCAGGATCAGAGACAGGTCGGGATAGTCCAGACGATAGTGCATCGATGCATTGATCCCTTGGGTAAATGCCCATATTGATTGCGTGAACGCCAATCTATAGTGGCAACCAGGAATCAACAAGCGATGAGCCCCATGGAAATACAACGCCCTGTTCACATTGCCTTGATTGGCGACCACGATCCGCAAATAACGGCCCATCGGGCAATCCCCATTGCGCTTGAGCTGATTGGCAAGCAAACCGGCCGGGCCATTCACTTCAAATGGCTGGCGACCGACCAGATCGCCGTCGACTGCGCCCTGGAAGACGTTCACGGTATCTGGTGCGTGCCCGGCAGCCCTTACCGAAATGAAAGCGCTGCGTTGCGGGCCATCCGTTTCGCCCGCGAGCAGCGCCGTCCGTTCCTGGGCACCTGCGGTGGCTTTCAGCATGCGGTGCTGGAATATGCCCGCCATGTCTTGGGCTGGGCCGATGCCGCTCACGGTGAAACGTTCCCGGAAGCCGAACGCGCCCTGCTGACGCCGCTGAGCTGCGCCTTGATCGAAATCATCGACAGCCTTCGGCTCGAAGCGGACTCATTGATTGCCAGGGCCTACGGTCAGCAGACGATTTTCGAGGGCTACCGCTGCCGCTTCGGCGTCAACCCTCGGTTCGAGCAGGATTTGTTGGGCGACGATTTGCACGCGGTGGCCCGCGATTCGGCGGGCGAGCTGCGAGCCGTAGAGCTGCGCGGGCATCCATTCTTCGTCGCAACGTTGTTTCAGCCTGAACGCGCAGCGCTGGAAAATCGCGTACCGCCACTGGTGCGTGCCTTCGTCGATGCCTGCGGGAGGATGACTGCGTAAGCGATCATTATTCAGCGGCGATTTTAATCGCCCAGCACACAGTCACAAACCCTGTGGGGGCCGCCATCGCAGGCAAGCCTTGCTCCCACAGAGGTATCTCATCTCCGCTCGACGCCACTCAGCTCTCTACCAACCGACGCACCGCCAGGATTTCAGGCAGGTCGCTGCGCGCCATGTACACCCGCAAGGGTTCGGTGAGGTTGATACGATCGTCGATGTTCTGGTCCAGCAACAGCTGGATCCGCTCGCGCCTCAGGGCCATGGTGCCGTCTGCCGCCTGGGTCCAGACGAATTCACTGGCGGGGATGATGCCGTCGTCGGCCACGTCCATGCCGAAGGCGTCTTCGCTGAACCGTACGATGTATTGGCCAGTCTTTCGATTCAGGCCTACGAAGCCCTTGAGCTGATCGGCGGCCTGGCAGATGAAGGTCGAAGTGGTGCGCATGGTAAACCTCATGGATGCATCCCGTGGGACGTCTGATCGATGGTTTACACGCAGGGCAAGCGGATATGAATTCAGGTTTCCCTCTGCCGGGGAAACTGCTGCCAAGCGTACTGCAAAGCCGCCTGAAAAAGCGTGGGAAAAATCTGCTTTGCATAGGTTTATGTCGGTCTGGCGATAGCGCTCAGAGCGTTCAGTTGTTAAAAGATAGGCTTTGCGAAACCTACGAAAGGATCTCGAGCATGCCTGTTACCCTCATCCGCAACGCGTTGATGCTGAGCCTGTTGCTCGGCTTCGGTCAGACACAAGCCTCTGAAACCTTGAGCCCAAAGGCGTTGGCAGCCCTTCACGGCATTCCCCATCCCGCCGTGATCGCCCACCGTGGTGCCTCGTTCGATGCGCCGGAGTCCACCGCCGCCGCTTATAAGCTGGCCCGCGACCTGGGCGCCGATTACCTGGAGCTGGACCTGCAGCGCAGCAAGGACGGCGTGCTGTTCGTGCTGCATGACGACAACCTGCAACGCACCACGGACGTCGCCACCAAGTTTCCCGAGCGCAAGGACAGCGCCGCGAATGCATTCACCATGGCCGAACTCAAGACCCTCGACGCCGGCAGCTGGTTCAACACCGCCTACCCTGACCGGGCACGCCCTTCGTTCGCGGGCCTGAAAATCCTGACCCTCGATGAAGTCATCAACATTGCCGAAGGCAACCCCAAGCAAAAACCAGGCTTGTACATCGAAACCAAGGAGCCGAAGCTCTTCCCGGGCATCGAGCGCGATTTGAAAGACAAATTGCAAGACCGTGGCTGGCTGAGCCCGGCCGGTTCCAAGCTCGCCAAGAGCCCGACCGGCGTGGGCCAGGGCAAGGGCAAAGTGGTCTTGCAAACCTTTGAAAAGAGCAGCCTGGAACTGCTGCACAAAGAGATGCCGAAAGTACCGAAGGTCCTGCTGCTGTGGGTAGGCGAAGGCAATATCGAGCCTAAATCCAAGGTGACGTTTGCCGAGTCGGGCGAAACGGACAAGGCAGCCTATTACGCCAAACAGGAACCCAGGGATCGGGCCGAATTCGAAAACTGGGTACGTTACGCCAAGGACCAGGGCGCCGTCGGCACCGGACCTTCCGCCGCGTTGACCCATGGCGGCAGCCAGAGCTATGCGGACCTGGTGCAACCGTGGATGAACCAGTACACCCATGATCAGGGTCTGCTGGTACACGTCTACACCGTGGACGAAGCCGTGGACTTCAAGAAAGTGATGGACGCCGGCGTGGATGGCATCTTCACCAACCGGGCCAGTGAATTGCTCAAATACTTCAAGCGGCCCGAAACGGGCAGCGTGACGCAACTGCTGGAGAAGAACGGCTACTGATGGATGAGCGATAAAGTCCGTGGCAGCAAACCCTCTCCGGCGGACTATGCTTGCACGATACTTACTCTGCAGTCCCCTGGGATGTTTTCAGCAGTTTTTCAAATTAAGGGTGAGTTAAGTTGCCATGGCTAACCTGAGCCCACTGAAACGACACATCCTTTAATGAAAGTACCAAGGAAAGACCCTATGAAAACTCTAACTGCCTTGTTTGCCGCTGCAGCCCTGACCCTTACCGCTGGCCTGGCCCAAGCAGATGACCTGTCACCAAGCCAGATTTCTCAGTTGGTCAAGGAAGGTAAGATCAAGTCGATGGAAGAACTGAAACAAGTAGTCGAGAAGTTGCACCCAGGCGCAACCATCGGCCTCCCTGATGTGGAAGAGAGCCGCACGGGTTACGAATATGAAGTTGAAGTCCGTTACCCCGATGGCAGAGAGTTTGACATTGAACTCAACGCCGCCACCGGCGAAGTTTCGCAAAACAGACCCGACCATTGATTAAAAAGAGCCGCGCTATCTTCGGATTGCGCGGCTTTTTTATTCTGTTTACAGAATATGATGTTCTGCGTGCCGCAGCGCCCCTGTCACAAAACCTTCAAAAAACCTTGCCATGATCTCGCCCAAGTGAACCTGTAGCTGCCACAGGCACTTCCCGCCAGCGAGCCTCCATGAACCACAGTATCGACCAAAGCCATCGCGACCCGGATCTGTTCGGCCTGCTTTATGGGTATTGCTTCCGACCCGGCGAGCGCGGACGAGAGATCGATTCGGCGCAGGCCCTGCGATGCCTGGAACAACCGCAGGACAGCGAAGAATTCCTCTGGCTGCATCTGAACCTGGCGCATGCGGCGTGCGAGCGCTGGATGAAAAGCCATCTGCGCCTGCCACAGGAGTTCTTCGAAGCCTTGCATGAAGGCTCGCGCTCGACCCGCATCGAGCATGTGGATTCGGCGCTGCTGGCGGTGGTCAACGACGTCGTATTCAACCTCAGCAGCATGGTTTCCTCGGATGTCTCCACCCTGTGGGTTTGTGTGCACAGCCGGCTGATCATCAGCGCACGCTCGCAACCTCTGCATTCAGTGGACAAGCTACGCTCATCGGTCAAGGCCGGTGAGCGCTTTCGCTCGCCACTGGAACTGCTTGTGCACCTGCTGCGTGACCAGGGTGAAGTGCTGACCCAGATCGTGCGCAAGACCAGCCTCAGCGTCGATCAGGTCGAGGATGAGTTGCTGTCTTCCCGGTTGTCCACCAACCGCGCCGAGCTGGGTGCCAACCGTCGGGTACTGGTTCGCCTGCAACGCTTGCTGGCCCTGGAACCGGGCTCGTTGCTGCGCCTGCTCAACCGTCCGCCGCAATGGTTGCAGAAAGAGGACGTCAAGGAACTGCGCAAATCCACCGAGGAGTTCGCGCTGATCATCAACGACCTCACTGCTTTGAGCGAGCGGATCAAACTGCTGCAGGAAGAAATCGCCGCCAATCTCAACGAACAGACCAACCGCTCCCTGTTCACCCTGACAGTGGTGACGGTACTTGCCTTGCCCATCAACATCATCGCCGGTTTCTTCGGCATGAACGTCGGCGGCGTGCCCCTTGCCAGCGATCCGGAGGGTTTCTGGATCCTGGTGGCGCTGGTGGCAACTTTCACACTGATCGCCGGTCGGTGGGCGTTTCGCAAACGGCGCGACTACTGACCTTTCCACCTTCCGGCGAGCGAGTATTCGTCAGGCGCTCAAGCGCGCCGTCACCTCGTTCAACTGCCCCGACAAACCATGCAGATCCCGACTGGCCGTTTCGGTGCGTTGCACGTTGTCCAGATTGGTACTGGCAATACAGGTGATCTCCGTCAGGTTGCGGGAAATGTCTTCGGCGACCGACGTCTGCTCTTCCGCAGCCGTGGCGATCTGCCGGTTCATGTCGCGGATCGCTTCGACAGCCTGAGTGATACGTTCGAGCATGGCCCCGGCCTGGGTTACCTGCTCGACGCTTTCCTCACTGCGCGACTGGCCGCTTTCGATGGCTTGGGCCGCGTCCACAGCACCGGTTTGCACAGTCTGGATGATCTGGTTGATTTCGATGATGGACGAAGCCGTGCGCTGGGCCAGGCTGCGTACTTCATCGGCGACCACTGCGAAACCGCGTCCGGCTTCACCGGCACGGGCGGCTTCGATGGCGGCATTGAGGGCCAGCAGGTTGGTCTGCTCGGCAATCCCGCGGATCACCTCGAGTACCTTGCCGATACGACCGCTGTCGGTTTCCAGGCGACGAATAACCGTTGCGGTGTTGGCGATTTCACCACGCATGCGGGTAATGGTGTGGATAGTCCCTTGCATGACCTTCTCACCCTGTTGGGCCGAGTGATCGGCATCGTCGGCCGCACGCGCCGCGTCGGCGGCATGGCGGGCAACTTCCTGGGCCGTGGCGGACATCTCGTTCATCGCGGTCGCCACCTGGTCGGTGCGTTCGAATTGCTCATTGGTGCCCTGGCTCATCAGGCCGGCGATGGCATTGAGCTCGCCGCTGGCACTGTCCAGCTCCGAGGCACTGCGCTGCAAGCGGGTGAAGGTTTCGGCGAGGAAGTCGCGCAGGGTGTTGGCCGCCAGGGCCAGGTCGCCCAGCTCATCCTGACGCGTGCTGACCACACGTTCGGCGAAACGGCCTCGACTCAGTTGGGTTACGTATGCGATCAGGCTGCGGATCGGTTGCACCAGGCTGCGATTGACCAGCCACAGGCTGAACAAGCCGATCAACAGGCCGGAAACCAGCATCACCGCAACGCCCAGCATGATGGTGTGGTCAGCCCCGGCGCTGATCAGCGCCGATTGCTCGTTGCTCGACTTGCGCAGGTCGACTACCAGCTCACTCATCTGCTCGCTGGCCGCACGGTCCACTCCCTTGACCGCCGCATCACCCGCCGAAGGGTCGCCGCCTGCTGCTACAAAGGCATCCCGGCCCTTCTGGTAGGCCGAACCCAACTGACGGTGTTCGTCTCGCAGACGTTCGATACGCGACTTGATGTGAGCTGGTAGATCTTTTTGTCCGATCAGTTCTCCCAGAATGCCCTGAACATCTTGCTGACGCCCTTCGAACTGCTTCCAGTATTTATCCAGGTCAGCCGGCTGCTTACCGCGCAGCAAGACGTTCTTCCACTCCTGAACCTGCTCTTTGAACCGCAGGTTGGCCTCGTCGATCAACTGCGACGCGCGCAATGGTCCGTCGATCAGGCTTCGATAGTTCTGGATGCCGTCGGACAGGAAATGAAAAGACGCCAGGGCGATCAGCAACATCGCCAACAGGCTACCGCTCAGCAGGGCGAGAATCTGGGCTCGCAGGGATTTTTTCAGGAACATCAAGGAAGCTCTCTAGGAGGTAAAAGCCAGGCCCACGGACTGACACGTCCAGACCTCCTTGTCTCGCGCAAACGACTTCATGACGTGAATGCATGGGATTATTACCCGCCATCGGCCCATAAGCCGTGTTCTTGAGCCTTGGCCGCCGCCGTTCGTCCGATCGCCAGCACCACGGGAGGGCCCTCGGCGTACTTGACTGGACCTGTCCGGACAACTCCTTTTGTCGGTGCAAAGGGATTTAAAAGTCTTTTTGTCATGTCCTCTGCTGTATCCTGCCCAGGCTTTTTAAAGCGCGGATCGACCAGATCTACCCACAGACTTAGCGAGGAGCGCGATATGCACGAGATTCCTAATCTCCCCTTCCCAAGCCTGCACGACACTGAGCAGACGACCACGCTACAAGCCGCAGGGCAATCCGATGCCCGGCAACCAGAGCCCAAGCAGGACACTGAACGCCGTCAGGCCGACAGCGAAGACTGAACGCAACACCAGACCGTGTGGAAAGCGCTAAGATGCGCTTCCCACACTGCCTGAACCCCGAGCCTGCCATGACCGATGACACGTCCCCTTTCAGCGATGCCCAGGCCAACGTATTGATCGGCGCTGCCGAGAAAATGGTCGACATCTGGACGCGTCTCTCTCCCGAAAAGCAGGCCGCGCTGCTGGCCCGTTTCGGCACCGAAGAAAATGCCATCGCCGCACTGATCACTACACAGTTGCTGGCCGGGCAAAATGACAACTGAGTGGCCACTCGGCGAATAGTTTTACTTTTACGCGCCTTATTACTCCGTCCGCCGTTATCATAAGCAGCCTATCTATTTCGCTGTTCCGTGGACCCTTTCCCCATGTCAGATTCCCAGCGCCCCCTGGCGGTCACGCTGCAAGTCGTTTCCATCGTCCTGTTCACCTTTATCGGTTATTTGAATATCGGCATCCCCCTGGCCGTACTGCCCGGATTCGTCCATGGCGAGCTGGGCTTCGGCGCCGTCATCGCGGGGCTGGTGATCAGCGTCCAGTACCTGGCCACCCTCCTCAGTCGTCCTTACGCGGGGCGGATCATCGACAACCTGGGTAGTAAACGCGCGGTTATCTTCGGCCTTGCCGGGTGCGGACTCAGTGGCGTGTTCATGCTCATCTCTGCCTGGACCCATGAGCTGCCGACCCTGAGCCTGATCAGCCTGCTCATTGGACGTCTGGTACTGGGCAGTGCCGAAAGCCTGGTGGGTTCGGGTTCGATTGGCTGGGGCATCGGCCGGGTCGGCGCCGCCAATACCGCCAAGGTGATTTCCTGGAACGGCATCGCCAGCTATGGCGCGCTGGCGATTGGCGCCCCCCTGGGGGTGTGGCTGGTCAAGGCCTTGGGGCTGTGGAGCATGGGCGTCAGCATCATGCTGCTGGCCGTGCTGGGGGTAGCGCTGGCCTGGCCGAAAACCGCCGCACCGATTGTCGCCGGCGAACGACTGCCGTTCATGCATGTGCTGGGGCGCGTCCTTCCCCATGGCAGCGGCCTGGCCCTGGGCTCCATTGGTTTTGGCACCATCGCCACGTTCATCACCTTATATTACGCGACGCGACACTGGGATAACGCGGTGTTGTGCCTGAGCCTGTTCGGCGCCTGTTTCATCGGAGCGCGCTTGCTGTTCGGCAATCTGATCAACCGCCTGGGAGGTTTCCGCGTGGCGATTGTCTGCTTGTCGGTGGAGACCCTGGGTCTGCTGCTGTTATGGCTGGCACCGGATGCCCACTGGGCACTGGCGGGCGCGGCATTGAGCGGTTTCGGTTTCTCCCTGGTATTCCCGGCCCTGGGGGTGGAAGCGGTCAACCTGGTGCCAGCTTCCAGTCGTGGCGCAGCGGTGGGTGCCTATTCGCTGTTCATCGATCTATCGCTGGGGATCACCGGACCGTTGGCCGGCGCGATTGCCGCGGGTTTTGGCTTTGCCTCGATCTTCCTGTTCGCCGCCCTGGCGGCCCTGGGCGGATTGGCCTTGAGTCTCTACTTGTACCGGCAGGCGCCGAGATACCGTGAGGAACGGGAAAGAACCTAGAAATCCACCTTGCCACGCCCGGCCTTGATCGAGCCACGTTTGCTCTTTGAGTCCAGGCGACGGGTTTTGGAACCCAGGGTTGGTTTGGTCGGACGGCGCTTCTTCTCGACCTTGATGGCTCCCAGGATCAGCGCAGTCAGACGCTCCAGCGCATCGGCCCGGTTCTGTTCCTGGGTGCGGTATTGCTGGGCCTTGATAATCAACACGCCATCGCTGGTGATGCGGCTGTCACGCAGCGCCAGCAAACGTTCCTTGTAGAATTCAGGCAGGGACGAGGCCGGGATGTCGAAACGCAAGTGCACGGCGCTGGACACCTTGTTGACGTTCTGCCCGCCGGCGCCCTGGGCGCGGATGGCTGTCAGCTCGATCTCGGCGTCGGGGATGTGCACGTTGTTGGAAATCGCCAGCATGAAAATATGTCCGGAATCAGGACCCTCAGAATACCGCGAATCCCCCATACAACACCCAACCCTGTGGGAGCGGGCTTGCTCGCGAAAGCGATTTCACATTCAAAATCCATGTTGCCTGACCCACCCTCTTCGCGAGCAAGCCCGCTCCCACAGGAGGTGCGGCGACTGGAAACAACAAACCCGGCACTCGGCCGGGCTCGTTGTACTCCAGTGCCCCTTACTTCGCAGCAGCCGCCACGGCCAACTCATGCTGCGCACTGCGCTTGTTCTTGATCACGTAGCAGCCCCACATGAACACCACCCAAACCGGAATCGCGTATACCGATACCTGGATGCCCGGGATCAGCAGCATCACGCCCAGGATGAAGACCACGAACGCCAGGCAGATGTAGTTGCCGTAGGGATACCACAGTGCCTTGAACAGCGGCGCCCGACGGGTCTGGTTCATGTGCTGGCGGAACTTGAAGTGCGAATAGCTGATCATCGCCCAGTTGATCACCAGCGTCGCCACCACCAGGGACATCAGCAGCTCCAGCGCATGCTGCGGGATCAGGTAGTTCAGCAGCACAGCCACCAGCGTGACCGCCGCCGAGGCGAGGATCGAAAGCACCGGCACCCCGCGCTTGTCGATCCTGGCCAGGGCCCGGGGGGCATCGCCCTGCTCGGCCATGCCCAACAGCATCCGGCTGTTGCAGTAGGTGCCGCTGTTGTACACCGACAGCGCAGCGGTCAGTACCACGAAGTTGAGGATATGCGCCGCGGTGTTGCTGCCCAGCATCGAGAACACCTGCACGAACGGACTGCCGCTATAGGCGTCACCGGCGGCATTGAGCGTGGTCAGCAGGCTGTCCCAAGGGGTCAGAGACAACAGCACCACGAGAGCACCGATGTAGAAAATCAGGATCCGGTAGATCACTTGGTTGATGGCTTTCGGGATCACGGTTTTCGGTTTGTCGGCCTCGGCCGCGGTGAAGCCGAGCATTTCCAGGCCACCGAACGAGAACATGATGATTGCCATCGCCATTACCAGCCCGCTCACGCCGTTCGGGAAGAATCCGCCGTGGGTCCACAGGTTGGTCAGCGAGGCTTGCGGCCCACCATGACCGCTCACCAGCAGGTAGCTGCCCAGGGCGATCATGCCCACGATCGCCACGACCTTGATGATTGCGAACCAGAACTCGGCCTCGCCGAAGACTTTGACGTTGGCCAGGTTGATGGCGTTGATCAGGATGAAAAATGCTGCCGCCGAGGCCCAGGTCGGGATATCGGGCGCCCAGTAGTGGATGTACTTGCCCACTGCGGTCAACTCGGACATGCCCACGAGGATGTAGAGGATCCAGCAGTTCCAGCCCGACAGGAACCCGGCGAAACCACCCCAGTATTTATGGGCAAAGTGACTGAACGAGCCGGCGACCGGCTCCTCGACGATCATCTCACCCAGCTGGCGCATGATCATGAAGGCGATGAAGCCGCAAATGGCATACCCGAGGATCATCGACGGACCGGCTGACTTCAGCACCCCCGCCGAACCGAGGAACAGGCCGGTACCGATTGCGCCGCCGAGGGCGATCAATTGAATGTGTCGATTTTTCAGGCCGCGTTTCAGCTCGCCTGAATGCGTATTTTCTACAACGGTCATGCGTCACCTATTTGTTTTTATCTGTGACGAAATCGAACCCGACACGCTCGTGGCGTGGCGGAGTGAACAAGGCGGATAACCTTGAAAGTGCGTGGGTACGCGAAGGGTCACAGTAAAACGCGGCGCATTGTACACCGCCGTCCTGCTGCTACCAGAGACCACCGGATCAGCGTCGCCCCCTACTTTTCAGGTCTGGCGGGCATCTGACCCTTCCTGCCGGTTTGAAACAAGCGCTGCCAAGTGTCGGAAAACCGCTCAAGCCGGCTTATTCGGCAGCTTTTTCTTACACTCTTTCCAGACATCAAAACCCACCGCCTCGGCAGGTCGAAATCGTCAGGATTTTTTTACAAGCCGTAACGCAGACTTGCCAAGTACGAATTTTCCGTAAGCCGCCTGCAAATTGACGGTAGCTAGCTAGCTAATTAAAAAATCCCCTAGCCAGCTGTTTTTGAATGAGTAATTTCCCCTTTCGAAAATGGAATAAAAAGTTCATACGCAAAAAATAAAAATTTTATTTTGCATTCCAAAAAACCCTCGACTAGGTTTTAGCGACTTGCCCAAGCATCCTGCCGGCAAGCCTTGCGAGGCCGTTTTCACTCACCGAATCGCCCGCAAATTTCCGTAAAAGTCATCTAGGAGATTCACTATGCAAGCACTGGACAAAGACTTGGAAACCGAACTGCAACTGGACGAATGGTTTGAAGCGCCAACCCATGAAGCCGCCGTTGAAATGATGCAAGCCGACGCCGTCGTTCCGTTCGGCACGGCGATGTGGCCTCTGTAGGCATAATCCGGCGGAGGCGGTCCGGCCGGTCGACTCCGCCACTATTGCCCGTTGTCAGGGAAGCAGATTCATTGTCAGGGAAGAATAAGCATGGACACACAACGAGCCATCTCACATTTCCTTTACTACCTCGAACACCACCCCGCCCTGGCCGGTATCCAGCCCGCCAAGGTGCTGCTCGGCCACACCGCTGACTACGAAGCCCTGACCGGTGCCATTGCCGAACAGGCCGACAGAGGCTCGCCCTTCCGGTTCAGCGCCATGCGCCTGGACCTCGAACCCACGGAACGCCTGTCCCGGGCGATTGCCGACAGCGATTTGTACATTTTCTTCTATGACTCTTCCACCCTGCCCAACCCACGTCCCGACGGCCCGGACTTTGTCCGCGCGCTGCAAGGCGTGATGGCGGAAAACTGGAAGAAGTCGCTGCTGTTCAAGGACTACGGCGATTATTTCTACGACACCTTCAGTGTCATTCCCCAACGTATCGCAGGGCTCAACAGCCACCTGATCCGACGCATCTCCCAGGCCATCACATTGAGCTTCCAGGACGATCGCGGCTCGTATTTCGACACGGCCCTGAGCAGTGTGAAGAAGTGGACCGACATCAATGGCGTCGGCAACTACGACCTGGCGCCGGGTGAGATCGCAACCCACAGCGACACGATCAATGGTCGTGTGAATTTCGTTGGCACGTTTCTCAGCACTATCCCGTTCGCTCGCAAATATGGCGTGCTGCAAGCGCCGCTGGAATTGTGGATCGAAGATTCCACCATTCAGAAGATCGCCACCGACGTGCCGGGCCTGGAACACGACTTCAACAAGTACCTGGACGCCAACCCGTCCAATCGACGCATCGAGGAGCTGGGCATTGGCACCAACGAAGGGGTCAAGAGCCTCTATGCTCGCAACGCCGGTTTCGAAGAGCGCCATTGCGGCCTGCACCTTGGACTGGGTGGCGGGGCCAAGGGCAGTCACCACTTGGACCTGATTTTCGAAAGTGGTGTGCTGGCGCTGGACAATGAGCCGATGTTCGATGGGCGGTTTGTGCTTTAGGCCAGGATGGTGGGCTACTGGCGCATCGCGAGCAGGCTCGCTCCCACAGGTAACGGTGTTGAACACAAGTCATCCATTCACCGAAGATCCCATGTGGGAGCGAGCCTGCTCGCGATGGCGAACTCACCTGCACTGCATCACTAAAGCCGGACAAAAAAACGCCAACCCAACGGTTGGCGTTTTTCTTGCCGCTTACAGCTAGCCGCTCACAGCGACCTCACTGCGGCTTACGTCGCCCAAATCCTGGACGCTGACCCGATCCGGCCGGCGCACCGCGGCGCTTGCCCGACGGCGCGTCGCGATCTACCAGGGAAATGCCGGGGCGCTTCTTCGGCGCTGGCTTGGCCGGACGCTTGACGTCAGCCGGGCGCTCGGCCACCGGCGTGCCGCGACCTTCGCCACGCTCAGTCCGACCATTGGCCGGACGTGGCGTGCGTGGGCCGCGCTCGCCGTCCTGGCGAGGCGCAGGCTTGCGGGCCGGGCGTTCGCCTTCCAGCTGCGGCTCGCGAGGCGCACGTGGGCCGGCCGCCGGGCCATCGACCGCAGGACGCAACGTGCGCACACGCTCGGTCTTGCCCATCGGGCGCGAGGACTTGCGCTGCATCCGCTCCAGCTTGTCCTTGCTCTTGGCCGTCATCTGCGGCATGGCCACAGGCTTGAGGCCTACTTCAGCGGCCAGAATATCGACTTCCTGTTGGCTCATTTCGCGCCAACGGCCCATCGGCAGGTCGGAGTTGAGGAACACCGGACCGAAACGCACGCGCTTCAGACGGCTGACCACCAGCCCCTGGGATTCCCACAACCGCCGCACTTCACGGTTACGGCCTTCCATCACCACGCAGTGGTACCAATGGTTGAAGCCTTCGCCACCCGGCGCCTGCTTGATGTCGGTGAAACGCGCCGGGCCGTCTTCCAGCACGACGCCAGCCTTCAGGCGCTCGATCATCTCATCGTCGACTTCACCGCGTACACGTACAGCGTATTCACGGTCCATCTCGTAGGACGGATGCATCAGACGGTTGGCCAGCTCACCGTCGGTGGTGAACATCAAGAGACCGGTGGTGTTGATGTCCAGGCGACCGATGTTGATCCAGCGACCTTCCTTGGGACGCGGCATCTTGTCGAACACGGTTGGGCGACCTTCCGGGTCGTCACGGGTGCAGATTTCACCGTCGGGTTTGTTGTACATGATCACGCGGCGCACCGTTTCGGCGGCCTCTTCGCGCTTGATCACCTTGCCGTCGATGGTGATGGCATCGTGCAGGTCGACGCGCAGGCCCAGGGTGGCCTCTTTGCCGTTGACCTTGATGCGGCCCTGGGTGATCCAGGTTTCCACGTCGCGGCGCGAACCGACGCCGATGCGAGCGAGGACTTTTTGCAGCTTCTCGCCGGCTGGGCCGATTTCCTGGCTGTCGTTCTGGTCTAGGTCTTTCATACTGGGCACCTCCCGGTGTGATCGGATCAGGCCTGGCCTGACACGTTGAAAACAGGTCGTTTGGCGACAGGTTCGCCAAAGGGTCGCGAATCATACGCCCGTTGAGGCGTTTGCGCATCAGAGACTAGCTGAACGCCCGGGATTCAGTTTTTTTTCCGCCGACTGGTGGCTCGCCGCCCCTCTTGTGGGAGCGGGCTTGCTCGCGAAAGCGGCGTATCAGTCGACATCCATTTTGAATGTCAGTCCGCATTCGCGAGCAAGCCCGCTCCCACAGGGGGGCTGCGGAGTTAATGCATGAAGGATCAATCGTCGAACTGGCGCCGCTCATTCTCGATCGCTTCGGCCAGGGCGCGGGCTTCGGCTTCTTCTTCGCTCAGTTCGGGTTCGGGCTCGCGTGGTTCGAGGGCGGCGACGGCGGCCAGCAACTTTTCCCGGGCTTCGGCCACGCCGAGGGGGTCATCCTCGGGTTCGGGTTCAGGTTCAGGTTCGAGTCCGGGCTCAGGCAATCCCTGCGCCTCGTTCTCAATTTCCGGACCGTCCCGCAGCAAGTCGTCAAAATCGGTCTTGAGACCTTCCTCCATGGTGTCCAGCTCCAGTAGCAGCGAGTGGAAGCTGGTTTCCTCCTTGGGCTCCTCCGGCTCGGCGCTGGCATCGGCCAGGTCCTGCAAGCCCTGGGGCACGGGGGCGTCGTCGAATTCGAGCATCGGCTCGGGCTCCAGCTCCCGCAGCTCGGCCAGCGGCGGCAATTCGTCGAGGTTCTTCAAATTGAAATGGTCGAGAAGGGCCTTGGTGGTGGCGAACATCGCCGGTTTGCCCGGCACGTCGCGATAACCCACCACCCGGATCCACTCGCGCTCCAGTAACGTCTTGACGATATTGCTGTTCACGGCCACGCCCCGCACGTCCTCGATTTCGCCCCGGGTGATCGGCTGGCGATAGGCAATCAAGGCCATGGTTTCGAGCATGGCACGGGAGTAGCGCTGCGGTCGCTCCTCCCAAAGGCGACCGACCCAGGGCGCGAATTTTTCGCGGATCTGCAGGCGGTAACCGGAGGCCACTTCCTTGAGTTCGAAGGCCCGGCCTTCGCAGGATTTGCCCAGCAGTACCAGGGCTTTCTTGAACACAGCCGGCTCGGGCCGCTCGCCTTCTTCGAAGAGTTCGAACAGGCGCTCCATCGATTGCGGCTTTCCCGAGGCCAACAGGAAAGCTTCAAGCAAGGGTGCCAGCTCGCGGGGTTCAGTCAGATTCATTGATTTGCTCGTTATTCGGCTCGGGCCCGCACGTGAATCACGGCGAACGGCTCATTTTGCACCAGCTCGACCAAGGATTCCTTGACCAATTCCAGGATCGCCATAAACGTCACCACCACTCCAAGGCGTCCTTCCTCGGCGGTGAACAGCTCGACGAAGGGTACGAAGCCGCCGCCCTTGAGCCTGTCCAGCACGTCGCTCATGCGTTCTCGGGTGGACAACGCCTCGCGGCTGACCTGGTGGCTTTCAAACATATCGCCCCGACGCAGGACCTCGGCCATGGACATCAGCAATTCCTCCAGACTCACGTCTGGCAACAACTTGCGGGCGCGGGCCTCGGGGGCATCGAGCTTGGGCACCACCACGTCACGCCCGACCCGACTCAAGCCGTCGATGCCTTCGGCCGCGGCCTTGTAGCGCTCATATTCCTGCAAGCGTCGAATCAGGTCGGCGCGGGGATCGTCCTCCTCTTCCTCGATCTCGGCCGAGCGCGGCAGCAACATCCGCGACTTGATCTCGGCCAGCATGGCCGCCATCACTAGGTATTCGGCCGCCAGCTCCAGGCGCACCGACTGCATCAACTCGACGTAGCCCATGTATTGGCGAGTGATCTCCGCCACCGGGATGTCGAGAATATTGATGTTCTGTTTGCGGATCAGGTACAGCAGCAGGTCGAGCGGCCCCTCGAAGGCTTCGAGGAACACTTCCAGGGCGTCCGGCGGAATGTAGAGGTCCAGGGGCATTTCCATGACCGCCTGGCCGTAGACCATGGCGAACGGCAGCTCCTGCTGAGCACCGGCCTGGCTGTCTGCAGGGTCCACCGCGGTTTCCACTGCGGACATTCAGGCCTCGACCATGAACGGGGTCGGGTCGCCGCAGCCGACGCGCACCACCTGCGGCTCGCCATCGGCGAGGTTGATCACGGTAGACGCCTTCATCCCGCCGAAACCGCCATCGATGATCAGGTCGACCTGATGTTCGAGCAACTGACGAATCTCATAGGGATCGGTCATCGGCTCGGTCTCGCCGGGCATGATCAGGCTCACGCTCATCAGCGGCTCACCCAGCTCCGCCAACAGCGCCAGGGAAATGGGGTGGCTGGGTACCCGCAGGCCGATGGTGCGTTTTTTCGGATGCAACAACAGTCGCGGCACTTCACGGGTGGCGTTGAGGATGAAGGTATAGGGACCAGGCAAATGGGCCTTGAGCAGCCGGAAAGTGCCGGTGTCGATCTTGGCAAACAACCCCAGTTGTGACAGATCGCTGCAGATCAGCGCGAAGTTGTGCTTGTCGTCCAGTTGACGCAGGCGTCTCACTCGCTCCACCGCGTTTTTGTCGCCAATCTGACAGCCGATGGCGTAGGAAGAATCGGTGGGATAAACCACCACGCCACCGCCACGAATGATTTCTACAGCCTGTTTGATCAGGCGCGCTTGCGGGTTTTCCGGATGAATCTGGAAAAATTGACTCACGTGTTCTACCTGTTCAGACGGAGGCGGTAACGGGATCATGTTTGAATCTACACCAAAGCGGTGGCAGATCTTCGGGCAGCGGGCGGTACTCACCTATCTCGGACCAGCCTCCCGGGCCATGGAAATCACTGCCGGCGCTCACCAACAGCCCGAACTCCCGGGCCAGGATCGCCAGGCTGCCGACCTGCTCGGCCGGTTGGTGACCGTTGACCACCTCGATGGCATGGCCCCCTGCTTGAATATAGTCGGCTATCAGACGACGACGCTTGCTACGCGTGAAATCATAGTGCCAGGGATGTGCCAGGCTGACCCAGGCGCCAGCCGCCCGCAGTGTCCCGACGGTGTCCTCCAGCGTCGGCCAATGCTGCTTGACGTCTCCCAACTTGCCGGCCCCCAGCCATTTGCGAAACGCTTCGGCGCGATCCCGAACGAAACCGGCGCGCACCATCCAGTCGGCAAAATGCGGTCGGGCCGGTGCGTTGCCGCTATCACCCAATTCCTGCTGGATCTGCCGCGCCCCGTCCAAGGCACCGGGCATGCCCTTGAGGGCGAGCTTGCGACTGATCTCTTCGGCCCGCAGCCAGCGCCCGTCGCGCAGTGCGGCAATGGCCTGGACCAGCGGCGGTGCATCGACATCGAAGCCGTAGCCCAGCACATGAATGGTCGCCCCGCCCCAGGTGCAGGACAACTCGACACCGTTGACCAACTGCATGCCCAGCGCCGTCGCCGCGCCACGGGCCTCGTCGAGGCCTTCGAGGGTGTCGTGATCGGTCAGGGCCAGGACTCGCACGCCGTGCTCGAACGCCCGCGCCACCAGAACCGCAGGCGCCAGGGCGCCATCGGAGGCCGTGCTATGGCAGTGCAAATCAACATTCACAGGGGGTCACTACCTCAAATCAGCTGGCCCTATCGCGGCCAAGGATGTTTGTTATTATGCCGCCACATCCTGCTTCTGGCTGCCATTGTGAAACAATTCATCGACTTCATCCCGCTTCTGCTGTTTTTCATCGTCTACAAACTTGACCCTCGACCCCTCGATATTGCCGGTCACTCCTTGACCGTAGGCGGTATCTACAGTGCCACGGCCGTGCTGATCGTCAGTTCCCTGGTGGTCTACGGCGCCCTTTTCATCTCCCAGCGCAAGCTGGAAAAAAGCCAGTGGCTGACCCTCATTGCCTGCCTCGTGTTCGGCAGCCTGACCCTGGCCTTCCACAGCGAAACCTTCCTGAAATGGAAAGCCCCGGTGGTCAACTGGCTGTTCGCCCTGGCTTTCATCGGCAGCCACTTCATCGGCGATCGCCTGTTGATCAAGCGCATCATGGGCCACGCAATAAGTCTGCCGGAGCTGATCTGGACCCGGCTGAACATCGCCTGGGTCGTTTTTTTCCTGTTCAGCGGTGCCGCCAACCTGTTCGTTGCGTTCACGTTCCAGGAGTACTGGGTCGACTTCAAGGTATTCGGCAGCCTGGGCATGACGCTGTTGTTCCTGATTGGCCAGGGCGTCTACCTGTCCCGTCATCTGCACGACGCCGATTCCACTACGCCAAAAACCGAGGACTGACATGCTCTACGCAATCATTGCCACCGATGTCGCCAACTCCCTGGAAAAACGCCTGGCCGCTCGCCCCGAGCATCTTGCGCGCCTGCAACAACTCAAGGCCGAAGGCCGGGTCGTACTGGCCGGTCCGCACCCGGCGGTCGATAGCAACGACCCGGGCGCCGCTGGCTTTAGCGGCAGCCTGATCGTGGCCGAGTTCCCGTCCCTGGCCGATGCCCAGGCTTGGGCCGAAGCCGATCCGTTCGTGACCGCCGGCGTCTATGCCAACGTCGTGGTCAAGCCGTTCAAGCAAGTCTTGCCGTAACCCGATACGCAATGGGCCTTCAGGGCTCATTGCGCTCAATGCTGCCAATTGCTCATTGTTCTCGTTTGCCTGCCGACAACCTGTCTAATCTGTCTAATCTCGACTGGAATTCAGGAGTGACAATGCGCAAAGGTCCGTTGTGCCTGTTATGGGTCATGTTGGCGGTCGGGTCACCCGCCCATGGCGAAGAAAACACCGAGGGCAGCCACTCGGCGCCGTTGTCGCTGAGCGCAGGCAGCCAGATCACCGAACTGCAGCAACGCTTGAAAGAAAGCGAACGCCTGCGCGAAGAACTGACACAGCAATTACAGAACGCCAACAGCGAGCGCGAGAGCGCCTTGTTGAGCCGGTTGCGTCAGGAGAATCAACGCTTGAAGCTGCAACTCAAGGAAGCCCAGGCCAGCCCGCTGCCGCGTCTGTTGACCGATCAACAGCAATGGTTCGTCATCGGTGCCGGGGTAGCGCTATTGGCCCTACTCTGCGGTATCTTTGCCAGCGGTGGACGTAGACAACGTCGGCAATGGCTAAATTGAGTGATTCATGAGCGAGCTGTTACTGATTGATGATGACCAGGAGCTGTGCGAGCTCCTCGGCAGCTGGTTGGGCCAGGAAGGGTTCCTGGTCCGGGCTTGCCACGATGGCCAAAGCGCCCGCAAGGCCCTGGCTGAAACGGCTCCGGCGGCGGTAGTGCTGGATGTGATGTTGCCCGACGGCAGTGGCCTGGAATTGCTCAAGCAGTTGCGCAGCGATCACCCGGAGCTGCCGGTGCTGATGCTCTCGGCCCGTGGCGAACCGCTGGACCGCATCCTCGGCCTGGAACTGGGTGCCGACGATTACCTGGCCAAGCCCTGCGACCCACGGGAACTGACCGCCCGCCTGCGCGCCGTCTTGCGCCGCAGCCACCCCACGGCAGTGTCCAGCCAGATCGAACTGGGAGACCTGACCTTCAGTCCGGTACGAGGCGTGGTCTGCATCGATGAACAGGAACAGACCCTCACCGTTTCCGAAAGCCGTCTGCTGGAAGCGCTGCTCAAGCAACCGGGCGAACCGCTGGACAAGCAGGAACTGGCGCAGCTCGCCCTGGGCCGCAAGCTGACCCTGTACGACCGCAGCCTGGACATGCACGTCAGCAACCTGCGCAAGAAAATCGGCCCCCACCCCGACGGCCGCCCGCGCATCGTGGCCCTGCGTAGCCGGGGTTACTACTACAGCCTCTGACCCCCAATGCCCTGTGGCAAGACTGGACTGTGGGAGCCAAGCTTGCTCGCGATGCAAGCGCCTCGGTTTCCTGGGAGATCGCGTTATCTTCATCGCGGGCAAGCCTTGCTCCTACAGAGCCGGGTGCTTGGCATTCAAGATTTGTAAGCCTTGCGCCAAAACCTCTTTACTCAAGCTTTACGCCCCCCTGACCGCCGCTGACCTTGATCTTTGTAATCTGCACACATCCGGAACTGACCGGGAACGAGACAAGGAGATACACCATGCGCAAGACCCTCATCGCTCTGATGTTCGCTGCTGCCCTGCCCACGGTCGCCATGGCCATGCCTGAAGGCCCTGGCCCGATGGGTCCGATGGACGGCCCACGCCACGGCCAGATGCACGACAGAGGTCCGTACAGCGAACTGGACCTGACCCACGAGCAGCGCCAGCAGATCCGCCGGATCATGGGCGAACAGCGCCATGAGCGGCAGGAGTTGGTAGAGAAGTACCTGGCAAAACTGTCGCCGGCCGACCAAAAGGCCATGGAGGATGAAATGAAAGCCCGGCATGAGAAAGTCGATGCCCAGATCCGGGGCCTGCTCAAGCCTGAACAGCAGAAGGAATTCGACGCGATCCAGAAGAAACAGGCCGAACGTCGTGCCGAATGGGCCGAGTTCAAAGCGTGGAAGGCGCAACAGCCGCAAAAAGCGCAATAATGCGCTGATGCATCCCAGCCCAACGGTCGATGGCCGTTGGGCTTTCTTTGTTTGCGAGGATTTACCGTGCGTTCATTGTTCTGGCGCATCCTGGCCAGTTTCTGGCTGGCGATCACCCTGGTTGCAGGACTTTCCATTCTGATGGGCCACATGTTGAACCAGGACGCGTGGATTCTCAGCCGTCACCCTGGCCTCAACACCCTGGCCGAGAAGTGGACGCAAACCTACGAAAGCCAGGGCGAAGACGCCGCCCAGGACATCCTGCAACAGCGCAAACGCCAGTATCACATCGACGTCCAGGTGCTGAACGAAAGCGGCGACCCGGTGGTGCGCGGCACTTTCCCCCAGCGTGCCGCGGCCTTCGAGGCGCGCCAGAAGAACGATGACCGGCGCCTGCCCTGGCGACGGCTGACCGATGAGTTCACCAGCACCAAGACCGGCGACACGTATCTGTTCATCTATCGCATACCCCATCCCGAACTGGACGCCTGGCACCGCGACAGCCTGCTCTGGCCCCTCAGCGCCTTGGGCATCGCACTGGTAGTGCTGACACTGTTCAGCCTGCTGGTGACTTTCTCCATCACCCGCCCGCTGAACCGCTTGCGCGGCGCCGTGCATGACCTGGGACAGACCACCTACCAGCAGAACAGCCTCGCCAAGCTGGCCAACCGCCGCGACGAGTTCGGCGTATTGGCAACCGACTTCAACCGCATGGGCGCACGCCTGCAAAGCCTGATCGGCAGTCAGCGTCAGTTGCTGCGGGACGTGTCCCACGAACTGCGCTCGCCCCTGGCCAGGCTGCGCATCGCCCTGGCATTGGCGGAACGAGCCAGCCCCCAGGAGCGGGAAAACCTATGGCCACGCTTGACCCGCGAATGCGATCGACTGGAAGCGTTGATCAGCGAAATCCTGGTGCTGGCCCGGGTCGATGCCGACAACGCCAGTGCCGAAGAGGTGGACCTCAACGGTTTATTGGTCGCCCTGCAAAAAGATGCACAGCTGGGGTCACCGGAACAAAGCGTGCAGCTGCAGGCCGAACCGAACCTCACCCTCAAGGGCTGGCCGACCATGATCGAACGGGCGGTGGACAACCTGCTACGCAACGCCCAACGTTTCAACCCGGCGGGACAGCCCATTGAAATGCGCGCGGTGCGCCAGGGAGAGCGGATCACGGTAAGCGTGCGCGATCATGGGCCGGGGGTGGACGCCGCGCACCTGGGTCAACTGGGTGAGCCGTTCTACCGTGCGCCAGGCCAGACCGCTGCCGGGCACGGCCTGGGCCTGGCCATCGCCCGTCGTGCCGCTGAGCGCCATGGCGGCACGCTGGTGTTGGCCAATCATCCTGGCGGCGGGTTCATCGCGAGCCTGGAATTACCGCTGGTGCCGGGCGCGATCGTGCAGCCGTGAAGCGGCAAATCGAAGGTGATCAACGAAACCCACGGCTCACCAGCATTCGCTCGCGCACCAGGTCATAGACCCAGTGGTAGCCATAGGTGTACGGCAGGAAAAACAACAGCACCCCAATATCCAGCACAAATGCCTGCCATAGGCTGATCTTCAGCCACCACGCCACCAACGGCACCGCGACCGCCACCAGGCCCCCTTCAAACAGCAACGCATGGACAACCCGGACCCAGGCGTTGCGCACGATCCCGAAGCGTTTGAGCAAACGGTCGAACGCACCGTTGAACAACACGTTCCACACCAGCGCCAGCGCCGCAATAGCGACCGTTGCCACTCCCATGTCGA
The DNA here is from genome assembly GCF_001269775.1 of Pseudomonas sp. Pf153. Classification (NCBI taxonomy): domain Bacteria; kingdom Pseudomonadati; phylum Pseudomonadota; class Gammaproteobacteria; order Pseudomonadales; family Pseudomonadaceae; genus Pseudomonas; species Pseudomonas sp. Pf153. Next base: position 319,394 of record NZ_LHVL01000006.1, on the reverse strand, counting down.
ACAGCGGTTTATCCATGATCCAAGCCAGCAACGGGGTACAAATGAAGATTGCCAACAGTTCAAAGCCAATGGCCTGGAGGACACGCTCAAATACGGTTTTCTGGACGTTCATTCCATCACCCCTGCAAAAGAAGACGTGGTGATCATCCAGCGCCGGAGCGATACTTCAAAACCATTAACCATCGATCAAGGCGATACTTTGAATGATTTCTCATGAGGTATTGACGGCGTTTGTCCAAGCCGCCGCCCAAGGTTCGTTCTCGGCCGCCGCGCGCAAGCTGGGTAAAAGCCAGTCGACCATCAGTGCCGCGGTCGCCAGCCTGGAAGACGAGCTGAACCTCGTCCTCTTCGACCGCAGCAGCCGCAAACCGACCCTGACTCCGGCAGGACATGTGGTGTTGCAACGCGCCGAGGACATACTTGCGGCCAGTCACCGCCTGGAAATGGCCGCCAGCCAGCTGTCCGAAGGCGTGGAAGCAAAATTCACCGTGGCGATCTCCGATACTTACCAATCCGATCGCTTCGAAGCAGTACTCGGCGCGCTCGAGCAACGCTATCCGGACCTGGAGCTCGAATGCCTGATTGCCGAATGCGACGATTTGATAGCGTTGGTACAACAGGGCCGGGCTCATCTCGGGCTTGCCGAAACGCAGGCGGGGTATCCGCCGGATCTCACCAGTGCGACGGTGGATGAGCGCACGGAAATCGCCTTGTTCGTTTCAAGGCAACACCCACTGGCCAAACTGGAGGCGGTAGACGAACTAGCGTTGCAACGTCATCGCCAGTTGCGCCTGGCAACCATCATCAACCCTTACGAAACTCGAGCCCTGGGTCGGGTCTGGTCCGCTCCCAGTTACCTGATGCTGCTGGAAATGGCGCTGGGGGGCTTTGGTTGGACCCCGCTGCCACGTTGGCTGGCGGCACGTTTCGGCGCCGGAAAATTGCAGGAGCTGAACGTACGTGGCTGGCCAAGGCTGGTATCGGTCGATGCCGTCTGGTCGAAACGATACCCACCGGGCCCAGCGGGAAGCTGGTTCCTGGGCAAGATGCTGGAATGAATAAGCACACTCGCTGGACCAAACGATAATTCCTCTTATTCAAACTGCCCCGCCCTGTTAGACTTTGCGCCCTCTTTTTACCCATCTCCCAGGTCGCCCGATGCCGTCGTTGCCTCTTCGTTTATGCGCACTGTTCATGGCCTTGGGCCTGAGCGCCTGCGACGATGCCCCGCGCTTTACCCAGGCCGAACCGGGTGAAGCCCGGTCCGGTGGCGCCGCGACGGTACGCAAGGCCGACCAGAATGCCTTTTCCCTGCCCTCGGCCAACCTGCCACCCTCGCGGCGCGTGGACTTCAGTGTCGGCAACAGTTTCTTTCGCAGTCCCTGGGTGATCGCACCGTCGACCACCACCGCCCGGGACGGCCTTGGACCGCTGTTCAACACCAATGCCTGCCAGAACTGCCATATCAAGGATGGCCGCGGCCATCCACCGGCACCGGACGCGACCAGCGCAGTGTCCATGCTGGTACGCCTGTCGATCCCTGACGCACCGCCCTACGCCAAGGTCATCGAACAATTGGGCGTGGTCCCGGAGCCTGTCTACGGGGGGCAGTTGCAGGATATGTCCGTGCCCGGTGTCATCCCGGAAGGCAAGGTGCGGGTCGATTACACACCTGTCCCGGTACGTTTCAAGGACGGCACGGTCGTGGAGCTGCGCAAGCCGAGCCTGCAGATCACCCAGCTGGGTTATGGCCCGATGCACCCCGATACACGTTTTTCCGCCCGCGTCGCTCCACCCATGATCGGCCTGGGTCTGCTCGAGGCCATCCCCGATGCCGCAATCCTGGCGAACGCCGATGCCCAGGCAAAGGAGAAAAACGGCATCGCGGGTCGACCGAACCAAGTCTGGGACGATGTCCAGCAAAAAACCGTCCTGGGTCGCTTCGGCTGGAAGGCCGGTCAGCCCAATCTGAATCAGCAGAACGTCCACGCCTTCTCCGGTGACATGGGTCTGACGACGAGCCTGCGGCCCTTCGACGATTGCACCGAGGCCCAGATCGATTGCAAACGCGCACCCAACGGCAACGGTCCGGATGGCGAGCCGGAAGTCAGCGACAACATCCTGCGATTGGTGCTGTTCTACAGTCGCAACCTCGCCGTGCCGGCCCGTCGCGAGGTGGACTCGCCCCAGGTGCTGGCTGGCAAGAATCTGTTTTTCCAGGCCGGTTGCCAGTCGTGCCACACGCCGCAATACACCACCTCGGCCAACGCCGCCGAGCCGGAGCTGGCGAACCAGGTCATTCGTCCCTACACCGACCTGCTGTTGCACGACATGGGCGAAGGCCTGTCCGACAATCGCAGCGAGTTCAAGGCCGGTGGCCGCGACTGGCGGACCCCGCCGCTATGGGGCATCGGTCTGACCGCGACCGTCAGCGGCCACACCCAGTTTCTGCATGACGGTCGCGCCCGCAACCTGCTCGAAGCCGTGCTCTGGCATGGCGGCGAAGCGCAAGCAGCGCAGCGTCAGGTCTTGGCGTTCAATGCCGAACAGCGCGCTGCGTTGCTGGCCTTTCTGAATTCCCTTTAAATGCCTTCTCCGAAAAACGGGAGCCCGACATGTTCCGTCCCAAGCTGTTGTTCACCAGCCTCGCCGCCCTCGCCCTCGGCGCCTGCTCGCCACAGGACCCGCAAGCGGTCACTTCGGCCGCCATCGCCAAGCAAGTGATCCTGCCGACCTACAGCCGCTGGGTCGAGGCCGACCGGCAATTGGCAACCAGCGCACTGGCGTTCTGCCAAGGCAAGGAAAACCTGGAGACTGCCCGCGCCGACTTTCTCAAGGCACAGAAAGCCTGGGCCGAGCTGCAACCGCTGCTGATCGGTCCGCTGGCCGAGGGCAATCGCGCCTGGCAGGTGCAGTTCTGGCCGGACAAGAAGAACCTGGTGGGCCGCCAGGTCGAACAACTGATCAACAGCGAGCCGCAGATCGATGCCGCCGGCCTGGCCAAGTCCAGCGTCGTGGTCCAGGGACTGTCGGCTTATGAATATTTGTTGTTCGACGCGAAAATCGACATGGCCGACAGTGCGCAGAAAGCCAAATACTGCCCACTGCTGATTGCCATTGGCGAACGCCAGAAACAACTGGCCGAAGAAATCCTGTCACGCTGGAACACCAATGACGGCATGCTCGCGCAGATGAGCAAGTTCCCGAACCAGCGCTACGCCGATTCCCACGAAGCCATCGCCGATCTGCTGCGGGTCCAGGTCACTGCATTGGACACGCTCAAAAAGAAACTCGGCACCCCTATGGGTCGTCAGAGCAAAGGCGTGCCTCAGCCTTTCCAGGCCGATGCCTGGCGTAGCCAGTCGTCGCTGCAAGGGCTGGAAGCCAGCCTGAGCGCGGCCAGGACGGTCTGGGTGGGTGTGGACAACAAAGGCTTGCGCGGCCTGTTACCAAGCGAGCAAAAAACCTTGGCCGACAAGATCGACGCCGCCTACGATGCTTCGCTGAAACTGTTCGCCAGCTCCCAGCGTTCGCTGACCGAAATGCTCAACGACGACGCCGGACGCCAACAGCTCAACGATTTGTATGACAGCCTCAACGTCGTCCACCGCCTGCACGAAGGCGAACTGGCCAAGGCGCTGGGCATTCAACTGGGCTTCAACGCCAACGACGGTGACTGATCATGTTTCGACGTCAGGTCCTGGCGCTGGGCAGCTTGCTGCTCGGTGCCGTCACCCTGAGCGGCTGGACGCTGTTCAAGCAAAAGGACAAGAGTCCGCTGCTGCTTTCGGCCCGAGACGATGGCGAGGGCAAGCATTACGCCGTGGGTTATCGACTGGATGGAACGCAGGTGTTCGCCACCCGGGTCGGCCAGCGCTGCCATGACATCATCAACCATCCGTCACAGCCGATTGCGCTGTTCGTCGCCCGGCGTCCTGGCACCGAAAGCTACCTGATCGACCTGCGCGACGGCGCCCTGCTGCAAACCGTCGCCTCGCAGCCGAACCGGCATTTTTATGGCCACGCGGTGATCCACAAGGGCGGCGAATGGTTGTATGCCACCGAGAACGACACCACCGATCCGGGACGCGGTCTACTCGGGGTCTACCGTTTCGAAGGCGAGCGACTGGTGCACAGCGGCGAAATTCCGACCCATGGCATCGGTCCGCACCAAGTGTCCTGGATGCCCGACGGCGAGACTCTGGTGGTGGCGAACGGTGGCATCCGCACCGAAGCCGAAAGCCGGGTCGAGATGAACCTCGATGCCATGGAGCCGAGCCTGGTCCTGATGCAACGCGATGGCACCCTGCTGAGCAAGGAAACCCTCGCGCAATCGATGAACAGCGTGCGGCACATGGGAATTGCCAGTGACGGCACCATCGTGACCGGCCAGCAGTTCATGGGCGATGTCCACGAATCTTCGGAGCTGCTGGCGATCAAGCGTCCGGGCCAGCCATTCCAGGCGTTCCCGGTGGCGGACCACCAGTTGCAGGCCATGGGGCATTACACCGCCAGCGTCGCCGTACACAGCGACCTGCGCCTGGTGGCCCTGACCGCACCGCGGGGCAACCGCTTTTTCATCTGGGACCTGGACAGCGGCGAAGTGCGCCTGGATGCGCCTCTTCCGGACTGCGCCGGCGTGGGTGCGGTGGCCGACGGGTTCGTCGTGACGTCGGGCCAGGGTCGTTGCCGCTATTACGATTGCCGCCAGTCACAGCTGGTTGCAAAACCGCTGGATCTGCCGGCAGGGCTCTGGGACAACCATTTGCACCTGGTATAAACGCAGGGGTGAAACCGTCCGGGGCGAGCCCCTTGAATTTAAGGACGAATCCTACGAGACAACGACCCGACAGCATCTGGAATCCACCGCACACTCGGGGTAAGGTGCCCGCCTGACTGTATCTTTCTTTTAGGCCTTTCCAAGGAAGTGGAACATGCTGCGACGCCGCATGCTGATCATGTTGGGTGTTGTCCTGCTGGTGGTGCTGTTGCTGGCCGGCTACAAGGCCTTCTCCGTTTATCAGCAAATCCAGATGTTTTCTGCGCCGAAACCGCCGATCAGCGTCGCGGTGGCTACCGCCGTCGAACAACCGTGGCAGGCACGGTTGCCCACTATCGGTAGCCTCAAGGCACTGCAAGGCGTGGACCTCAGCCTGGAGGTCGCCGGTACCGTGCAGAAGGTCCTTTTCCAGTCTGGGCAGAAGGTCAAGGCCGGCCAGCCGCTACTGCAACTGGACAGCGACGTTGAAACCGCCTTGCTGGAAACCGCCGAGGCCGACCTTGGCCTGTCGCAGCTGGACTTCGGTCGAGGCCGGCAGTTGGTGGGCAGCCAGGCGATCTCCAAGGGCGAGTTCGACCGGCTCGCGGCGCAGTTGAAAAAGAACCAGGCTACCGTCAACCAGTTGAAGGCTTCGCTGGCGAAGAAACAGATCCTCGCGCCGTTCAACGGCACCATCGGCATTCGCCAGGTGGATGTCGGCGACTATCTGGCCAGCGGCACGGTGATCGCCACCCTGCAAGACCTTGGCAGCCTCTACGTGGACTTCTACGTACCCGAGCAGAGGATCCCCAGGCTCGCCATTGCCCAGCCAGTCAATGTCAACGTATCGGCCTACCCCGGACAGACCTTCGTCGGCACCATCAGCGCCATCAACCCCAAGGTCGAGGACAGCACCCGCAACGTCCTGGTGCGCGCCACCCTGGCCAACCCCGACGGCAAGCTTCTGCCTGGCATGTTCGCCAGCCTCCAGGTCATTCTGCCGGACATGGCCGCCGGCATCGTCGTGCCGGAAAGTGCCGTGACCTACACCCTTTACGGCGACTCAATGTACGTGGTGACCCAGAAGAAAGCCGCCGATGGCAGCATCGAAAAGGATGACAAGGGCCAGCCGGTCCTGATCGCCGAGCGACGCTTCATCGAAACCGGCGAGCGCCGTGACGGGCAGGTGCTGGTAACCAAGGGCGTGAACAGTGGTGAACAGGTCGTGATCGCAGGCCAGATCAAGCTCGATAACGGTACCCCTGTCGCCATCGCCGATGACAAGACCCTGACCGAACAGAACAGTTCGCCGCGCGCGGACTGATCAAGGAACCCCAATGGCTTTTACCGATCCGTTCATTCGCCGTCCGGTGCTCGCCACCGTGGTCAGCCTCTTGATCGTACTGCTGGGCTTCCAGGCCTGGAGCAAGCTGCCCCTGCGGCAATACCCGCAGATGGAAAACGCCCTGATCACCGTGACCACCGCGTACCCAGGCGCCAACGCCGAAACCATCCAGGGCTACATCACGCAGCCGATGCAGCAGAGCCTGGCCAGCGCCGAAGGCATCGATTACATGACCTCGGTCAGCCGTCAGAATTTTTCGGTGATATCGGTCTATGCCCGCATCGGCTCCAACAGCGACCGGCTGTTCACCGAACTGCTGGCCAAGGCCAACGAAGTCAAGAACGAGCTGCCCCAGGACGCGGAGGACCCGGTGCTCAGCCGTGAAGCCGCCGATGCCTCTGCACTGATGTACATCAGCTTCTTCAGCAAGGAGCTGAACAACCCGCAGATCACCGATTACCTGTCACGGGTGGTTCAACCCAAGCTGGCGACGCTTCCCGGCATGGCTGAAGCGGAAATCCTGGGCAACCAGGTCTTCGCCATGCGCCTGTGGCTGGATCCCGTCAAGCTCGCCGGCTTCGGCCTGACCGCCGCCGACGTGACCAATGCCGTGCGTCAGTACAACTTCCTCTCGGCGGCCGGCGAAGTGAAAGGTGAATATGTCGTCACCAGCATCAACGCCAACACCGAACTCAAATCCGCCGAGGCCTTCGCCGCGATCCCGCTCAAGACCGACGGGGACAGCCGCGTACTGCTGCGGGACGTGGCCCGGGTGGAGATGGGCGCGGAAAACTACGACACCATCAGTTCCTTCGGTGGCACGCCGTCCGTATACATCGGTATCAAAGCCACCCCCGGCGCGAACCCGCTGGATGTGATCAAGGAAGTGCGCAAGATCATGCCGGAGTTGGAGGCCCAACTGCCAACGAACCTCAACGCCGAGATCGCCTACGATGCGACGCTGTTCATTCAGGCTTCCATCGATGAAGTGGTGAAAACCCTTTTCGAAGCCGTGCTGATCGTCATCGTCGTGGTCTTTTTGTTCCTCGGCGCGCTGCGTTCGGTGGTCATCCCGGTGGTGACCATCCCGCTGTCGATGATCGGCGTGATGTTCTTCATGCAGTTGATGGGCTACTCGATGAACCTTTTGACACTGCTGGCCATGGTGCTCGCCATCGGTCTGGTAGTGGACGATGCCATCGTCGTGGTGGAGAACATTCATCGCCACATCGAGGAAGGCAAGAGTCCGTTCGACGCCGCACTGGAAGGTGCCCGGGAAATCGCCATGCCAGTGGTCTCGATGACCATTACGCTGGCGGCTGTGTATGCGCCGATCGGTCTGCTGGAAGGCCTGACAGGCGCATTGCTCAAGGAGTTCGCCCTGACCCTCGCCGGAGCGGTGGTGATCTCCGGCATCGTGGCCCTGACCCTGTCGCCCATGATGTGCGCCGTACTGCTGCGGCACGACGAGAACCCCTCGGGCCTGGCCCACCGCCTGGACGTGGTGTTCGAACGCTTGAAAAGCCGTTACCAGCGCATACTCCACGGCACGCTCAATACCCGGCCGGTGGTACTGGTATTCGCCGTGATCGTATTACTGCTGATCCCGGTGCTGGTCATGTTCACCAAATCCGAACTGGCCCCGGACGAAGACCAGGGCATCATCTTCATGATGGCCAACGCGCCACAGCACACCAACCTCAATTACCTGAACACCTATACCGATCACTTCCTCACGATTTTCAAGGAATTCCCCGAGTACTATTCCTCGTTCCAGATCAATGGCTACAACGGTGTCCAGTCCGGTATCGGCGGCTTCCTGCTCAAGCCCTGGAACGAACGCAACCGTACTCAGATGGAAATCCTCCCTGACGTCCAGGCGCGGCTGGAGACGGTACCGGGCCTGCAGATATTCGGTTTCAACCTCCCCTCCCTGCCTGGCACGGGCGAGGGGTTGCCCTTTGCCTTCGTCATCAACGCGCCGAAAGACTACGCGACGCTATTGGAGATCGCCGAGCGCGTGAAGAAACGCGCGATGGAGTCCGGCAAGTTCGCCTTCATGGACATCGACCTCGCCTTCGACAAGCCAGAAGTCGTCGTGGATATCGACCGCGACAAAGCTGCCCAGATGGGTGTGTCGATGCAAGACCTGGGCGGTACGCTCGCCACGCTGCTGGGGGAATCGGAGATCAACCGTTTTACCATCGAAGGTCGCAGCTACAAGGTCATCGCCCAGGTCGAGCGCCCCTTCCGAGACAACCCGGACTGGCTGAACAACTACTACGTGAAGAACGAACGCGGCGAATCCCTGCCCTTGTCGACCCTGATCAAGGTCAGTGACCGGGCCCGTCCCCGACAGTTGAATCAGTTCCAGCAGCTCAATGCAGTCACGATCTCGGGGTTCCCCATCGTAAGCATGGGCGAGGCGATCGAAACGGTCCGTCAGATCGCCCGGGAAGAAGCACCGACAGGGTTCGCCTTCGACTATGCAGGGGCTTCACGTCAGTTCGTCCAGGAAGGCAGTGCCTTGTGGGTCACCTTTACCCTGGCCCTGGCGATCATCTTCCTGGTGCTGGCCGCTCAGTTCGAGAGCTTCCGCGATCCACTGGTCATTCTGGTAACGGTGCCGCTGTCCATTTGCGGAGCACTGATTCCGCTGTTTCTCGGTTGGTCGAGCATGAACATCTATACCCAGGTCGGGCTGGTGACGCTGATCGGCCTGATCAGCAAGCACGGTATCCTGATCGTCGAATTTGCCAACCAGTTGCGCAAGGAACAGGGCCTGACACCCAGAGAAGCAGTGGAGAAGGCCGCATCGATTCGTTTGCGGCCGGTGCTGATGACCACCGCGGCGATGGTGTTTGGCATGGTACCGCTGATCCTGGCCACCGGAGCCGGGGCGGTAAGCCGCTTCGACATCGGCATGGTGATCGCCACCGGGATGTCTATTGGCACCTTGTTCACACTGTTCGTATTGCCCTGTATCTACACCCTGTTGGCCAAGCCAGACAAAGCCGCCTGAAACTCAAAGGCCTCGCACAAGCGAGGCCTTTGAGTTTCACCTTATGAGCTTCAGCTCTGCGGTCTCATACCCTGGGAAAGGCTGAACATGAACAGCAACAGATCATGGTCCGGCCGGACAGCCTCGCTTGCCTTGGCCACCCGCGGCAAGGGGCAATGTGCATCGGAATGGGAGGCACTGAGGATCTGCGAGCGGGGCTGCTCCCAAACAGCTACCGCCATCGACGTTACTGCCAGGGCTCCCACCAGGAATACACCTCTAGCAATTTCCAGTTTCATCGTCATAAGCCTTTGATAGCGCTGCCAAACGCCGTTTCATAAAAGTAGACGAGTTTTTTCCAGTCACAATCGTTGAACGACGAGTGGCGACGCAGCTGCTTGAGATCGTGGGATGCAGCACCTCGGGCAGTCAGGCGCTGGCGGCTCTTCTCCAGGTCCAGCAGGGCCACTTCGGCGTGGGCCGACTCGCCCTCCCCCGTCACGCGTACAAACACATGCTTGGCATAGAGGCAGCCGTGCTGCCAGCGCCCCTTGTGCATCCGGGCCAGGTTTTCAGCCAGTGCCTGGAGAATGCGGTCATGCAGTGCTTCGCCATGGCGCTCGCGCTCGCCTGCGGCGTACCACTGTTCCAACTCTACGAAACCGTCCAACGCATGAGTGACCAACAATGCACGCCATTTATGAACCGGATCCCGTTGTGCGCCACAGAAGATAATCTGGGGGACGCCGACGTCCAGCCGGGTCAAGGCCAGGAGCGCGTCCTGCTCGCGCAATACGGTTGGTCGGCCAAACGGATGGAACAAGCTACGGTAGACATGGCCGATCTGACGCTTGGCATACAGCTGTTTACCGTTGCCGCTGTCAATCCGCTGCACACCACTTTCACCACCACGACGTACATTCGGAGCCTCTACCCACTCACCCTGCTGGTTCCAGAAGTGATCGAAATTGCCCGCATGAACCGTCGACGCTTCTTCTGCCTGCATCACCATGCTGTTACCTCTTGCGTAATACATAAACTCGCCACATGGCATAGAGCGGTAAGAAATCCAATCGTTCTTGAATTCGGAACCCGGCCTGTCGAAACTCATCCTCGACTGTAGCGACCGGTAACACAAATCGGTTCTGGTAGTCTTTCTGCCCACGGGTACGTTCCAAGCGCTTGCGTTTCCAGGCTTTGAAATTGCCATCAACCCACAATGAAACGATCACGCTGTCTCGGCTGACACGCTCGAATTCCCGCAAAATCGCCAGTCGGTGCGCGGACTCACCAATGTGGTGCAGCAAGCGCATGCAGAAAATGCTGTCGACGGCGTTATCGGGCAAGGCAATGTCGAACGCAGAAGTGTGCAAAGGTTGTACCCGTTTGACGACATCGGCCGGTTGCGCCCTCAACGCCGTCATGAGCATCGCCTCGGAGTTGTCCGCGCCGATGATGACCCGATTCGGTTTTTCAGCCAGCAAGGGCCAGAAACGCCCGGCACCACAGGGCAAATCCAGCACGAGACCCGGATCTCCCGCAAGCGATAATGCCCGTCGGGCCAATTGCTCGTCACGCCGATGAGAAAGGCGTCGACTCAAGCCGCTGCGGTGTTTTTGCAAGTATTCCCGAGCGTGTTGCTCGTTGTACTTTTCAGAGAAGTCGAGCTTGATGGCGTTGGACATGGTGGGAACCTCCATAACTGAATGGCTCCCACCTTAGGGTTGGGCATGTCGGCACCAAGTCATCCCTTTGTGAAAACTTCGTCGTGTAAACGGACCAATGTTTTCAAGACTTTTCCATATCCATGGGGCCGATTGCGGCATTCACGCCTTGGGACGCAGGTCCACTTGGAAATGGCAGCCGTTGGGCTCCATCGTGCTGAGGCTCACTGTCCAGCCCTGGTTCTCGCAAATCCGCTGCACCAACGACAGCCCTAACCCAAGCCCTTCGCCGCGCTTTTCGTTGCCCCGCACGAACGGCTCGAACATCGCCTCGCGCTTTTCCTCGGGAATACCGACACCACTGTCCTCGACCACAAATCCGCTGACGCCGAGAGTGAGCCGAATGAACCCCTGGTCCGTGTAGTGCAAGGCGTTGCGCAGCAAGTTGCCCATGACGGCGGTCAGGAATGTAGCGTTGTACAGCGTGTCGGTGGTTTGTCCCGGCTCGAAGATCAGTTCCAACCCTTTGGATTCGATCGGGGTTCGCCACAGTCCGATGAGGTTCTCGGCCACCTGGCCCAATGTCATGGTAGGAGACATGCCGCTGTCTTCGCGTTGTGTCCTGGCGAGCATCAGGAAAGTCTGCACCAGTTCACGCATCTCTTCACTGGCGCGGTTGATACGCTCGACCTGGGTACGGCCACGTTGATCCAATGCCGGGTTCTCCAACAACAGCTCGCAGGAGGTCGCCAGGACCATCAACGGGGTACGCAATTCGTGGCTTACATCACTGGTGAACAACCGTTCGCGGGTCAGCGCTTGGCGCAATCGCCCTAGTGTGGCGTCGAACGCCACGGCCAGCTCGCCGACCTCATCGGCGGCATAATCGGGCGCCAGCGGCGGAGCAAGCCCGAGGAGCTGATCGCGATGACGTACTTGCCGTGCCAAGCGCACCACTGGCGCCATCACCCGACGAGCCAGGACCCAGCCCAGGAATACCGCCAGCGCCAGGCTGAGTACGAAGCCCACCAGCACCACGGCGAACAGCACCCGTTCGCGCTCTTCGAAATCGCTCTGGTCCTGCAGCAGTACGTAGTGCCGACCGTCTACGATTTCCACCATGGCGTGATAAGACAATTGTTCACGAAACACTTCATGGAAACCGCGCTCCAGATGGCGCAAGTCCTTGGGCAACTCGAAGTCGCCCGGGCCCCCGCTGAAGTAGAACAACTGGTCAGGCTCCGGACGATGGCTCCAGTCCGACACGCTGTCCATCAGTAACAGACGTTGCAGGTCGCCCCCCAGCCCGGCGGAAATCAGCTTTTCTTCCACCAGATGGACCGTCGCCACGATCCCCATGGCAAACGCCCCGGCCACCAACGCGCTCATCAGCGCAAAAGCGATGATGATCCGTTGCGCAAGGCTCTGCTTAAACTCCATCTCTGCCCTCGGCCAGGCGATAACCGACGCCGTGCACAGTGTGCAGAAGCGGTTTGTCGAACGGTTTATCGATGACCTGGCGTAGCTGATGAACGTGGCTGCGCAGGCTGTCGCTGTCAGGGCAATCATCGCCCCACAACGCCTCTTCGAGAATTTCCCGGCGCAGCACATGGGGGCTTTTCTGCATCAGCACGGCCAGCAACTTCAGGCCGACCGGGTTGAGTTTGAGCAGCTTGCCTTCGCGGGTCACTTCGAGTGTGTCGAGATCGTAACTCAGGTCGCCGACCTGCAAGGCGCGCCGACCACCGCCCTGGGCCCGACGCATGACGGCTTCGATCCGTGCCGCCAGTTCCGACAGGGCGAAAGGTTTGATCAGGTAATCATCGGCCCCGGACTTGAAACCCTGCAAGCGATCATCCAGTTGATCCCGGGCAGTGAGCATGATCACCGGCGTATCGCGCCGCGCATCTTCGCGCAAGCGCTTGCACAAGGTGTAGCCGTCGATACCCGGCAGCATGATGTCCAGCACGATCAAGTCGTAGTGTTCAGTGGCGGCCAGATGCAACCCCGATAAACCGTCCTGGGCACAATCGACGGTGTAGCCTTTCAGGCCCAGGTAATCGGCCAGGTTAGCCAGGATATCGCGGTTGTCTTCGACCAATAGAATTCGCATCGGCATCTCCTCTGCTCACGGTAGACGGGCGTCGTGGCCCGCGCAGCTTAAGGCCAAGTGTGACTCTCGGCTAGAGGCATGCAGGCCCCTTGGCAGAATGGAGCGCCGGACGTTGACGAGTTTTTCACTCGGCATTCACACCTCGCCAATGCAACGTATCGGACACTGCGCGCTGAAAATTCCCACCGAAGGTACCGCCATGGTCTCCACCGTCGTCCGTCCCGCTTCTAGGCCATTGAATTTCCGGATCGTCCTGGGCGTGCCCGCAGTTGTTGCGCTGATCCTGGTATTGCTGGAACTGACGACACTGGACATGGCGCTGGCCAGGCTGTTCTACGACCCGGACGGCGGTGGTTTCATCGGCCGGCACAGTTTTTTTCTGGAAGACATCCTGCATGACCGGGCCAAACAAGTGGTCATCGGTTTTTCGGTGCTGGCGATCCTCGGCTTCATTGGCTCCTTTTCCGTCGCGCGGCTCAAACCGTTCAAGCGGGAACTGGGTTGCCTGGTGTTGTCCCTCGCACTGGCGACTTCATTCGTCACTCCGATGAAAGCCGTGACAGCGGTGCAATGCCCCTGGAGCCTGAAGGAATTTGGTGGCAAGGAAACCTACAGCGAACTTCTGAGCCCGCGTCCGGCCACCGACAAGCCCGGTCGGTGCTGGCCCGGCGGCCATGCCGCGACCGGTTTCACACTGTTTGCGCTGTTCTTCGTCCTGCGCGACCGACGTCCGCGTCTTGCTCGCCAGGCTCTGGTGTTCGCCTTCGCCCTCGGAACGGTGTTTTCCCTCAGCCGAATGATGCAGGGGGCGCACTTCTTTTCCCATAACGTGTGGACCGCGGTGTTCTGCTGGCTGATTTGCCTGGGGTGTTACTACTTCATCCTGTACCGACCGGCCGCCACGATCGACCGCGTCGTCCTGCCCGACCCTGCCAGGGCCTGAGGCCATTTCAGAGGTGGGCGGGCCTGCAATGAAGATGTTGGGGCTGAAGGCCCTTCGCGAGCAGGTTCGCTCCCACAGTTGATCTTCAGTGGTCACTGGCCTTGGAGCCCACTACAGTCTCTGCAAACCAATAAAAAACCCCGCCTGCTGACGCAGGCGGGGTTTTTCAGTACAGGGGTAAGGCTGGCTTACATCATGCCGCCCATGCCACCCATGCCGCCCATGTCTGGCATACCGCCGCCAGCAGCACCTTCTTTCTTCGGTGCATCAGCCACAGCGGCTTCGGTGGTCAGGATCAGACCGCCGATGGAAGCGGCTGCTTGCAGGGCCGAACGGGTGACCTTGGTTGGGTCCAGGATACCCATTTCGATCATGTCGCCGTATTCGCCAGTCGCGGCGTTGTAGCCGAAGCTGCCTTCGCCGTTCTTGACCTTGTCGACCACGACGCTTGGCTCGTCGCCGGAGTTGGCAACGATCTGACGCAGCGGCGCTTCAACAGCGCGACGCAGCACAGCGATACCCACGTCCTGATCGGCGTTGTCGCCTTTCAGTTGGGTCAGTGCTTCCAGAGCACGGATCAGGGCTACGCCACCGCCAGGTACCACGCCTTCTTCGACAGCTGCGCGGGTTGCGTGCAGGGCGTCTTCAACGCGGGCTTTCTTCTCTTTCATTTCAACTTCGGAGCCAGCGCCAACCTTGATCACTGCAACGCCGCCGGACAGCTTGGCCAGACGCTCTTGCAGTTTTTCACGGTCGTAGTCCGAGGAAGTGTCGGCAATCTGGGCACGGATCTGCGCGATACGTGCTTCGATGTCGCCTTGTACGCCAGCACCGTCGACGATGATGGTGTTTTCCTTGGACAGGGTCACGCGCTTGGCGTTACCCAGGTGCTCCAGGGTGGTGCTTTCCAGGCTCAGGCCGATCTCTTCGGAGATGACGGTACCGCCGGTCAGTACGGCGATGTCCTGCAGCATGGCCTTGCGACGGTCGCCGAAGCCTGGTGCCTTGACGGCTGCCACTTTGACGATACCGCGCATGTTGTTCACAACCAGGGTCGCCAGGGCTTCGCCTTCGACGTCCTCAGCCACGATCAGCAGTGGGCGGCCGGCTTTGGCAACGGCTTCCAGCACTGGCAGCATTTCGCGGATGTTGGAGATCTTCTTGTCGACCAGCAGGATCAGCGGGCTGTCCAGCTCGGCAACCATGGTGTCCGGCTTGTTGACGAAGTATGGGGACAGGTAGCCGCGGTCGAACTGCATACCTTCGACAACCGACAGTTCGTTTTCCAGGCCCGAGCCTTCTTCAACGGTGATCACGCCTTCCTTGCCGACTTTTTCCATGGCTTCGGCAATGATGTCACCGATGGAGTTGTCGGAGTTGGCGGAAATGGTGCCTACCTGGGCGATGGCCTTGGAGTCGGCGCAAGGCTTGGACAGACCCTTGAGTTCCTTGACGATAGCGATGGTCGCTTTGTCGATACCGCGCTTGAGGTCCATCGGGTTCATGCCGGCAGCAACGGCCTTCAGGCCTTCGTTGACGATCGACTGAGCCAGAACGGTCGCGGTGGTGGTGCCGTCGCCTGCATCATCGTTGGCACGGGAGGCAACGTCCTTGACCAGCTGCGCGCCCATGTTTTCGAAACGGTCTTCCAGCTCGATTTCCTTGGCTACGGAAACGCCGTCCTTGGTGATGGTCGGAGCGCCAAAGCTCTTCTCGATGATCACGTTACGGCCTTTCGGGCCCAGGGTCGCTTTTACCGCGTCCGCCAGGACGTTGACACCAGTGAGCATTTTCTTGCGGGCGGAATCGCCGAATTTAACTTCTTTAGCAGCCATGATCGATATTCCTTAAATACTGTGTAGTAGCGGGAAATTGAGCGGGGAATCAGCCTTCGATAACAGCGAGGATTTCGCTCTCGCCCATTACCAGCAGGTCTTCGCCGTCGACTTTTACAGTGTTGCTGCCGGAGTAAGGGCCGAACACAACCTTGTCACCCACTTTCACGGCCAGCGCACGTACTTCACCGTTTTCCAGTGCCTTGCCTGGGCCTACAGCGAGAACTTCACCGTGGTTGGCTTTTTCAGCAGCCGAACCTGGCAGGACGATACCGCCAGCGGTTTTCTTCTCTTCTTCGCTGCGACGGATGACGACGCGGTCATGCAGAGGACGAAGCTTCATTGTCGATCTCTCCTAATTATGGTTTTCATCGGCCGGTGTAGTCCCGGCGGGTTTAACAAAAGCCGGCAGAGCCGGGTGCGGTTCGTCAGTCGAACCGCGGAAGTCTGTCCGGTGTTGCCACCGGTAACCTTGCGGTGACCGATACATAAGGGCGCACAAGTGGATTACAAGGGCCGGGACGAAAAAATTTCTTCAGCCGTCCCAAAAACGAACACGGCACCCGAAGGTGCCGTGCGGTGGTGTCATTTGGAGTCCCGGTGCTCGAACTCGCCTTCGATCACATTGGGCTCTCGGCCAAGCGGCTCTCGTGGGGCCGGGCCGCCACGAGGCTGGAGATCATCCGCGAAGGCCCGCTGGCGCATGGCCTGCTCTTCGGCACGCTGGCGCATCTTGTTGGCCAGCAAGCGACGGGTGAACGGCAACAGCATGACCAGCCCCAGCACATCGCTGATAAAGCCTGGCAGGATCAACAGACCGCCGCCCAGGGCCAGCATCAGGCCTTCGAGCATGGTCTGGGCAGGCAGCTCGCCACGGCTGAGGCTTTCACGGGCACGCAGTGCAGTGGCGAGACCGGCGATGCGCAGCACGAACACGCCGAGCATGGAGCCGAGAATGATCAGCAGCAGGGCCGGGAAAAAACCGATCGCACCGCTAACCTTGACGAATACGAACAGCTCCAACACCGGAAACAGCAGAAAGAGCAACAAAAAAGGGCGCATCAAAGGGTTCCTCAACGCAAGAATGCCTTGCTATGAAACCCTAAATGACGTCGTCCTTTCGTGAATTCAAGCGCCGACCTCGGTATTTTTCGGCCATTGTTCGGCGTGGGCCAGGTAAACCAAGGCTTCGCGCACTTGTGTCGGAGTGTTGCAAGGCTCTTGGAACGCCAGCCAGTGCAGCCCCTGGCCGATACGCAGGTGCATGCCTTCGCTGTCGATGCCCACCAATTGCGCCGGCTCGGTCCGGGGCAGGTCGGCCAATTCCACATAATGAGCAATGGCCTTGGCGTGATCGGCGTTCATGTGTTCGATCATGCTGGCCTCGGCCTTGCCGGCGAAGGGATTCGGCAGGGTAATCCGCTCGATCCAATGAATGGCGCCGAAGCCACCGATGTAGCGATGACGCACCGGGTCAAGCACCCAGAAATCGAAATCGTGGGCCTTGTGGTAGTTCCGGGATTCGGGGAAGTAGCGGTAATAACGTTCGGCAGCAGCGTCGATGGCGTCACTGTCTTCCAGTTTCCGCGCCTCGGCCAGGTAAGTGAGGCGGCCTACGGCTTGCACGTCTTCGGCGCCCCGCTCGCCCACCAGCATCGAGCACTTGGGATCTTTCTGCAGATTATGGGTGTGCTGGGCGATACGGCTGATCAGGATCAGCGGCCGGCCCTGCTCGTCCAGGCAGTAAGGCACCACGGAACCGAATGGGAAACCGGGCATGGACTTGGAATGGGTGGAGAGCATTCCACGGTATTCCTTGAGCAGTAATTCTCGGGCATGCTTGGCAGCGTCAGCGCTCAATTTATGACTCCTTTGATGAGATCCGTTTAAAAAACGATCAAGCTTCCTCAACCGTTCCGTCACCAGGACATGCGAATGCAACTCACCGACAAAGTAATCATTATCACCGGCGGTTGCCAGGGCCTGGGCCGCTCCATGGCCGAGTATTTCGCCGACAAAGGCGCGAAGCTCGCCTTGGTCGACCTCAACCAGGAAAAACTCGATCAGGCGGTCGCCGCTTGCAAGGCCAAGGGCGTCGAGGCCCGGGCGTACCTGTGTAACGTGGCCAATGAAGAACAAGTGAGCGATATGGTTGCCCGGGTAGCCGAAGATTTCGGGGCGATCCACGGTTTGATCAACAACGCCGGGATCCTGCGCGACGGCCTGCTGCTCAAGGTCAAGGACGGTGAGATGACCAAGATGAGCCTGGCTCAGTGGCAAGCGGTGATCGATGTGAACCTGACCGGCGTGTTCCTGTGCACCCGCGAAGTGGCCGCGAAGATGGTCGAGCTGAAAAACAGCGGTGCCATCATCAACATCTCCTCCATTTCCCGCGCCGGCAACATCGGCCAGACCAACTACTCGGCCGCCAAGGCCGGCGTGGCCGCCGCCACCGTGACCTGGGCCAAGGAACTGGCACGCTATGGCATCCGTGTCGCCGGCATCGCTCCGGGCTTCATCGAAACCGAGATGACCCTGGGCATGAAACCCGAGGCCCTGGAGAGAATGACCTCCGCGATTCCGCTCAAGCGCATGGGCCGGGCCGAGGAGATCGCCCATTCGGCGGCTTATATTTTCGAGAACGACTACTACACCGGACGGATTCTTGAGATGGATGGCGGGTTGCGGATGTAAAACCCTGCACACATCCCCCCCTTGTGGGAGCGAGCCTGCTCGCGATAGCGGTATGTCAGCCGCATCGAGGCTGACTGAACCGACGCTATCGCGAGCAGGCTCGCTCCCACAGGGGTTACCGCTTGGTTTTTAATCGTCGCTGATGGTGATGTTCGGCATCGCCGGCGCGGCGGCTTCCTGCAAGACGATCCGTGCGCCCACATGACGGGCCAGTTCCTGGTAGACCATGGCGATCTGACTTTCCGGCTCGGCGATGACCGTTGGCTTACCGCCGTCGGATTGCTCGCGGATCAGCATGGACAGTGGCAGCGAAGCCAGCAGTTCGACGCCGTACTGGTTCGCCAGTTTTTCCCCGCCCCCTTCGCCAAACAGATGTTCCGCATGGCCACAGTTCGAGCAGATGTGAACAGCCATGTTCTCCACTACACCCAATACCGGGATGTTCACCTTGCGGAACATTTCCACCCCTTTGCGGGCGTCCAGCAGCGCCAGGTCCTGCGGCGTAGTGACGATCACCGCGCCGGCCACCGGGACCTTCTGCGCCAGGGTCAGTTGGATATCGCCGGTGCCGGGCGGCATGTCGATCACCAGGTAATCCAGGTCGCCCCAGGCAGTTTGCGTGACCAATTGCAGCAAGGCGCCGGATACCATCGGCCCGCGCCAGACCATCGGCGTGTTGTCGTCGGTCAGAAACGCCATGGACATGACTTCCACGCCATGGGAACGGATCGGCACGAACCACTTCTGGTCCTTGACCTGCGGCCGGGTGCCCTCGGCAATGCCGAACATGATGCCCTGGCTCGGCCCGTAGATGTCCGCGTCGAGCATCCCGACCTTCGCGCCCTCGCGGGCCAGGGCCAGGGCCAGGTTCGCGGCGGTGGTGGACTTGCCCACACCGCCCTTGCCCGACGCCACGGCGATCACGTTCTTCACGTTTGCCAGGCCGGGGACCTGCGCCTGGGCCTTGTGGGGGGCGATCACGCTGGTGATCTCGACTTTGGCGGCGCTCACTCCGTCCAGGGCTTCGATCGCCATTTGCAGCATCTGCGCCCAACCGCTCTTGAACAGGTCGGCGGCGTAGCCGATTTCCAGCTGGACGCTGACACGCTCGCCCTGGATATCGATATCGCGCACGCATCCGGCGCTGACCGGATCCTGGTTCAGGTAGGGGTCGGTGTATTGACGAAGGACGGCTTCCACCGTTGCGCGATTGACGGCGCTCATGGGCAACTCCGATGACAGGACTTGAAAACAGGCCGCTATCCTAGACCCGATTACCCGCATGTGAATACTTTTGTGGCAAGGGGATTTATCCCCGCTGGGCCCGGAGCGCCCCAAAGGGTGAAAAAAACCCGCTGGCGCTTTATAGTGGCCGACCTCCGTTTCATCAAGTAGCCGAGCCCCATGTCCGAGCCACGCAAGATCCTCGTCACCAGCGCCCTGCCCTATGCCAATGGTTCGATTCACCTCGGCCATATGCTGGAATACATCCAGACCGATATGTGGACGCGCTTCCAGAAACATCGCGGCAACCAGTGCATCTATGTCTGCGCCGACGACGCCCACGGTTCGGCCATCATGCTGCGCGCGGAAAAGGAAGGCATCACCCCGGAACAACTGATCGCCAACGTCCAGGCCGAACACAGCGCCGACTTTGCCGAGTTCCTGGTGGACTTCGACAACTTCCACTCCACTCACGCAGAAGAAAACCGTGAGCTGTCGAGTCAGATCTATCTGAAGCTGCGTGACGCCGGGCATATCGCCACCCGTTCCATCACCCAGTATTTCGACCCGGAAAAGAAAATGTTCCTGGCCGACCGCTTCATCAAGGGCACGTGCCCGAAATGCGGCACCGAAGATCAATATGGTGACAATTGCGAGAAATGCGGCGCCACCTACGCACCGACCGATCTGAAGGACCCGAAGTCAGCCATTTCCGGGGCGACGCCGGTGCTCAAGGACTCGGAGCATTTCTTCTTCAAGCTGCCGGATTTTCAGGAGATGCTGCAAACCTGGACCCGCAGCGGCACGTTGCACGACGCGGTGGCCAACAAGCTCGCCGAATGGCTCGACTCCGGCCTGCAAGAGTGGGACATTTCCCGCGATGCGCCGTACTTCGGCTTCGAAATCCCTGGTGAGCCCGGCAAGTATTTCTACGTTTGGCTGGATGCGCCTATCGGCTACATGGCGAGCTTCAAGAACCTTTGCGATCGCACGCCTGAGCTGGACTTCGACGCGTTCTGGGGCAAGGACTCCACGGCCGAGGTGTATCACTTCATCGGCAAGGACATCGTCAATTTCCACGCCCTGTTCTGGCCCGCAATGCTCGAAGGCGCCGGCTTCCGCAAGCCAACCGGCATCAACGTCCACGGCTACCTGACCGTCAACGGCCAGAAAATGTCCAAGTCCCGCGGCACCTTCATCAAGGCCCGGACCTACCTGGACCACCTGTCGCCGGAATACCTGCGCTACTACTACGCCTCCAAGCTGGGCCGCGGCGTCGACGACCTGGACCTGAACCTCGAAGACTTCGTGCAGAAGGTCAACTCCGACCTGGTGGGCAAGGTGGTCAACATTGCCAGCCGTTGCGCCGGGTTCATCCACAAGGGCAATGCCGGGTTGCTGGTGGCGGGTAATGCCGCGCCGGAACTGACCGACGCCTTCCTGGCGGCCGCACCCAGCATCGCCGAAGCCTATGAATCCCGCGATTTTGCCCGTGCAATGCGTGAAATCATGGCCTTGGCCGACCGCGCCAACGCCTGGATCGCCGACAAGGCGCCCTGGTCGTTGAACAAGCAGGAAGGCAAGCAGGACGAAGTCCAGGCGATCTGCGCCCTGGGCATCAACCTGTTCCGCCAGTTGGTGATCTTCCTCAAGCCGGTGCTGCCGCTGCTGGCCGCCGATGCAGAAGCGTTCCTGAACGTTGCGCCGTTGACCTGGAACGATCATCAGACGCTGCTGAGCAACCATCAACTGAACGAATTCAAGCCGTTGATGACCCGCATCGACGCCGCCAAGGTACAAGCCATGATCGACGCCTCCAAGGAAGACCTGGTCGCCAGCCAGACCGACACCGGCGCTCCCGCCGGCAATGGCGAACTGGCCAAGGACCCGCTGTCGCCGGAAATCGACTTCGACACCTTTGCCGCCGTCGACCTGCGCGTCGCCCTGATCGTCAAGGCGGAAGCCGTCGAAGGTGCCGATAAACTGCTGCGCCTGACCCTGGACATCGGCGACGAGCAACGCAACGTGTTTTCCGGTATCAAGAGTGCCTACCCGGACCCCGCCAAGCTCGAAGGCCGGTTGACGATGATGATCGCCAACCTCAAGCCTCGCAAAATGCGCTTCGGTGTCTCGGAAGGCATGGTGATGGCGGCCGGCCCGGGCGGCGAAGAAATCTACCTGCTGAGCCCCGACAGCGGCGCCAAGCCGGGTCAGCGAATCAAGTAAACGCGACTGCGCGCTGTAACCGATCCCACAGTCGCCTTGCCGGCGGCTGTGGGATTTTCGTATTCGGTCACGTGCCGGATAATGCTTATACCTGTAACAGACTCCTTGTTCCCTACATACCATGTCCGACCTTTTCCTTACACTGCTCGGCACTGCCCTGATCAACAACCTCGTGTTGCATTGGTCGCTGGGCGTCGATCCGTTGTTGGCGGTGGAAGGAAGAAAGCAGGTGCATGCACTGGGCCTGGCGTCGACCTGCCTGATGCTTACGGTCGGCACCCTGGGTCATGCCATCGATCATTGGTTGCTGGTACCGGCCAACCTCACCTTCCTGCGCCTGTTCGTCTGGCTACCCTTGAGCGTGCTGCTGATCGGGCCGTTGCTGCGCCTCTTGTCAGGCTGGTTGCCAGCGCTGTCGTTCGAGGGCCTTTGGCCATTGCTGCTTGGCAACGCCGGTATACTGGGCGTCGCGCTGCTCAACAGCCAGGACCATCAAGGACTGCTCCACGCCATGGCCTTGAGCTTGGGCGCCGGGCTGGGGTTCTGGCTGGTGTTGAGCCTGTTCGAGGATTTGCGCCAGCGCACTGTCGATAACGATATTCCCCTGCCCTTCCGTGGCCTGCCGATTCAGTTGATCGGTGCCGGACTGATGGCGGTGGCGTTCCTTGGATTGCGCGGGCTGGTCAAGACATGACTCTGATTCAACGTATCGACGCCCTGCTGCCACAGACCCAATGTGGCAAGTGCGGCCATCCGGGCTGCAAACCCTACGCCGAAGGCATCGCCGCCGGAGAGCCGATCAATAAATGCCCACCCGGCGGAACCGAAACCATCTCGGCCCTGGCCGAACTGATGAACGTGCCCGTGGTGGAACTGGACGCCAGTCGCGGCACAGCTCCGGCGCAAGTTGCGTTCATTCGTGAGGCCGAATGCATCGGCTGCACCAAATGCATCCAGGCTTGCCCGGTAGATGCCATCGTCGGGGCGGCCAAGCTGATGCACACCGTGCTCGTCGAGGAATGCACCGGCTGCGACCTTTGCGTGGCGCCTTGTCCGGTCGACTGCATCGAGATGCGACCACTGCCGGCCACGACCGTGCTGCCGATCATTGGAGGCCTGGCTTTCAGCGTCGAAGAACGGTTGGCGCGAACCGCCAAGCGCAATCACGCCAGGCACCGTTTCGAACAGCGCAACGCACGCCTGCGTCGCGAAGAAGAACAGCGTCAGGCCGAACGTCTGGCCCGTACCCAGCGCACGACAAAGGTTGCGCAGCAGACGCTTGACCCTGTGCAAGCCGCACTTGAACGGGTGCGTGCACAAAAAGCCGCCAGTGCCGACGCTGCGTTGAAAAAAGCCAAGATCGACCTGGCGATGAGCCGGGCGCAGTTGAACAAGTCCCTGAAAGCGTTCGGTCATCCCCCGACCTTTGAACAGCAGTCGCAGCTGATCCTGCTGCAACGTCAATTCGAAGCAGCGGAACAGGCCCTGGCGCAACTGGAGAACGCCGCGCCACCCTTGGCACCGGCACCGGATGCGGAGTTGAAACGGGCGAAGATTCAATTGGCGATGCGGCGTGCCGAGCTGAGCAAAGCCCGGGCGGCGGCCGTCGCGGATCAGGAGCTGGAAGTCCTGGAAAAAGCGGTGAAGGAAGCCGAACACCAGGTGGATGCTCATGCCCGGTCCTGACGCCTCGCAGCATGCGCTGCGACAAGCGATGAGGCGCGTGCTGCTGGCGACCCTGCCCGGGATACTGGCATTGATGTGGGTTTACGGTTGGGGCATTGCGCTCAACCTGCTGTTATCCGGGCTCACCGCGATGGGCGTCGAAGCATTGGTCCTGCGCTTGCGACGTCGACCGCTCACACCCGAACTCAATGATGGCAGCGCGCTGGTCAGCGCCACACTGCTCGCATTGGCGCTGCCGGCGTACTGCCCTTGGTGGCTGACCGTGACCGCGGCCGCCTGCGCCCTGTTGTTCGGCAAACACCTGTGGGGCGGCATTGGCAACAATCCGTTCAACCCGGCGATGCTCGGGTATGCCCTGGTACTGGTGGCGTTTCCCTCCCATATGAGCCAATGGCCAACGCCCCCCGGCATCGGTTTGCTCGAGGGCCTGCAACAGGTCTTCGGCATTCATCCACCAGCCGATGCGTGGGCCGGCGCGACAGCGCTGGACAGCCTGCGCATCAACAGCAGCCTGACCATAGACGAACTGTTCGCCAGCCACCCGGCGTTCGGACGCTTTGGTGGAAAAGGCATCGAATGGGTCAACCTGGCTTTCCTGGCAGGCGGCCTGTTTCTACTGCAGCAACGCGTGTTCAGCTGGCATGCGCCGGTTGGCATGCTGGCCAGCCTGTTCATCATCAGCCTGCTGTGCTGGAACGGTTCGGGCTCGCAATCCCATGGCTCGCCGCTGTTTCACTTGCTCACCGGTGCGACTTTTCTGGGTGCGTTCTTTATCGTGACCGAACCCGTATCGGGGGCCAAGGCTCCGCTTGCCCGTCTGCTGTTTGGTGCGGGCGTGGGGCTGCTGGTCTACCTGATCCGCACTTGGGGAGGCTACCCCGACGGCGTAGCGTTTGCAGTGCTGCTGATGAATCTTGGCGTGCCGGCGCTGGAGCGTTTCGCCGAGGCAAGGCAAAGGCGGCAGGCGACATGAACAATTCCCGTGGTATTACGATCCTGATCCTGTTGACCGTGCTGGGCGTCGGGGCTACCTGCCTCATGCAGATCGGCACCGTCGAGCGCATCGAAGCCCGACGCCAGGCCAACGCCAACAGAACCTTGCTCGACGTACTGCCAGCCGACCTTTACGACAATCAACCATTGGCGCAACCGGTCTTGATGAAGCCCGTCCCCCTGACGCATAGCACGTTGCTGGGTGGCTACCTTGCGACCCGTTCCGGCCAACCCTCTGCCATCCTGTTTCGCACTCAGGCGTTGGGCTATGAAGGCACCCTTGAGCTGATGATCGCCATCGACACTTCGGGTCGGTTGCTGGGCATCAAGACCCTCCATCAGACTGAAACACCTGGCCTGGGCGCGGCGATTGCCGATTGGCCCAATGCCTGGCTGCGGACTTTCAACGGCAGATCGCTCCAGTCCACCCTCCACAGCGACTGGGCGTTGAAAAAAGAGCAGGGCCAATTCGACCAATTGGCGGGCGCAACGGTGACGTCTCGGGCAGTCCTCCAGGCGGTGCACGACACATTGCGTTATTTTGACGAGCACAAGGCTGCATTGACCGCCGGGGCTACACAATGACCGTCTCATCACAACTGGCACGCGGCCTGTTACTGGTTCCCCTGATCGGCGCCAGCCATGCGTTGAGCAGTGCGCTGGGCCTATGGCTGGCATGGACGTTGGTCAGCATCGCCCACGGCTTGGCCATAACCCCTGTGCGACCTCGCCTGACGACCTGGCAGCGGCGGCTGGCCTCCGTCGTGCTGGCCGCCACCTTTACCGCTTGCGCAAGCCTTGCCGCACAAGCTTGGGCGCCGGCGGCCTATCAACCATCAAGCCTGTACATCGGCTGGATAGCCCTGAGCTGCGTGGTGCTGGAAAACGATCACGTCTTCGTCGAGTCTCGCTTGCCAGGCCTGGCTCGACTCGCCGGACTGTTCGGCTTGTTGATGGTCGGCCTGGGTGCCCTGCGCGAATTGATCGGCCACGGCACGCCACTGGCCCAACTGGCCCCAGGCGGGTTCCTCCTGCTCGGCTTGCTGCTAGCGGCCCTGGAATCCGCGAAATCCCCATCATCGCCCAAGGAAATGCCGCGCCCATGAATGCCGCAAAGCGCCTGGAAATATTTCGCCGTTTTCACGAAGACAACCCGGAACCGAAAACCGAACTGGCCTACTCTTCGCCGTTCGAGTTGTTGATTGCGGTGATTCTGTCAGCCCAGTCCACCGATGTCGGCGTCAACAAGGCTACCGCCAAGCTGTTCCCCGTTGCCAATACCCCGGAGGCGATCTACGCCTTGGGCGTCGAAGGGTTGTCCGAATACATCAAGACCATCGGGCTGTTCAACAGCAAGGCAAAAAACGTGATTGAAACCTGCCGCCTGCTGATCGAACGCCATGGAAGCGTCGTTCCTCAGACCCGCGAAGCCCTGGAAGCCCTTCCGGGTGTCGGTCGCAAGACCGCCAACGTGGTGCTCAATACAGCATTTCGTCAGCTGACCATGGCGGTTGACACCCATATCTTCCGTGTCAGCAACCGGACTGGCCTGGCCCCCGGAAAAAACGTGGTGGAGGTGGAAAAGAAACTGATGAAGTTCGTGCCCAAGGAGTACCTGCTCGACTCCCATCATTGGCTGATCCTTCACGGGCGCTATGTCTGCCTGGCGCGTAAGCCCCGCTGCGGCAGTTGCAGGATCGAGGACTTATGCGAGTACAAGCACAAGACCTCTGACGATTGAAGCTCTATTAGTTTTATTGATCCGCCGATTGAAAAAATCTTTTTTACCCGCTGGTTGTTTATCGATATAAGGAGCGCCAAAGGCAGCCTTAGCCTGGAGTCGAACCCATGAGTACTGGTAAAGAACAGCTGGATGTAGAAGATGATTTCATCGCCGCTGAAGCCGAAGACATCGAACCGGTGGTGGTGGAAGTCCCCAAGACCAACCTGAGCAAACGCCGCACCATCGATAATCTGCTGGACGAGCGTCGCCTGCAGAAGCAATTGGCCGATTACGACTTTGATCTCTGACACGTAAAAGCCTCCCTGATGGAGGCTTTTTACCGAGTACGCCTCACCGCAAGCCTCACACCAGCCCGTTACGTTGCGCCAGCTCGATCAGATCGACCAGCGAACGGGCATTGAGTTTCAACAACAAGCGGGTCTTGTAAGTACTGACGGTCTTGTTGCTCAAGAACATCCCATCTGCAATTTCCTTATTGGTTTTTCCACGCGCCAGTTGTTGCAGCACCATCATTTCCCGCCCGGACAGACGGTCCACCATATCCGACTCACTGGCATTTCCCAGACTTGAGCGAACCGTATGCAGTGCCTGGTTAGGAAAATAACTGTAGCCGGACAATACCGCCTTGATTGCACTCAATAACTCGGTAAGGTCCTGTTGCTTGCACACGTAACCGGCCGCGCCCGTCTGCATGCAACGCATCGAAAAATGCCCGGGGGATTGGGAGGTCAATACCAATACTTTAAGGGGCGAAGGATTGGAGGCCAGGCGTGCAATAACCTCCAGCCCATCCAGCTTAGGAATGCCAATATCGAGAATAACGATATCCGGTGACTGCTCTCGGGCAAGTTGAAGGGCATCGACACCGTTATCCGTTTCGGCAACCACTTCATATCCATGACGCTCCATCAGTAAACGTACAGCAAGACGAATGACGGGATGATCATCCACGATCAGCACTTTATTCATGGGCAAATCCAACTTCGCTGTTCGAGTTTTTAGAGCACGCACAATAGCCTAGTCATTTCTACCTTGGCATGCTGCCCCCCCTGACCGCTCACACCGAAAGACACAACCTACAAGCAATACAGAAAATTCCTACAAATTAGCCTGGAAATAATGTGCCAAGAATTTGTCCAGCGGCAGAGGATCGCTTTTCCGACAGAGCAAGCGCCCCCAAGAACGGCTGGGCTTTAGTTCAGCGAGACGCTTGATCCTTGGCTGCAACGGCCTGAGACTCATAAAAAGTTACTGAATTATTTATCAATAAATCAACGCCCATTGCGCACCGATACATCTGGATTTATATAAGAAGACCCGCCAAAGTCATTCCGACGAACATAACAAGATACGGCCTTGTTCGGTCAACCCAGACAACTCCGAAACTTTATAAAACTTCATCCAACATCTATCACCGAGCCTAAATATTCCATGAGCCGCCACCATGAACAAACCCTTGAAAACCATTACTAACCCAATGACATTGATTGCCATATTCGCGACATTATCCGAGACCTCCGCAGCCATCTCTTTGCCGTTCCTGGATGATCAGGATCGCGAATATTATCTGTGGTTCCTGATCAGCTTTCCCTTTTATCTGCTGCTGCTCTTCTTCGTTACACTCAACTTCAACTACCGCTCGTTATATTCACCCTCAGATTTCCGCAAGAACAAACACTTCGTCAAGACGATGGACGATTCGACAGGTCGACACAAACGCGTATGGCATCAGCCACGCAAGACTAGGGTTTGGCTGATGCATCTGCACAGAGAGAGCCCCCCGACACAACGTGTGATGTTCTTCCTGTGCAGCCATCCGGAACTTCGGGTCGAGGCTCGTCGGTCAAAACGAACCAAGCACGCCTCAAGGGCTGGGGAAATCACCCTATACGTTGTCTACAGCCACGATAAGCCACCGCTCCGAGCAGGCGGACAGGAGGAATGAGAGACACGCAGAAGCGTCTGCGACAGGCGCGCGACACGAATCAGGAAGAGGAAAGTAAAAAAAGGCCTGCACATGGCAGGCCTTTTTCTGGATCAGAACAGCTTGCGGCCCTTGTTCGCCGCAATGCGCATGCGCAAGGCATTGAGCTTGATGAAGCCGGCCGCGTCGGCCTGGTTATAGGCGCCACCGTCTTCTTCGAACGTCGCGATATTGGCATCGAACAGCGAGTCATCGGACTTGCGCCCGGTGACGATCACGTTGCCCTTGTAGAGCTTCAAGCGCACGACACCATTCACGTTGACCTGGGAGGCATCAATCATCTGTTGCAGCATCAGACGCTCCGGGCTCCACCAGTAACCGGTGTAGATCAGGCTGGCGTACTTGGCCATCAGCTCGTCTTTCAGGTGAGCCACTTCACGATCCAGGGTGATCGATTCGATTGCCCGGTGAGCGCGCAACATGATGGTACCGCCCGGGGTTTCGTAGCAGCCACGGGACTTCATGCCGACATACCGGTTCTCGACGATATCGAGACGACCGATACCGTGTTCGCCGCCGATGCGGTTCAGGGTCGCCAGCACGGTGGCCGGGCTCATTTCCACGCCGTCCAGCGCGACGATGTCGCCGTTGCGATAGGTCAGTTCCAGGTACTGCGGGGTATCGGGGGCCTTTTCCGGGGAAACGGTCCAGCGCCACATGTCTTCTTCGTGCTCGGTCCAGGTGTCTTCCAGCACGCCGCCTTCATAGGAGATGTGCAGCAGGTTCGCATCCATCGAGTACGGGGATTTTTTCTTGCCGTGACGCTCGATCGGAATCCCGTGCTTCTCGGCGTAGTCCATCAGTTTTTCACGGGACAGCAAGTCCCATTCGCGCCAAGGAGCGATGACTTTAACGCCGGGCTTGAGAGCGTATGCGCCCAGCTCGAAACGCACCTGGTCGTTGCCTTTGCCGGTGGCACCGTGGGAAATGGCGTCAGCGCCTGTTTCGTTGGCGATTTCGATCAGGCGCTTGGCGATCAGCGGACGGGCGATGGACGTACCAAGCAGGTACTCGCCTTCGTAGACGGTGTTGGCGCGGAACATCGGGAACACGAAGTCGCGGACGAACTCTTCGCGCAGGTCATCGATGTAGATCTCTTTGACGCCCATGGCCTGAGCCTTGGCGCGTGCAGGTTCGACTTCTTCGCCCTGCCCCAGGTCAGCGGTGAAAGTCACCACTTCGCAGTTATAAGTGTCCTGCAGCCACTTGAGGATCACCGAAGTGTCCAGGCCGCCGGAATACGCCAGAACGACCTTGTTTACGTCCGCCATGCCATCACTCCACGGGTTGTACGGAAAGCCGTGAAGTCTAACGTCCGGCGCGGATAATTTACAGAGGCGCGACAGCTTATGACGACGAAGCGACAGATTATGTCGAGCGCGCGACGACCCTATTGAGTCAGGAGGTTCGTGCAGTTGCCGGAACGGGCGCCGGTGCCGCGGTCTTGGCCGGAGCGGCGGCCGGTGCCGGAGCCTTGGTCGGAGCAGCCGTGGGGGCGGGTTTCTGGACAGGAGGCGCGGCAGGCACGGATGGTGCAGGCTGAGCGGCCGGTTGGGGTGTCAGCGCTTCGGTCGGGGATACGCGCGACAACTGGACGACCACGCGGCGGTTCTTGGCGCGGTTAGCCGCATTGGTATTGGGAACCAGAGGATAGCGCTCGCCATGAAATCGCACGGTAATCTGCGATTCCTGGAAACCATTGGCCTTGAAAAACTCCTGTACGGCCAGAGCCCTGCGGCGTGACAGCTCACGGTTAGTCAAGCGGTTGCCACTGTTGTCGGAATGACCGTCAAGCTCGACGTGATTGACGCTCGGGTCAGCCTTGATGAAATCGAGCATCACCTGCAACTGAGCCTTGGCACGCGCATCGAGTTCGACTTCTTCGCCAGGAAAGCCGATCTGGGTCTGCTTGATCTGCTCGAAGTTCTTGGGCAGCAGCTTCGCCACGCAGCCTTGATAGTCGCTGAAAGCCTTGTTGAAGCGTACCGGCAGCAACCGGACTTCCGATACCCGCCCGTCCTCGGTGTTACGGCGCACCACTGGGCTACGGCCTTCCATCAACCCGCTGATCAGCCGACCCGCCTGGACCTGGGAACTGTTGAACAGCACATCGCCACTGCCGAGCCTGACCGAGCCGAGATTGATGTCGCCTCGTCCCGGTTGCCACGGCGCAGCGGCGGCCAGCAAGGTCGCGGATCCGCCACCGAGCATCGGGTTATAGACCTTGAGCCGGAACGTGGCCTGTTCACCAGCCCGGCGCACGAACTCGCCGCTGCCGAAATCGGTGATCGGCTGGCTGAGCCGGCACTCGAACTTGTCACCTTCGACCGTCCACTCAATGCTCTCCAGACGAGTCTGGAAAGTGAGCGCCATGGCGGGAAGGCTGGCAAACACACTGAGCAAGGCTAGATAACGCTGGCGCACGGGAGGCTCCACTGGCTTTTATACAAAATCGATACACGCTAAGGGCATGGCCGGGCCGGCACACTGCACGAATTAATGACATACCTGGAAGGGCTATCGGTAACTTGTGGCAAAACTTGATAGCGGGTGCCTGTATCTGTCTTTTCCGGTAGCATTCCCCACAGTTTGACCCGCCTGGAAGCCCCCCATGTCCGACCGCCTGACCCTGCTGCGTCCCGACGACTGGCATATTCATCTTCGCGATGGTGCTGTGTTGACCCATACCGTCGCCGATGTCGCGCGCACCTTCGGGCGCGCGATCATCATGCCTAACCTGGTTCCGCCCGTGCGCAACGCCACCGAGGCCGATGGCTATCGCCAGCGTATCCTCGCAGCACGCCCGGCCGGCAGCCGCTTCGAGCCGTTGATGGTGCTCTACCTCACCGATCGTACCCAACCAGAGGAAATCCGCGACGCCAAGGCCAGTGGTTTCGTCCATGCCGCCAAGCTGTACCCGGCTGGCGCCACGACGAACTCGGATTCCGGTGTCACCAGCATCGACAAGATCTTCCCGGCACTGGAGGCCATGGCCGAGGTCGGGATGCCCTTGCTGATCCATGGTGAAGTCACTCGCGGCGAAGTCGACGTGTTCGATCGCGAGAAGATCTTCATCGATGAGCATATGCGCCGCGTTGTCGAGCGCTTCCCGACGCTCAAGGTGGTGTTCGAACACATCACCACCGGCGATGCCGTGCAGTTCGTCAACGAGGCACCGGCCAACGTCGGCGCGACCATCACCGCCCATCACCTGCTGTACAACCGCAACCACATGCTGGTGGGTGGAATCCGGCCACATTTCTATTGCCTGCCGATCCTCAAGCGCAACACCCATCAAGAGGCCCTGCTCGAAGCAGCCACCAGCGGCAGCGCCAAGTTTTTCCTCGGGACGGACTCGGCGCCCCACGCCCGCCATGCCAAGGAAGCCGCGTGCGGTTGTGCCGGTTGCTACACCGCTTACGCTGCTATCGAGATGTATGCCGAGGCGTTCGAGCAGCGCAATGCACTGGACAAGCTCGAAGGCTTTGCCAGCCTGCACGGGCCGCGTTTCTATGGTCTGCCAGTGAACACCGATCGCATTACCCTGGTCCGCGATGAGTGGACCGCCCCCGCCAGCCTGCCCTTCGGCGAGCAGACTGTCATTCCGCTGCGCGCCGGTGAAAAACTGCGCTGGCGCCTGTTGGAGGAAACCGCGTGAGTGAAGAGCATTTCGACGACGAACTGGACGGCAACGCGGGTTCGGGCGGCGCCCGTCACCCCATGGCAGCCCGGTTCCGGGGTTACCTGCCGGTGGTCGTCGACGTAGAAACCGGCGGCTTCAACTCCGCCACCGATGCGTTGTTGGAAATCGCGGCGACCACCATCGGCATGGACGAAAAAGGCTTTGTGTTCCCCGACCACACCTACTTCTTCCGCGTCGAGCCGTTCGAAGGCGCCAACATAGAAGCGGCGGCCCTGGAGTTCACCGGGATCAAGCTCGACCACCCGTTGCGCATGGCGGTGAGTGAAGAAACGGCACTGACCGACATCTTCCGCGGCGTACGCAAGGCGCTCAAGGCCAACGGCTGCAAGCGTGCGATCCTGGTGGGTCATAACAGCAGCTTCGACCTGGGTTTTCTCAACGCAGCCGTTGCTCGCCTGGACATGAAGCGCAACCCGTTCCACCCATTCTCCAGCTTCGACACCGCGACGCTGGCCGGCCTGGCGTACGGCCAGACCGTGCTGGCCAAGGCCTGTCAGGCGGCCGACATCGATTTTGACGGTCGTGAGGCGCACTCGGCCCGCTACGACACCGAAAAAACCGCCGAGCTGTTTTGCGGAATCGTCAATCGCTGGAAGGAAATGGGCGGCTGGCAGGATTTCGACGACTGAGGCCACAGGACGGAAGTCGGTAGGTGCAAGGCCTGTGGGAGCAAGGCTTGCCCGCGATGAAAGCGACGCGATCTTTCAAGGAAAACGAGGCGCTCGCATCGCGAGCAAGCTTTGCTCCCACAGGGCTCCCATAGGCCTTGATCCACAGCGCTCCTGCAGATTTTTCCCCATAAAAAAACCGGCCCATCGAGGGCCGGTTTTTTTATGCCTGATTCGCTTACAGCTTGTCGCCGTGCTGTTCCAGATAGGCAGCAACACCTTCTGGGGAAGCGGTCATGCCTTTGTCGCCTTTTTTCCAGTTGGCAGGGCACACTTCGCCGTGCTCTTCGTGGAATTGCAGCGCGTCGACCAGACGGATCAGCTCTTCCATATTACGGCCCAGTGGCAGGTCGTTGACGATCTGCGAACGGACCACGCCTTTGTCGTCGATCAGGAACGCGCCACGGAAAGCCACGCCGCCTTCGGACTCAACGTCATAGGCCTTGGCGATTTCGTGCTTCATGTCGGCAGCCATGGTGTATTTCACCGGGCCGATGCCGCCGCCGTTGATCGGCGTGTTGCGCCAGGCGTTGTGAGTGAAGTGCGAGTCGATCGAAACGGCAACCACTTCAACGTTGCGAGCCTTGAAGTCGTCCATGCGGTGATCCAGCGCGATCAGCTCGGACGGGCAGACAAAGGTGAAATCCAGTGGGTAGAAGAACACCAGGCCGTATTTGCCTTTGATGGCCGAGGACAGGGTAAAGCTGTCGACGATCTCGCCATTGCCGAGAACGGCAGGAACGGTGAAGTCAGGGGCTTGCTTGCCTACGAGTACGCTCATTGGATATCTCCTGGTGTAATAACGTGAAAAACTCAGGTTCGCGCCAGCCTGTCACCCTCAAGCGACAGCCCTGTGACACGAACCCACTTCGCAAGGACCGACCATCATACACCGCACGTTTGGCCTGTCCTCAACGGATTTTGGGCATTATTGAAAAATCGCCAGAGTGCCACTAAAAAACCGTTCGTCAGCTCGGCACCGCTCTAGCCTGAGCATCTCGGAAACCACTTTGACAATCATTCTCGTTAACATTAAGATCCATTGCACTTAAGCCACAACCAGCGACGGTTCTTACTTATGTATGTTTGCCTCTGCACTGGCGTCACCGACGGACAGATCCGCGAAGCGATCTATGAAGGTTGCTGCAGCTATCGCGAAGTCCGCCAGGCCACTGGCGTAGCCAGCCAATGCGGCAAATGCGCGTGCCTGGCCAAGGAAGTGGTACGTGAAACCCTCGCCAAGGTGCAAACGGCCCAGGCTTCGATCCCCTACCCAGTAGAATTTACCGCCGCCTGAACACGACTTTTTAAAGAACCGGACTCCATGTCCGGTTTTTTTATGTCTGAAAATCAAAAGCTTAGCTTCCAGACGCGGAACACAAACATTCTTATTCCGATTAATTTTCATTTATTATTCAATAACTTAGGTTTGACACTCGGAAATACGCAGCTCAAACTCTGCCTTATACACAGCTATTACAGGGCAGGCCTCATCATGAAAGGCGACATTACAGTCATCCAGCATCTCAACAAGATCCTTGCCAATGAGCTGGTCGCGATCAACCAGTACTTCCTGCATGCTCGCATGTACGAAGATTGGGGCCTGAACAAGCTGGGCAAGCACGAGTACCACGAATCCATCGACGAGATGAAGCACGCGGACAAGCTGATCAAGCGCATCCTGTTCCTCGAAGGCCTGCCCAACGTCCAGGACCTTGGCAAGTTGCACATCGGCGAACATACCCGGGAAATGCTTGAGTGTGATCTGCGTATCGAACGAACCGGCCATGCCGACCTGAAAGCGGCCATCGCCCACTGCGAAAGCGTTGGCGACTTCGGTAGCCGCGAACTGCTCGAAGACATTCTCGAATCCGAGGAAGAGCATATCGACTGGCTGGAAACCCAACTGGGCCTGATCGACAAAGTGGGTCTTGAGAATTACCTGCAATCGCAGATGGGCGAAGAATAACTTCCTCGAAAGCAAACCACTAAAAAGCCCCGCCTCTCTTTCGAGAGGCGGGGCTTTTTATCGCCTGGATTCCAAGGACAACTCAAATCCATGGTGGGAGCAAGCCTGCTCGCGATGGCGGTGCATCAATCACAACTGCATTGACCGACACGCCCTCATCGCGAGCAGGCTCGCTCCCACATTTGTTCGGGGTGAATCAGG
This sequence comes from Pseudomonas sp. Pf153, assembly GCF_001269775.1. Classification (NCBI taxonomy): domain Bacteria; kingdom Pseudomonadati; phylum Pseudomonadota; class Gammaproteobacteria; order Pseudomonadales; family Pseudomonadaceae; genus Pseudomonas; species Pseudomonas sp. Pf153. Next base: position 284,642 of record NZ_LHVL01000006.1, on the reverse strand, counting down.
CTTCGGTCTTGGCCGCCGCTTTGGCCACTGCTTTGGCCACTGCTTCCTTGATCGTGGTCTGCAGGGAGCCATCGGCAGCCATTTCAACCATGATGTCACTGCCACCAACCAGCTCACCGGCAACCCACAGTTGTGGGAAGGTTGGCCAGTTGGCGTACTTGGGCAGGTTGGCACGGATTTCCGGGTTCTGCAGGATGTCCACGTAGGCGAATTTCTCGCCACATGCCATCACCGCCTGGGCAGCCTTGGCCGAAAAACCGCACTGTGGCGCGTTTGGCGAGCCTTTCATGTAGAGCAGGACGGTGTTGTTGGCAATCTGGTCTTTAATGGTTTCGATGATATCCATGGAGCACCTCGGCTTAAACTTCGCGACTCAAGTCGTCGACACGGTGGCGCATTGTAACGGAAAGCCGAGCAAGGTGCTCGGTCTCCTCCAGGGACAAATTCACGCAGCCGCCACTGTCACCGGTACGCCATTGAGCGCCGCGTTGCCGGACAACTCATCGAGCTGACGATCATCGGTCAGGTCATTGGCGCTCGTGCCAGGCTGGACGCTGGCAATGCTCATCTGCACCCCTGGACGGGCGTGCCCCCAACCGTGGGGCAGGCTGACCACGCCTTGCATCATGTCGGGGCAGCCTTGCACCTCGACTTCAATCATGCCCACCCGCGAGCTGACTTTTACCCGCTGCCCATCGTTCAGCCCACGACTGGCGAGATCATCCGGATGCATCAGCAGTTGATGGCGCGGCTTGCCCTTCACCAACCGATGGAAATTGTGCATCCAGGAATTGTTGCTGCGTACATGCCGGCGACCAATCAGCAGCAGCTCATTCGCCTTGGGCGCCTCAAGCGCAGCGAAACGTCCCAGATCGGCGAGAATCACTGCCGGAGCGGCCTGTACCCGCCGGTTGTCGGTCTTCAACCGCGAAGCCAGGTTGGGCTTGAGTGCACCGAGATCAATGCCATGGGGATGGTCGAACAGGGTGGCCAGGGACAGTTTATGTGGCGAGGCATCTCCGTATGGCCCTGCCCGCAAGCCGAGATCGATCATCTGCGCCGGTGGCAGGGTGGGTTTGAGCGCCTTGCCGGTCCTCGCGGCGAACGCCTCGGCCAGGCCAACGAAGATTTCCCAATCATGCAGAGCCCCTTCAGGCTTGGGCAGGATGGCCCGGTTGAAGCGGGTCACATTGCGCACCGCGAACAGATTGAACGTGGTGTCGTAGTGATCATTTTCCAGTGCCGAAGTCGAAGGCAGGATGAGGTCGGCGTAGCGTGTGGTTTCGTTGATGTAGAGGTCCACGCTGACCATGAATTCCAGGCCATCCAGCGCCTGCTCCAGTTGCCGTCCGTTGGGCGTGGACAACACCGGGTTGCCGGCCACGGTGACCAGCGCACGAATCTGCCCTTCGCCGTCGGTGAGCATCTCTTCGGCCAATGTCGACACCGGTAACTCCCCGGCGTACTCGGGACGGCCGGACACGCGGCTTTGCCAGCGGTTGAAATGGCCACCCGAAGTGGTGGCGACCAGATCCACCGCCGGCTCGGTGCACAGTGCGCCACCCACCCGGTCCAGATTGCCGGTCACCAGGTTGATCACCTGGATCAGCCAATGGCACAGCGTACCGAACGCTTGGGTCGAAACGCCCATCCGGCCATAGCACACAGCTGAAGGGGCCGCCGCGAAATCCCGGGCCAACTGACGGATCTGCGGGGCGGGCACCGCACACAACGGGCTCATGGCCTCGGCCGTGAAGGGGGCCACGGCCAGGCGCACATCCTCCAGGCCATCTACCGGCAAGTGGCTCTCACGGGTCAGATCCTCACTGAACAGTGTGTTGAGCAAGCCGAACAACAGTGCAGCGTCGCCGCCAGGGCGTACAAAGAGATGCTGACTCGCCATGGCGGCCGTTTCGCTGCGACGCGGATCGACCACCACCACCTTGCCGCCACGGGCCTGGATGGCCTTGAGGCGCTTCTCAACGTCCGGCACGGTCATGATGCTGCCATTGGATGCCAACGGATTACCGCCCAGGATCAGCATGAAATCGGTGTGGTCGATATCCGGTATCGGCAGCAGCAGGCCGTGGCCGTACATCAGGTGGCTGGTCAGGTGATGGGGCAATTGGTCCACGGATGTGGCAGAAAAACGGCTGCGGGTCTTCAGCAGGCCCAGGAAATAATTACTGTGGGTCATCAGCCCATAGTTATGCACGCTGGGGTTGCCCTGATAGACCGCCACCGCATTCTGACCATGACGCGCCTGGATATCCGCCAGGCGTTCGGCCACCAGCGCGAAGGCATCCTCCCAGGCGATGGGTTGCCACTCACTGCCCACCCGTTGCATGGGTTGGCGCAGCCGGTCCGGATCGTTCTGGATATCCTGCAAGGCCACCGCCTTGGGGCAGATATGCCCCCGGCTGAAGCTGTCCAGCGGATCGCCCTTGATCGAGGTGATCACCAGGCCTTGGCCGTCGGTTTCAGTGGTCTCCAGGGTCAAGCCACAAATGGCTTCACACAGATGGCATGCACGGTGATGAAGAGTCTTGGTCATGGCCAGCCTCTGTTTTATTCGTGGCGGGCACTTTGGCCGCGGGAACAAAAACTATGGCCCTTGTACCTCCACCGCGCCAGCGACGTTCGTCCCGTGAATTGCCGGGCATCAGGCTTGCCGATGAAGTGGCCTCAGGGCTGCTCGACGGGAGCTTCCAGCAGTTGGATTTCCTCGATGGTTTCCACCTGTTCCTGGGCAATGGGTACGCCGGTCAACTCGCCGATCAAACGCCAATGCTCGTCGAGCCCGCCGCTGATGGTCGCCATGCGATCGATCATGCGACGTCCGGTGGCCTTGATGACCTCATCATCGCTACGCAACAACTCGAACGACATGGAGGTTATCGCAGCGGTGAGGTGTGTCAGGGAGCGTGCTGTCAGCCCCAGCAATTCCATCAATTGTTGCTCTTTCGAATCCATTTCGACGCTCCTGCCTCTAGGAAGTCTTTTATAACCCAGCCCCTTGCGTTAGGAAATGCTACACGTCCGACAACTTGCTGCCCCCAGCCGATCGGCCCCAAAACCAACCGGCGCCGACGTCATGCCCGTCCCGCTTGATTGCCAAGCCGTACAACGCCAGTGTACAAAGAGGTGGCTACTGCCAGTAAACCGGCTTCAAAATGCCCTCGTAAGGAAACACCGGCTCCGCTGAACGCCTCTTAAGCATGGCACTATTGGTAATACGCGACATTTAATGTCAATATCGCGCCTTCCCCTATTTTCGTCGCCCCGTGCGGCTTTTGCCGCAGGTCTCGCCCGTTTTCTTGTCAAACAAGGCTTTGAGTATCTGCGGTCAGTTACAAAAGGTAGTCAATAATGAGCGCAAGGCACTTTCTCTCCCTGATGGATTTCACGCCCGATGAGTTGCTTGGCGTGATCCGTCGAGGCGTGGAGCTCAAGGACCTGCGTAACCGCGGTGTACTGTTCGAGCCCTTGAAAAACCGTGTACTGGGGATGATTTTCGAAAAATCGTCGACCCGCACCCGTATTTCGTTCGAAGCCGGCATGATCCAGCTCGGCGGCCAGGCGATTTTCCTGTCCCCCCGCGACACCCAGCTGGGCCGCGGCGAACCCATCAGCGATTGCGCCATCGTCATGTCGGGCATGCTCGATGCCGTGATGATCCGTACGTTCGCCCACAGCACCCTGACCGAGTTTGCTGCCCACTCCCGCGTGCCGGTGATCAACGGCCTGTCCGATGATCTTCACCCCTGCCAGTTGCTGGCTGACATGCAAACTTTTCTCGAACATCGCGGCTCGATTCAGGGCAAGACCGTTGCCTGGGTCGGCGATGGCAACAACATGTGCAACAGCTATATAGAAGCGGCGATCCAGTTCGATTTCCAACTGCGCATCGCCTGCCCCGAAGGCTACGATCCCAACGCTGGGCTCCTCGCCCAGGCCGGGGATCGGGTAACCATCGTCCGCGACCCGAAACTGGCCGTGGCCGGTGCGCACCTGGTGAGCACCGACGTCTGGACCTCCATGGGCCAGGAGGAGGAAACCGCCAAACGCCTCAAGCTGTTCGCACCGCTGCAGGTCAACCGGGCCCTGCTCGACCTGGCGGACCCTGAAGTCCTATTCATGCACTGCCTGCCGGCTCACCGCGGCGAAGAGATCAGCTTCGATATCCTGGAAGATCCGCGCGCAGTCGCCTGGGATCAGGCTGAGAACCGTCTTCACGCGCAGAAGGCGCTGCTTGAGTTCCTCGTCGAGCCAGCGTACCGCCACGCATGAGCCATTCCTTGCTGCTGAACCTGCACAACCTGGCTTGCGGCTATCAGGACCAACGGGTCGTTCAGAACCTCAACCTGCACCTCAACGCTGGTGATATCGGTTGCCTGCTCGGCTCGTCCGGGTGTGGCAAGACCACGACATTGCGCGCGATTGCCGGCTTCGAGCCGGTACACGAAGGGGAAATCCAGCTGGCCGGGGAAACCATTTCCCGCCCCGGCTTCACCCTCGCCCCGGAAAAACGCCGCATTGGCATGGTGTTTCAGGACTACGCCTTATTTCCCCACCTGAGCGTGGCCGAGAACATTGCCTTCGGCATTCGCAAGCATCCGGACAAGGACCGCGTGGTCGGGGAGTTGCTGGAGCTGGTCAACCTGAAGAACCTGGGCAAGCGCTTCCCCCATGAATTGTCCGGTGGCCAGCAACAGCGTGTAGCGCTGGCCCGGGCACTGGCACCGGAGCCGCAACTGCTGCTGCTTGACGAGCCCTTCTCCAACCTCGACGGCGAGCTGCGACGCAAGCTCAGCCATGAAGTGCGGGACATTCTCAAGGGCCGAGGCACCAGCGCGATCCTGGTGACCCACGACCAGGAAGAAGCCTTCGCCGTGAGCGACCATGTCGGCGTATTCAAGGAGGGCCGGCTGGAACAGTGGGATACGCCCTACAATCTGTACCACGAACCGCTGACCCCCTTCGTCGCCAGCTTTATCGGCCAGGGTTATTTCATTCGCGGCCAGCTCGAGAGTCCGGAGTCGGTCAAGACCGAGCTGGGCGTGCTGCGTGGCAATCGGGCGTATACCTGGCCCATCGGTGGCGCAGTGGACGTACTGCTACGGCCGGACGATATCGTCTATGCGCCAGACAGCCCGCTTACCGCCAGGATAGTTGGCAAGACCTTCCTGGGTGCGTCGACCCTGTATCGTCTGCAACTGCCAACGGGCGCGCAACTGGAGTCGATCTTCCCGAGCCACGCCGATCATCAGGTCGGGGCCGATGTCGGCATCCGCGTGGCGGCTGAGCACTTGGTGCTGTTCCAGGCCTCGGGCAGCATAGCGGCGCATCTACCACCGGTGGAAAGCGGTGTGCGGCGGTACAGCACGGCCAGCTGAAACCGGAGAATGCGAAGCCATTTGTGGGAGTGAGCCTGCTCGCTGCCACAATGGCCTCATTGATTTGATCAGTCACCCTAGGCTCTGTCTGAAAAGCCTTGATACTCGTTCATGCTGCGTTGAAAACCGGCTCGGAATGCTCATTTACTCCAGTAAAGTCGAACGCGACCCCGGCCGTTCCTCGCCGTTTTTCGCCTTGCCTGACCTTCGTCTCAAGACTTTTCAAACAGAGCCTAGCGACAAGGTCCCACTGGCCACCAGCGTCGCATTCCCACCGATCTTCACCCGCTCCCCTTCCAACCGGCAGAACAAAGTCCCACCCCGGGCCGAACATTGATAAGCCGTCAGCCCCAGCTTGCCCAGGCGCTTGGACCAGTAAGGAATCAGGCTGCAATGGGTCGACCCGGTCACCGGGTCTTCGTTGATGCCGATCGCCGGGGCGAAGTAACGCGAGACAAAATCATGCCGGCTGCCTGGCGCGGTGACGATGGCGCCGGGCCACGGCAATTTTGCAAGTGCCGCCATATCCGGCTTGCAATCGAGCACCGCCTGTTCAGATTCAAGCACCACGAACAGCTCGTTGAAACCCAACACATCCACCGCTTCGACGCCCAGGGCACTCTGGACCGCCAGGGAAGCCCCTACTTCGCCGGGCATCCTGGCAGGAAAATCCAGCCACAATCGATCACCCTCGCGGGTAACGCTCAACTGCCCGGATTTGCAGATAAAATCCAGCCGCTCGACGGGTTCGTGATAGATCTCAAACAGTACATAGGCACTGGCCAACGTGGCGTGCCCGCACAACGGGACCTCGGTGGTCGGCGTAAACCAACGGATATGCCATTGCAGGCCCTCGCGCACCAGAAACGCGGTTTCGGCCAGGTTATGTTCCGCAGCGATGTTCTGCATCAAGTCATCGGCCAACCAGGCGTCGAGCCTGTAGACCATCGCCGGGTTGCCGCCGAAGGGACGGTCACTGAACGCATCGACCTGATGAAACGCTAGCTGCATGGCACTGCTCCTTCTTATAGAGGTATCAGCATGAAGGGGAAGGACGCCGGTTATCCAGTGACAGATCGACGAATATTTCACCCTACAGCGGATGAAATATCTGACAGCCACTCCTGCTTATTCGTGCCGAAGAGCTTTCCGGCCACTTCAGGCCCTGCCGATACTCGCAAATGCCGCCCCGGTATGCTCCGCCAAGACCGTAGGCGCCAGCTCCACTTCCAACCCACGTCGCCCTGCACTGACAAATATGCTGGGGAACGGCTGGGCGGAACTGTCGATAAACGTGCGCAGGCGCTTCTTCTGTCCGAGCGGGCTGATACCGCCGAGCAGATAACCAGTCGAGCGTTGCGCGGCGGTCGGGTCGGCCATCTCGACTTTCTTCACGCCGGCGGCATGGGCCAGCGCTTTCAAATCCAGGGTGCCCGCCACCGGAACCACTGCCACCAGCAACTCACCTTTTTCGCTGGCCGCCAATAACGTCTTGAACACTCGCGCCGGATCCAGCGCCAGTTTTTCCGCCGCCTCCAGGCCATAGGAGGCGGCTTTGGGATCGTGTTCATAGCTGTGGATACGATGCTCGGCGCGCACTTTTTTAAGCAGATCCAATGCGGGGGTCATGACCGCTCCTGACAAAAAAATCAATGAAGAGTGAGCAGGATTCTAAGTGATCGACAACCAAAAGGCTTCGGGCGTACCGCCAGTTCATGCCAGGGCCGGCCAGCGCAGGATCCATTCATGCCACGAATAGTACAAATGTGACCAATGGTTCATTTTCGACCTTTGACAGCCGCGTTTCTTGTCTATATTTTTTCGAAACTGAAAGCAGCAATTCATGTCTATAGCAACACCCCGAGTTCAGGATGGGGATCCTGCCTCGGTGAAAAACGCGTCATCGAAGTCTTCTCCAGGGCGCGGACAACAACAAGACCGAGGTTTTGCATGACCACCGATTTACAACAGCCGTCCCTTTCCAGCCAATGCCTGGCCGAATTCCTGGGGACTGCCCTGCTGATCTTTTTCGGAACCGGCTGCGTTGCAGCGCTCAAGGTCGCGGGTGCCAGTTTCGGCCTTTGGGAGATCAGCATCATCTGGGGCATTGGCGTCAGCATGGCGATCTACCTCAGCGCAGGCATTTCCGGTGCACATCTGAACCCCGCTGTCAGCATCGCGCTGTGTATCTTCACTGACTTCGAAAAACGAAAACTGCCTCTTTACATTGTCAGCCAGGTGGGCGGGGCCTTTTGCGGCGCGTTCCTAGTCTACCTGCTGTACAGCAATCTGTTCTTCGATTTCGAACAATCGCGCCAGATGATCCGTGGCACGCAAACCAGCCTCGAACTGGCCTCGGTGTTCTCGACCTACCCGCATCCGGCGCTGTCCACCGGCCAGGCTTTCCTGGTGGAAACGATCATTACCGCCATCCTGATGGGGGTGATCATGTCCCTGACCGACGATAACAATGGCCTGCCTCGCGGCCCGCTGGCACCGCTGTTGATCGGCCTGCTGATCGCTGTGATCGGCAGCTCGATGGGACCGCTGACCGGCTTCGCGATGAACCCGGCACGGGACTTCGGCCCCAAGTTGATGACTTTCTTCGCCGGCTGGGGTGAAATTTCCCTCACGGGCGGACGCGATATTCCGTACTTCCTGATTCCGATTTTTGCACCCATTGCCGGTGCATGCCTGGGCGCCGCCGCTTATCGCGGGCTCATTGCCCGACACCTGCCCAGCGCCACCCATGCTACAAAGGACGCAATCGCTGCCATTGACGGCAAGGCCAGAATCTCTTGAAACAGTAGGTGCACATCGCTTGCTGTGCACCGTGGTGCTTTACCCCTATCTACGTCCCAAGGCAATCGACATGACCGATATCCAGAACAAGAACTACATCATTGCCCTCGATCAGGGTACGACCAGCTCGCGGGCGATCATCTTCGATCGTGACGCCAATGTGGTCGGCACCGCCCAGCGCGAATTCGTCCAGCATTACCCGCAGCCCGGCTGGGTCGAACACGACCCGATGGAAATCTTTGCCACCCAGAGCGCGGTCATGGTCGAAGCGCTGGCCCAGGCTGGCCTGCACCATGATCAGGTTGCCGCCATCGGCATCACTAACCAGCGTGAAACCACGGTGGTCTGGGACAAGACCACCGGGCGCCCGATTTACAACGCCATCGTCTGGCAATGCCGGCGCAGCACCGAAATCTGCCAGCAGCTCAAGCGCGACGGCCATGAACAGTACATCAGCGACACTACCGGCCTTGTTACCGACCCGTACTTTTCCGGTACCAAGCTCAAGTGGATCCTGGACAATGTCGAAGGCAGTCGCGAGCGTGCACGCAACGGCGAATTGCTGTTCGGTACCGTCGACAGCTGGTTGATCTGGAAATTTACCGGCGGCAAGGTCCATGTCACCGACTACACCAACGCATCGCGCACCCTGCTGTTCAATATCCACTCGCTGGAATGGGACGCGAAGATGCTGGATATCCTCGACATTCCCCGGGAAATGTTGCCGGAAGTGAAGTCATCGTCTGAAATCTACGGTCGCACCAAGAGTGGCATCGCCATTGGCGGCATTGCCGGAGACCAGCAGGCCGCTCTTTTCGGCCAGATGTGCGTGGAGCCTGGACAGGCGAAAAACACCTATGGCACAGGTTGTTTCCTGTTGATGAACACCGGCGACAAAGCCGTCAAATCCAACCACGGCATGCTGACCACCATCGCCTGCGGTCCACGTGGCGAAGTGGCCTACGCCCTCGAAGGCGCGGTGTTCAACGGCGGTTCCACCGTGCAGTGGTTGCGCGATGAGCTGAAGATCATCAACGACGCCCTCGATACCGAATACTTCGCCAACAAGGTCAAGGACAGCAACGGCGTTTACCTCGTGCCGGCCTTTACCGGGCTGGGTGCGCCCTATTGGGACCCCTATGCTCGCGGCGCGCTGTTCGGTCTGACCCGTGGCGTACGGGTCGATCACATCATTCGCGCGACCCTGGAGTCGATCGCCTACCAGACCCGCGACGTGCTCGACGCCATGCAACAGGATGCCGGCGAACGTCTGAAGGCCTTGCGCGTTGACGGCGGCGCGGTGGCGAATAATTTCCTGATGCAATTTCAGGCCGACATCCTGGGCACTGCGGTCGAACGCCCGAAAATGCGCGAAACCACTGCCTTGGGCGCCGCTTACCTGGCCGGCCTGGCCTGCGGTTTCTGGGGCAGCCTGGAAGAGCTGCGCGGTAAAGCGATGATCGAGCGCGAATTCGAACCGCAACTGGACGAGCAGGCGAAGGAAGCACTCTATGCCGGCTGGAAAAAAGCGGTGAGCCGCACCCGTGACTGGGAGCCTCACGAAGACGCTGAGTAAGTCGCTGAGGGTCCGAAACTGGTCGGGAGTGGATTCCTGCGGCATCATGGGCAAATTTTGTATGGCAGCCCAAAGGACGCCCCATGAATCTGCCTCCCCGTCAGCAGCAAATCCTCGAGCTGGTCCGCGAGCGCGGCTATGTCAGCATCGAGGAAATGGCGCAACTATTTGTCGTCACCCCGCAAACCATCCGCCGCGACATCAACCAATTGGCGGAGGCGAACCTGCTGCGCCGCTACCATGGTGGCGCCGCCTACGACTCGAGCGTCGAAAACACCGCCTACGCCATGCGCGCCGATCAGATGCGCGATGAGAAACAACGCATCGCCGAAGCCATCGCCGCCCAGATTCCCGACCACGCCTCGTTGTTCATCAACATCGGCACCACCACCGAATCCATCGCCCGGGCACTGCTCAACCACAACCATCTCAAAGTCATTACCAACAACCTTCACGTGGCGTCGACTCTGAGCGCGAAGGACGATTTCGAAGTCCTGGTCGCCGGCGGCAATGTACGGCGCGATGGCGGCGTAGTGGGCCAGGCCAGCGTCGACTTCATCAACCAATTCAAGGTGGACTTCGCCCTGGTGGGCATTAGCGGTATCGACGAAGACGGCAGCCTGCTGGATTTCGACTATCAGGAAGTGCGGGTTTCCCAGGCAATCATCGCCAATGCCCGGCAAGTGATCCTGGCGGCAGACTCCAGCAAATTCGGGCGCAACGCCATGGTCCGCCTGGGCCCCATCAGCCTGATCGATTGCCTGGTGACCGACCAGCAACCGGTACCGGCCCTGGCGCAACTGTTGACCCAGCACAAGATTCGGCTGGAAGTGGTCTGACGCCCTCCCGGCACCCTCTGGCGAGGGGATTTATCCCCTCGCCACAAATACCTCCTGCCTGCGTCAAGCAATCTTCGTGTTCGAAAATTTTCCTTTCAGTTTCCTTTGATCAGTATTTTCAATCGAAGTCGACTGGTCGCTCCCTCATTTATGAGCTAGTATTTTCGCAAATGAACATAAATGTTCGAATTCAAATATTGCGAAAAGAACCCGAGGCCAGCCGATGCCCACTTCCACCTTGCCTACGCCCCCTCTCGCCGAGATCTACGACATCGCCGTCATTGGCGGTGGCATCAATGGCGTGGGGATAGCCGCGGACGCTGCCGGTCGCGGTCTTTCGGTGTTCCTTTGCGAAAAGGACGACCTGGCCAGCCACACCTCTTCGGCCAGTAGCAAGCTGATCCACGGTGGCCTGCGCTATCTTGAACATTACGAATTCCGCCTGGTACGCGAAGCCTTGGCCGAACGCGAGGTGTTGCTGAGCAAGGCCCCGCACATCGTCAAGCAGATGCGCTTCGTACTGCCCCATCGCCCACACCTGCGTCCGGCCTGGATGATCCGTGCCGGCCTGTTCCTCTACGATCACCTGGGCAAGCGCGAGCAGCTTGCCGGCTCGAAAAGCCTGAAATTCGGCGCTGACAGTGCGCTGAAAAGCGAGATCACCAAAGGCTTCGAATACTCTGACTGCTGGGTCGACGACGCGCGATTGGTGGTGCTCAACGCCATGGCAGCACGTGAAAAAGGCGCCCACATCCACACCCGCACCCGTTGCGTGAATGCCCGCCGCAGCAAAGGCTTGTGGCACCTGCATCTGGAACGCGCCGACGGCAGCCTGTTTTCGATCCGCGCCAAGGCACTGGTGAACGCGGCTGGCCCATGGGTCGCGAAGTTCATCCGCGATGATCTGAAGATGGAATCGCCCTACGGCATCCGCCTGATCCAAGGCAGCCACATCATCGTGCCAAAACTCTATGAAGGCGAACACGCGCATATTCTTCAGAACGAAGACCAGCGCATTGTGTTCACCATCCCTTATCTGAACCAGTTCACCCTGATCGGCACCACCGACCGTGAATACACCGGCGACCCGGCCAAAGTCGCGATCACCGACGGTGAAACCGATTACCTGCTGAAGGTGGTCAACGCTCACTTCAAGGAGCAGATCAGCCGCGACGACATCCTGCACAGCTATTCCGGCGTCCGCCCGTTGTGCAACGACGAATCGGACAATCCGTCGGCGGTCACCCGGGATTACACGCTGGCACTGTCCGCCGGCGGCGAAGAAGCCCCATTGCTGTCGGTATTCGGCGGCAAGCTGACCACCTATCGCAAACTGGCCGAATCGGCCATGGCGCAACTGGCGCCCTATTTCACCCAGATGCGCCCGAGCTGGACGGCTGTAGATCCACTTCCCGGTGGCGAAAACATGACCACCCCGCAGGCGCTGTGCTCGGCGATCCGCGACAAGTTCGACTGGGTACCTACCGATCTCGCTCGCCGCTGGGCCACGACTTATGGGAGCCGCACCTGGCGCATGCTCGAAGGCGTGCATAGCCTGACCGACCTGGGCGAACACATCGGTGGCGGCCTTTATACCCGGGAAGTCGATTACTTGTGCAGCGACGAATGGGCCGTCAGCGCCCAGGACATCTTGTGGCGCCGTAGCAAACTGGGCTTGTTCACCACGCCGGCCGAGCAGGAAAAACTGCAGCAATATCTGGACAAGGTCGAGCACAATCGCCGCAAGATCGAAGCGGCCTGATCCTCAACCTGATCAACCAAAGCCCCTGACCCCATGGTCCAGGGGCTTTTTACTGCCTCCCCCACCACTTCCCCTCCTACGGGAACGAATATTCGGTTTTCCGAACGCGACCCTACAGTCGATTCGGCAAACCGGATAAACAAGTTATACAAAATCCGAAACAAAACATTAATTATCTTTAAAAACAAAGGCTTAACCATATTGAACTGGCCTGGCACGAGTCATGCTCTACACTCGTGGAGACGTTTGCCCGGGCGCCAACACAACAGGAGCTACCGGGCATTCCAAGTACTCAGGGCCGACGAACCGGCCGGAATAAAAAAAACAATGTCGAGGAAACATCGATGCGTATCGTTCCCCATCTCCTGGGCGCAGCCATTGCTGCCGCTCTGATCAGCACCCCAGCTTTCGCTGCCGAACGGACCGGCACGCTGAAAAAGATCAAAGAGTCCGGCGTCATCACACTCGGGCATCGCGACGCTTCCATTCCGTTTTCCTACATCGCGGACGCTTCCGGTAAACCGGTCGGCTATTCCCACGACATCCAGCTGAAAGTCGTCGAGGCCCTGAAAAAAGACCTGGACATGCCGAACCTGCAGGTCAAGTACAACCTGGTCACCTCGCAAACCCGTATCCCGCTGGTGCAGAACGGCACCGTGGACCTGGAGTGCGGTTCCACCACCAACAACGTGGAACGCCAGCAACAGGTTGATTTCTCCGTCGGCATCTTCGAGATCGGCACCCGCCTGCTCTCCAAGAAAGACTCCAAGTACAAGGATTTCGACGATCTGAAAGGCAAGAACGTCGTGACCACCGCCGGCACCACCTCCGAGCGCCTGCTCAAGGCGATGAACGCCGACAAGCAGATGGGCATGAACGTCATTTCCGCCAAGGACCACGGCGAATCCTTCCAGATGCTGGAATCGGGCCGTGCCGTTGCGTTCATGATGGACGACGCCCTGCTGGCCGGCGAAGCCGCCAAGGCCAAGAAAGCCAGCGACTGGGAAGTGACCGGTACCCCACAGTCGTACGAAATCTATGGCTGCATGATGCGCAAAGGCGACGCGCCGTTCAAAAAGGCCGTGGATGACGCCATCGTGGCGACCTACAAGTCGGGCGAGATCAACAAGATCTACGACAAGTGGTTCACCCAGCCAATCCCGCCGAAAAACCTGAACCTGAACTTCCCGATGAGCGACGAGCTCAAGGCATTGATCGCCAATCCGACCGACAAAGCGGCTGACGACAAGAAGTCCTGATTTTCTGACTAACCTTATCTCCTGAAGGGGCCCGGCCCTTTCAGGAGATGGTCACTCCCTGCTGGCAATTTTCAGGAAACACTCGAACCGGTGCTATCGAGCCGAACGCGTGTGCCCGGCCGTCATGGCTGGACGGGAACGGAGCTTCCCCAGGCGGGCATTTGTACATCGAACGATCTGAGGGGAGACCCTGATGAATTACAACTGGGACTGGGGCGTGTTCTTCAAGTCCACCGGCGTGGGCAGCGAGATTTATCTCGACTGGTACGTGGCCGGCCTGGGCTGGACCATTGCCATCGCCGTCGCCGCCTGGATCATCGCCCTGCTGCTGGGCTCGATCCTGGGCGTGATGCGCACCGTGCCGAACCGGCTGGTGTCGGGCATCGCCACCTGCTACGTGGAGCTATTCCGTAACGTGCCACTGCTGGTTCAGCTGTTTATCTGGTATTTCCTGGTACCGGACCTGCTGCCGGAAAACCTGCAGGAGTGGTACAAACAAGACCTGAACCCGACCACCTCGGCCTACCTGAGCGTCGTCGTGTGCCTGGGCCTGTTCACTGCCGCTCGCGTCTGCGAACAAGTGCGCACCGGCATCCAGGCGCTGCCCCGGGGCCAGGAGTCCGCTGCTCGTGCCATGGGCTTCAAGCTGCCGCAGATCTATTGGAATGTTCTGCTGCCCCAAGCCTACCGGATCATCATTCCGCCGCTCACGTCGGAATTCCTCAACGTCTTCAAGAACTCGTCCGTGGCCTCGCTGATCGGCCTGATGGAGCTGCTCGCGCAGACCAAGCAGACCGCCGAGTTCTCCGCCAACCTGTTCGAAGCCTTCACCCTGGCGACCTTGATCTATTTCACCCTGAACATGAGCCTGATGCTGCTCATGCGCATGGTCGAGAAGAAAGTCGCGGTGCCCGGCCTGATCTCCGTGGGGGGTAAATGATGGAATTCGATTTCACGGGCATCGTCCCGGCCATTCCCGGCTTGTGGAACGGCATGGTGATGACCCTCAAACTGATGGCCCTGGGCGTCATCGGTGGGATTGTTCTGGGAACGATCCTGGCCCTCATGCGCCTGTCCCACAACAAACTGATCTCCAACATCGCCGGCATCTACGTCAACTATTTCCGCTCGATCCCACTGCTGTTGGTGATCACCTGGTTCTACCTGGCAGTGCCGTTCGTGCTGCGCTGGATCACCGGCGAAGACACCCCGATCGGTGCGTTTGGTTCCTGCGTCGTGGCGTTCATGATGTTCGAAGCAGCGTACTTCTGCGAAATCGTTCGGGCCGGCGTGCAGTCCATTCCCAAGGGTCAGATGGGCGCCGCCCAGGCACTGGGCATGAATTATGGCCAGACCATGCGCCTGATCATCCTGCCCCAGGCGTTCCGCAAGATGACGCCGCTGTTGCTGCAACAGAGCATCATCCTGTTCCAGGACACCTCGCTGGTCTACACCGTCGGCCTGGTGGATTTCCTCAATGCTTCGCGGGCCAGTGGCGACATCATCGGCCGCTCCAATGAGTTCCTGATCATCGCAGGTCTCGTGTACTTCACAATCAGCTTTGCCGCCTCGCTGCTGGTCAAGCGTCTGCAAAAAAGGTTCGCCATATGATCTCTATCAAGAACATCAACAAGTGGTATGGGGACTTCCAGGTACTGACCAATTGCAGCACCGAGGTCAGCAAAGGTGAGGTCGTGGTGGTATGCGGTCCGTCGGGCTCGGGCAAGTCCACGCTGATCAAGTGCGTGAACGCCCTGGAGCCGTTCCAGAAAGGCGATATCGTGGTGGACGGCACCTCCATTGCCGACCCGAAGACCAACCTGCCGCAACTGCGCTCGCGGGTGGGCATGGTATTCCAGCACTTCGAACTGTTCCCGCACCTGACCATCACCGAAAACCTGACCATCGCGCAGATCAAGGTGTTGGGCCGCAGCAAGGAAGAGGCCACCAAGAAAGGCCTGCAACTGCTGGATCGGGTCGGCCTCGCGGCCCACGCCCACAAGCATCCGGGCCAGCTCTCTGGCGGCCAGCAGCAGCGCGTGGCGATTGCCCGGGCCCTTGCGATGGATCCGGTGGTGATGCTGTTCGACGAACCGACCTCGGCTCTCGACCCGGAAATGGTCAACGAAGTGCTCGATGTGATGGTGCAACTGGCTCACGAAGGCATGACCATGATGTGCGTGACCCACGAGATGGGCTTCGCCCGCAAAGTGGCGAACCGGGTGATCTTCATGGACCAGGGTCAGATCATCGAGGACTGCAAGAAGGAAGAGTTCTTCGGCGACATCAGCGCCCGCTCCGAACGTGCGCAGCATTTCCTTGAGAAAATCCTGCAGCACTAAACAACACCACTCCCCTGTGGGAGCGGGCTTGCTCGCGAATAGGACAGCACATTCACTCTCGATGTGACTGACACACCGCCTTCACGAGCAAGCCCGCTCCCACAAGGGACCGGAGTTGCTCTGTAGATTTGTGTTGTGGTTGACCCAAGGCAACTGTGATGAAATGCGACCCCACCCTCTATCGCGCCGCGCCGCCATCACTTGCCGTGAAACCCCGCCTGATCCGCCACCTGTTCCTGCCACCGCTGATTCTCGCCCTGACGATCGGCCTGGGCTACCTCGGCTTCTGGATCAGCGAGCACTACGGCATCCGTGGCCTTGCCGAAAACGGCGAGCGCCAGTTGGAGCTGCACGCCCGCGCGGTCGAGAGCGAGATCAGCAAGTACACGTACCTGCCCAGCCTGCTGGAGCTGGAGTCCAGCGTCTCGGCCTTGCTCGACGACCCGACGCCCGAACACCGCAAGACCGTCAACGAATACCTCGAAGGCCTCAACCGGCGCAGCCGCAGCCGGGCCATCTATGTGATGGACACCACCGGCCGGGTCATGGCCACCAGCAACTGGCGTGACGTCGACAGTTACCTGGGTGAAGACCTGTCGTTCCGCGCCTATTTCCAGAACGCCGTGCGCGGCCAGCCGGGACGTTTCTATGGCATTGGCAGCACCAACGGCGAACCCGGCTATTACCTGGCCCACGGCCTGGAGCAACAGGGCAAGATTATTGGCGTGGCCGTGGTCAAAGTGCGCCTCGAAGCCATGGAGGAGCGCTGGCAGCGGGCGCGTCTGGAAGCCTTCGTCAGCGACGAAAACGGCGTCATCATCCTGTCCAGCGACCCGGCACGACGGCTCAAGTCCGTGCGGCCGCTCAGCGATGAAACCAAGGAGCGCCTGGCCCGCAGTCTGCAATATTACTGGTTCCCGCTGAACGAGCTGGTGCCCCTGGCCCGGGAGCGACTGGCCGAGGGCATGGAGAAACTGACCTTTCCCGCCAACACCGAAGTGGCGGCCGACAAGCAGGCTATCCGTTACTTGTCGCAAACCCGGCCCTTGAGCGATACGCCATGGAACTTCACCCTGCTCACCCCGCTTGAAGACCTGCGTCGACAAGCCATCAACCAGGGCATTCTGGTGGCCGTGGCGTTCGCCCTGGTGGCGTTCCTGCTGATTGCCTGGAACGAGCGGCGCAAAGTCATCGCCACCCGCCTCGCCGCCCGCGAAGCCCTGCAGGAAGCCAACAACCAGCTCGAACGTCGGATTACCGAACGCACCAGCGACCTGCGGGCCAGCAACGAGCGGCTCAAGGGCCAGATTCGCGAACGACGCCAGGCCGAGGAAACCTTGCGCCGCGCCCAGGACGAACTGGTACAGGCCGGAAAACTGGCAGCCATCGGCCAGATGTCCACCAGCATCGCCCATGAGCTGAATCAGCCGCTGGCGGCTCTGCGTACCCTGTCCGGCAATACCGTGCGCTTTCTGGAACGCGGCCAACTGGACATTGCCAACGCCAACCTCAAGACCATCAATGAACTGATCGACCGCATGGGCCGGATCACCGCCAGCCTGCGGTCCTTTGCCCGACGCGGCGACGATCAGGGCCGGGCCAGTCTCGGCAAGGCTGTCGAGGCTGCTCTGCAGCTGTTGGGGGGGCGCCTTGAAAGCCTGTCTGTCCAAGTGCACAGCCGTTTCGATGACGTGCAGGTGCAAATCGACCAGACGCGCCTGGAACAGATCCTGGTAAACCTGTTCGGCAATGCCCTGGACGCCATGCAAACCCGGACCGAACCACGCTTGTGGCTCGAGGGCGATCCCCTGGAAGGCAAGTATCGCCTGCGGGTACGGGACAACGGTCACGGCATCGATGAGCAGGCGCGCAAGCATTTGTTCGAACCATTCTTCACCACCAAACCCGGCGAACAGGGCCTGGGCCTGGGCCTCACCCTCTCGGCGAGCCTGGCCGCCGCCGCGGGCGGTTACCTGGGCGTGGAGCACCCCGAGGAAGGCGGCACCACGTTCATCCTCAGTTTGCCGTTGGTAAGCCCCTCACCTGCCGAGCCACTATGAACAATGACCTGAGTGTATTGATCGTCGAGGACGATCCCCATGTCTTGCTGGGCTGCCAACAGGCCCTGGCCCTGGAAGACATCCCCTGCATCGGCGTAGGCAGCGCAGAAGAAGCCCTGGAGCGGGTTGGCGATGACTTTGCCGGCATCGTCATCAGCGACATCCGCCTGCCGGGCATCGATGGCCTGGAGCTGCTGACCCGTCTCAAGGCACGGGATCGCAGCCTGCCGGTGGTGTTGATCACCGGCCACGGCGACATCTCCATGGCCGTGGGCGCCATGCAGAAAGGCGCCTACGACTTCATGGAAAAACCCTTTTCCCCCGAGCGACTGGTGGACGTCGCCCGCCGTGCCCTGGAACAGCGCAGCCTGGCCCGGGAGGTTTCCTCGCTGCGCCGGCAACTGGCCGAACGCGACTCCCTGGAAGGCCGGATCATTGGCCGCTCCCCCGCCATGCAGCACCTACGGGAGTTGATAGCCAACGTCGCCGACACTTCCGCCAACGTGTTGATCGAAGGCGAAACCGGCACGGGCAAGGAACTGGTCGCCCGCTGCCTGCACGACTTCAGCCGGCGCCATAACAAACAATTCGTTGCGCTGAACTGCGGCGGCTTGCCGGAAAATCTGTTCGAAAGCGAAATTTTCGGCCACGAGGCCAACGCTTTCACTGGCGCCGGCAAGCGCCGCATCGGCAAGATCGAGCATGCCGATGGCGGCACGCTGTTTCTCGACGAAGTGGAAAGCATGCCCCTGCCCTTGCAGATCAAGCTATTGCGGGTGTTGCAGGAACGCACCCTCGAACGCCTGGGTTCGAACCAGAGCGTGGCTGTGGATTGCCGGGTGATCGCGGCCACCAAATCCGACCTGGATGAACTGGGCCGGGCGGGACAGTTTCGCAGCGACTTGTATTACCGCCTCAACGTGGTGACCCTGGAACTGCCGCCCCTGCGCGAGCGCCGCGAAGACATCCTGCAATTATTCGAGCACTTTCTCCAGCAATCCTCCCTGCGCTTCGACCGCACGGCACCGGCGCTGGACAATCAGACCCTGTCGAACCTGATGAGTCACGACTGGCCGGGCAACGTGCGGGAACTGCGCAACGTCGCCGAACGCTTCGCCCTGGGCCTGCCGGCCTTCAAGAAGCCGGGCGCCAGCAGCGGCGGCCAAGGGCTGACGTTCGCCGAAGCAGTGGAAGCCTTCGAGCGCAACCTGCTCGCCGACGCCCTGCAACGCAGCGGTGGCAACCTGACCCAGGCCAGCCTGGAACTGGGCATGGCCAAGACCACGCTGTTCGACAAAGTCAAAAAATATGGCCTGAGCCATTAACCGAGGGCGATGAACCTGTGGACCTGATTTTCAAGGCGGCGCTCGGGGCGGCCGTGGTGGTGATCCTGGCGATGCTCGCCAAGACCCGGAATTATTACATCGCCGGGCTGGTACCGCTGTTCCCGACCTTTGCCCTCATCGCCCATTACATCGTCGGCAAGGGCCGTTCGGTGGACGACCTGAAGACCACCATCGTCTTTGGCATGTGGTCGATCATTCCGTATTTCGTGTACCTGGCGACGTTGTATGTGATGGTCGAGCGCATGCGGCTGGAGGCGTCGTTGGCGGTGGCGGCAGTGGCGTGGTTGATGGCGGCGACGGTGCTGGTGAGTGTCTGGGTAAGGGTTCATGCCTGAGTTTTGAGAATCTCTGTGGGAGCGGGCTTGCTCGCGAATGCGGCGTGTCAGTCGACATTCACTTGGCTGACACACCGCTTTCGCGAGCAAGCCCGCTCCCACAGGTCTGGCGGTGATCAAAAAACGGAGCACACCGCAACATCGTTGTGGGCGAGCCTACTCGCGATGGCGTCGGATCAGTAACCCACGGTAAACCGTGCACGCGAAAATTGCGGTGTCTCCACTTCATCGATCAACGCAATGGCGTAGTCGGCGAAACTGATCCAGCTACGCCCCGCGTCGTCGAACAACAGGTGATCCTTGCCGACACGGAAGCGACCGGTGCGCTCGGTTTCGACAAATTCCGCCGACGGCGACAGGAAGGTCCAGTCCAGCTCCGGCTCCTTGCGCAGCACATCCAGGAACAACGCACCCGCCGTGGCTTCGGCGAGGTATTCCTCGGGGAAACCGTCGCTGTCGATCACCCGGCTGTTATCCGGCAGCAACAACGAACCGGCGCCACCCACCACCAGCAAGCGTTTGACTCCGGCGGCCTTCACCGGAGCGATGATCTTGTCGGCCGGCACGGTGGAGAAATGCGCGGCGCTGATCACAACGTCGTGCCCGGTGATCGCCTCGATCAACGCTTCGCTGTCCAACACGTCCAGCGGCTTGCTGACCACCCCGGCCCGCTCACCGATCCTGGCTGTGTTCCGGGCGATGGCCGTCACGCTGTGGCCGCGACGCAGGGCTTCTTCCAACAGCTGGCTGCCGGCACGCCCGGTGGCGCCGATGATTGCGATTTTGTTCATGGTGTTCTCCAGTGGTTAACGATGCTTGAAATGTCAGCGATGTCGATGAACCAAGCTTAGTTACCTGACAAGTTCCAAAAAATGCGATGCTCGAACATAGTTTGTTTCTGAAAGCGGGCAAATCATGGATCGTCTCCAAGCAATGCGGGTGTTCGTCACGGTGGTGGACCTGGGCAGCCAATCGGCGGCGGCCGAGCACCTGGACCTGTCCCGGCCGGTGGTGTCGCGCTACCTGGCGGAGTTGGAAGACTGGGTCGGCGCCCGGTTGATGCACCGCAGTACGCGCAAGCTGAGCCTGACGGCCGCCGGCATGGAGATCCTGCCACGTTGTCGACAGATGCTGGAGTTGTCCGGCGACATGCAAGCGGCGGTCAGCACGCGGGACGACGCACCACGGGGCATGCTGCGCATCAGTTCCAGCATTTCGTTCGGCCAGGCCCAACTGACGACCGCCATCGCCGAATACGTCAAGCGTTACCCTGGCGTGACCATCGACCTGCAAATGCTCGATCGCACCGTGAACCTGGTGGACGAACGCATTGACCTGGCGATCCGCATGAGCAACGACCTGGACCCCAACCTGATCGCCCGACGCCTCTCGGTCTGCCGTTCGGTAATCTGCGCGTCGCCCGCCTACTTGCGTGACCATCCAACACCGCAGCAGGTGGAAGACCTGAGCCGCCATAACTGCCTGACCCACTCCTATGTCGGCAAGAACGTCTGGCATTTCGAACAGGATGGCGAGCAGGTTTCGGTGCCGGTGCAGGGCAACATCAGCGCCAACGAGGCCAGTACCCTGTTGCAGGCGACCATTGCCGGCGCGGGCGTGGCGATGCTACCCAGCTATCAGGCCGGCGCCCACATCAGGAGCGGCGAGCTGATCCGGCTGTTGCCCCATGCCGAACCCAGGCGGATGAACATGTACGCGGTGTATGCCTCACGCAAGCACATGCCGACGGCGCTGCGCAGCCTGGTGGATTTCCTTGTGGTGAAGTTTCCCGAAACGCCGGCGTGGGATATCGGGTTGTAAACCCAGGGCTTTTGTGGGGTAAACAGTGATGTTCAAGAACTGCGCCAGGATTTCACCAAAAGCCCGCCCCAAGGCATACTTGCCACCCTTCATATCCCAGAATCCCGAAACCGCCCCATGCGTATCCACGTCAGCTTCATCGACCGCGTTGGTATCACCCAGGAAGTCCTGGCGTTGCTGGGGGGGCGCAATCTCAATCTGGATGCGGTGGAGATGGTGCCACCCAACGTCTACATCGACGCCCCTACCCTGAGCCCGCAAGTGCTGGATGAATTGCGCGAGGCATTGTTCAGCGTGCGCGGCGTGCAAGCGGTCACCGTGGTGGACATTCTGCCGGGCCAGCGTCGGCATCTGCAGCTCGACGCCTTGCTGGCCGCCATGACCGACCCGGTGCTGGCGCTGGACAGTGCCGGCAACGTACTGCTCGCCAACCCGGCGCTGATCGCCCTGTACGGTCGTGAACCGACCGGCGAAAGCGTGGCCGGGCTGTTCGGCGACGACGCGCTGTTGAGCACTCTGCTGGAAAACGGTTTCCGCCTGCCACTGCGGGAAGTCACCCTCAATGGCCAGACGTTGCTGCTGGACGCCACGCCCATCACCGATGCGGGTGCGTTGCTGACGCTCTATCAGCCCAACCGCATCGGCGAACGCCTGTCGGCGCTGCACCACGACCATGCCGAGGGGTTTGACGCGCTGCTGGGCGAATCCCCGGCGATCCGTACCCTCAAGGCCCGGGCCCAGCGGGTGGCGGCCCTCGACGCACCGCTGTTGATCCAGGGCGAAACCGGTACCGGCAAGGAGCTGGTGGCTCGTGCTTGCCACGCCATCAGTGCTCGCCACGGCGCCCCGTTCCTGGCCCTGAACTGTGCCGCGCTGCCGGAAAACCTGGCCGAAAGCGAGCTGTTCGGCTATGCCCCCGGCGCCTTCACCGGGGCACAACGGGGCGGCAAGCCGGGACTGATGGAACTGGCGAACCAGGGCACGGTGTTTCTGGATGAGATCGGCGAAATGTCACCTTATCTGCAGGCCAAATTACTGCGGTTCCTGAACGACGGCAGTTTCCGCCGGGTCGGCGGCGACCGGGAAATCAAGGTCAACGTGCGGATCCTCAGCGCCACCCACCGCAACCTGGAGAAAATGGTCAGCGAAGGCTCCTTCCGCGAAGACCTGTTCTACCGCTTGAACGTGCTCAACGTCGAAGTCCCGCCGTTACGTGAGCGCGGCCAGGACATCCTATTGCTGGCACGGTATTTCATGCAGCAGGCCTGTGCGCAGATCCAGCGCCCGGTCTGTCGCCTGGCCCCGGGCACCTACCCCGCGTTGCTGGGCAACCGCTGGCCGGGCAACGTACGGCAATTGCAGAACGTGATCTTCCGCGCCGCGGCCATTTGCGAGAGTAGCCTGGTGGATATTGGCGACCTGGACATCGCCGGCACTTCCGTGGCTCGCCAGAGCGATGTGGAAGTCGAAAGTCTGGAACAGGCCGTGGACGCCTTCGAGAAACAGCTGCTGGAAAGCCTCTACGTTAACTACCCCTCCACCCGCCAGCTCGCCAGCCGCCTGCAAACCTCCCACACCGCGATTGCCCACCGGTTGCGCAAGTATGGGATTCCCAACAAACCGTAAGCCTTGCGCAGTCCCCTGTGGGAGCGAGCTGGGCTAGAGAAACGGTTCAAAAACGACCTCCACCTGTACTGAAAGCGCTACAGCGGAACGATATCGCTACAGACCATTCCAGACAGCGCCGGATAAGGCTTTGATCCCACAACGATTTTATCCAGCCCTCAAGCTGTAGCGATTTCGCTACAGCCGCCTCTCTCCCGCCTGCTGCGCAGCCTCATAAGACATTGATCTACAAGCCTTTATAAACATTGGCCGCGTTCTTGCTATGGGTATTCCATTCGGCCGGGCCAAGTCCCGCGCCTTTCATCGCGTCCACCAGACGAGTCTGGCCCCAGGAGTTTCCATGAGCGAGTTGCGTTTCACTGAAGATCACGAATGGCTGCGTGCCGAAGCCGATGGCAGCGTTACCGTCGGCATTACCGCATTTGCACAGAACGCCTTGGGCGATGTGGTCTATGTTCAGTTACCGGAACTGCAAACCTACGCCAAGGGTGACGAAGCCTCTACCGTGGAATCGGTTAAAGCCGCCAGCGGTGTCTACATGCCACTGGACGGGGAAGTGATCGAAACCAACCCGGCCCTGGAGAGCAATCCCGAGCTGGTCAACGAAGACCCGTTGGGCGAAGGCTGGTTTTTCCGCTTCAAGCCCGCCGACGCCGCCAAAGTTGGCCAATTGCTGGATCAGGACGCCTACGACCGCCTGATCAAAGCCAACGCCGAAGCCTGAGGAGCGCCAAATGACCGTTAATCTGGGCACTGCCAACGAATTCATCGCCCGCCACATCGGCCCTCGTGCCAGCGACGAGCAGGCCATGCTCGAACGCCTGGGCTACGACTCCCTGGAAGCCTTGAGCGCCAGCGTCATTCCGGAAAGCATCAAGGGCACCAGCGTGCTGGACATGGGCGACGGCCAGAGCGAAGCCGATGCACTGGCCTCGATCAAGGCCATCGCCGGCAAGAACCAGCTGTTCAAGACCTACATCGGCCAGGGCTACTACAACTGCCATACCCCTGCTCCGATCCTGCGCAACCTGCTGGAAAACCCGGCCTGGTACACCGCCTATACCCCGTACCAGCCGGAGATCTCCCAGGGCCGTCTCGAAGCATTGCTGAACTTCCAGACCCTGATCAGCGACCTCACCGGCCTGCCGATCGCCAACGCCTCGCTGCTGGACGAAGCCACCGCCGCCGCCGAGGCCATGACCTTCTGTAAGCGCCTGAGCAAGAACAAGGGCAGCAATGCCTTCTTCGCCTCCCGTCACTGCCATCCGCAGACCCTCGACGTGCTGCGCACCCGTGCCGAGCCCCTGGGCATCGACGTGGTGGTGGGCGACGAGCGCGAGCTTAGCGATGTCAGCGCCTTCTTCGGCGCGCTGTTGCAATACCCCGCCAGCAACGGTGACCTGTTCGACTATCGCGAACTGACCGACCGCTTCCACGCCGCCAACGCCCTGGTGGCGGTCGCGGCCGACTTGCTGGCTCTGACCGTGTTGGCCGCGCCGGGTGAATTCGGCGCCGACGTGGCCATCGGCAGCGCCCAGCGCTTTGGCGTGCCGCTGGGCTTTGGTGGCCCGCACGCGGCCTATTTCTCCACCAAGGACGCCTTCAAGCGCGATATGCCGGGCCGCCTGGTAGGCGTTTCCGTGGACCGCTTCGGCAAGCCGGCCCTGCGCCTGGCGATGCAGACCCGCGAGCAACACATCCGCCGCGAGAAAGCCACCAGCAACATCTGCACCGCCCAAGTCCTGCTGGCCAACATCGCCAGCATGTACGCCGTGTACCACGGGCCCAAGGGCCTGGTGCAAATCGCCAACCGCATCCATCACCTGACCGCGATCCTCGCCAAGGGCCTGGGCGCATTGGGCTTGAACGTCGAGCAAGACAGTTTCTTCGACACCCTGACCCTGCACACCGGCGCGCAAACCGCCGCCCTCCACGACAAGGCCCGCGCCCAGCGCATCAACCTACGCGTAGTGGACGCTGAACGCCTGGGCCTGTCCCTGGACGAAACCACCGTCCAGGCCGACGTCGAAACCCTGTGGGCACTGTTGGCCGACGGCAAGCCCCTGCCGGACTTCGCTGCGCTCGCCGCCAACGTGCAGACGCGCATTCCGGCCGCGCTGCAGCGCCAGTCGTCGATCCTCGGCCATCCGGTGTTCAACCGCTACCATTCCGAAACCGAGCTGATGCGCTACCTGCGCAAGCTCGCCGACAAGGACCTGGCCCTGGATCGCACCATGATCCCGCTGGGCTCCTGCACCATGAAGCTCAACGCCGCCAGCGAAATGATCCCGGTGACCTGGGCCGAGTTCGGCGCACTGCACCCGTTCGCGCCCGCCGAGCAGAGCGCCGGCTACCAGCAGTTGACCACTGAGCTTGAGGCCATGCTCTGCGCCGCCACCGGCTACGACGCGGTGTCGCTGCAACCCAACGCCGGTTCCCAGGGCGAATACGCCGGCCTGCTGGCGATCCGTGCCTACCATCAGAGCCGTGGCGAAGACCGTCGCGACATCTGCCTGATCCCCTCCTCGGCCCATGGCACCAACCCGGCCACCGCCAACATGGCCGGTATGCGCGTGGTGGTCACCGCCTGCGATGCCCGTGGCAACGTCGACATCGAAGACCTGCGGGCCAAGGCCATCGAGCACCGCGAACACCTCGCCGCGCTGATGATCACCTACCCGTCCACCCACGGTGTGTTCGAAGAAGGCATCCGCGAAATCTGCGGCATCATTCATGACAACGGCGGCCAGGTGTACATCGACGGCGCCAACATGAACGCCATGGTCGGCCTCTGCGCCCCGGGCAAGTTCGGCGGCGACGTGTCGCACCTGAACCTGCACAAGACCTTCTGCATTCCTCACGGCGGTGGCGGCCCGGGCGTCGGCCCGATTGGCGTCAAGTCGCACCTGGCGCCTTTCCTGCCGGGCCACGCCAACATGGAACGCAAGGAAGGCGCGGTGTGCGCGGCGCCGTTCGGCAGCGCGAGCATCCTGCCGATCACCTGGATGTACATCCGCATGATGGGTGGCGCGGGCCTCAAACGGGCCTCGCAGTTGGCAATTCTCAACGCCAACTACATCGCCCGTCGTCTGGAAGAGCATTACCCAGTGCTCTACACCGGCAGCAACGGCCTGGTGGCGCACGAATGCATCCTTGACCTGCGCCCGCTCAAGGACAGCAGTGGCATCAGTGTCGATGACGTTGCCAAGCGCCTGATCGACTTCGGTTTCCACGCCCCGACCATGTCGTTCCCGGTGGCCGGCACGCTGATGATCGAACCGACCGAAAGCGAGTCCAAGGAAGAACTGGATCGCTTCTGCGACGCGATGATCTGCATCCGTGAAGAAATCCGCGCGGTGGAAAACGGCAGCCTGGACAAGGACGACAACCCGTTGAAAAACGCCCCGCACACCGCGGCGGAACTCGTCGGCGACTGGACCCACTCCTACAGCCGCGAACAGGCTGTATACCCGGTGGCGTCGTTGATCGAAGGCAAGTACTGGCCGCCAGTGGGCCGGGTCGACAACGTGTTCGGTGATCGCAACCTGGTCTGCGCCTGCCCGTCGATCGAAAGCTACGCTTGACCTGTAGGAGGGGTGGGATTGCCCACCCCTCGCCCAACAACACCGCATATCCCTTGTGGGAGCGGGCTTGCTCGCGAAGGCGGTGTATCAGCCAATTGATATCGACTGACACACCGCCTTCGCGAGCAAGCCCGCTCCTACAGGGGCCCTGTACAGCTCTCGATCATAAAAAGAAACCGGAGAAACACCATGTCGTTAAGCGTGTTCGACCTGTTCAAGATCGGTATCGGCCCTTCCAGCTCCCATACCGTCGGCCCGATGCGTGCCGCCGCCCGTTTCGTCGAAGGGCTGCGTCGTGATGAATTGCTCGAAACCATCACCAGCGTCAAGGTGGAGTTATATGGCTCCCTCGGCGCCACCGGCAAGGGCCACGGCAGTGACAAGGCCGTGCTGCTGGGCCTGGAAGGTGAACACCCGGACACCGTCGACACCGAGACCGTGACCGCCCGCCTGCAGGACATTCGCAGCAATGGTCGCTTGAACCTGCTGGGCCGACACCCTATTGAATTCAATGAAAAACTGCACCTGGCGATGATTCGCAAGCCTCTGGCTTATCATCCCAATGGCATGATTTTCCGCGCTTTCGATGCCGCCGGCCTGCAAGTGCGCAGCCGCGAGTATTACTCGGTGGGCGGTGGTTTCGTCGTCGATGAAGACGCCGCTGGCGCCGACCGTATCGTCGAAGACGCCACGCCCCTGACCTTCCCGTTCAAAAGTGCCAAGGACCTGCTGGGTCATTGCAGCACCTATGGCTTGTCTATCAGTCAGGTCATGCTGACCAATGAAAGTGCCTGGCGTCCCGAGGCCGAAACCCGCGCCGGCCTGCTGAAGATCTGGCAGGTCATGCAGGATTGCGTAGCGGCCGGGTGCCGCAACGAAGGCATCCTGCCGGGCGGGCTGAAGGTCAAGCGACGGGCGGCGGCGCTGCATCGCCAGTTGTGCAAGAACCCGGAAGCCTCGTTGCGCGATCCGCTGTCGGTGCTGGACTGGGTCAACCTGTATGCCTTGGCCGTCAACGAAGAAAACGCCTACGGCGGGCGCGTCGTCACCGCCCCGACCAACGGCGCGGCGGGGATCATCCCGGCTGTGCTGCATTACTACATGCGCTTCATCCCCGGGGCCAACGAGGATGGCGTGGTGCGGTTCCTGCTGACCGCCGCCGCCATCGGCATCCTGTACAAGGAAAACGCCTCGATCTCCGGCGCCGAAGTCGGCTGCCAGGGTGAAGTCGGCGTGGCCTGCTCGATGGCGGCCGGTGCCCTGTGCGAAGTGCTGGGCGGTACGGTGCAGCAAGTGGAGAACGCCGCGGAAATCGGCATGGAACACAATCTCGGCCTGACCTGCGACCCCATCGGCGGCCTGGTCCAGGTGCCCTGCATCGAGCGCAACGCCATGGGCTCGGTGAAAGCCATCAACGCGGTACGCATGGCCATGCGCGGTGACGGGCATCACTTCGTCTCCCTCGACAAAGTCATCCGCACCATGCGCCAGACCGGCGCCGACATGAAAAGCAAATACAAGGAGACCGCCCGCGGCGGTCTGGCCGTCAACATCATCGAATGCTGATGCGCCTCTCTTCATTTTCCCAGGAGTCGATATGTCCACCGAACCACTGTTGAAAACCCCGCTGCACGCGCTGCACCTCGAACTCGGTGCCCGCATGGTGCCGTTCGCCGGCTACGACATGCCCGTGCAATACCCACTGGGTGTGATGAAGGAACACCAGCACACCCGTGACCAGGCTGGGCTGTTCGACGTGTCCCACATGGGCCAGATCCGTCTCACTGGCGCAGGCGCTGCGCAAGCCCTGGAAACCCTGGTGCCGGTGGACATCATCGATCTGCCGGTGGGCATGCAGCGTTACGCCATGTTTACCAACGAGAATGGCGGCATCCTCGACGACCTGATGGTTGCCAACCTGGGTAACGATGAGTTGTTCCTGGTGGTCAACGCGGCGTGCAAGGAGCAGGACCTGGCCCACTTGCGTGCCCACATCGGTGACCAGTGCAGCATCGAGCCATTGTTCGAAGCCCGTGCCCTGCTCGCCCTGCAAGGACCTGCGGCCGTCACGGTACTGGCGCGCCTGGCGCCGGCAGTAACGAAGATGACCTTCATGCAATTCCAGCGCGTCACGTTGCTGGGCGTGGACTGCTTCGTCAGCCGTTCGGGCTACACCGGCGAAGACGGTTTTGAAATCTCCGTGCCTGCCACCGAATCGGAGAAACTCGCTCGCGCCCTGCTGGCCGAGCCGGAAGTGGCCGCCATCGGCCTCGGCGCTCGTGACTCCCTGCGCCTGGAAGCCGGCCTGTGCCTCTACGGCCACGACATGAACACCGAGACGACACCGGTCGAAGCTAGCCTGCTCTGGGCTGTTTCCAAGATCCGGCGTGCCGACGGTGCTCGCGCCGGAGGCTTTCCGGGCGCGCAAACCGTGTTCGCCCAGCAACAGAACGGCGTGAGCCGCAAACGC
Organism: Pseudomonas sp. Pf153; assembly: GCF_001269775.1. Classification (NCBI taxonomy): domain Bacteria; kingdom Pseudomonadati; phylum Pseudomonadota; class Gammaproteobacteria; order Pseudomonadales; family Pseudomonadaceae; genus Pseudomonas; species Pseudomonas sp. Pf153. The sequence continues at coordinate 255,424 of NZ_LHVL01000006.1, read as the reverse complement.
GTCGGCCTGCTGCCCCAGGAACGCACACCTGTGCGCGAAGGGGCCGAGATCGTCAACGAAGCGGGCGAAAATATCGGAACGGTATGCAGTGGCGGCTTCGGCCCGACTCTGGGCGGCCCGTTGGCAATGGGGTACCTGGACAGCGCTCATACCGCACTGGACACGCCGGTCTGGGCCATGGTCCGGGGGAAAAAGGTGCCTATGCTTGTGAGCAAAATGCCATTTGTGCCACAGCGCTACTATCGCGGCTGATTGACTGTTTCTATAAGTAACGCGGTTGCGTTGTGCATGCACTAATGTGTAACGCAACCGCCATAAAAAGGTGCATTTATTCCTGAATGAACGGGATTTATAACGCCATAAACAATTGAACCAGCCTATCGATTAAGCCCAGGCCAGCGAAACGATTAAATGGCGGCAAGCTCAGGAAATACGGGGCTCTCAGAGGGGGTTGTTTTTTCATTGGTAGTTGGCGTAGAGTTTGGTCACTGTGTTTGCATGGGTCGCTTGGAATCGTGACCTGGGCAGTAGCTTATGAAGTTCGCTACATCCCGTTCGACGTCTCTTACTTTCCTGCAACCCAGCCCCAGTACTCTTTCATGTGAAAGAGGCTGTCATCAATTTTAGCGTCAAAGGAAATAAGAAAATGGCTGAGCGTCAGAACGGTACCGTCAAGTGGTTCAACGACGAAAAAGGTTTTGGTTTTATCACTCCTGAAAGCGGTCCGGATCTGTTCGTACATTTCCGCGCCATTAAGGGCAACGGCTTCAAGAGCCTGAAAGAAGGCCAGAAAGTCAGTTTCGTTGCAGTGCAGGGCCAGAAAGGCATGCAGGCCGACGAAGTAGAAGCTGAAGGCTGAGTCTTCCGCGAACCAAAAAGCCCCTGATTGATATCAGGGGCTTTTTTATGGGCGTAAATCCGTAGAATGGCTTCTTTTTTGTCGAGACCATCATGGCGAAACACCTGCTCACCCCTCAGGGCGACTTCCCCCCCGTCGGCCTCGGCCGTCGCCTGGCCGCGATGTTCTACGACTTCCTGCTGTGCACTGCACTGCTGATTGTCACCAGCGGCATCTACAAGATGATCCAAATGAGCATCATCGGCGAAGAAAAAATGCGCGCCCTCACCGAAGCCGGTGCGCTGGATGGCGACCCGTTGCTATCCACCGTGCTGCTGTTCGTGCTGTTTGGCTTCTTTGCGAAATTCTGGACCCATAACGGCCAGACCCTGGGCATGCAGGTGTGGGGCGTTCGCGTACAGAACGCCGACGGCACCGCCATCAGCCTGTGGCAGGCCTTGTTGCGGTTCGTGGTGTCGATCGCTTCATGGCTGGTGGTGGGGCTGGGCTTTATCTGGTCGTTGTTCGACAAGCGCAAGCGCAGCTGGCATGACATCTACTCGCAAACGCAGTTGGTGCGGATCCCTAAAGGGAAGAAATAAGCTTCAAGCTAAAGCAGGATCCGCTTGTAGCTTGAAGCTTGAAGCTACCGTCAGGCATTCCCCGCCAGCTTCATCCGCGCCGCCTGGGTGAAGTCCAGCATGCGCTTGAGCGGGCGAATGGCCTGGGGAATCAACGCCGGATCGACGAAGATCTCGTTGGCGCCTTCCTGCAGGCTCTTGAGGGTACGTTCCAGGGTATTCATTGCCATCCAGGGACAATGGGCGCAACTGCGGCAGGCCGCGCCATTGCCCGCGGTAGGGGCCTCGATGAAGACCTTGTCCGGGCACAACTGCTGCATCTTGTAGAAGATGCCGCGATCAGTGGCAACGATCAGCGTCTTGTTCGGCAGGCTCTGGGCAGCGGCGATCAATTGGCTGGTGGACCCCACGGCATCCGCCAGCTCGATGACCGAGGACGGCGACTCCGGGTGTACCAGGATCGCGGCGTCCGGATACAACGCCTTCATGTCCTCCAACTGTTTGGACTTGAACTCTTCATGGACGATGCAGGCACCATCCCAGAGCAGCATATCGGCGCCGGTCTTGCGCTGGATGTAGGTTCCCAGGTGCTTGTCCGGTCCCCAGAGGATCGTCTCGCCGTTGTCCATCAGGCTCTCGACGATTTCCAGCGCGCAGCTGGACGTCACGACCCAGTCGGCCCGGGCCTTGACCGCCGCCGACGTGTTGGCATACACCACCACGGTACGCTCCGGGTGCTGGTCGCAGAACGCCGAGAATTCGTCTACCGGGCAACCGAGGTCCAGGGAGCAGGTTGCTTCCAGGGTCGGCATCAGTACGCGTTTTTCCGGGTTGAGAATCTTGGCGGTCTCGCCCATGAACCGGACCCCGGCCACCACCACGGTCTTGGCCGGATGGGCGTTGCCGAAGCGGGCCATTTCCAGGGAGTCGGAGACGCAGCCCCCGGTTTCCTCGGCCAGGGCCTGGATGATCGGGTCGCAGTAGAAGTGCGCGACCAGCACCGCGTCCTGAGCCTTGAGCTCGGCGGCGATGGCGGCGCGGTACCAGGCCTCTTGCTCGGCACTCAGCGGCTTGGGCTGCTTGGCGTCGAGGTGAGCCTGGACCAGAAGGCGTTCGGAAATTTGCGTCATGTTCGCAAGACCTGCAGGCGCGTTTGCGCGAAAGTCGAGTATACACCCGGCTCCGTACCACTCGGGTACCGCCGGGAAAGTGGATTCAATCAGGCACGGGACAGCATGAAGCCGGCAAGGCTACAGAATATCCCGTCGATGCAAAAGATCATTCTGATCGGCGTCCGGCCGGTGCGCTTCGACGCCCTCCAAACCTCTCGCCGTTGGCGGCCAACGCCGCCAGCAACCTGACTGAAATGTAATCACCTGCCGCGCTCGCCTATGTCATCGTACGTTCAAATCTGCACGGGGAATGCCCCTGTTACGTGATGAATCGACGACGGACTTTATCAATGCAAACAAAAACCTCCCGGCGAACTTTCGTAAAGGGTCTGACCGCTGGCGGCATCCTGGGTGGCCTGGGTCTGTGGCGCGCGCCCGTCTGGGCGGTGACCGGTCCTGGCCAACCCCATGTATTGAGCGGCACCGAATTCGACCTGTCCATTGGCGAAAGCCCGGTCAACTTCACCGGTCATCCGCGTATCGCCCAGACCATCAATGGCGGCGTCCCTGGCCCACTGCTGCGCTGGCGCGAAGGCGATACGGTGACCTTGCGGGTACGCAACCGCTTGAAGGACACCACGTCCATCCACTGGCACGGCATCATCCTGCCGGCCAACATGGACGGCGTTCCAGGATTGAGTTTCAAGGGCATCGAACCCGACGGCATGTACGTCTATCAATTCAAGGTCCGCCAGAACGGCACGTACTGGTACCACAGCCACTCCGGTTTCCAAGAGCAATCCGGGGTCTACGGCCCCCTGGTCATCGATGCACGGGAACCCGAGCCTTTCCAGTACGAACGGGACTACGTGGTGATGCTCACCGACTGGACCGACGAGGATCCCGCCGACGTCATCCGCAAGCTCAAGAAGCGGTCGGACTACTACAACTACAACAAACGCACCGTCGGCGATTTCATCGACGATGTGGCCAGCAAAGGCTGGGATGCCACCGTGGCCGATCGCAAGATGTGGGCCGAGATGAAGATGAATCCCACCGATCTGGCCGATGTCAGTGGCGCGACCTACACCTACCTGATGAACGGCCAGGCACCGGACATGAACTGGACAGGCCTGTTCAAGCCCGGCGAGCGCCTTCGCCTGCGCTTTATCAACGGCTCGTCCATGACGTACTTCGACCTGCGCATCCCCGGTCTGAAGATGACCGTAGTGGCCGCCGACGGCCAATACGTCCAACCGGTGAGCGTCGATGAATTGCGGATCGCCGTGGCCGAAACCTATGATGTCATCGTCGAGCCCACCGCAGAGGCCTACACCCTTTTCGCCCAGTCGATGGACCGCAGCGGATTCGCCCGTGGCACCCTCGCGGCGAGGGCCGGTCTGTCGGCACCGGTGCCGGCGCTTGATCCCCGGCCGCTGCTCACCATGGATGATATGGGCATGGGCGGTATGGACCATGGATCCATGTCGGGCATGGACCATAGCCAGATGCAAGGCATGGGCGACATGGCCGGCATGGACGGTTCCATGCAAAGCATGTCCGGCATGGACCACAGTGCCATGCAAGGCATGTCCGCGCCGTTGTCCCATCCCGATACCGAGCGGGACAACCCGCTGGTGGACATGCAGGCCATGGGGGTCACTGCAAAGCTCGACGATCCGGGTATAGGACTGCGCAATAACGGTCGCAAGGTCCTGACGTACTCGGACCTGCGCAGCACCTTCCCCGACCCGGACGGCCGCGAACCGGGCCGCACGATCGAGCTGCACCTGACCGGGCACATGGAGAAATTCGTCTGGTCGTTCAACGGCGTGAAATTCTCCAACGCCGCGCCGCTGCTGCTCAAGTACGGCGAGCGCCTGCGCATCGTGCTGATCAACGACACCATGATGACCCACCCGATTCACCTGCATGGGATGTGGAGCGATCTGGAGGACGAGAACGGCCGGTTCATGGTGCGCAAACACACCATCGATATGCCCCCGGGCTCTCGGCGCAGCTACCGCGTCACCGCCGACGCCCTCGGGCGCTGGGCGTATCACTGCCATCTGCTCTTTCATATGGAGATGGGGATGTTCCGTGAAGTTCGGGTGCAGGAATAAGGAGCCGACCATGACCACAACGACCAAATATCGCGTTTTGTCTGGCGCCATCGTTGCCTCCCTCACCCTCGGCACGGCTGTTCCAGCCTGGGCCGCGAGCACTGACATGCAAGGCATGGATCACAGCCAGATGCCCGGGATGGACCACAGCCAGATGCAAGGCATGGACTCGATGCAAGGCATGGAGCCCATGCAATCGGCACCAACCACCAGCCGTACGCCTATCCCGACACTGACCGACGCCGACCGTGCCGCCGTTTATGAAGACCATGGCGGCCATGCGGTACATGACAGCGCCATCAACTCTTTTTTTCTCATCGATCAACTGGAATGGCAGGACGCCGATAAGGGCAGCGCGCTGAGCTGGGATGCTTCAGGCTGGATCGGTGGAGACATCGATCGCTTGTGGCTGCGCACCGAAGGTGAACGCACCAACGGCAAGACTGAAGAAGCCGAACTCCAGGCCCTGTGGGGCCACGCCGTCAGTCCCTGGTGGGACGTGGTAGCCGGCGTGCGCCAGGACTTCAAACCGGGCGATCCGCAAACCTGGGCAGCCTTTGGTATCCAGGGCATGGCGCTGTATAACTTCGAAGCCGAAGCCACGGCGTTCATTGGCGAAGGCGGCCAGAGCGCGGCGCGCCTGGAAGGCGATTACGACATTCTGTTGACCAATCGCCTGATCCTTCAACCCACCGCAGAAGCCAACTTCTATGGCAGGAACGACCCTTCCCGTGGGATCGGCTCAGGGCTTTCGGATACCGAAATAGGCTTGCGGTTGCGGTATGAAATCCGCCGTGAATTCGCCCCCTATATCGGTGTCACCTGGAATCGCACCTATGGCAACACCGCCGACTATGCCCGTGAGGAAGATAAAGACCGCAGTGAGGCACGCCTGGTACTGGGCCTGCGGATGTGGTTCTGAACACGCTTGAAACCGATTGACCCAAAAAATCAAAAACCGAGCTGTAGGAGTCCTTGCATGTCGTCCATCAAAAACGCTGTTGTCGCTGTCGCGCTGTCCACCGGTCTGTTGATCAGCGGGTTGGCCCAGGCGCATCCGAAACTGGTGTCCTCCACCCCCGCCGAAGGCGCGGAAGGTGCCGCGCCGGAAAAGATCGAACTGCATTTTTCCGAAAACCTGATGACCCAATTCTCCGGCGCCAAGCTGATGATGACGGCGATGCCCGGCATGGCGGCGCACTCACCGATGCCAATGCCGGCAAAGGTGTCAGGCAGTCAGGATCCCAAAACCATGGTTATCACCCCGAACGCCCCGCTCGCGGCCGGCACTTATCAGGTCCAGTGGCGCGCGGTATCGTCCGATACTCACCCGATCACCGGTAACGTCTCGTTCAAGGTGAAGTGACTTGAACGAGTCGATCAACGTTGCCCTGCGCCTGGCCCTGTATCTGGATTTGATGTTGTTGTTCGGCATCGCCGCCTTCGGCCTCTACAGCCTGCGAGGCCAGGAACGGATCTCCGGCGCGGTGTTGGACTTCAAGTCGCTGCTGACAATCACCGCGCTGCTCGGCCTGGCGTTGTCGGTGGCTTCCATGGTGTGCATGGCCTGGGCCATGAGCGGTGCAGCTGACTGGGAGGAGCTGTGGCCCCATATTGAGATAATGGTGTCGGGTACAGACGTGGGTTGGAGCTGGAGCCTGCGGATCGCGACGCTGGCAGTGGCCGCCATTGCCGTAACGCTCAATCATCGTTGGCCCGGCGTCAGCTTGTGGCTGGTCGCGCTGAGCGGGCTCGCCGCGTTGGCTACCCTGGCCTGGACAGGACACGGTGCCATGGACGAAGGCGAACGCCGTACCTGGCACTTCACCACTGACTTCTTGCACCTGTGGGCCGCGGGTGCCTGGGTGGGTGCCTTGGCCGCGTTCGCCCTGCTGCTCCACCAGACTACACCGCCACTGTCGCTCATGAGCCGGGCACTGACCGGCTTTGAAACCATCGGAGCAGTGATTGTGGTGCTGATCAGCGTGACGGGCGTGGTGAACTATCTGTTTATCGTCGGCCCAGACGTCGACGGGCTGCTCGACAGCACCTATGGTCAGTTGCTGGTCCTCAAACTTGCCCTGTTTGCGGCCATGCTGGTGTTCGCCGCGCTGAACCGTTTCCATCTGAGCCCGTTACTGGAGCAGGCCAGGCAAACCGGCGAGCAAAGCATCGCCATCAAGGCCTTGCGCAGAAGCATGGTGCTCGAGTTGTCGGTAGCAGTGACCATCCTTGCGCTGGTGGCCTGGCTGGGAACATTGAGCCCCACCATGGAGTAGCAGCCAAAAACCGCACCGCAAACCACTGTGAGAGCGAGCTGCTCGCGATGGCGGCGGCACATCCAACATCACGGCCCAGGCAGTTCGCTATCGCGGACAGTCCTGCTCCCGCAGCGGTTTCCAGCGCATTTAATCTTTCAATAGCCCTGCCAAGTTTTCAATTTGCCCCACGCCTCGCTTCCCGGCCTAAATGGCATTTTTATTCGGCCAAGGCTCTGTTATGGAAAACGTTCGAACTTCAAGTACCCACGCCGTCTGGCTGATGGTCAGCGTGGTATTGGTGGCGCTGAACCTGCGGCCCTCCATGGCTGCCGTCGGGCCATTGTTGTCAGCCATTCGTGGCGAGGTGCCGTTGAGCTTCAGCGCCGCTTCGCTGCTGACCATGCTGCCGGTCATGGCCATGGGCCTGGCGATGTTCCTGGGCATGCGCATCGCCTTGCGCATCGGCGAACACCGTACCATCGTGCTGTCGCTGTTGATCATCGGCCTCGCCACAGCGTCGCGCTTGTACCTGGACAGCGCCGTCGAGTTGATCGTCAGCGCGGTAGTGGCCGGGATAGGGATCGCCCTGATCCAGGCGGTGATGCCGGCTCTGATCAAATCACGCTTCAGTGACAACGTCTCGCTGTTCATGGGGTTGTACGTCACATCGATCATGGGTGGAGCGGCGCTCGCGGCATCGTTTTCACCCTTCGTCCTGACCCAGACCGGCAGCTGGCGTATCGGCCTGGCCATCTGGGCGATCCTGGCACTGGTCGCCCTCGGTTGCTGGTACGCCCAGCGTTCGGCGGTCACGCCTCTGCCCGACGCCCCGAACCGGCAGCAAGAGTCATTCTTCGCCAATGGCCGGGCCTGGTTGCTGGCGATTTTCTTTGGCCTGGGCACTGCGTCCTATACCTGCGTGCTGGCCTGGCTGGCGCCGTACTACGTGGAAAAAGGCTGGAGCGAACAACATGCAGGCCTGTTGCTGGGCTTCCTCACGGCAATGGAAGTGCTGTCCGGCCTCGTCACCCCGGCGATTGCCAACCGCAGCCAGGATAAACGCCTGGTTCTGGCCGTCCTGCTGGCCTTGATCATGGCAGGGTTCTGCGGCCTGATCCTCAGCCCGGAACGCTTGAGCCTGTTGTGGCCTTGTTTGCTGGGACTGGGTATCGGCGGCCTGTTCCCCATGAGCCTGATCGTCTCCCTCGATCACCTGGACAACCCGCGCCGGGCCGGTGGCCTGACGGCATTCGTGCAAGGCATCGGCTATCTGATCGCCGGGCTCTCACCGCTGGTCGCCGGGATGATCCGTGACCAGTTGGGCAGCTTCGAATGGGCCTGGTGGTCGCTCACCGCAGTGATGGGGCTGATGATCCTGATGGTGTTGCGCTTCAATCCCAAGCAGTACGCACGTCACATCAGCTAGTGCCTGTTCGGCTCGTGTGCTTGAAGGGCTGCAATGATTGCGGCCCTGTTTTATTCAAACCTACCCATGACGGCCGACGGATTTGCCCATCATGACGTTCCGGTACTCAAACGCAGGAATCAGACCTTGATGAAAAACGTCGGTTTTGCAGCCGCTCACTGGGGCATGCTCATCTGGGCAATGCTGATTGCTTCGTCGTTCTTTGCGGCGGCTCAGGTCAGCCAGGCGATCGATCCAATTCTGCTCACGGGCTTGCGATTGCTGTTTTCCGCCTTGATGTTTCTTCCGCTACTGCTGCTGAAAAAAAGCTCGCCCATCTCCACCCAAGGCTTGTTGGCGCACGCGGTCCTTGGCTTGTTGCTGGCGACCTACTTCGGTTCGCTGTTCGAAGCCTTGCGTTACACCTCGGCGGTCAATACCGCGACGCTGTACACACTCGTGCCCTTGATGACGCTGTTCTTCGAGGTTTTCCTGCTGCCCAGTCCGAATCTCAAGACCCGCCTGCTGCCCATGCTGATCGCCGCGGCCGGCGCCGTGCTGCTGACTCTCAAAGGTTCGGCGCCCGGGCAAATGCCTGCGCTCTATCCGGTGCTGGTATTCGGTGCCGGTTGCCTGGCGATGGCGCTGTATTCACCTCTCAGCCAGCGATTCAAGGCCAAGGCGCTCAAGGGACGGGATCCGGTGGCGATGACCTTCTGGAACATGCTGTTCGGTTCACTGTTCCTGTTGGTGTTCTGCCTGTTCAGTGGAGGCTGGCGCAGCGCCCTGCAACTGTCGACGCTGGATATCGGTTGGCTGGTGTATCTGGCTCTGTTCGGTACCCTCGCTACGTTCTGGCTATTGCATCGGGCAATCGGGGTAATCGCACCGTCCACGGTGATTTCCTACGTGTACCTCAATACACTCTTCGTGACGCTGCTCCACTGGTTCTGGTTCAGACAGCCCCCCCTGCCCCTGGAGATCACCGGCGCTGCGCTGGTGGGCGTGGGGATGCTGGCACTGGTGATCTCAAGCCGTAACGCGAAGACCGTTACGGCCTGAGAGCCGGTCATCAAGTCGATACCGGGCGTGGGGCAACCGGACTCCAACGCTCCAGTTCCCGCTCCAGAAAAGCCGCCACCGCCAGCAAGCGCTCTTCCTGCCAATGAGGCCCGACAATCTGGATGCCGATAGGCATCCCGGTGACGGGGTCGGTGCCGGCGCGGATCACCACCGCCGGCGAACCGCTGAGGCTGAAGGGGAAGACGAAGGCATAGCGGTCGCGGTCCTCCAGGGACTCCCCATGACGGAAGGCGACGTCCGGGAACACAGGGCAAATGAGCAGATCATGCTGCTTGAAGAACTTCGCCAGTTGATAGCGGAAGGTGTCGATGGCGATCCAGTCGCGCTTGACTTCATCCACGGTCAACTCCACGGCCTCGCTCATGTCCATCAACTGAGCGATGGCCGGGGTGAAGCGGCGCTTGTTCATGGTCTCGAACATCTGCCGCCAGCCTCGTCCGGCATCGGCACCGGTGATGAACACCCGCCACAGCACATCGCAAGCCTCTTCGAGCATCGGCGGCGCCAGCTGGCTCACCTGCGCCACCACCGACTCAAGGCAATGCTCGACCTGTTGCAACACCTGGCGCACCGCCGCGCTGACCGGCGTGCGACCCGACTCCGAGAACAGCGCGATCCGCAGGTCGGCCAGCGGCTCGCTGTCGGCGAACGGTACGTCGACCGTGTCCGGATCGAGGCCGTCGGCACCGCTGATCAACGGCCCGAGCAGCGTCAGGTCATCGACATACCGTCCCATCACCCCAAACGCCGAAGTCAGGTGAAACAGCCCGGAACGGTCGTTGGGGAACTGGCCGGTCAAGGGCACGCGGCCCTGGGTCAGCTTGAGGCCACAGATGCCGTTGAAATGCGCCGGTATGCGCACGCTGCCGCAGGCATCGGAAGCCAGGCCCGCCGGCGAGCACCCGGCGGCGATCGCGGCGGCCTCACCGCCACTGCTGCCGCCGGCCGAGCGCTGTAAGTCGTGGGGGTTGAGGGTACGGCCGTAGATCAGGTTTTCGGTCTCGAAGGCCATGCACAGTTCAGGCACATTGCTGATGCCCAGGATGATCGCGCCGGCCTGTCGGAGCCGGGCGACCGCCGTTGCGTCCTGCTGGCTGGTCTCGCCCAGCAGCTCCTCCAGCCCACGGGACATTTTGAACCCACGGACATGGAGCACATCCTTGACGGTGATCGGGATGCCATGCAGCGGACCGCTGATTTGCCCGATGCGTGCCATCTCGTCAGCCTCGCGGGCCTGGCGCCGCAGTTCCTCCACGGGCGCCAGTTGGATCAGTGCATTGATCTGCCGATTTCGCTCGGCGATGCGCTGCAAGTAGAACTCCAGCAACGTGACACTGGTCAGCACGCCCCGCCGCAGCAGGCCGGCCATTTCCCGCAGGGTCAGGGTGTCGGGGTTGAACATGCTCACGACGCCTCCTTGCTGCGCAGCCATTTGTTGGGCAACTGGTACATGTTGCGCACCACCAGGGAGAACGCCTTGACCGCCAGCTTCGGTCGCCGGTCGATGGCTTCCAGAGCTTCTTCGATCATCGTCAGGACATGGCGCAACGCATCGGGAGAAATGTTCAGCGGCGGATAGAAGCGCAACACCGGGCGTTCGGCCTTTTCATTCATTGAGTGCCCGGCATGAATGCCGCGCTTGCCCAACTCCATGCTCATCAAGGCCTCATAGACCGACCCGCGCAAACGCAAGCCCGTCATCAGGCCCACCCCTGGCACGTCCTCGACGATGTGCGGATAGCGCAGCGCCAGACGTTGCAAGCCATGGCGCAGCAATCCGCCGTTGATCCGCGACTGTTCCACCAGGTTGTGCTGCTCGATGTAGTCGATGGCGGCGAGCGCCGAGGCACACGCCACCGGATGACCACCGTTGGTGCGTGTGTCGGGCTCGATTTCGCTGAGCGGGTACTGGCTGGCCAGGCGCTGGCTGTACATGGCGCAGGCAAACGATGTGTAGCCACCGGTCAGGCCCTTGGAGAGGATCATGATGTCGGGCACGACGTCGTCATACTGCACGGCGAACCACTTGCCGCAGCGACCGAAACCGGTCTGGATCTCATCCGCCACCAACAGGGTGCCAGTGGCATCGCACAAGGCCCGCAGGTTGGCCATATAGCCCACCGGCGGCACTTGCAGATGGGCACCGCCCAGGATCGGCTCGACGTAGACCGCGCACACGCCCTCGCCCACAGCCTTTTGCAGAGCGGCAAAATCACCGTAGGGCACGCAGGTGACGTCGGACGGCGCGATGCCATAGCTGCTGTGGTTCTGTCGCTGCCCAAGGATGCTCATCGCTGCCAGGGTCTTGCCATGGTAGGAGCCGCTCATCACCACGATGCCGCGCCGGTGCGGCTGGATCCGCAAGGCATAGCGCAGGCTCTGCTCCACCGCTTCGGCGCCGGACACCATGTACTGCACATCGCCCCACTCCCCCGGCACCAACTGGCACAGGCGCTCGGACAGTTTGTCCTGCAGCGGATGACGCCGACCTTCCGGCACCCAGGCCAATTGATTCAGTTGCGCCTGCACCTGCTCGCGTACCATCGGGTTGCGATGCCCGACGATGAACACGCCATAGCTGCACGCGCAATCGATGAAACGCTTGCCGTTGTGGTCAGTGACGTGGATGCCATCGGCCTGTTGCTCGACGGTGGTCTTGCCCAGGCGATACAGTTTGGCTGCCGATGCGCTCCAGTGCCGCTGGCAATCGTCCAGCAGTTGTTCATGCGGCCTGAGTAAGGACATGGCTCAGCGTCTCCTTGATGATGTTTGCGGCACGTTGGATAGGTTCGGGACGAGCGGTGATCGGGCAACGCAGGATCAACTCGCGACCGCGAGGAACGCTGACATAGACGCCTTTTTCATAGAGCGCCTCGCACACCGCGCTCGGTCGCAGGTCGTCGGCCAGCGGCAGACTGACCCAGGCGCCTTCGGCCACGGCACCAAATGACGCCAGGGTCTGCGCCAGTCGCTGGCCGTTGTCCCGGCATTGCCGGGGCGAGTCGTTGACCTGCGCATAATCCAGCGCGGCCAGGGCTGCGACACAGGCCATCGGGTTGCCAGCCGTGGTGCTGCCATGCTTGGCCGGACTGCTGCGGCCGTAGACCTGCCAGGCCATGTGTTCGCTGCAGGTGTAAGTGCCAATGGGAATCGCGCTACCGCCCAGGGCTCCCCCCAACACGACGATATCCGGCACGGCGCGAAAATGCTGGAAGCCGAACAGTGTGCCCAGGCTACCGAGGCAAGTTTGCGTATCGACCGCGATGACCGGCACCGAAGCCTGCGCCGCGCGGGCGTGCAGGCGCTCGACCAGCGCGGGTTCGAGCATTTGCAACCGGCCATTGGCATCAAGACGGGTATTGCTGTGACACACCGCGAAGCAATCGTTCCAGTCCACCGTGTCCAGGTCGGCGAGATGACGAATCGCCGCCCGCTTGAAGCCGAGGAAAGCCTGCACACCCAGGTCGCCCTGGGTGGCATTGAGGCAACGCCCGTAAGTCAGCGAACCGTAATCGCCACCCTGTACAAACACGATGGTGTTGCCCTTTGGCTTGAGGCCCTTGCATAGCTTCAAGGCGCCTTCGAACGCCTCGTCACCCGAACTGCACACATAGGAGCTGACCAGCGGCGCTGGCAACACCTCCGCCAGACGGCGGCACAAGGCAATCAGCGGTTCAGACATCAGTACCCGATTGGACAGGCCCATGATCTGCGCCTGGCGTGTGACCGCTTCGATCACCGCCGGCACCTGGAAGCCAAACCCGCCGGTCAGATCGATAATCTGCCGGCTATCGCCGTCGAGGTAGGTCTCGTACTGCCCGCCGATAATATATTTGTCGTTATTCATGGGATCTCTCAGCGGTAGCTCAAGGCATTGAAAATGCGCCGACGCTCATCGACGATGGTTTCGCGGCCGTGCATGACCCGACGGTTGTCGATCATCACCATGTCATGGTCACGCCAGCCCACCGGAACGGTGTAATGGGCCGACACTTCAGCGATCTCGGCGAGGAATTCGGCGGGAATCGCCTGCCCGCTCACCGTGTCGATCACCGGCACCTCGTAGTTGTACGAAGGCCCCAGGATGCTATTGGCAAACGCCGGGCGCTGACTGAAGGAGGAGGTGAGAATGGCCGACGTGCTGAAGGCGTAATGAATCGAATCGTCGGTCGGGTTGTAAGAGATATGGGTCTGCGGATCATCGCCGATGATCTGCAACAGATCATCGATGACGACCGCCGCCGGATCCGACAAGGTGCTCGAGTAATGGCAAACCAGCCGGCGCCACTTCTCCCCGGCCACGGTACGACTGTAGCGGATCGGATTCTCCTCGAAGAAGCTGCGGCAGGCCGGGGACAGCTTCGCCAGCACCTTTTCTCCGTCGCAGATCGTGGTTTGCGAGCCCTTGCGTGGTGCCTCCTGGCAATAGAACCAGGTGATGTCCGGCCAGAACGGCGAGTTGCCGTTTTCGCAATGCAGGCCCACCGCCTGGTGGCCGGCATCCACCAACTGTGCGGCGCCACCCACCATGATCCGGGCCGGGTCCAGGCTCAGCCGGGAACTGTTCTGCTTGACGTAGGCGCTGAACTGCTCGGCACTGTGGATGCAGTTGCGAAACAGCACGACCCCATAATGTCCCAGTAGCTCATACAACTCAGCCTTACCCAGGCTGGCGAAGTGGTGCGATTCGACGATGGAGACGTCCGGGTTTTCAAAGTGAAAGGCAGGTGTGCTCATTGGATGCGTTCCCTTGCAGAGTGGAAAAAACAGTGGCGATATCGGCGCGTTTTGGCCGACCGGTAACGGTGTAAAGTTGTTCGATCAGCGGATCGTCCTTGGCCAGCAGCCAGAGCCGGCTCGGTCGTTCGATGTCGGAGAAGTGTCCGGTCGACCAGCTCACCAGCTCATCGCTGGCCGGAGTCGACTCGACGCACAACAACGCCACCAGACCGTGCTGCTCGTCGAAAAATACCGCGGCGTCGTTCACGCCAGGGTATTTGCGATACTCCAGCTCGACCTGCTCAGGGCTGACGTTGCGGCCGTTGGGCAGGCAGATCACGTTCTTCTTGCGCCCATGGACATAGAGGTAACCCTCTTCATCGAGCATCCCCAGGTCGCCGGTGTCCATCCAGCCGTCGACGGACATGGAACACGCGCTGGGGTCCGTCCCCGAATAACCGCTGAACAATGAGCTGCTCTTGACCTCGATGGTCTGATCCGCACCGATCCGTACCTGGACATGCGGAAGCGGCTTGCCGACACTGCCCAGGCGCTGTTCCTGGGCCGTGTTCATGCTGACCACCGACGCGTTCTCGGAAAGCCCGTAACCTTGGTACACCTCGATACCCTGCTCCGCCAAAGCGTGCAGTGCATCGATGCTCACCGCCGCGCCTCCGCAGGTAATGTGCGCACCGGACTTGAGATAACGGGCCAGACGCTCACCTGGCTCGCCACCTTCTTTCAATTGCTCCAGGAAGCGATTGATCATGACTGGCGGTACCGTCAGGGCTGTTGGCTGGACTTGCAGGATCCAATCGACCAGCCGCTGTGGCGACGCCCCCGGCTCGCCGAGCAGCGCTTCGTTCGGAGGGAGGAAATGCACAGTCCCGCCAGCCAGCAGCGGCAGGTAGGCGGCCGTCACCTGTTCGAGCAGTAGGCTCAAAGGCACCAGCGACAAGTAGCGACGATGGGCATCGGCGGGCATGCGCTGGCGCAGGGAAGTCAACACCGCACCGACAGCACGGGTGCTCAAGCGCACACCTTTGGGCCGACTGGTGGTTCCCGAGGTGTGGATGATCTTGCAGATCCAGTCATCGTTACCGTTCGGCGCGTACAGCAACGGCTGCTCGATCACGGGCTCGCTGATACGCCGCAGGCGGCTGTCGGGGAAATTCAGCTTCCAGCGCTGTGCCAACGTTTGCTGCCCGGCGGCATCCACCAGAAACCCGTCGCAGCGCTCGGCCAAGTGTTCGGCCTGGGATTGGCTGAACGCCAACGGTAATGGCAGCGCGGTGATCCCGGCGAACAGGCAAGCCAGGTCGGCCACCAGCCAGTCACTGCTATTGCGCGTGGCGATACCCAACACCACCTGATCGCCGTTGGCCGGGCTTGCGAAACGCCGTTGCAGTTCCGCGGCCAGATTAATGGCCCGGTGCTCAAGCTCCCCGTAGGTCAGCTCTACCGACTCACTGCCCGACAACCAGTCGACCGCGCAGACCGCCTGGCGGTTGACCTGCAGCGCCAGTTGCAACTGATCGATGAACCCGCCACTCATGGTTGCGCCCTCGCCAGCGAATCGCTGGGCAGTTGAGTGAAGGAGGTGTTGAGGGTCATGGCCGCAAAGCGGGAACGCTTCGGATCGACCTGGATAAAACCGGTCACCGGCGCCTTGGAATAATAGGTCCCCCAGTTCTTGCCGCCGTCGTCAGCCAGGCGAGTGGGGTCTGCCGTCAACAACGGCTCGAAATGAATCTGGCAACTTTCCATCATTTGCCGGACTCGGGGCGTCACCGTGCACAACAGGTAATGCCCACCCATGCACCACGACAACAACGGAATCATATTAACGAGAATCATTCCCGCTGTCAGATGATGCGAAATAAGGTTCCCAATCTCGACAATGTTTGAACGCTCGATGGTTTTCTCGAAACGTTCGGACAGAATCTCATCGATCGGCTGCGTCAGGTATTGCTCGGAAAACAGCGTGCGGTGGTCGGCAAATGTAATTCCGGCACACGCGAGAATACGATCCGCCTGATCCTGAGTGACTGCAAAGTATTGTGGGTTTGGTTCAACCGATGCCGAATAAGAACTTCGAAACTTCTCTTTCACTACTTCAGTGGCTTGTACCCATAACGGTGTTTGGGTTTCTGCGACACGTATTTGCATTTCGTCCTCCTCCGTCCTTGTGCAGGATTTCCAAAAAAAGCGAGGCGAGCATATTTAAGAAATTTCCTACAAGCCATTTAAAAAATAAATTGCATCCGCTAATATATAAATAAACGTCTTTGTCATAAAAACAAGAGACGCTAGCCCATGGAATGCGCCTAGAAGGAACTTATGCTCAATAGTAATTTGCTTAGAAAGCTGGACATGCAGGACCTCATGGTGTTCGTAGCGGTGTACGAACAGAGCAGCGTTACCGAGGTCTCCGAAGCCCTTTGTGTCAGCCAATCCACCGTCAGCTACTGCCTGAAAAAGCTGCGCACAAGCTTCGAAGATGAATTATTCATTAACACTCGCAGCGGCATGCGGCCTACAAACAAAGCCAGTGCGATGTACAGCCATATCGTCAAGATTCTTCACACGATCAACATCTGCCATTCAGGCATTCAAACATTCGACCCCACCCAGAAAGAAATCACTTTCAACATTTGCGCGCCCGAATACTTTGAACTCTTGATACTCCCAAAACTGATCAAATGTTTTGCCGGCAGTCGTTTCCCCATCATTGTCAATATAACGAAACTCCATAAAGATATTCCGGTCGATGAATTGATGGATGGGCGTTTCGACCTGGTTATTTGTTTTGGACCGAACTTCCACCGTGGCGCAAAGGGACTGCGCTCGCAAGTACTGCTGGAAGATGAATTAGTTTGTGTGTTCGACAAGCATGCCGACTTGCCGGACGAGGTGCTCAGCCTGGAGACGTTTGTCGCATGTCAGCATGTTTTTCCGACACCCTGGACGTCCGACACCAACATGGTCGACGGCTGGCTCGCCCGCCAGGGCCATAGCCGCCAGATCGTGGCCAGGGCCAACAGTTACGTGGCGGCACTCAACATGATCCCCGGGACCGACTTCGTGCTGACCCTGCCTCGACGCATCCAGGCCTTGACCTGCGACGAGGAGAGATTCAGCCATCGCAAACCGCCCACTGGGCTACCGAATTTCACGCTGGATATGGTGTGGAGCGAGAAGCCCGGCCAAGACAACGCCAACATCTGGTTTCGCGAACAGATTGTGAAAGTCTGCGCCGAGGACGGCTTGCTGTAACTGCCGGGGAACCATGGGAATTGCTCGTGGTTCCCCCTCCGAGGCTTTTCTGCAGGCAAAAAAAAAATCTGGAAATCCTCACTTTCGTGGGCCTTCCAGATTTTCAAAATCTTCTAAAAATGGTGGGTCGTGTAGGATTCGAACCTACGACCAATTGGTTAAAAGCCAACTGCTCTACCAACTGAGCTAACGACCCGCTTCGTGGTGGCGCGTATAATACTGATTTTTAAGGACTATTCAACACCCAATTTGAAAAAAATCAAAAATATGGGGTCGGATCGCCCACGCCCGCCGCTTTGAAGCCCTCGGCACGCAGGCGGCAGCTGTCGCATTTGCCGCATGCACGGCCCTGCTCATCCGCCTGATAGCAGGAAACCGTCAGTCCATAATCCACGCCCAGCTTCACACCAGCCGTGATGATTTGCGCCTTGCTGAGATTTTGCAGCGGCGCCTGGATACGAAAACCCTGGCCTTCCACCCCGGCCTTGGTCGCCAGGTTGGCCATGCGCTCGAAGGCTTCGACGAATTCCGGACGGCAGTCCGGGTAACCCGAATAATCCACGGCATTGACGCCGATAAAAATATCCCGGGCGCCCAACACTTCGGCCCAACCCAGCGCCAGAGACAGGAACACCGTATTGCGAGCCGGCACATAAGTCACCGGGATACCGTCGCTCGGGGCCTCTGGCACATCGATGGAACTGTCGGTCAAGGCCGAGCCGCCAATGCCGTTGAGGTTCAGACCGATCACCTTATGCTCCACCACGCCCAGATCACGGGCTACCCGCTCGGCGGCCTGCAGTTCAGCACGATGGCGCTGACCGTAGTCGAAGCTCATGGTGTAGCAACGATAGCCTTCGGCGCGGGCCATGGCCACGACCGTTGCCGAATCCAGGCCGCCGGACAACAGGATGACCGCACGTTTTTCCACTGTGTTCGATTGCTCTGTCATATCAGCGCCCCGGCTCGTCGTTCCAAAGATATTTATGCAGCTGCAATTGCAGGCGCACCGACAGGTTATCCGCCACCACCCAATCCGCCAGATCGCGAGCGTTCAAGTCGTGATGGCTCGGGGAAAACAATACCTCCCCCGCTCGCTGGTCGAGCCCGTACTGAATGAGCTTGGACACGGCCCAGTCGTAATCCTCACGCGAGCAGATCACGAACTTGACCTGATCGTTGCGTGTCAGCAGCTCGATGTTTTCGTAACGGTTGCGATGCGCCTCCTTGGAGCCTGGGGTTTTCAGGTCCAGGACGCGACTGACCCGCGTATCGACCGCCGAGATATCCAAAGCGCCGCTGGTTTCCAGCGAGACCTCGTAACCGGCATCACACAGCCGTTCAATCAAGGGAATGGCATTGGGTTGCGCCAGCGGCTCGCCGCCCGTGACGCAGACATAGCGCGGACGATAACCGGCCACTTGCTCGAGGATATCGTCGAGGGTTCGCAGAGTGCCGCCGCTGAAAGCGTAGGCACTGTCGCAGTATTGGCAGCGCAACGGACAGCCGGTGAGCCGCACGAATACAGTGGGCAACCCGGCCGTTCGCGTTTCACCCTGCAACGAGTAAAAAACTTCGGTGATTCTCAATGTGTCTTGCATAGTCGCCACGGGCGTAACAGCTAAACAGGCCGTCCGCCTCCGTCAGGCACTTCAAGGAACCCCGCCAACGCGCAGGCCCCAAAAAGCGTGTTTCATGAAAAGGGCGTGAATTCTAACGAAAAAACCCGCGACAAGCGCGGGTTTCTTCACAAACGGGTCGGTCTACATGCGTTGCAAGTCACGCTGAGCCAACTGAGCAGCGGATGTGCCCGGATACTGGGCCACGACTTGCTGCAGGATCCCCTTGACCTTATCGGTATGACCCAGACGACGCTCTACATCAGCAAGCTTGTACAGCGAATCCGGTACCTTGGCATGCTTTGGGTACAACTGGGAGACCTTGGCGAACGCCTGTCCGGCGCCTTGCAGGTCGCCCTTTGCCAGGTTCACTTCGCCCAGCCAGTATTGGGCATTGCCCGCGTACTGACTGTTCGGGTATTTACGCAGGAAAGCGGCGAAGGCCTGGCTGGCCTTGTCGAAATCCTTGGCCTTGATCAGGTCGAAGGCGGCATCGTAATAGAGCTTTTCCTTCGCCGGATCGGCCGGTTCGCCGCTGGCGGCAGGTGCTGCCGGAGCGGCTGCCCCTGCGCCCGCTGCGGCACCGGGGGCGTTCAAGTCGCCACCGGCTGGAGAATTCTCAGGAGTCGCGGCGGGTGCAACGCCGGTTCCTATGCGCCGATCAAGATCCTGGTAACGTTCCAGGTTCTCCTGTTTCATGCGCGATACTTCGTTTTGCAGCACTTCAATCGCGCCTTGCTGGCGTGAAATCTGATCCTGCATTTGCTGCAGTTGGTTGAACAGCTCGCCCTGTGCCGAGACAGGAGCCGAAACTCCTCCCCCGGCATAGGCGCCGTTCGTACCGTAACCCGCAGGCGGATAGCTGCCCCCGCTATTGTTATAGCCGGAATCGTTATCGACCACAGGAACCGCAGCCCACGCCATGAATGGCGCGAGGCTGAGAGCCAGAACAGTTACAGCACGACGGCACGTTCGCATGACGAATCAGTTCTTACGCAGTTCGACGCGACGGTTTTGAGCCCAGGACTGCTCGTCGTTGCCAGTGGCAACTGGACGCTCTTCGCCGTAGGAAACCAGTTCCAGCTGAGCTGGGGAAACACCTTGCAGTACCAGGTAGCGTTGAACGGCTTTCGCACGACGCTCGCCCAGTGCCATGTTGTACTCACGAGTACCACGTTCGTCGGTGTTGCCTTCCAGAACAACGCGAGCGCCGTTTGCTTTCAGGTCTTTGGCGTGAACGTCCAGAGAGCGCATGGCTTCTGGCTTCAGGTCCGAACTGTCGTATTCGAAGTAGAAGGTGGTGATTGCGCGCAGAGCAGCTTCTTCGCTCAGGGAGCCGTCAACTGCACCAGTGTTAGCGCCGTAACCAGCGTTCGGATCAACAGCGCCTTCACCGGCGTTGTCGCCGCCTTTGGACGAGCAACCTACAGCTACGGCCATGGCCAGAGCCAGCGCAGCAAATTTACCAAACTTCAGCATTTCCATCGTGAAACTCCTAATGAACCCCAGTGTGTTAAGTAAAACGTATTGCGCCGCGTCAGTTCAGGTAAGGGGACCAGGACGGTTCTCTGACTTCGCCTTGTGCGGTAGGAAGCGGGAGCCTCACGCGTCCATTGATGGACACGAGCATCAGCACTCCCCGGCCCTGCTGGCGGGTGGCGTAGATTACCATGGTGCCGTTGGGCGCAACAGTAGGCGACTCGTCCAGAGTGCTATCAGTTAGGATTTTTACGCTGCCGCGCTGCAAATCCTGAGCCGCCACCTTGAAATTAGTGAAACCATCCTGGCGATGGATCATCACCAGGGTCTTTTCATCCGCCGACAGTTTCGGGTTGGCATTGTAGTTACCGACGAAAGTCACGCGCTCGGCACCGCCGCCACCGGCACTGGTCTTGTAGATCTGTGGCTTGCCACCACGGTCGGAGGTGAAGTAGATGGTCGAGCCATCCTTGCCCCAGAACGGCTCAGTGTTGATGCCCGGGCCGTTGGTAACGCGGGAGATCGAACGAGACGCCAGATTCATCACGTAGACGTCCGGGTTACCGTCCTTGGACAGTACGAACGCCAGGCGCGAACCGTCCGGCGACCAGGACGGCGCACCGTTCAGGCCTTCGAAGTTGGTGATCTGCTCACGACGACCGGTATCGATGTGCTGCACGAAGATACGCGGACGCTTCTGCTCGAACGACACGTAGGCGATACGCTTGCCATCGGGGGCGAAACGTGGCGACAGGATCGGCTCACGGGATTGCAGCAGGGTTACCGCACGGGCGCCGTCGTAGTCAGAGCGTTGCAGCGTGTAGCGGGTGTTGTTTTCCGAGAAACGCTCGGCCGTCACATAGAGCATGCGGGTAGAGAACGCGCCCTTGATGCCGGTGAGCTTTTCGAACGACTGGTCGGAAATGTAGTGCGCCATGTCGCGCAGTTGGTCGACGCTGCCCGACACGCTTCCGGTCAGCACTTGCTGCTCGGTGGCGACGTTGAACAGGGCGTACTGCACTTGCAGGCGACCACCGGCCGGAACGATGCTGCCGACCATGATGTACTGGGCGCCCAGGGCCTTCCAGTCACGGTAGATGACTTCGCTGGCCTGGGTCGGCAGGCTGATCATGTTCTGCTTCGGAATCGGCGCGTAGTAACCCGAGTTGCGCAGGTCGTTGCCGATGATTTCCGCCATGTCGTCCGGCAGTACGCTGCCGCCCTGCCAGCCGAACGGTACGACGGCGATCGGGGTGGCCCGGTCGCTGCCGCTGGTGACCAGAATGTTCTTTTCCTCTGCCACCGCTATCCCTGCCAGGCAGCAGATAACGACAAGCATTGATCGAAGAAGGTTTCTCACAAGGCTAGATCCTCAGGTGTGAATGTCATCTTGAATGAACGATAGGGAGCGAAATCGCTCGGCTTCATTCCTTGCATTTCCGTCAATCGTCCAATGTTCTTGACCGCTGCAACCGCCGAAGCATCGAAAGGTCCGTCGCCACTGGACTTGGCCACGCTGACCGAGGCCACCGTACCGTCCGGCAACATGCCGATCTGCAAGACCACCGTCATGCCTTGGCGCGCCGAAGGTGGGCGAGCCCAGCCTTCCGCCGCCCGGGCACGAATCAGATCATCGAAACTGCCGGCGACTTCATCGCCCTGCTCATCGGCCAAGGCCTGCTGGCGCTCCGGCGTGTCGGAAAGCAAATCTGCCAGGGCCTGGGCCTTTTTCTCTTCGGCGGATTTACGCGCTGCGTCCTGGGCCTTTTTCTTGGCGGCGTCGGCGGCGGCTTTCTTCTTCGCGTCTTCGGCGATTTTCTTTTTCGCCTCGTCAGCTTCAGCTTTCTTCTTGGCGTCTTCGGCCGCTTTCTTTTTCGCGTCCTCGACGATCTTCTTCTTCGCCTCTTCAGCGGCCGCCTTCTTGGCCTCTTCTTCCGCGGCTTTCTTGGCTTCTTCTTCGGCTTTCTTCTTGGCTATATCAGCCAATTGTTTCTCTTCTGCCTTCTTGGCCTCGGCGGCTTTTTTCGCCTCATCGGCTTTCCGGGCCTCGTCAGCTTTCTTGGCCTCGTCGGCCTTCTTCGCTTCTTCGGCCTTTTGAGCAGCTTCCTCTTTCTTTTGTTCCGCGGCCTTTATCGCTTCCTGCTCGACCTTTTTCTGCTCCATCTGCTCGACTTCGGTCTGGCGTGCGGCAGATTTCTTCGCCTCACCGGCGATCTTCTGGTTGGTCTGTGTGGTGGCCTGGCTCTTGGATTTGAGCTGGTACAGGGTCGCCTGCACGATCGGTTTGGCCGGCGGCAGCTCCGGTGTCATGGAAAAACTGACGAAGAGCATGCCGAACACCAGCACATGCAAGCCAATTGCCCAAACACTGGGCCAGAAGTAGCTTTCCGAGGCGGACGGCTCTCGCTGTTGCTGCATCAGGGGGCCTCGGTGATCAAGCCAACATTACCGACCCCGGCTTTCTGCAGGCCTCCCATGGCGCCCATCACGGCACCGTAGTCGACCGTCTTGTCACCGCGGATGAAGACCTGGGTGCGCTTGCCGTTCTGGTTGCCATTATTGATGATCTTGGTCACCGCATCGGTCATCTGCGGCAAGGTCATGGCCCGGTCCTGCTGCTTCTCGGTATCGACTTCACTGCCAAGGTTCCAGTAATAGGTCTTGTCAGCCTTGATCGAAATGGTCAGTACCTGGGTGTTGTTGTCCTGCGGCAAGGCTTCGCTGGAAACCTTGGGCAGATCGACCTTCACGCCCTGGTTGAGCATGGGCGCGGTCACCATGAAGATGACCAGCAGCACCAGCATCACGTCGATGTAGGGCACCACGTTCATCTCGGCGACCGGCTTGCGCTTGTTTCGGGCTCGAGCGATTAAAGCCATCGGGAAATACCTGCTTATTCTTCGCTGGTGTGCACTTTGCGGTGCAGGATCGCCTGGAATTCATCGGCGAAGGTGTAGTAGCGGCCGATCAGCGTTTCGCTGCGCGCAGCGAAACGGTTGTAGGCGATAACGGCCGGGATGGCCGCGAACAGGCCAATGGCAGTCGCGACGAGTGCCTCGGCGATACCAGGAGCCACGGTAGCCAGGGTCGCTTGTTGGGCGGAAGCCAGGCCACGGAAGGAGTTCATGATCCCCCAGACGGTACCGAACAGACCGATGTACGGGCTGACCGAACCGACGGTGGCCAGGAATGGCAGGCTCTGTTCGAGCTTTTCTTCCTCGCGGGAAATGGCCACGCGCATGGCGCGGGCCACGCCTTCCATCACGGCTTCGGGGTCGACGCCCGGCTGCTGGCGCAAGCGGGAGAACTCCTTGAAGCCAGCGCGGAAGATCTGCTCGACGCCCGAGTCCGGATCCGGGTTGCTGCCCGCCTGGCGGTAGAGCTTGGACAGGTCGATACCGGACCAGAAGCGCTCTTCAAAGCTCTCCAGGGCACGGCGACCGGCGCGCAACAGGTTGCCACGCTGAAAAATCATGATCCATGAGGTCACCGATGCGGCTACCAGGGTCAGCATTACCAGTTGCACCACGACACTGGCATTGCTGACCAGGCTCCACATGGAGGTATGGTCGACGACGTTAGCTTCCACGCTTTATCTCCTGCTCTGAGTGTGTACCCGCGCCGCTCACGCCGGCAAAGGCCGTACGTAGAGCTTCGGGAATGGCCCGGGGTTTCAAACTATGGGTGCGCACACAGGCCACCAAAAACTGCCCTTCACAGAGCAGTGCATTATCCGTTGTCCGCCTCACTTGCTGCTTGAAGCGCAGGCTGACACGGTTCAATTCGATGACATCGGCCGTTACCAGAAGCTCATCGTCCAATCGCGCCGGCGCGTGATAACGCGCTTCGCTGGAATGCACGACGAATAACAGGTCCTCCCCTGCCAGTGCGGATTGGGCGAAACCCAGTCCCCGCAGCCGTTCGGTTCGAGCCCGTTCCATAAACTTGAGGTAATTGACGTAGTAAACGATGCCGCCGGCATCGGTGTCCTCGTAATAAACGCGACAGCGATGTGCGAACGACTCCAGCCCGTTTTGCGCGCGCATACTCTAGTGCTTACTCCTCAGGTTGCCAATCCGGCCAGGCAACTGTTTTTTCATTCTCGAGTGCATTGACGCTCCGGGCGTGATCTGGGACAGCACGAACCGCAAAAAAGTCGCTGCACGGAGGTCGGTCAATCGTCCACGGCATCGAGGAATTCGTCTACCGTCGGCATCTCACCCATTCGTGTCGGGATGTTTAAACCAAAGTGCAGATAGGCATGCCGCGTCACCACACGCCCGCGCGGGGTACGCATGATATAGCCTTGCTGGATCAGATAAGGTTCCAGCACATCCTCGATGGTATGGCGCTCTTCGCTGATGGCTGCCGCGAGGCTGTCCACGCCCACCGGCCCACCGTCGAATTTCTCGATCATGGTCAGCAGAAGGCGCCGGTCCTGATGATCGAAACCCCGTTCGTCGATGTCCAGCAGGTTCAACGCCAGGTCGGCAATCGACTTGGTGATATGACCCTTGGCGCGGACCTCGGCAAAATCCCGCACCCGGCGCAACAAACGGTTGGCGATCCGCGGCGTCCCTCGGGCGCGACGGGCCACCTCATAGGCCCCCTCCGGATCCAGCGGCAACCCGAGAATGCCCGCCGAGCGACTGACAATCGTCGCCAGGTCCGCATTGCTGTAGAACTCCAGCCGCTGGACGATGCCGAAACGGTCACGCAGCGGGTTGGTCAGCATGCCGGCTCGGGTGGTGGCGCCCACCAGGGTGAAAGGTGGCAGGTCCAGCTTGATGGAACGCGCCGCCGGCCCCTCGCCGATCATGATGTCGAGCTGAAAATCCTCCATGGCCGGGTACAGCACTTCCTCGACGATGGGCGACAGCCGGTGGATCTCGTCGATGAACAGCACGTCATGCGGCTCGAGGTTGGTCAGTAGTGCCGCCAGGTCCCCCGGTCGCTCGAGGACAGGTCCCGATGTGCTCTTGATCGACACGCCCATTTCCTGAGCGATGATGTTTGCCAGGGTGGTCTTGCCCAGGCCCGGTGGGCCGAAGATCAGGGTGTGGTCCAGCGATTCGCTGCGCCCACGGGCCGCCTGGATGAACAGTTCCATCTGCTCGCGCACGGTCGGTTGGCCGATGTAATCGGCCAGGCTGACAGGGCGAATCGCACGGTCCTGGATTTCCTCGCGGTCACGGGGGCCACCCGTGGCGGCGATCAGACGATCGGCTTCAATCACTTAAATCATCCCCTTCAGGGCGCGACGAATCATTTCCTCGCTGCTCAGGCCCTTTTCCTTGATGGCGGAAACGGCCTTGCTGGCTTCCTGCGGCTTGTAGCCCAGGGAGATCAGCGCACTGACCGCATCGCTCTCGGCACTGATGACAGGCGCGGGCGCGTCCGGCTGGTTCGGCACCAGGGCAAACATGGCCGGCACAGCCTCCCAGGCCTTGAACCGATCCTTGAGCTCGACCAGCAGGCGTTCGGCGGTTTTCTTGCCCACGCCCGGTACCTTGGTCAATGCGGAGGTGTCCTGGGACTGAACGCAACGCACCAGCTCGTCGACTTCCAGGCTCGACATCAAGGCCAGGGCCAGTTTCGGCCCCACACCATTGAGACGGATCAGTTCACGAAAAAAGTCTCGCTCGCGCTTGCCGACGAAACCGTACAGTAACTGCGCATCTTCTCGTACGACCAGATGGGTGTGCAGTGTCAGCGGCTCGCCGACCGACGGCAGACGGTACAGCGTGGTCATGGGCACTTCCAGCTCGTAGCCCAGCCCGTTTACATCCAGAATCAGGTGCGGCGGCTGCTTTTCAGCCAGAGTGCCGCGCAAGCGTCCAATCACGTTTCAGATCCTTGGGCGTTGGCCAGCCGCCGGCTGGCAAAGTGAAAACCTGGACAGAACGCCAACAATACAGGTGTTCGATGCCCAGGCTCATGAATGATTGCGCCGATGCTATCAGAGACGCAGGCGCCCGCCACGACTGCGTGCAGTCCCCAAACCGTGAGGCATGAGGCTGGACCGCGTATGCGCATGACAAATGGCAATCGCCAGAGCATCGGAAGCGTCGATCTGCGGCTTGCTGACCAATTTCAGCAAATGCATCACCATCATCTGCACCTGCTCCTTGTTCGCCGCCCCCGTTCCGACGACTGCCTGCTTGACCTGGGTAGCGGTGTACTCGGCAATTTCCAGGCTTTCCTCGGCACCGGCAACAATCGCCGCGCCCCGGGCCTGCCCCAGCTTCAGAGCCGAATCGGCGTTGCGGGCCATGAAAACCTTTTCGATGCCCATGGTGACCGGGCCGTAGGTCTGGATGACTTCGCGCACGCCGCGATAAACGATCTGCAGGCGCTCATGCAATTCACCGGCGCCGGTACGGATACAGCCGGAGGCCACGTACACGCAACCGCGTCCGGTGTCGCGAACCACGCCATAGCCAGTGATGCGCGAACCGGGATCGATGCCAAGGATTAGAGTCATAGCGCCTGCAGGTTGAAGAGAAATGGCTGAAGCCTGTGAGGAATCTGTGGGAGCGAGCCTGCTCGCGATGGCGGCCTCCCTGCAACATTTTTGCAGGCAGTTCTATCGCTATCGCGAGCAGGCTCGCTCTCACATTTGAACGTGGCGACTACAAATCATCCTAGCTGTTCAGCCACCGACTGAGGAATATCGGCGTTCGAGTAGACGTTCTGTACATCATCCAGGTCTTCAAGCATGTCGATCAGCTTGAGCACCTTTTCAGCGCCTTCCAGATCCAGTTCGGCGCTGGTGGTCGGCTGCATGACGATTTCCGCATCGGCCGGCTTGAACCCGGCAGCCTCCAGCGCGTTGCGCACGGCATAGAAACTGGCGAACGACGTGAACACGTCGAACGAGCCGTCTTCGTGGCCGACCACGTCGTCTGCGTCGGCTTCAAGGGCTGCCTCCGTCAGGGCGTCCTCATCGAGGCCTGGCGCGAAGCTGATCTGCCCCTTGCGCTCGAACAGATAGGCCACCGAACCGTCAGTGCCCAGGTTGCCGCCGCATTTGCTGAAGGCATGACGCACGGCCGCCGCGGTACGGTTCCGGTTGTCGGTCATGCATTCGACCATCACTGCCACGCCGCCCGGACCGTAACCTTCGTAGGTCAGCTCTTCAACGTTGTCAGCCTCGGTCGCACCCGCTCCCCTGGCAATGGCCCGGTCGATGATGTCGCGGCTCATGTTCGCACCCAGCGCCTTGTCCAGGGCCAGGCGCAAGCGCGGGTTGGAACCCGGATCACCGCCACCCTGGCGGGCCGCGACCGTCAGCTCACGGATCCACTTGGTAAAGATCTTGCCTCTCTTGGCATCCTGACGTTCTTTGCGGTGCTTGATGTTCGCCCACTTGGAATGACCTGCCATAACTCGCTCCGTTTTCTTGAAACATTGCCGGCCCTGCCCTTGCGCAGCCGCCGGCAATCGGAAATATCGACACCAATGAAAAGGCGCATCCGAAGATGCGCCCTCAGGTGCCAGCCTTACTCAGCCTTTGGCTGTTCACGCAGGCGAATGTGCAGCTCGCGCAGAGCCTTGGCATCCACCTCACCCGGCGCCTGGGTCATGACATCGGCCGCGCTCTGGGTTTTAGGGAACGCGATCACTTCACGGATCGACTGGGCGCCGGTCATCAGCATCACCAGGCGGTCCAGGCCGAAGGCCAGGCCACCGTGGGGCGGTGCACCGTACTTCAGCGCATCGAGCAGGAAGCCGAATTTCTCTTCCTGTTCCGCTTCGTCGATACCCAGCAGACGGAAGACCGCCTGTTGCATTTCCTTGCGATGGATACGGATCGAACCGCCACCCAGCTCGGTGCCGTTCAGGACCATGTCGTATGCACGGGACAAGGCAGTCGCCGGACTGGCTTCCAGCTCTTCAGGCGAGCATTTGGGTGCGGTGAACGGGTGGTGCAGCGCGGAGAAGCTGCCGTCGTCATTTTCTTCGAACATCGGGAAGTCAACGACCCACATCGGCGCCCACTCGCAGGTCAACAGCTCCAGATCATGACCGACCTTGATACGCAGCGCGCCCAAGGCTTCGCTGACGATCTTGGCCTTGTCGGCACCGAAGAACACGATGTCGCCATCGACCGCGCCGACGCGATCGAGGATCACGTTCAGGTTGGCTTCGGGGATGTTCTTGACGATCGGCGACTGCAAGCCTTCGACGCCTTTGGCGCGCTCGTTGACCTTGATGTACGCCAGGCCCTTGGCACCGTAGATGCCGACGAACTTGGTGTAGTCGTCGATCTTGCTGCGCGGCATGCTTGCCCCACCCGGCACGCGCAAGGCGGCCACGCGGCTTTTCGGATCGTTGGCCGGGCCGCTGAATACCTTGAATTCGACTTCCTTGAGCTGGTCGGCCACGTCCACCAGTTCCAGCGGAATACGCAGGTCCGGCTTGTCGGAACCATAGCGGCGCATGGCCTCCTCGAAGGTCATGTGCGGGAACTCACCGAATTCCAGGCCCAGCACTTCCTTGAACAGGTTGCGGATCATGCCCTCGGTCAGGCCCATGATGTCTTTTTCGTCGAGGAAGCTGGTCTCGATGTCGATCTGAGTGAACTCAGGCTGACGGTCGGCACGCAGGTCTTCGTCGCGGAAGCACTTGGCGATCTGGTAGTAACGGTCGAAGCCAGCCACCATCAGCAATTGCTTGAACAGCTGCGGCGATTGCGGCAAGGCGAAGAAGCTGCCGGGGTGGGTACGGCTCGGCACCAGGTAGTCACGGGCGCCTTCCGGCGTGGCGCGGGTCAGGATCGGCGTTTCGACGTCGAGGAAGCCGTTCTCGTCCAGGTAGCGGCGGATGCTGGTGGTCATGCGCGAACGCAGACGCAGCTTCTCGGCCATTTCCGGACGACGCAGGTCGATGAAGCGATAGCGCAGGCGGGTTTCCTCGCCTACGTCGGAATATTCGTTGAGCGGGAACGGCGGGGTTTCCGCTTCGTTGAGCACCTGCAACTCATAGCCCAGCACTTCGATCATGCCGGACGCCATGTTGGCGTTGCCAGCGCCAGCCGGGCGCAGACGCACCTTGCCGGTGATCTTGACGACGTACTCACTGCGCACGCGGTCGGCCGTGGCGAAGGTTTCAGCGCGGTCCGGGTCGAACACCACCTGGGCCAGGCCTTCACGATCACGGATATCGAGGAAAATCACCCCGCCATGGTCACGGCGACGATGGACCCATCCGCAAAGAGTAACTTCCTGACCTTCCAGGCTTTCGTTCAGTTGGCCGCAATAATGGCTGCGCATCATGGTAGTGGTTTCACTTCTCGTAATTCGACATTCGGTTGGAGGCCCTGCCCGTGCAGGGACCCGCGCGTGTTCAACTCAGTCAGCTTTGTCGCCACCGGCCAGGTTCTTCTTGGCGCCGGTCTTGAAGTCGGTTTCATACCAGCCAGTGCCGCCAAGGCGAAACCCCGGCATGGACAGCATCTTTTTCAGTTCCGGCGCCTGGCAGGCAGGGCAGTCGACCAGCGGTGCCTCGCTGATCTTTTGAATGACTTCCATCTGATGACCACAGGAAGCACATTGATAGTCGTACATCGGCATGGGAGGTTGTCTCGGCGATCAGGTTACTCACGCAAAAGCTGGGCTTTGCGGCAAAGAGCGGGATTATATCCATTAAATGCAGCCTGTGCAGCCGTAGGGGGTGTTCCCGATTCGTTTTCCTGGAAAGGGCAAACGTATCGGGAACACCCCCGCAAGCATTCATCTGCTTTCCTGCTCAGTCACCAGCGGGCGGCGTACCACGCCAGTGGCGTTCTACAACCTCCATCCCTGCCTCCTTCAGGCTGTGTACGACGCAGACCACACGCACCAACCCGCTGAAGTTGCGCACTCCGCCATGACGCAGGTGCACCTCCCTGTCCACGTGGGATAACAGGGTACTGATCGAGCAATTGTTGAGCTGCGCCATATCCCGGAGGATGTCCCAGTAGACCTGCTCCAGCCGCAGGCAGGTGGCGAATCCGTTCAGGCGGATGGAGCGGGACAGAGGCCGGGCCAGCTGCATGTCGAAGCCGCTGACGAACGGGTCGACATGAATGGCCTGGTAGCGCCCCTGCGCACCCTCCCTGGTTTCTTTTCCTTGAATCATACCGCTGACACTCCTTTGCCATACGAACCTCTCAGTCACAACAATCAATCTGTCAGCCCATGGAAGCTCAATGGGGGTCGTAAGATCCAGATGACTTTATGACCATCAACGTAGGACAAGCCAACAGCAAGCCGGCGAGGATTTACGTCGTCCTACACACGATGGGTTACCCCAGAGGAAGCCTGTCGACTGATCGAAAAGCCTGATACGAAGGAAACCAGCAGCCACCCCAGGCGGACGATGATGCCGAGCAGCACATCATCGCCCGCGCAACGCTCACCGTTCGTCCAGCAGCGAACGCAACATCCACGCCGTTTTTTCATGCACCTGCATACGCTGGGTCAACAGATCGGCGGTAGGCTCGTCGCTGACCTTGTCCAGCAAAGGGAAAATACCGCGAGCGGTGCGTGTCACTGCTTCCTGGCCCTCCACCAATTGCCGGATCATGTCTTCGGCGCTCGGCACGCCCTCCTCCTCCTTGATGGACGACAGGCGCGCATACACGGAATAGGCTCCCGGCGCGGGAAAGCCGAGGGCACGGATTCGCTCGGCAATGAGATCCACCGCCAGCGCCAGCTCGTTGTATTGCTCCTCGAACATCAAATGCAGGGTCCGGAACATGGGGCCCGTGACGTTCCAGTGAAAATTGTGAGTCTTCAGATACAACACATAGGTGTCCGATAGCAGACGTGACAGTCCGTCGACAATGGATTTGCGATCTTCTTCACTGATACCGATATCTATTGCCATGTTGATTGATCTCCTGACGGGATAAATAGAACAGCTGTTCTGTCACTTTAGCGGGTGTTACCGCCCGCCCCCTGCGACAAATCGCCTGCACTCCCTGAACTGACACGCCGGGGTACCGGGAAATTCAACGCCCTTTGACAGAGACCTTCAAGAACCCGCCCGGCTTTCGGGCCGACGAACAGCGCAGCCCCCGCCCGCAACGAGTTTGAGAAGGCCCCGGCTTTACTGTTAAATAGGCAGTGTGTCGCCACGCTTATTTTCCCGGGTGTGGCGCATAGGCTGATTCGGGTACGTGTCCAACGCCTCTCATCGTTCCGAAGCGAACCGTCCCCGAGCAGCTCTTCCTTGTGATCTGTCTAAACCGTGAGCCAATCAAAATGTTGAAAATCGTCCACTTGCTAATGGGCGCAGCTGCCTTGCTGCTGTCCTTCATTCCTAGCCTGGGTTCCGAAGCCACACCCTACCTGCAACACCCTGACGCGCTTTACCTGGCCTTTTTCGGCCTGCTCAACCTGATCCTCGCACCTGTCATCCCCCACTGGCACAAAGGTCCACGCCATCAACTGCAAAACCTGGTCAGTGCATTGCTGGTACTGGCCGTCGCCCTGCAAACCCTGAGCCTGCTCGCGCCTCTGCCGGAAATCGCCGGTCATCCGGCTATTCTGTTCAGCCTCACCGCGGCGCTGCTCGCGGTGGCATTGCAACTGGCCGTCAGCTTCTACAAGAAGTCGTCGCCGGCTGCCGCGCCACAGCATTACGACATGTCGAACCGCGATACCGGCACTGTTAAATGGTTCAACACCTCCAAGGGGTTCGGCTTTATTTCCCGTGACTCCGGCGATGATATCTTCGTGCATTTCCGGGCCATTCGTGGCGAAGGTCACCGCGTACTGGTCGAGGGCCAGCGCGTGGAGTTCTCCGTGATGCACCGCGACAAGGGCCTGCAGGCCGAAGATGTGATCGCAGCGTTACCGCGCCGCTGATTCCAGGCGTAAAAAAACCGCGATGCAGCCTGGCTGCTCGCGGTTTTTTTTGCCTGCCATCCGGCCGGATCATCAATAGTGGGGCGGCGGGGCCTCTTCTTCGACGGATTCGAATTGCCCGGCCATTTCTTCCTGTCGCTTGAGCAAGGCCGCCATCTGCAGTTGCAGCCGCTCGACCACCCGCTGCTGCTCCACCAGCACATCGTTCAATGCCTGGATAGTGTCATCCTGAAATGCCAGGCGAGTTTCCAGATCGGTCACACGCTCTTCAAGATTCATGGTTCAGCCCTCCATAAACTTGAAATCATCGGTCAGAGCCACCCGCAAGCGTTCACGGATAGCGATCACCTGTTCTGCATTATAGGGCCGCGCCGGGTGCTTGCCCCAGACTGGCGCCGGCCAGGCCGCATCATCCTTTTTTCGCACGATAACATGCATGTGCAACTGGCTGACGACATTACCCAGCGTCGCCACATTCAGTTTGTCGGCGTCAAAGCAATCCTTGAGAGTTTCAGCCAACCCCGTCGTCTCTTTCCACAGTTGCCGCTGATCAGTGTCATTCAACTGAAATAATTCACTGATATTTTCCCGTCGCGGCACGAGGATGAACCACGGGTAATTCGAATCGTTGGACAAAAGCAGCCGGCACAGTGGGAAATCGCCGATGGGCACCGTGTCTTGTTGCAATTGTGGATCTAAGGCAAACACCGCACGTACTCCTCGCTCGTTATCGATTCCGTCCGGTTCCACGAGGCCAGGAGCCCCGGGTAGGACATATATTCGCAGCATACCCGCGAATGGCGGAACGTTCACCGCGTAACAACCGGCTATCATGCACTGCTTGAAGAATTGCACGTCCGATCGCCCGACAGCACCAAACCAGTGCATCAGCACCCAAAAAACACAGGAGAGCGCTTCATGAACCTTCCAAGCGCCGATCTTGAGCGATTTCATTGATTTTTTTTTGCACCAAAACCGCACAATGCGTCTACGCTCAGTGCACATAGCATCCGGGATCTACTCACCGACGGGGTGAACCGGTAACGTTTTTTGTTGTCGCGAGGAGTTTGTAGACCTGAAACACGAGAGCACCTCGGTAGTCAACCCTATTTAAAACAAGGCTTTTGGGGCCCGTTTTCATGAGGTTTCACGGCACCGAGACGCAAAATGTGAAAAAAATGTAAATGAAATTTGGATTTGTGCACGCTTGTTGCATTCACTCAACCATTGCCTGCAGGGGGCCGTCGGAACGAAAACCTGTAGGCCGATGAATAACGTGGCAGGGTTGCCCATAAGGAGCTCCAAGCGCAGTAACCAAGGACTCTTTACACCGACGCCGAAGAAAAAGAAGCGACATTCAAGTTGCGATTCCGATCGCGTCGGAACAGCCCCATTGCGACATGGATCGAGCCATTGGCGACATGGTCGTAAAGAAGCTGAAAGGTTGGATGGGCAAGTATCGCCAATAGGGTCGGCGTGATATAAGTTTGCGCCGACACAAAAAGAAAGAGCCGCCCAGATAAAAAAACAGGTGGGACGGCAGTACTCTTCTAAAACCAAAGGAGCAAATCACGATGCGCGTGATGAAGTGGAGCATGATCGCACTGGCCGTTGCTGCAGCAGCCAGTACTCAAATGGCTACGGCCGCACCGTTTGTAAGTGACCAGGCTGAAGCCAAAGGCTTTGTTGAAGACGCCAAGTTCGACCTGTTGCTGCGTAACTATTACTTCAACCGTGATAACAAAAACGGTAGCAACGACCAGAAAGACTGGACCCAAGGCATCTGGGGCAACTTCAACTCCGGTTACACCCAAGGCACCGTAGGCGTCGGTATCGATGCGTTCGGTTACCTGGCGGTCAAACTGGACGGTGGCGACGGTACCGGTGGCACTGGCAACATGAGCCGCGACGCCGATGGCGAAGTGAACGACAGCCAAGGCAAAGCCGGCGCGGCCATCAAGTTCCGCATTTCCAAGACTGAGCTGAAATTCGGCGACATGCAGCCAAGCACTTCTCCAGTGTTCGCAGTCGGTGGCTCCCGCATCCTCCCTCAAACTGCCAGCGGTTTCCAACTGCAGAGCAGTGAAGTCAAAGATCTTGACCTCGAAGCCGGCCACTTCTACTCGAGCACCAGCCAGGATCGCAACGCTCGTGACGGCGGCCTGTTTGCAAACTACGCTGGCGTAGAAGCCAACACCATCGACTACGTTGGCGGCAAATACGCGTTCAGCGACAACCTGAGCGCATCGGTATATGGCGCCAAGCTGGAAGATATCTGGAACCAGTATTACGGTAACCTGAACTACACCATCCCAATGGGCGGCGATCAGTCGCTGAACCTGGACGGTAACATCTACCGTACCACCGACGCTGGCAGCGCCGAGGCTGGCGATATCAGCAACACCACGTTCTCCCTGGCGGCTGCTTACTCGTTCCTCAAAGCACACACCGTTACCGTGGCGTTCCAGAAAGTCAACGGCGATACTCCGTTCGACTACATCGGTGTAGGCAAGAACAACCGTGGTGGCGACTCGATCTTCCTCGCAAACTCCATCCAGTACTCTGACTTCAACGCTCCTAACGAGAAGTCTGCCCAGGTTCGTTACGATCTGAAAATGGCTGAGTACGGCGTACCTGGCCTGAGCTTCATGGCCCGTTACGTTAAAGGCTGGGATATCGACGGTTCCAAAATGGATGCCACCAGTCCATACAACGCCATCGGTTATGGTGATGATGGCAAGCATCACGAAACCAACCTCGAAGCCAAGTACGTGGTTCAGGCCGGCCCTGCCAAGGACCTGTCGTTCCGCGTTCGTCAGGCATGGCACCGCGCCAACACCGACCAGGCTGAAGGCGATATCAACGAGTTCCGCCTGATCGTCGACTACCCGATTTCGGTTCTGTAATTGCCGAAAGTCAGTTTGCGGTAATCAAAAAAAGGCCCATCTTCGGATGGGCCTTTTTCATTGCGAGAGGATTATGCCTGTGGCCCGTCCTGAACCACGCGAATCACTCGCTGCGGAAACGGAATATCGATTCCCGCATCCTTCAAACGGTCCCGCGCCTGTTCATTGAGCATGAACATCACGTTCCAGTAATCCGCCGTCTTGACCCAGATACGCAACGATACCGTGATCGAACTGTCGCCCAGGGTGGAAATCACCGCCTCGGGCGCCGGATCGGCCAATACGCGCTCATCCTTTGCAAGGTCCAGCAATACCTGCCGGGCCTTTTGCAGGTCGGCCTGGTAATCCACCCCCACATCGAACACCACTTTGCGGGTCGGTTGGCGGTTGGTGTTGGTGATGATGCCGTTCGACAGATTGCCGTTGGGCACGATCACTGTCTTGTTGTCACCAGTGCGCAGCACGGTGTGGAAGATCTGGATGCTGTCCACCGTACCGGCAACGCCTTGGGCTTCGATCCAGTCGCCAATGCGGAACGGGCGGAACAACAGGATCAACACGCCACCGGCGAAATTCGCGAGGCTGCCCTGCAAGGCCAGGCCAATCGCCAGGCCGGCGGCACCGATGGCAGCGACGAACGAGGTGGTCTCCACACCGATCATCGAAGCGACGCTGACGACCAGCAGTATCTTCAGAATGATGTTCGCCAGGGTACTGATAAACCCTTGCAGCGCCAGGTCAGCATTACGCAGCGCCAGCAACGCGCCCAGTTTCTGTGTCACCTTGTTGATCAGCCACCAGCCAATGGCCAGGGTGATGATCGCCAGCAACACACGGCTGCCGTATTCCATGATCATCGGTATCCAGGCCTGGGAAACCTTCACCAGGTGGTCAACTTCAGCGTTCAAGTCCATCGTGTTCTCCTTTTCCCGTTCGTGGCGTGGGTGCACGCCCCCTCGCCACGGTCATGCGAACAATTGATATCAGTCGCGGAAGTTATTGAATTGCAGCGGCATGCCGAACTCCTTGCCGCGCAAGGCAGCGATGGCTTCCTGCAAGTCGTCACGCTTCTTGCCGGTCACCCGCACCTGCTCGCCCTGGATGGCGGCTTGTACCTTGAGTTTGGCGTCCTTGATATGGGCGACGATTTTCTTCGCCAGTTCCTTGTCGATGCCTTCCTTGAGCACGGCTTCCTGCTTCATGACTTTGCCCGAAGCATAGGCGTCCTTGACCTCGAGGCACTGCACGTCGATCTTGCGCTTGACCAACGCAAGCTTGAGGATGTCGATCATCGCCTCGAGCTGGAACTCGGCTTCGGCGGTGAGGTTGACGGTCAATTCCTTGTCCTTGAACTCGAAGCTGCCCTTGCCCTTGAGGTCATAACGACGGTCGAGTTCCTTGACGGCGTTTTCCACCGCGTTGGTGACCTCGTGTTTGTCGAGTTCGGATACCACGTCGAATGACGGCATGTAGTGTTCTCCAATAATGAAAAGGCGCGCCAGTAGCCCAGTAACTCAGTACCCAGTACTCAGTAATAAAGGCGGGCGGGCGGCGCGCGCTTGGCTTGTGGTTAAAATCGCGCTCATTATAACGAGTCTTTTCAACCCATACCGCGAGCCCTCAGATGCCTTTGCCAAACCGAGTGAAAAACTGATGTCCACGACCTGGCATGTCCTGGGGGCCGGCAGCCTCGGTACGTTATGGGCGGCGCGCCTGGCTCGGGCCGGGCTGCCGGTGCGACTGGTGTTGCGCAATGAAGACCGATTGCAGGCCTATCGAGCCGCCGGAGGCCTGACATTGGTGGAACAGGGCCAATCACAGTGCTATCCGGTTCCAGGCGAAACGGCAGAGAGCCCCGAACCGATCAAGCGTCTGCTGCTGGCCTGCAAGGCCTATGATGCAGTGGAAGCCGTGAACTCTGTGGCCCACCGCCTCGACGCGGACTCGGAGCTGATCCTGCTGCAGAACGGTCTCGGTAGCCAGGACGCGGTGGCAAACCGCGTCCCACTGGCGCGTTGCATCAGTGCCTCCAGCACCGAGGGCGCCTTTCGTGACGGCGATTGGCGCGTCGTGTTCGCCGGTCATGGTTATACGTGGCTGGGGGACCCCACCCGCCCCGTCGCGCCGATCTGGCTGGAGGACCTGACCGCCGCCGGCATCCCCCACGAATGGAGTGCCGATATCCTCACCCGACTCTGGCGCAAACTGGCCCTCAACTGTGCGATCAATCCGCTGACTGTGCTGCATCAGTGCAAAAATGGCGGCTTGCAGGACCATCGCTGCGAAGTGGCGACCTTGTGCGCAGAACTGACCGATCTGCTCGAACGCTGCGGCCAGCCAGCCGCCGCCGAGGAACTGCAGCCGGAAGTCGAGCGAGTGATCCAGGCCACCGCCGCCAATTACTCGTCGATGTACCAGGACGTCGCCCGACAGCGCCGCACCGAAATCAGCTACCTGCTCGGCCACGCCTGCAAGGTTGCCCAACGACACCAGCTGGCCGTGCCTCACTTGGAGCAACTGCGCCAGCGGCTGGTCGCTTACCTGGATAACCTCGGATTGCCCAGCGACTGAGCAGCGGCTACGCTGGCCTCGTATTCCTTTTTTGCGACGAGTCTGATGCCATTGCGCCAACGCCTTGAAAACCTGCCGGTCGGCCAGAAACTGCTGGCCGCCCTGTTGGTATTGCTGACCACCGTCCTGCTGGTGGCCAACCTGACCTTTATCAGCGCCGCCTATTACATTTCCCAGGAAAGCATGGCCCCTCAGGCCTTGCAGACCATCGGCCGGCTCATCGCCAACCCGAGCCTGATCTCCGATGCCCTGAAATCGCCACAAAACGCCAGGCGCCTGCTCGATGAACTCAACAATTACGCGCCCCTGCGAGCGGCGGCCCTGTATGACGGCGAAGGCGATCGCCTGGCGCAACTGCAACAGGGCGAAAAGCTCAAGCTACCGGACCATTTCCGCAATATGCAGGCCTGGCAGGCCGGCGAATTCCGCAGCAACCAGGTCATTACCCTGCCTCGCCCTGGCAAGGCGCCGGGGCACTTGCTGCTGGTCGCCAGCAGCGAACTGCCCACGGCGTTCTACACCGGCACCCTGACCGCAAGTCTGGGCATCCTCATTTTCAGCGTGCTGCTGTGGCTGGTCATCGCCCAGCAAATCAAGCGCCTGATTACCCAGCCGATTCATCAACTTGAAGAACTGTCCCGCCAGGTCACCCGCGAGGAGAACTATTCCCTGCGCGCCGCCCGGGGCAACCATGACGAAATCGGCAGCCTGGCCGAAGCGTTCAACACCATGCTGTCACGGATCGAGGCTCGGGAGCAGCAGCTCAAACGCGCACGGGACGATTCCCAGGCCGCCTATGACCAGGCCCAGGGTCTTGCGGAAGAAACCCGGCACACCAATCGCAAGCTGGAGCTGGAAGTCCAGGTACGCAGCAAGATCGAGAAAAAGCTCACGGGCTTCCAGAATTACCTCAACAGCATCATCGACTCCATGCCGTCGGCGCTGATCGCCCTGGACGAACAGCTCTACGTGACCCAGTGGAACCAGGAAGCCAGCGCCCTCTCCGGTACGCGGCTGGACGAAGCATTGAATCAACCGATCTTCCTCGCCTTCGAACCGCTCAAGCCCTACCTGCCGCAACTCAAGCAGACGGTCGAGCAGCACACGGTCGCCAAGATCGAACGCGTCACCTGGACCAAGGACGATGAAGCCCGGCATTACGCCCTGACCTTCTACCCACTGATGGGTGGCGCCGGGCGCGGGGTGGTGATCCGCATCGATGACATCACCCAGCGCCTGTCGCTGGAAGAAATGATGGTGCAGTCGGAAAAGATGCTCTCCGTCGGCGGCCTCGCCGCCGGCATGGCCCATGAGATCAACAACCCGCTGGGGGCGATCCTGCACAACGTGCAGAACATTCGTCGCCGCCTTTCGCCTGAGCTGCCCAAGAACCTCGAACAGGCCGAACAATTGGGTATCGAATTGCAAGTGGTCAACCGCTACCTCGAAGGCCGGGACATTCCGCACCTGCTCGATGGCATCCAGCAGGCCGGTGCCCGGGCGGCGAAAATCGTCACCCATATGCTCAGTTTCAGCCGTCGCAGCACCCGACAGATGGCCCCCTGCGACCTGCCGGCGCTGATTGACCAGGCGGTGGAGATCGCCGGAAACGACTTCGACCTGACCATCGGCTTCGACTTCAAGGGCCAGGCGATCATCCGCCAGTTCGACCCGAACCTGGGGCCTGTGCCCGGCACGGCCAACGAGCTGGAACAGGTACTGCTCAATCTGTTGAAAAATGCTGCCCAGGCGATCCATCAGCGCCAGGACAACAGCGAACCCGGGCGCATCATCCTGCGCACCCGGTTGAATCCGCCCTGGGCGGAAATCCAGGTCGAGGACAACGGAATCGGCATGAGCGAAAACGTGCGCAAGCGCACCTTCGAGCCGTTCTTCACCACCAAGGAAGTCGGCCAGGGCACCGGCCTGGGCTTGTCCGTGTCGTATTTCATCATCACCAACAACCACAAGGGCCAGATGGAAGTACAGTCGGCGCCGGGCCAGGGCACTTGCTTCACCCTGCGCCTGCCCTTGGCGGGTACTTCGGTGGTGCCGCAAGAAAACAAGCTACTGGAGCGCTGAACATGGGGTTTCGCCTGTCGAAGATATACACCCGCACCGGCGACAAGGGTGAAACCGGGCTGGGCGATGGCCGTCGCGTGACCAAGGATCATCCACGGATCGAGGCCATCGGCGAAGTGGATACGCTCAACAGTCAGTTGGGATTGTTGCTGGCCGGACTTGCCACCGAATCAGCCCGCTGCCCGGCACTGAATGAAGTCAGCGAAGTGCTCGCCCCCTGCCAGCACCGGCTGTTCGACCTGGGCGGTGAACTGGCCATGCCAGCCTATCAAGCCCTGAACACGACGGAGGTCGAGCGCCTGGAAGCGGCGATCGATGTATGGAATGAAGAGCTGGGGCCGCTGGAGAATTTCATCCTGCCCGGCGGCTCGGTCCTGGTGGCCCAGGCTCATGTCTGCCGCAGCCTGGCCCGCAGCGCCGAGCGCCGTTGTCAGCAATTGAATGCCGTCGAACCGCTGGCGGGGCCGGGGTTGGCTTATATCAATCGGTTGTCGGACTTATTGTTCGTGGCGGCCAGGGTGATTGCCCGACGCCAGGGTGTTGCCGAGGTACTTTGGGAGGCGGCGGCCAGGCCTGGAGATTGATCACAGAAATCCATTACCTGTCAGGCCGTCTTCGCGAGCAAGCCCGCTCCCACAGTTGAAGCGCGTTCTTCCTGAAGAACTCAGTCAACTGTGGGAGCGGGCTTGCTCGCGAAGAGTTCATCAGCCACGCGGTAGATCATCCCTCAGGCCAAAACGCCCGAATCCCCGCCACACCCTGAGCTCCGGCCTCCCAGGCTTGTTGCCGCTCACCCGGCCCCACCCCACCCAGCAGATAGACCGGCTTGTTGAACCCCTCGATCAACCGCGAAGCCTCTTCCCACCCCAACGGCAGGGCCTCGGGATGGGTCTGCGTCGGCTGAACGGGCGAGAGCGTTACGAAGTCCACGTCCATCTGTTGCGCCAGGGACAGCTCTTCGGCGTTGTGGCAGGACGCCGCCAACCAGCGCTCCTTGCCGAAGGGTCGACCAGCCCCCGCGTGCTTGCGCAGTTGCGCGGCGGTGATGTGCCAACCGGCGGAGGGGAAATCCCCCAGCCATTCGAAGGGTCCCTTGAG
This sequence comes from Pseudomonas sp. Pf153, assembly GCF_001269775.1. Taxonomy (NCBI): domain Bacteria; kingdom Pseudomonadati; phylum Pseudomonadota; class Gammaproteobacteria; order Pseudomonadales; family Pseudomonadaceae; genus Pseudomonas; species Pseudomonas sp. Pf153. The sequence goes on along the minus strand of NZ_LHVL01000006.1, from coordinate 214,416 downwards.
CATCAGTTGGGCCTTGCCGGCACATAACCCCACCGCATCCACCGCCAGGTCGCGGTATTGCGGGTCGTAGCCGTTGGGCGCGCGCAGTTGGACCAGTTTGATCCCACCCGCGATAGCCTTCTGGATACCTCGCAACAGGGCCGGCGTTTCAAGACCTTCCGGGGTAATCAGATAATCGCCGGGCAAACGCGCCGCCGCGACAATCGGCTGGTTGGCCGCCGGGAATTCATAGCTGGACAGATCACGGGCCGTGATCCAGGCCAACGGTTGCCCCTCGGCGCCATGAGGCTCGCCGGTAAACGCCGATACCTCCCAGACATCCAGCAACACCTGCTTGTCCGGGTAATCGTGACGCACCTTGATCAAGGGACGGGCGGCAGTGACCAGGATGCCCAGTTCTTCCCGAAGCTCCCGAGCCAGGGCCGTCTGGACAGACTCGTGCGCCTCCACCTTGCCACCGGGAAACTCCCATAGCCCCCCCTGGTGCTGAGTATCGGCACGCCGGGCGATCAGGATCTTGCCGGCAGCGTCACGAATGACCGCTGCCGCTACATGTACTCGTTTCACCGCGCAGTGTCCTCCAGGCCGGCCGCCTGCCACACCTTGAGCGCCGGCCATTGATAACGGGTTTCGACTTGGGCCGCATTCACCTCGGGCAGTTCCACCTGAAAAGTGTGCAACCGCACCGCCGCCATCGCGAGCAGGCTCGCTCCCACAAGGGACTTGTTGAGTGGCTTAAATAGTATTCACACCACCGACTCCCTGTGGGAGCGAGCCTGCTCGCGATAGGCGCACCTCGGTCCCAAGCCCTGTTAAGTCCGATACTCAGCGTTGATCTTGACGTACTCATGGGACAGGTCAGTGGTCCAGATCGTCTCGCTGCAATCACCCCGTCCCAACTCGATACGGATGGTGATCTCTTCCTGCTGCATCACCGCCGCGCCCTGGGCCTCGGTGTAGGTGGCCGCACGCGCACCCTGGCTGGCAATGCAGACTTCCCCCAGGAACACGTCGATCTTGCTCACGTCCAGGTCCGGCACGCCGGCACGCCCGACAGCAGCGAGGATCCGGCCCCAGTTCGGGTCGGAGGCGAACAGTGCCGTCTTGATCAGCGGCGAGTGCGCCACGGTGTAGCCGACGTCCAGGCATTCCTGGTGGTTGCCACCCCCGTTGACCTGCACGGTCACGAATTTTGTCGCACCTTCACCGTCACGGACGATGGCCTGTGCCACTTCCATGCACACCTCGAACACGGCCTGCTTCAGGGCCGCAAACAGTGGGCCGCTGGCTTCGGTGATCTCCGGCAGGTTGGCCTTGCCGGTGGCGATCAGCATGCAGCAGTCGTTGGTGGAGGTATCACCGTCGATGGTGATGCGGTTGAACGACTTGTTGGCGCCGTCGAGCATCAGGTCCTGCAACACCTGGCGGGACACCTTGGCGTCGGTGGCGATATAGCCGAGCATGGTCGCCATGTTCGGGCGAATCATGCCGGCACCCTTGCTGATGCCCGTAACGGTAACGGTCACGCCATCGTGCTGGAACTGGCGGCTCGCGCCCTTGGGCAGGGTGTCGGTAGTCATGATGCCGGTAGCGGCAGCCGCCCAGTTGTTCTCCGACAGGTCATCGAGAGCGGCCTGCAACGCGCCTTCGATCTTCTCGACCGGCAGTGGCTCACCGATCACGCCAGTGGAATACGGCAGCACCTGGGCCGCGTCGACACCGGTCAGTTCAGCCAGCTTGGCGCACGTACGCTCGGCGGCGGCCAGACCTGGCGCACCGGTGCCGGCATTGGCATTGCCGGTGTTGGTCAGCAGATAACGCACCGGTCCTTGCACACGTTGTTTGGCCAGGATGACCGGAGCGGCGCAGAAGGCATTGAGGGTGAACACGCCGGCCACCGTCGAACCCTCGGCACAGCGCATGACAACCACATCCTTGCGTCCCGGACGCTTGATGCCCGCAGAGGCAATACCGAGTTCAAAACCGGCAACCGGGTGCAACGTTGGCAACGGACCAAGACCAACAGCCATGAATGCGCTCCTTAATAATTTATGTCTGTACCGTCTTCGTCGAGACGGAGAATCAAATGGCAAAACGCCGCGACGGTGTTAACCGGTCGCGGCGCAGGTCATTCAGCGTTTGAAACGGGCGTTATTGAATCTGCCCGTGGCAATGCTTGTATTTCTTGCCCGAACCGCAGTAGCACAGTTCGTTACGGCCCAGCTTCTGCTCGTTGCGCACCGGCGCGGTCGCCAGGGCGACATCAACGTCAACACCTTCTTCAGTGGCCTGGGTCGCTTCCAACCCAGGGGCTTCGGCGTGCTGGAACTGCATGCGCGCCGCCAGGGCCTCGGCCTCCTGACGCAAACGGGCTTCTTCTTCGGCCGGATCTTCGCGGCGAACCTGAACGTGGGACAGCACACGGATCGAATCGCGCTTGATCGAATCCAGCAGCTCGGAGAACAGCGTGTACGACTCGCGCTTGTATTCCTGCTTCGGGTTCTTCTGGGCATAACCGCGCAGGTGGATACCGTGGCGCAGGTGATCCATGGTCGACAAGTGGTCTTTCCACAGGTCGTCCAGCACCCGCAGCACGATCTGTTTCTCGAAGGAGCGCAGTGCCTCGGCACCGGCCTGGTCTTCTTTCTCGTTGTACGCGGCGATCAGCTCGGCCAGCAGCCGCTCGCGCAGGGTCTCTTCGTACAGGTGATCGTCTTCGTCCAGCCACTGCTGGACCGGCAACGACACGCCAAAGTCGCTGCGCAACGAGGCTTCCAGACCGGCAATGTCCCATTGTTCGGGCAACGATTGCGGCGGAATGTGCGCGCTGACGGTGGCGTTGAGCACTTCCTGGCGGAAATCGGCGATGGTTTCGCCAATGTCGTCGGCAGCCAACAAACTGTTACGCATGTGATAGATCACTTTACGCTGTTCGTTGTTGACGTCGTCGAACTCCAGCAATTGCTTGCGGATGTCGAAGTTGCGACCTTCGACCTTGCGCTGGGCCTTCTCGATGGCGTTGGTCACCATGCGATGCTCGATCGCTTCGCCAGGCTGCATGCCCAGGGCCTTCATGAAGTTCTTCACCCGGTCGGAGGCGAAGATGCGCATCAGGCTGTCTTCCAGAGACAGGTAGAAGCGGCTGGAACCGGCGTCGCCCTGACGACCGGCACGACCACGCAACTGGTTGTCGATACGGCGAGATTCGTGACGCTCGGAAGCGATCACCTGCAAACCGCCGGACTCCAGGACCTGCTGGTGACGCTTCTGCCAGTCGGCCTTGATCTGCGCGATCTGCTCGGGCGTCGGGTTTTCCAGGGAAGCCACTTCCACTTCCCAGTTGCCGCCCAACAGGATGTCGGTACCACGACCGGCCATGTTGGTGGCGATGGTCAGCGCACCCGGGCGACCGGCCTGGGCGATGATCTCGGCTTCCTTCTCGTGGAACTTGGCGTTGAGGACCTTGTGCTCGATGCCTTCCTTGGTCAGCAACGCGGACATGTGCTCGGACGTCTCGATGGTGGCGGTACCCACCAGGATCGGACGGCCCTGGGCCATGCCTTCCTTGATGTCATTGATGATCGCTGCGTACTTCTCTTCGGCGGTCAGGAACACCAGGTCGTTGTAGTCCTTGCGCGCCAGCGGCTTGTTGGTCGGAATCACCACCACTTGCAGGCCGTAGATCTGATGGAACTCGAAAGCCTCGGTGTCGGCGGTACCGGTCATGCCGGACAGCTTGTTGTACAGGCGGAAGTAGTTCTGGAAGGTGGTCGAGGCCAGGGTCTGGCTCTCGGCCTGGATGTTCAGGCCTTCCTTGGCTTCGATGGCCTGGTGCAGGCCTTCGGACAGGCGACGGCCCGGCATGGTACGGCCGGTGTGTTCGTCCACCAGTACGACCTGGCCATCCTGCACGATGTATTCGACGTTGCGATGGAACAGTTTGTGGGCACGCAAGCCAGCATAGACGTGGGTCAACAGGCCCAGGTTATGGGCCGAGTACAGGCTCTCGCCTTCGGCCAGCAGGCCGACGCGGGTGAGCATTTCCTCGATGAACTGGTGACCGGCTTCGTTGAGCTCCACCTGGCGGGTCTTTTCGTCGACCGTGTAGTGCCCCGCCTGGGTCACTTCGCCTTCGACTTCCTCGACGTGCAATTTGAGCTGCGGGATCAGTTTGTTGATCTCGGTGTACAGCTTGGAGCTGTCCTCGGCCTGACCGGAAATGATCAGCGGAGTACGGGCTTCGTCGATGAGGATGGAGTCGACTTCGTCGATCACGGCGAAATTGAGTTCGCGCTGGAATTTTTCTTCCAGGCTGAACGCCATGTTGTCGCGCAGGTAGTCGAAGCCGAATTCGTTGTTGGTGCCGTAGGTGATGTCCGCGGCGTAGGCGGCGCGCTTCTCCTCCGGCGGCTGGAACGGCGTGACGACGCCGACGGACAGCCCGAGGAATTCGTAGAGCGGACGCATCCAGTTGGCGTCGCGGCGGGCCAGGTAGTCGTTGACCGTCACCACGTGCACGCCCTTGCCGGACAGCGCGTTGAGGTACACCGCCAGGGTGGCCACGAGGGTCTTGCCCTCACCGGTGCGCATTTCGGCGATCTTGCCTTCGTGCAAGGTCATGCCGCCGATCAACTGAACGTCGAAGTGGCGCATGCCCATGATCCGCTTGCCGGCTTCGCGGGCGACCGCAAAGGCTTCAGGCAGCAGTTGGTCCAGGGTTTCCCCCTTGGCGATGCGTTCCTTGAATTCGGCAGTCTTGGCGCGTAACTGATCGTCCGAAAGGGCCACCATCTGCTCTTCGAAGGCATTGACGATCTGTACCGTCTTGAGCATGCGCTTGACTTCACGCTCGTTCTTGCTTCCAAAGAGTTTCTTTAACAAAGGCGCAAACATATCGGCAGGATCTTCCACACTAAAGGGATGGAGGGCGGCCCCGTGAGTCGCCCGTGCAGCCCTCATGGCCGCATGCGAACGAGCATTCTACCCGGAAACGATGGTGAGGAAAGTGGCGTTATTCCACGATGCTGGCACAGCGCTGTGACGGGGCCTTCATAAAATAAGGGCTTTTACACGAAGTTCAACCCACAAAAGTAGAAGTTATCAGGGTTTCGGCCGGTAGGCGCCCACGGGGGACACGACCAAGGCGCGCCGGGCACTTTCTGCTACCATGGCGCCTCTGTCCCTTGCGGTATTGCATCCATGGCCTTTCGCCCCCTTCCAGCCAAGGCTCCCGCCGTTCTGCTACGCGAAGCCAAACCGCTGAAAGCCCTCTTTGGCCACGCCAGGCGCCTGGGTCATTTGCAACGCCTGCTGGACAGCCAGTTGCAGCCAGCCGCACGAGAGCATTGCCACGTGGCGTCCTGGCGCGAAGGCTGTCTGCTGCTGATCGTCACCGACGGTCACTGGGCCACGCGCCTGCGCTACCAGCAAAAGCGCCTGCTGCGTCAATTGCAGGCGTTCGAGGAGTTTGCCGGGCTGACCCGGATTCTGTTCAAGGTCCAACCGCCCACGGTCCAGGTAAGCGCCAAAGGCCATATGCTGGACCTGTCCACCGACGCAGCCGCGACTATCCAGGCCACGGCGGACGGCATCAGCGACCCCAACCTGCGGGCGGCGCTGGAGCGGTTGGCGGCGCATGCCAGGACCAAGTCTTGAAATTTTCGTAGCCTGTTCCACCGCCATCGCGAGCAGGGCTCGCTCCCACAGGGACCGCATTACTTCAGAAACAACAACCCCTTGTGGGAGCGAGCCTGCTCGCGATGGCAGCGACTCGGTCCCCCGCCTAACGGCGCTTACTGCCCCCCAGCAACGACCCCATCAATCCGCGCACCAGTTGCCGTCCCAGCTGATTGGCCGCCTGGCGCATCGCTGATTTAAGTGCCTGGCCGGCCGCGGTACCGAGAAATTCGCCGGCCTTATCGGCGAAGCTCGGTTGCTCTGCCGACGGATTGCCCGGAGCCGCTTCGACCTGAGGCTCAAGCCCCTTGCGCCCCATCAGCACTTCATAAGCCGATTCGCGGTCGATGGGTTTGTCATAGCGCCCCTGCAAGGGTGAAGCGGCGATCAGGCTGGCGCGTTCGGATTCCGTCAACGGTCCGATGCGCGACTGCGGCGGGGCCACCAGCACGCGCCTGACCATTTCCGGCGTGCCTTTCTCCTGCAAGGTGCCTACCAGCGCTTCACCGATGCCCAGTTCGGTGAGCACCGTCAGGGCGTCGAACTGTGGGTTCGGCCGGAAACCGTCCGCCACCGCCCGCAGGGATTTCTGCTCCTTGGCGGTAAAGGCCCGCAAGCCATGCTGGATGCGTAACCCCAACTGCGCCAGCACATCGTCCGGCAAGTCGCCCGGCGACTGGGTCACGAAATACACCCCGACGCCCTTGGAACGGATCAGCCGCACCACTTGCTCCAACCGCTCCTGCAACGCCTTGGGCGTGCCGGCGAACAACAAGTGCGCCTCGTCGAAGAACAGGGCCAGCAGCGGTTTGTCCGCGTCGCCGCGCTCGGGCAGTTGCTCGAACAGTTCGGCCAATAACCATAGGAGGAACGTCGCGTAGACCTTCGGCGCCTCATGAACCAGACGACTGGCGTCCAGCAAATGAATACGGCCACGGCCGTCGCTGCCGGGCTGCAGGATGTCCTCGAGCTGCAGCGCGGGCTCACCGAATAACGCATCCGCGCCCTGCTGCTCCAGCGTGGAAAGGCGCCGCAGCAGCGCTTGGCTGGAACCGCTGGTCATCAAGGCCGCGTCGTCCCCCAGCAGTTCGGGGTTGTCCTTGAGGTGATTGAGCAGTGCCTTCAAGTCCTTCAGGTCCAACAGCAACAGCCCCTCACGGTCGGCGACCTTGAACGCGGCATACAGTGCCGACTGCTGACTGTCAGTCAGTTCCAGCAGGCTGCCGAGCAGCAACGGCCCCATTTCGCTAAGGGTGGTGCGCAATGGATGACCCGATTGCCCATGGATGTCCCACAAGGTCACCGGATAAGCCTGGGGCTTGTGGTCGAGCCACGGCATGCTGGCAATGCGCTCGGCGATCTTGCCCTGGGGCGCACCGGCGGCACCGAGGCCGCACAGATCGCCCTTGATATCGGCTGCAAATACAGCCACGCCGGCATCGCTGAACGCCTCGGCCAGACGCTGCAAGGTGACAGTCTTGCCGGTGCCGGTGGCACCCGCCACCAAGCCATGACGGTTCGCCAGGCGCATGGCCTGGGCAATGGGCTGGCCGGCAAGGTCGGCGCCGATGGTGAGTTGCATTGAGTCAGGCATTTGGTCACCTGTGATTAATATTTGATCGAGCAGGCCGATATATGAAATGACAGGCCCCACTGAAAAACACGATCGGATAATTCCCCAGGGAGAGAAGGAAATATCAGAACTTTCAATACGGCGTCTTTATTCGAACTTTCCTATAAAAGCATGCCCAGAGCTATAAGACCCAGCGGAACCCCGAGCCATGAAGAAAAACCTGCGTTTCAGCCACAAAATCCTCATCGCTGCCGCACTCATCGTGATGGCCGCCTTTGCTCTGTTCACGGCCTACAACGACTATTTGCAGCGCAACGCCATTCGTGACGACCTCGACAGCTATTTGCATGAAATGGGGGACGTCACCGCAAGCAACATCCAGACCTGGCTGAGCGGTCGCATCCTGCTGATCGAAAACCTGGCCCAGAACATCGCAGGCACCCCGGACCAGGCCAGTGTTGCCCGTTTGCTGGAACAGAAAGCGCTGACATCCACCTTCATGGCGTCCTATCTGGGCGATGCCCAGGGTCACTTCACCATCCGCCCCGACACGAAAATGCCCGACGGCTTCGATCCACGCGTACGACCCTGGTACCAAGGCGCGCAAAGCAGCAGTACCGCGACCCTGACCGAGCCCTACATCGATGCCGCCAGCGGCGGGCTGATCATTTCCATCGCCACGGCCTCTCGGAACGCCGGGCAAACTGTCGGCGTGGTGGGCGGCGACCTGAGCCTGCAAACCATTATAGACACCTTGAAAACCGTGGACTTCGACGGCATGGGCTACGCCTACCTGGTCAGCGCCGACGGCAAGATCCTGGTGCATCCCGACAAGAACCTGGTCATGAAAACCCTGGCCGAAGCTTTTCCGAAGAGCACTCCGGCAATCAGTGACAAAATTTCGGAAGTCGATGTAGACGGCCACACGCGCATCGTCACCTTCACGCCGATCAAAGGTCTGCCGTCGATGAACTGGTATGTCGGTGTGTCGGTGGATAAAGACATGGCCTACGCCATGCTCAGCGATTTCCGTACCTCGGCCGTGGTGGCAACGGTCATCGCCGTGGTGTTCATCATCGCCCTGCTGAGCATGTTGATCCGCCTGCTGATCCAGCCGCTGCATGTGATGACCCGTGCCATGGAAGACATCGCCGACGGCGAGGGTGACCTGACCAAACGCCTGGCGATCCAGAACCAGGACGAATTCGGCATCCTGGGGACCGCGTTCAACCGGTTCGTGGAGCGGATCCATGGTTCGATCCGTGAAGTGTCCTCCGCCACCGAGCATGTCAATGAAGTCGCCCTGCGCGTGGTGAGCGCGTCGAACTCGTCGATGGTCAACTCCGACGAACAGTCCAGTCGCACCAACAGCGTGGCCGCAGCTATCAACCAGTTGGGTGCCGCCGCCCAGGAAATTGCCCGTAACGCCGCCCAGGCCTCCCATCAGGCCAGCGATGCCCGCGGCCTGGCCGAGGATGGCCAGCAAGTGGTGGAACGAAGCATTGCCGCGATGAACCGTTTGTCCGACCTGCTGAGCGCCTCCAGTACCAATGTCGAAACCCTGAACAGCAAAACCGTGAACATCGGGCAGATCCTGGAAGTGATCACCAGCATCTCCCAGCAGACCAACCTTCTGGCTCTCAACGCGGCCATCGAGGCAGCCCGGGCCGGCGAGGCCGGACGCGGGTTCGCCGTGGTGGCCGATGAAGTGCGCAACCTGGCCCATCGCACCCAGGAGTCGGCACAACAGGTGCAGACCATGATCGAGGAATTGCAGGTCGGCGCCCGGGACTCGGTCACCACCATGAACGACAGCCAACGCCATAGCCAGGAAAGTGTGGAGATCGCCAACCTGGCGGGCGAACGCCTGACCAGCGTGACCCAGCGCATCGGTGAGATCGACGGCATGAACCAATCAGTGGCCACGGCCACGGAGGAACAGACTGCCGTGGTGGAATCGATCAACGTGGACATCAACGAGATCAATACCTTGAACCAGGAAGGCGTGGAAAACCTGCACGCCACACTGCGGGCCTGCTCCGATCTGGAGCGGCAGGCGGCGCGGTTGAAGCAGTTGGTGGGCAGTTTCAGGATTTAGCGCTCTTTAGGGCCTTTCGCGAGCAAGCCCGCTCCCACAGGGATTTTCAGTGGACGCACACTTTGTGTCCAAAGCAGATCCACTGTAAGAGCGGGCTTGCTCGCGAAGAGGCCCATCTCACGCTGCATGACTCACTGACCCCCACCACAACCCCAACCGAACATCTATTCTTCATAAAGGTCAACAAAGGAGAACACAGACCGGAGGGATGTTCATCGTGCATATAGCGGACATAACCATGTTCTACGCCCCCGCCAGTGGAGGGGTGCGCACTTACCTGGATGCCAAGCACCGGCGCCTGGCGAACCGGCCCGGAATTCGCCACAGTCTGTTGATACCCGGTGCACACTTGAGCGAGCAGGACGGGATCTACAAGGTACCGGCCCCTCCTCTTCCCTTCGGCAAGGGCTACCGCTTTCCACTTCGCCTGGCGCCCTGGCGCAATGCGCTGCGCGATCTGCAGCCGGACCTGATCGAGGTCGGCGACCCCTACCTCACCGCCTGGGCCGCCCTGGATGCCCGGCGTCAGCTCGACGTGCCCGTCATCGGCTTCTATCACTCCGACTTGCCATTATTGGTGAGCAACCGCATGGGCAACTGGTTCACCCCCAACATCGAAGCCTATGTCAGCAAGTTGTATGGCAATTTCGACCGCGTCCTGGCGCCGAGTCAGGTCATGGCGGACAAACTGACCGGCCTGGGCGTCAGGAATGTCTTCGTACAGCCCCTGGGTGTCGACCTGCAAACCTTCAACCCGGCCGCCCGGGACCCGGAACTGCGCGCCGAGCTGGGAATCGCCGAAGACGCCCGCCTGTTGATTTTTGCCGGGCGCGGCTCCAAGGAAAAGAACCTGCCGGTGTTGCTCAAGTGCATGAAACGCCTGGGCGAGCGTTATCACCTGTTGTTGGTGGGCTCCTCGATGCCCGCCCTGGTTCCGGACAACGTCACCGTCATCGACGAGTTCTGCCCGGCACCACAGGTCGCACGGTTGATGGCCAGTGCCGACGCCCTGCTCCATGCCGGCGACCAGGAGACCTTCGGCCTGGTGATCCTCGAAGCCATGGCCAGCGGTATTCCTGTGGTGGCGGTCGCGGCCGGAGCCTTCACCGAAATCGTTCACGAAGACTGCGGCCTGCTGTGCATGCCCAACAATCCACAAGCGATGGCCAACGCCGTGCGTCAGCTCTTCAGCGAAGGCTGCCAACGACGCGGGGCGCTGGCACGTCGTCATGTGGAGCGTCACTACGCCTGGGATTGCGTGGTCGACAGCCTGCTGGGGCACTACTACGCCGTGCTTGGCGAGCAGATGCCGCTGCTGGCCAATGGATAGGGCGAGGGTGTGTCCATGAATCAGACGCCCAGCCTGCTGCTGGTGTTGCACGACGTGGCGCCGCAAACCTGGCCTGACTATCGCCCCTTCGTCGAAGCCGTCGACGCCCTCGGCCCGATACCGATGACCTGGCTGGTGGTGCCGGACTTCCACCACACCAATGCCCTGGACCACCATCCGGCCTTCAGGCGCCTGCTCGACCACCGGGTTGAACGCGGCGACGAACTGGTGCTGCACGGTTATTACCATTGCGACGACGGTCCACCGCCCCTCCACCCCAGGGACTGGTTCATGCGTCGGGTCTATACCCATGAAGGCGAGTTTTACCAGCTGTCCGAGGAAGCAGCCCTCACCCGACTGCGAGCCGGTATCGAGCTCTTCCAGCGCTATCAATGGCCGCTGGAAGGTTTCGTCGCCCCGGCGTGGCTGATGAGCGAAGGCACCCGCCAAGCCTTGCGCCAGTTGCCTCTGAGCTACACCAGTGACACGCAGCATCTATACCGGCTGCCGGACTTCTCGGCGATCGACGCCCCCGGGCTGGTCTGGAGCGCCCGCAGTGCCTGGCGCCGAGGGTTGTCGAAAGTGGTCAGCGATCAGCGCGAACAGCGCTGGCGCAAGGCACAGGTGATCCGCCTGGGCCTGCATCCGGTGGATATGCGTCACGGTTTTTCCCGGGATTATTGGCTGCGCACCCTTGAGCGGTTACTCAACGAGGGACGCGTGCCGATGACCAAGGCCGGTTGGCTGGCCGCCCGGGATCCGCGGGTCAGCAGCGCCGCATGAAGAGGCTGATCTGGCTGATCGCCGCACTGCTCACCGCATTGCTGGTGCCATTGTTGGTGGGTGGCGGAGAAATGTGGTCACGTGTGCAACGTTTCCCGTTGTCGTTGCTGTTGGCCATGCTCGGCATGATCGGGCTTTGTTGGTGTCTGAACGCATTGCGCCTGCGCTTGCTGCTGGGCGAACACCGGGCACGCCTGGGCAGGCTCAACAGCATCGGCGTGGTGATGTCCACCGAGTTCGCCATGTGCGCCACCCCCGGCGGCAGCGGGGGCCCATTGACACTGATGGCGCTGCTGGCGCGTAACGGCGTTCGACCTGCCCACGCCAGTGCAGTGTTCGCCATGGATCAATTGAGCGACCTGCTGTTCTTCCTCTGCGCCTTGCTGGGGATCCTGATATACGCCGTGTTCCAGAACCTGAGCCAGCGCATGGAATGGATGCTGGCACTGAGCGCGATTTCCCTGTTTGGCGGGCTGTTCGGCTGTGTGCTGGCGGCCCGTTACCATCGCCGCCTGATCCTGCTGGGCGCCCGCCTGTTACGGCATTTGCGTGTGAAAGCGACCACCCGTCGACGCTGGGGTCGCAAGATCCTGCATTTCCTCGCCGCGTTTACCGACACCCTGAAACTGCCACGCCAGATACTTTTCCAGGTCTTCGGCCTGACCTGTGTGCACTGGGCCTTGCGCTACAGCGTGTTGTATCTGGCGCTGAAAGGATTGGGGGCGGATCTGCAATGGGCCTGGAGCTTCCTCATCCAGATGCTGTCCCTGAGCGCAGGGCAATTCAGTCTGCTGCCGGGGGGTGCCGGAGCGGCGGAGGTAACGTCGGCGGCGCTGCTGGCGCCCATGGTGGGCAAATCCACCGCGGCGGCGGCCATCCTGATCTGGCGGGCGGTGACCTACTACTTCTATCTGGTGGCCGGCGGGCCGGTATTCTTCCTGATGGTGGGCCGGCCGCTGATCAAGAAGCTGATAAAACTCAGGCAAGCCTGAATTCGCAGGTCCCTACTGGGGTTCGGGCTCGTCCTCTGGATGGGTTTGTTTCCATAGCTCGGCGGCGTCGGGAAAGTCCGTGCCGTCTTCCGGGCTTAGTTCTTCAGGGTCGTAGCGGCTCAAGCAACCTTCGCCGAGGGTCGCGGGTGCCTTGGAGGTGGCTTTGTCCAATGGGTCGTTCATGGCGTGCCTCACAAAAAAGGGCCGGACAGCCCCATCTTGCCAGCAAATACGGTGGGAGCCGAGCGTGCTCGCTCCCACAGGATGGATCAGAACACCACGGTCTTGTTGCCGTGTACAAGCACTCGGTCTTCAAGGTGATAACGCAGGCCACGCGCCAGCACCATCTTCTCGACGTCCCGGCCGAAACGCACCATGTCTTCGATGCTGTCGCTGTGACTGACGCGCACCACGTCCTGCTCGATGATCGGGCCGGCGTCCAGCTCTTCGGTCACGTAGTGGCAGGTAGCGCCAATCAGCTTCACCCCACGCATCGAGGCCTGGTGGTACGGCTTGGCCCCGACGAATGACGGCAGGAAGCTGTGATGGATGTTGATCACCTTGTGAGCGTATTCGCTGCACAGGGATGGCGGCAGGATCTGCATGTAGCGGGCCAGTACCACTACTTCGGCGTCGTGCTGCTTGACCAGCCGCGACACTTCGGCGAACGCCGGTTGCTTGTCCTGCGGATTGACCGGTACGTGGTAGTACGGAATGCCGTGCCATTCCACCATGCTGCGCAGATCGTCATGGTTGGAAATGACGCAGGCGATGTCACAGTCGAGTTCATCGCTGTGCCAGCGGTGCAACAGATCAGCCAGACAGTGAGACTCGCGGCTGGCCATCAGCACCACGCGTTTTTTCTGCGCGGTGTCGGTGATGCGCCAGTCCATCGAGAACTCTTCGGCAATCGGTGCAAAGGCCTCGCGAAAGGCCTCGATGCCGAAGGGCAGCGAGTCGGCGCGGATCTCGTGACGCATGAAAAACCAGCCACTTTGGTTGTCCGAATGATGGCTTGCTTCAGTGATCCAGCCGTTATGAGACGCCAGAAAGTTACTGACTTTAGCAACGATACCGACGCGGTCCGGGCAAGCGATCACCAGCCGAAAAGTGCGCATTAGGGAAACTCCAGAACTTCGCAAAGGCGGCCATTCTAGCCATTGCGCGGCAAAACTGCAGTATCGATGACGCACCTGGCCCCTCCGCCCCCCTCACGGCAGCGCCGTACCGGGACGGGGCCGCGTGCTATATGTGTGAACAGATGTGAAAAGCCTGCCAGCGTATTTAACTGCAACCGCAGTTTTTGTGGTCTGGCACTAGTTAATTAAATAAAACCCGCTTAAATGTTTACTTGATGAAACTGTCTGATTACTATTGCCACACTGTCTCCTTGTCACCAGCGTCCTACATAAGGTAGTCCTCATGTCCATGATCCTCACCGAATACAACGCCACAAAACAAGCCATTGAAGAATTGCAACAACGTCTGGCAGACCTGTCAAAAGACGACAAACTGCAAAAAGAACTGGAATTCGAAGGCAAATTGCGCACTTTGATGGGCGAATACTCCAAGTCCCTGCGCGACATCATTGCCCTGTTGGATCCAGAAGCCAAGTCGGGCAAAACAACTCGTGGTACCGTGAAAACTACCGGCACCAAACGCGCTCGCAAAGTTAAGCAATACAAAAACCCGCACACCGGCGATGTCATCGAAACCAAAGGTGGCAACCACAAGACCCTGAAAGAGTGGAAAGCCAAGTGGGGCGGTGACGTGGTTGAAAGCTGGGCCAAGCTGCTGGGCTAAGCCCCGAGCTGCTCTCCCCGGGCAAAACAACGCCAGCGATCGCTGGCGTTTTTTATGGCGTTTACTTTAATAATGGCCGCTCAAAGGCTTAAACGCTTGCGCAATTGCTGACTATAACCTTGCCATTCCACGAGGGCCTCTCGCTGCAAGGGTGTGGCCAGGGCCATCCACTCTCCCATCGCCCTGTCAAAAGTTTCCAGAGTGTTTGGCGCCCCCCATTGCGCAGATGACAGGCGCTGTCGACAGAACTGTTTCCAGCGTTCCTGCTCTTCGGGATTCAAGGTGTCCGGGAAGTTACGCGCACGATATCGAAACAGCAATTCCGGCAGGCGCTCATCATCGAATAGCCACCGCTCTCGCGCCAATTGCGTCGGGTCCGCCAAGCGGACTTGTTCGCATAAGCGACGATCACGATCACCGAAAAAACCGCTGTACAACTGTTGTTCCGGATCTTCACTGGCCGTGAAATCCTCGCGGCCATAAATAGTCTGAAGTTTTTCCTGCCAGATCTGCTGTGCGTCATTTAGCCGCGATGCCCGCTGCCGCAGACCATTCATATCCAGTTGCAACCGTTCCAGGTCTTCGGCGCGTAGCACCGACAGGGGCGCGACCACCGGGCATTTGTTGACATGGATGAGCTTGAGAGGCACCGGCAGCTCACTTTCGAGCAACTCTTCGCGACGGGTATACAAACGTTGGCGCAACGTCTCAGCTTCCAGCTCCAGCAAGCCCTGAGGATCCAGATGCAAGTCGCAGACGATCAGGGCGTTACGGTTTTTCGGGTGCCAGGCCAGCGGCAGGACCACACCGATGTAGTTTCGCGCAGCGGAGAAACGCCCGGAGACATGTACCAGCGGTTGCAACAGACGGATCTGGTCCAGCACTTTCTGCTTGGCACGCAACTGGAACAGCCAGTCGTAGAGCCGTGGCTGTTTCTGGCGGATCAGACGGGCCAGTGCAATGGTCGCCCGCACATCCGACAACGCATCGTGCGCCTGGCCGTGATCAATGCCATTGGCGGCGGTCAGGCGTTCGAGCTTGAGGCTGACGCGGCCATCTTCCTGTGGCCAGACAATGCCTTGCGGGCGCAGTGCGTAAGCGGCGCGCACCAGGTCAATCAGGTCCCAGCGGCTGTTCCCCCCCTGCCATTCGCGGGCGTACGGGTCGAAAAAATTCCGATACAGGCTGTAGCGGGTCATTTCGTCATCGAAACGCAGTGTGTTGTAACCGGCTCCACAAGTGCCCGGCATGGCCAGTTGCGCGTGGACACGGGTCATGAAATCGGCTTCGCTCAACCCTTGCTCCGCGAGGCGCGCCGGGGTGATGCCGGTGATCGCACAGGCAGCCGGATGAGGCAGGATGTCATCGCTGGGCCGGCAATACAGATTCACCGGTTCGTCGATTTCATTGAGTTCAAAATCGGTACGGATACCCGCCACCTGCAAGGGGCGATCGCTCCTCGGGTCGATACCGGTGGTTTCGTAGTCGTACCAGAAGATGGAAGTCACGGCCTGTTCCTGAATTGAAGACTGGCGAAGTCTAGGCGCCCTGACCCGGGCCCGACCAGTGTTCCTGCAACTTTTGAAATCCTTTTGCTCCCCCCTTGTGAGCAAAGCATTAAATGACAGGCATCGTCATATCGTTTGCGCGCACGAAGACTGCTAGCATCTGCGGACGTTCGAACCGGCCCATCACTCAGGTAGCCCATGCTCGAGACACCAGCACTGCAAAGGAACGCGTCGCTACCCCCGCCCCTGGACACGCGATATCAGGTCGAAACGCCCGAAGGCATCGACCTGCCGCTGCGCCCGGCGGGGCTGATGCCTCGTGCGCTGGCCTTCGCCATCGATCTGGGCATACGAGGTCTGACCCTGGGATGCCTGTTCTTCATCCTGGCATTTTTTGGCGAACTGGGGATCGGCCTGGGGGCCATCCTGTTGTTCGTGGTCAGCTGGTGGTACATGGTGCTGTTCGAAGTGCTGAGACAAGGGCGTTCCCCCGGCAAGCAGATGATGGGTCTGCGTGTGGTCCAGGACGACGGCCGGCCGATCGGTTGGTCGGCCTCGCTGATCCGCAACCTGTTGCGCTTCGTCGACCTGCTGCCCTTTGGCTATGCCTTCGGCGCCGTCTGTTGCCTGCAGCATCCGGCCTTCAAGCGCCTGGGAGACCTGGCGGCCGGCACGCTGGTGGTGTATCGCGAGCAGCCGGTCAAGCGCCCCGCCCTGCCGCAGGCGCCGCCCTTGCGGCCACCTTTTGCCTTGAGTCTCAATGAACAGCGTGCCGTGCTGGGGCTCGCCGAACGCCAGGCCGAACTTTCCGATGCCAGGGTCAATGAGCTGGCGAGCATCCTCGCCGCGCCGCTGCACGTGCCACCCGCCCGCGCCGTGGCCGAACTCAATGGCATCGCCCGCGGCCTGTTGGGGCCACTATGAAGCAAAGTCTGTTCGAAAACCGTCACCAGGAAGAATGGGAGCGCCTGTCCCGACTGCTCGATCAATTGGAGCGCAGCCGCAACGTCCCCCAGAGCAGCGACTTTCCCCACGCCTACCGCCGGCTCTGCCAGCACCTGTCATTGGCCCAGGCGCGAGGCTACAGCAGCCTGCTGGTCGATACGCTGCAGCAACTGGCGCTGCGTGGGCACCAGCAACTCTACCGCGACCGCAGCAGGCCATCGGCCGGCCTCGCGATGTTTATCCTGGTCGGTTTCCCACAACTGGTTCGAGAGCAATGGCGCTTCGTGCTGGCCGCCTGCGTGATGTTCCTTGGCAGCCTGGTCGGCATCGGGCTGCTGGTTTATCTGTTCCCCGATCTGGTCTACAGCGTGCTGGGTGCCGAGGAAGTCAGCCAGATTCGCAGCATGTACGATCCGGCCGCCGGCCACCTGGGGCGCTCGATCGAACGGGCCGCCAGCGAGGACTGGGTCATGTTCGGCTATTACATCATGCATAACATCGGCATCGCCTTTCAGACGTTCGCCAGCGGCATGATGTTCGGCCTGGGCAGTGCATTCTTTCTTTTCTTCAATGGCCTGACCATCGGTGCGGTGGCCGGACACCTGACCCAGATTGGCTCGGGGGGGACGTTCTGGTCGTTCGTGATCGGTCACGGGGCCTTCGAACTCACCGCCATTACCCTGGCCGGCGCCGCTGGCCTGCAACTGGGCTGGGCATTGATCGCCCCGGGGCGCCTCACCCGGGGCGAAGCCCTGCGGCTCGCCGCACGCAAAAGCATATCGATGATCGCGGGGGTGACGTTGTTCCTGCTCATCGCCGCCTTCATCGAAGCCTACTGGTCCTCCAGCACCGTGACGCCCGCCACCAAATACACGGTCGGCGCCTTGTTGTGGTTGCTGGTGTTGAGCTACCTGCTGTTTGCCGGACGGGTACGCCATGCGGCTGAGTGACGCCACCGTAGCCATTCGCCCGCGCACCGCTTGGGAAGCCATGGACCTGGGCATCCTGATGAGCCAGCAGCATCGACGTCTGCTGATGCTCAGCTGGGCCATCGTCACGCTTCCGGTCTATGCGCTGCTGTCCTTGCTGCTATGGGATTCGCCGTCCCTGGTGGTGCTGGTGTTCTGGTGGTTGAAGCCAGCCTTCGACCGTCTGCCGCTGTACATTCTTTCCAAGGCATTGTTTGGCGAAACGCCCACGTTGAAGCAAGCCTTGCGCCAGTGGCTCACGCTGCTCAAACCCCAATTGTTCGCCAGCCTGACCTGGCGACGGCTGAGCCTGAGCCGCAGTTTCCTGATGCCGGTGGTGCAACTTGAAGGGCTTGCCGGTGAAGCGCGGGCACAGCGCTTGCGAGTGTTGCTGCAACGCAGCGGCGGCGCAGCGCAGTGGCTGACCGTGATCGGCGTGCATCTGGAGATGGCCCTGTGGTTCGGACTGATGGCCCTGTTCTACCTGTTCGTGCCGCAGCAGGTGGAACTGGAATGGGACTGGCAGGCATTGATCGCCGTCGCCGAGAACGACTGGCTGTGGTTCGAACATCTGATCAACTTCCTGTATCCCCTGCTGCTGATTCTCTGGGAACCGGTGTATGTCGCCTGCGGCTTCAGCCTGTACCTGAATCGGCGCACGATCCTGGAGGCCTGGGACATCGAGCTGGTGTTCCGACGCCTGCGCCAGCGCCTGAGCGGCGTTGCCCCCGTGCTGATGCTGCTGGCCCTGACGCTGCTGCCACTGACGCCTGTGACCTGGGCCGCCGAAGACAACGCCGCGCCC
Source organism: Pseudomonas sp. Pf153 (assembly GCF_001269775.1). Classification (NCBI taxonomy): domain Bacteria; kingdom Pseudomonadati; phylum Pseudomonadota; class Gammaproteobacteria; order Pseudomonadales; family Pseudomonadaceae; genus Pseudomonas; species Pseudomonas sp. Pf153. Next base: position 195,935 of record NZ_LHVL01000006.1, on the reverse strand, counting down.
GACAGCCCCCGACTGCTCAATCAGCCCCTCACCAGCGAGGCGTCCCGAAACAGCATCGAAGCGATCCTTGAGGCTCCACCGTTCAAGAATCCGGAGACCGTGACCCGTTACCGTTTTGGCGAGGACTCGGAAGAATCCACCGAGGCCGAGGAACCCTCGGGCTGGCTCAAGGCATTCTTCAAGTGGCTCGGTGGCCTGCACTTCGAGACCGCCGCCGCGACCATCCAGGTCCTGCTCTGGGCTTGCCTGGCGGGAGCGATCGTCTGGCTGGCCTGGCACTACCGTGATCGATTCCAGGCCCTGCCCGGTCGCCGACGGACCAGGCGCCCGTCCACAGAACCACCGGTGCCGGCTCGCATGTTCGGCCTGGACATACGGGAAGAAAGCTTGCCGGACGATGTAGCGGCCAGCGCCGAGCAACTGTGGGCCACAGCCCCACGTGACGCCCTGGGCCTGTTGTACCGGGCCCTGCTCAGCCGCCTGCATCATGAATTCGGTGTTGCCCTGAAAGCGGCCGATACCGAAGGCCAGGTACTGCAGCGTATCGAACAACTACAGCAGGAGAACCTGTTGGCGTTCAGCAAGCTCCTGACCCTGCACTGGCAGAATGTCGCGTATGGGCATCGCACGCCACCGCCCCCTCTGCAACAAGCGCTGTGCGACGGTTGGCGCGGGCTGTTCGGTCCGGGAGCGGCGCGATGAGCCGGCGCGTCGGACTGCTGGTCGGAGTGTTGGTGGCCGCGTTGGTGCTGGCCTTGTTCGCCTACGTGAACGCCAAGGCGGTGCCCTATCAGGAGACCATCGACCACGGCCCCTCCCCCGAAGCCCAGGCCAACCCCTACCTGGCCGCCGAGCATTTCCTGCGCCGGCAAGGCATCAATGTCGAACATGCCAATAGCCTGGACATCCTGCCCACCCTGGAACCGCGCCAGCACAGCCTGTTGTTGCTGGGGGAACGCACCGACATGACGCCGCGGGAAGTCGAGCAGGTGATGAACTGGACCCGGGCCGGCGGGCGATTGCTGTTCGTTGCCGAAGCCCTGTGGGATGAGCGCACCAACAGCAGCGGCGATCTGCTGCTGGACCGCGTGAGCCTGCACCAACTCCTGAGCGAGGATCTCAAGGACCCGGAGCCGGCTCCCACCGAGGACCGCTACCCCGAGCTGACCAAGTTGTACCTGGAGGATGAAGAGGCGCCTGCGTATGTCGGTTTCGACACCGACTTCCACCTCGAAGACCCCCACAACCTTGCCCAGGCCTGGGCCAACAGCGCCAAGGCCACCCACATGATGCAACTGAACCATGGCCTGGGTTCGATCACAGTGATCACCGATGCCGAGCTGTGGAAGAACGATCGAATCGACCAGTATGACAATGCCTGGCTGCTCTGGTACCTGAGCGCCGACACGGACGTGACGCTGCTGTTCAACATCGATCACGACAGCCTGCTGACCTTGCTGCTGCGTTATTTTCCTCAGGCCCTGGTGGCGCTGGCAGCCTTGGTCGCCCTGTGGCTCTGGCATTCGGCGATCCGCCATGGTCCGCTGCAACAGCCGGCCCCCAAGGCCCGGCGCCAACTGGAGGAGCATGTGCAGGCCAGTGCGGTGTTCCATTTGCGCCATGCCGGCCAGCAACACCTGCTGCACAGCCTGCAACAGGACGTGATACGCCGGGCCCGACATCGTCATCCTGGCTTCGAACAACTGGCCGTGGCCGAGCAATGGCAGGTGCTCTCGCGCCTGACGCGTCAACCCACCAGATCCATCAGCCACGCCCTCGCCCCCCGGCCGAAACAGCGCCTGTCCAGCGCAGAGTTCTGCCGCCAGGTCGCCCATCTGCAAACCCTCAGGAATGCCTTATGACTGAACAGAACGAACCGGTCGACAGCCAGGCTCACGCCGCCCAACAGCGCCAGCGCGCCAGTCAGCTGGCCCAGGCCATCCGTACCGAGCTGCACAAGGCGGTGGTCGGCCAGGCCGCGGTGATCGACGATGTACTCACGGCGTTGATCGCCGGCGGTCACGTCCTGCTCGAAGGGGTTCCCGGATTGGGCAAGACACTGCTGGTGCGCGCCATGGCCCGCTGTTTCAATGGCGAATTCGCCCGTATCCAGTTCACCCCCGACCTGATGCCCAGCGACGTCACCGGCCATGCGGTGTATGACCTGCAGACCGAGCAGTTCAAGTTGCGCAAGGGCCCCGTCTTCACCAACCTGCTGCTGGCCGACGAGATCAACCGCGCACCGGCCAAGACCCAAGCCGCGTTGCTCGAAGCCATGCAGGAACGCCAGGTCACCCTTGAAGGCCGTGCCCTGCCCATCGCCCAGCCGTTCATGGTGCTCGCCACCCAGAACCCTATCGAACAGGAAGGCACCTACCCACTGCCGGAAGCCGAGCTCGATCGCTTCATGCTCAAGGTGCGCATGGACTACCCGGACGCCGATCAGGAATTGAACATGGTGCGTCAGGTCAGCCGTTCGACCCGGGCCGACATGCTTGACGTACAACCCCTGCGCACGGTGTTGCAGGCCAAGGACGTGCAGGCGCTGCAGCGCATTGCCAGCGACCTTCCGATGGACGACCAGGTGCTCGACTACGCCGTGCGCCTGGCCCGCACCACCCGCAGCTGGCCAGGCCTGACCCTGGGCGCCGGCCCTCGCGCCTCGATTGCGCTGGTGCGTTGCGCCCGGGCGCGTGCCCTGTTGCGCGGCGGCGAATTCGTCGTGCCGGACGACATCAAGGGCTGCGCCCTGGCCGTGCTGCGCCATCGGGTGCGGCTGGCGCCGGAGCTGGACATCGAAGGGCTGTCGGTGGATCAAGTGCTGGGCCAACTGCTCGATCAAGTGCCGGCGCCGCGGTTGTGAAGATGAACATCGCTGTCGGATCGACCGCGTCGAGCCTTGCTCCCACGGTCGCGGGGACGCGTCGATGAAGCCCTCGCGCCTGCTATTGGCGTGGCTGGCGATCCTGCTGGCCGTCGATATCGTGCTGGGGGCGTTGCGAGCGTTGGGCATTGTGTTGCCAGCGTCGGCCCAATCGATCAGTTGGGGCTTGCTGCTGGCCTTGTTGGCCCTGGCGATTCTCGACGCCGTGCGCCTCAAGCGTATGCCTTCGCCGCGAGTGCAACGGCAGATGCCGGGTAGCCTGGCCTTGGGTCGCTGGAGCGAAGTCCACCTGGGCATCACCCACGATTTCCCCCAGGCGCTGGACATCCTGGTCTTCGATCATGTCCCCGACGGCCTGGCCTTCGAACACCTTCCGCTGCCAGTGGCGCTTCAACCGGGCCAGCCCAGCCAGGCCGGCTATCGCCTGCGCCCACTCAAGCGCGGCCACTTCATCTTCCAATACTGCGAGGTCAACCTGCCAAGCCCCTTGGGCCTGTGGTCCGACAAGCGCCTGCTGGCCGCGGCCGACGAGATCCGGGTTTATCCCGACTTCGCCAGGCTCTACGACGGCCAGCTTCTGGCAGTGGACAACTGGCTCAGCCAGCTCGGCGTCCGCCAGCGTCAACGGCGAGGCCAGGGGCAGGATTTCCATCAGTTGCGCGAGTTTCGCGAAGGCGACAGCCTGCGCCAGATCGACTGGAAAGCCACCGCCCGCCATCGCACGCCCATTGCCCGCGAATACGAAGACGAACGTGACCAACAAATCATTTTCATGCTCGATTGTGGCCGGCGCATGCGCAGCCAGGACGGCGAGCTGTCGCATTTCGATCAGGCGCTCAACGCCTGCCTGCTGCTCAGCTATACGGCGCTGCGCCAGGGCGATGCCGTGGGCCTGAGCGCGTTCGCCAGCGAGCAACCGCGCTACCTCGCCCCGGTCAAGGGCACCGGCCAGCTCAATGTGCTGCTTAACAGCGTGTACGACTTGGACAGCACTTCCCGCCCCGCCGACTATCAGGCGGCCGTCACCGAACTGCTGGCCCGGCAAAAACGTCGGGCTCTCGTGGTACTGGTCACCAACCTGCGCGATGAAGACGACGAAGACCTGCTGACGGCCGTCAAACGACTGGGCCAGCAGCATCGGGTTCTGGTGGCCAGCCTGCGGGAAGAGGCATTGGACCGACTGCGCGAAGCGCCGGTGCAGACCTTACCCGAAGCCCTGGCCTATTGCGGGGCCGTCGAGTATTTGAATGCACGCAATGAACTGCACGAGCGCCTGAACGCCCATGGCGTGGTGGTGTTGCAAGCCCGGCCCGGGGAGCTGGGGGCCGAGCTGGTGACGTTGTACCTGGGGTGGAAAAAAGCCGGGAATCTATAGGATCAATGCTCCACCTTGAACGGTAGCCAGCGAGGCGGCAGGTCAGGGCTTCGAAACTCCAGCTCGAATTCGCCGAAAGCGCCTTCCCGTGGAATGATCGACCAGGACAAGGGCACCGTGGTGACGGACCGTGGGACGTGCAACTCTGGCTCAAACCGCAGCCCGAGGGCTTCAGGAGGGAAGCCATACAACGAAACACTGGTTTCGTGAATCAGGTTACTGTCTTTCCTGACTTTCAATTCCAGCGTGCTGGGCGCCGTATCCTTGATGATCATTTTCCAGTTGACCAGATCGTCCATGTCGATCGGCCGCTCGTCCAGCCGAAGCGTGAATTCCTGAACCCAGGAATCCTGTGTTCCCGTGACCCTGGACTCCAACCGGGCTGCCTCCCACCCCTGCACGCCCCTGACGGATGCACTCAAGACATAACGCCCAATCCTCGGCGGTAATTCGAATGTGATCCGCGCCTTGCCAGCCGCATCGGTGGCGACCGGCACGAGCACAACGCCCTTGTAGAACCAGTGCACCCGTACCCCCTCTACCGGCTCGCCGCTGGCGGCACTGACCACCGTGGCCTCGGCGCTGACTTCTTCGCCCGGCGCATTCTCCAGGCCCGAACCGGTCAGCTCCTGTATCACACAGGCCTCATGTACGAAATAGGTAAACTCAACGACCTCGGTTCCACCGACGGCACGGGCAGTCACGGTGCCAGGCCCGGGCGCCGTTGCCGTGAAACCGAAACGCGCTACACCGTAGAAATCGGTGAATGTCGTTGCCTCCTCCATGGCCTCGTCGGTGCTGTTCCAGGACACCTGAACATTTCGGGCAGGTTGGCCGGACAACGCATCGGTCAAGGTGATTTCAAAGAACAACCCTTCGCCCCAGTCGACCACCGTCGGCTCCTGGTTCGTTGCGGCCATGACATCCACAGGCAGGTGGCTGCCCAGGGAAAACGCATTCAGCGGCGAGCGGGCCAACAGGCGCGAAGCGGACAGTTGCAGGTAAAACGCCGCATCGGTCCGGTCAGCGGCCAACATACTGAGCGGCAGGCCGGCAGCGCTCAATGGGCGCGATACGCCCAGCCCTACCGGCCCGAACGACAATCCCGTGTCCAATTCATAGGCGCCATCGAGCCCCAGCGTCAGCGCCTGGTTGAGCAACGGACTGTCCGGCGGGGCCGAGAGTGTCAAGTCCAACCGGCCTTCGCGCCGGGGAAAGAAAGTACGCTCGCCCCAGCGCTGTTCTGCGCCGGTACCGACGCTGACGTTCAGATCGAGCCAGGGGTCTTCCTGATAGGCAAACACCGAAAATGTATGTTCGATCTGGGTCGCATCATAGGGGTTGATGACGGACGCCTGGACCTCCTGGCTTCCCGCGTTCGTCGGTTGGTAACTGCGCTGGGCGATACCGTCCACGGCGCTCAAGGACACCTCCCCGTCGTCCCATTCCACGCTGACATCGTTTGCCGGCCTGCCGGTGAACGCCGACAGGTATCGCACGGCCAACCGTGCGCTTTCGCCCTTGCTCAACACCGGGTCGGTCGCCACGTCGTACGGCGTACCGATCACCACTTTGTTGTGGGCCAGCTTGAACCCGAAGGCCGACGGTTGGGTAAAGCCATCGACATCCCGGAAAGTGGCATTCCACCAACGCTCCGCGGTTTCGGTCGTTGCCGTCAGATCACAGCGATAGCGAACGCCACCCGCCGTCATGGGAGCAGGCTGCGCCAAGGACGGGGTGATGACCCATTGCGGCGGCAAATCCGGCGCCATGACGGTTTCCAGCAGCAGCCCATGCAGGCCTCCGAGGTTGTTCGTCGGTTGGACCGTGAGCTCGTGGGTCGCGCCGATGCACGGGTACAACGCGACATCGTCCGCCCAGGGCTTCTGCACCTGGTCGAAGACCAACCCGATCTCGGTGGACAGGTCCTGGGGCAGCGAACGAAACGCCAGGTCGCGTGGCTCCATCCCCGTGGAGATCACCTGCAGGTCAAATACGCCGCTGGTGTCGACCGCCAGTGCGTCGACATTCCATTGCGCGCCGCTCGCGGTGAGGGTGACCGGGGATTCCATATTGGCGATGACGATTGAACGGACGGCGGCCGGATCACGCCAGCGCAGGGAAACCTCCTTGCCGATCAATGGGCTGCCGGACGCCACCGCGAGACGAAACGCATACGTCTGCCCCATGCGGCACACCGCACCCGCCCCCACCCGATCGACCGCTGCTTCATCCAAGGTAAAACTGCCCGTCTTCCAGACGCTGGTGGGCAGTGTCTGGATCTCGAAGTCGTGCTTGAGCTGCGGTGCACCTTCCCGAGGGTTGACCCGCGCCGCGAGGGTGTAATCCCCATGCACCGTGGGTCGATCGATCACACTGGCCCAGCCGTCCACGCCGGTGAAGGTCCGCTGGAGCCCCCCGGAGGCGTCCCACTCCACCGGCGCTCCGGCAACCGGCTGGTCACCTGCCTGGGTCACCACCCGCAACATACACCAGACATAATCCCCCTCGTCCACCACCGGCACCCGGTTGGGCCCACGCACCTCGCCAATCTTGAGGCTGTGGCGGGCCAGCGACATGGGATTGACCACGGTCGGCCTCAACAAATCGGCGCTCCCCAACCGCAAATTGAACTGGCCATCGGTCAGGTCCTGGCAATCGAGGCGCCAGACCAAAGGGGTGCTGGTGACCGGAACCGGCTGCATCAAGGCCGGCTGGACCGTCACGCCCATGTCCTCGGGGGGGTTGCCTTCCCAGGCCAACCAGACATGACGGTTGAGCAACGGGCTGTCGGCGGCGAAAGAAACCTCCAGCCGATACGACGCACCACGGTCGGGATAACCGGTGTTCTCCCCCCACGGCGCCGCGTCCATGTTGGGGAATTTGACTCGTGCCGTCTTCAACGGGTCCGTGGCATGAGCCTTGACATTGAAGGTGTGTGCCGTGTTGCCCTGTGCATAGAACGGGCTCTCGACCCGGGCCTTCACCGCGAGCGTGCCATCGCGCTCGGGGGTGAAATCGAACCACGCCTCGCCGCCTTCGTCGGTCTTGTCGACGGCAAGCACGTCCTCGCCCAACAGCCAGGTCACTTCGCGCTCGCGCATCGGCAGGTCCAGGTAATAAGACTTCACCCGGACGCCCAGTCTGACCGATTGAGCGTACTCGACCACCGGTTGGTAAGCCGGGTCCAGAATGGTTTCGACCACGAGTCGATGATGCCCGAGCGAAACGGCAACCGGATAAACCTCCGCATGGTACTTGCTGTAGATGGACAGGTTGAACTGCTGGGTGTCATCCGAGACCGGTTCAGGGCAATCCACCTGCCACGCCGTTTCGATCGTTTGGTTCTCTCCCCATTCGGGCGAAATCACCACCGCCTCCAGCGGGTTGTCATGGCTCCACAACAAGGCGTCGGTGCCGGTCCAGGGGCTGTCCGGCGCGGGTTGGAAGGACACTTGGTGGCGCTTGCTGCCGGTCGCTCCATGACACAGGTAAAGCAAGGGCTCCCCGGTCGGGGTGAACGCCTGGCCATCATTGACGATGCGCGCCAGCACCAGCGGCTCCAGCTCAAGGTGCAAATCGATCCGGGCGACAATCAGGTCCACGGTCGTCGAGGCTTGAGCCGGGCTGAGGATGACGAACTCGAAAAGATCCTCGCCCTCGACATCGAACTCGATCGACGCCGTGATGGGTGTGAGGCTCAATGCCTGGGTTTCAGGCCCCCCCCGGTTCCCCGTTGCAGGCAACGGTATTTCCAGCTGGTCTTCGGTTCCGCGCCGGCGCAGGATGAAAACCCCCGAATCAGCATGGCGGTTGTCGTAGAGGAAGCTCAAACGATAGCGCGCCCCGTCTGATTGCGGGGCCGGCGCAGGCAATGTCTGGGTAATCCCCGAACCTTTGTAAAGAGACATGTAGAAGATGGGCTGTCCTTCCCATTCGCCTTGCTTGCGTCTGTAGTTGTATCCTGGCGCACCGGCGCTCTCCCAGTGGGAAAAACCCAGGTCGAAATGCCCGTTGAGGAGGATATTGGTCCTGGTGTTGACAGGTTCTCTGTTCATCGTTGCAACCTCTGGAGCGCTGAAAGGTTGGCTGCTCTCACTTTGTCCTGGACATACCGGGAAAACGCCGGCCCCCCCACCTTGGCCGTGTAGCGCACCTTCACGATGACGTCGTTCAGGGCCTCCAGTTGCCTCTTCTGCCGGTGCTGCTCGCCATCGAACCAGGGGAAGGACAGCGTCCAACGGGACACCGCGCCAGTGTTCTCGAACGTATTTCGCAAGCCCTCATCGGGTTTCAGCGCCGCTGCGCCAAAATCGTCCAGGCCGATGGAAATGGCCATCTGTTCACCGCTGCTGATATTGAGCAGCACATCGGCCGGTGGCAGGGAACTGGCCCCGTACAGGTAGTCCAGCGACTCGAGGGAGGGCTTGATCGCGGTGGCGCTGCCGACCTGCGTCAGCGTTGCACAGATGTTTTCATAAGGGCCGAGCAGGGTCGGCAACGTGACATCCACGGCGCTGATCTGGCGGCAGTAGTGGTTGTGGTAATCGCGATCGAACAGCAGTTGGGACAGTCGGAAATTCAGGGTGCCGGTGTTTATCAAGTCATCTCGCGCTTCGGCCCAGCTCGGGTAATCCGACTCTGAATCGATACCGTCATCGAACAGTCGGCGCAGGGATATGGTCTTGACCATTTCCAGGCGTCGCTCGTACCGCAGCAGGTAATCGGCTTCCATGCGCAACAGATCGAGGCGCAACGCGTCTCCGGCGGTCAGGCCGTAATAATTGTCCAGCCACGCATCGGTGCGTATGTGGGTGAGATCGAACTCGGCGGTTTCCAGTTGCAGTGCGCTTTGGGCACTCAAGCACAGGCTGACGACTTGATCATAGGCCTGATAGTGCAGGGTCTTGCATTGCCCCAGATACCAGCGGTACAGCTCGACACGGGTGGCGCGGGTGAGCAGGAAATCATAGAGCGCCTGGTTCTGCGCATTCATCCTGAGGGTCTGGTCCAGACTGGCCTCGGCGGCATAGACCGCATGTTCCTGGGCCTTGATCTGTTCATTGATCATCGCCAGCTCCGCGGTGGCCTGATCGCGAACCAATCCCCAGTCCTGACGGCGCCGCCGATAGCTTTCTGAGGTGGCATCCTTCTCGGCATCGTTGCGCACGACCTCGGCCGCGACCTGGAATCCATAACCGACGGCTCTCGGCAGGCTACCCGGCTGGTGCCCGCCGTTAGCCAGGCCGAACACATTGGGAAAGGCGTCGACGACCGCACCGGCCATTTGCATGGCAGTACTCAGCGACGTCAGCAGTTTAGTGGTGTCGAGAGCCGCCATGACCTGGTATTCACTGTTGGAAATGTTCTCGACATACAGTCTCGCGAAATGGGTTTGCCGCTCCTCGGTCAAGGTGCGACTGCTGTGCAGGGCCGCCAGGGTGTCGCGCAATTGAGCGAGGTTTTCTTCCTGCACCGTCCTGACGAAGGTACTCAGCTCGGTCAGGTGGCGCTGCTGCAACAGTTCCTGCTCGCCCCGGTCCTGCTGCTCCAGCAGGCGCATCACCTGATTGCCGCAATCCTGCAAGTACTGGGTGGCCCGGATGGCGGTATCGAACAGCGGGCGCCAGCGAAACGCCGCAACCCGCAAGGGCCCGCCCAAGGGACGTACGGGACCGCCACCACCGGCCGCCAGATTGTTGAGCAGGTCCGAAGGATTGATCGTGCTGAACAATTCGATGGAAAGCGGTTTACCGTCGATGGTCAGGTTATTGCGCAGGTTGTACAGGCGCTGGGCCGGTAACTCATACAGTTGCAACAGCCGCTGGCTGACCGGCAGGCGGAAACGTCCGGTGCCGATGACGCCGGGGTCTTCGAAAAAACGGGTCCTGACCGGCAGCGAACCCGACTCCAGCACCAGCGCCTGTTCGAATGCCTTGAGTGCGGCGCTATCGTCCAGTTCCTCCACCAATTCCGCCAGCGTGGCGGGCGTCCACTGGCTGAGGGTCTGCATGTCAGGTGCGGCGCCCATCAGGTTCTTGGCCCGCAGGTATTGCATTTTCGCCGCCGCCAGGCTGTCCCGTGTCAGTTGCCGGTAGAGCCAGTCACCCCACGCCACGAGGTTGGCGACATAGTCGAGGAAGATCAGTATCTGGTAATGCCGGGGCGTCGAGTATGCTATCGCGTCGGGATCGGTCGGACTGTCGGCTTCGCATCCCACGTCGCCTTCGGCACTGGACACATTCAGCGGTCGGCAACGCCAATAGCGCGGCTTCGGATTCGCCCTGCCGGCATCCGCATCGGAGGGCGCTTGGGGATCGAAGATGAAATGCAACCATTGCTGGGCTTCGACAAAACGCTCTTCATCCTTGAGCCGCGTCGCCACCAAGTGGGGCAGATGAAAGAACAGCTCCCAGAAAAACAGCCCGTTGGCCCCGTCGAACGGTCCATTGGGCTCGGCCGCTCCATCGGGCAGTGGAGGCTCGTCGGGAAACTGGGTGTCCCAATCGAGTACGGCATCGGTCGACACATTGGCGCGCGTCACCAGCTCAGCACCGATCAGGGTATTCAGGCGAGCGTACTTGAGGGTCAGGGCCGGGTCGTTGAGGTGCAGGAATTGGGCACCCCGTGCGTTGGTCTTGTGCACCGAGGGCAGGCGAGGTTCGACAGGCAGGCCCTTGAGCTCCAGCACGAAGGTCTTGCTACCAAAGCCCGCCGGACCTTCCAGGATGAATGTCGCGGTCAAACCGGCAAAACTATCACGCTCATATTTATTCCAAGCAAATGACCAGCCGCCGTTGTCGGAATGCGACTCGGTAGCGGATGGCGGGTCACCACCCGAGGGGAATTGCACCGATATCGTGAAAGCCTTCGATTCGCCTTCCCTCCCGGGCACCAGAAGGGCACAGTGCGGTTGGAAACGCAGTTGTTGTTTGCCTGCGCTCGTTGTCACCACTGTTTTGAGCGTGAATTTTTCTACCAGCGGATTCGCGCCCACCGATACCGTTTCTGTCATTCTGGAAAATCCCGCGGCCCCCACTCGCTGCTGAAGCGTTGATGGATTGGAGAAGCGAACCATGGCCAAGTGATCCATGATCGGCTTTTCGTCGCCCACTTTGCGAAACAGCGCGTCGCGCGTTTCATAGATGTCCACCGGACCGGATCGTGACCCCAAGAACACCGGAGGGGTCACCGCATTGGTCAAATGCACCGCCAACCGCCCCTTGGGGTACAACGGGTCCACATCATCGCGCAGCATCACCGCCACCAGCCGGCAGTTCGGGCTGACGTCCTTGTCGAACTCCGACAGGTTCAGCCGTATCGGCGGCGACCACTTGCCGTCCAGCGTGATGAAGGCCACCTTCAGCTCAAGCTCATAGGGCTTTTGCAAACCACCGTCGCCATCGAACAGCGCCTGGCGCCACTCGGCCCAGACCATGCACAAGCGCCCTCCCCAGAAGACCAGCCGGTTGTCGAGCACTTGCACATCGGCGGGAATATCGACGGGTTGCCATTCGCTCCAGGCCGCCGGATTGATCGCCTGGGTGTCGGCGTCCAGCTGGACGTCGGCCTTGCGCCAGAAGTAACGATAGGGCGCAATCCGCTCCCGCCCCACCAGGTAATAATCGGCACGACGGGCATCGGCACCGTCGACATAGCCGTTGAGCACATCCAGGTTGCACACCTCTTCGAAGGCACGCAGGTACTGCTGGATACCCGACTGCACGGAATCGGTCGTCAGCCGGGTCTGGTTGAGGTTGTTTTCCAGCGCCCTGAACAGGCTGGTCTTGCGGATGCGCGCATAAGGGGTGATGTAGTCCTCGGGCATGCACTTGAGCAATTGGCTGGCGGCCCATAGCGGGTATTGGCTGGCGATGTCCCAGTCTTTCAGGTCCTTGCTATCGAATTCCCGCTGGGTATAGCCCGGTTCGAGCTTCTGGTAGACGGCATGGATGTACTGCTGGAAACAGCTGACCGCTTCGGCAACCCAGGTGGTCTTGACCTGATGGTTATCCAGGGGGTCGGTGCGCAGCCACTCCAGCAGATCGTCCGCGGTTTGAATCGTCGGGTATCCCTTGTTGTCGTCCTGGTCTTCGATCTGCTTGATACCCAAGGCACATTCGATCAACGCATCGCGGCGCAGGGCGGTCGCCCGGGTGATGTTTTGCGTGGCCATTGCCCTCTCCTGTGAGTGGGGGGCACTCGTCAAGGCAACGAGTACCGTGGTGCTGGAGAAGCGTGCTTCATGAGATGAATTCGACGGGCATAAACAGCAGGCTCAGGTCATCCCTCCTGACTATCGGTGCGTCGACCTTAAGCGGTGCCGTGCTGGTGAACGTCACGTCGGTTATCCCCTCGGCGTTGGTGGTGCCCAGGACAGGGATGTCGTAAAGCGGTTCGAGCTCCCAGCTCACCGGCTCATGGGCAACCGGGTTGCCGTAGCGGTCGTGCAAGTGCGCCCGCAAAGTAACGTCGGTGCCGACTTTTTCCTTTGTGACAACGAAATCACCCTCCACGCTGGCAAACTCGAACGTGGAAGGATCGTTCCCCAGGGTGATCGTCACCGCCGGCTGTGGCTCCCGAGCGTCGAGCCGGTAGCTGATCAGGTCGCGTCCCATCGTGGTGCCGGCATGCACGGTGACGATGGCCTCACCCTGATCAGTGGTCGTGGACTTCGGCGGATCGATACGGCACGACCTGGATGTCCAGTAGATATTCACGTTCTTCTGCGCCACCCCTGCCAAGGTGACCTTGAGGGTCAGTTGCACCGTTTGATTGCTGTTGGCGACCAGCTCGGTGCGATCTATCGTGGTTTGAACCTCGACCCGATCACCGGCGGCATGAAGGCCGTACAGGGGTGACGTCCGCTGGGGATCGGCCAACTGAGCGGTAACCTGATCGGCCAGGGCCTGGTAGGCACTGAAGGACGCATCCGGAGGCAACAGGCCCATCTTCAGGATCGTCGACGCGTCCAATGTGCTCTGCTGCGAAAACCCACGCAGGCGCGTGAACAGGTCCAGGTGCTGCAAGCTGCGGATGTAACCTTGCCCGGGATTGACCCGGTCGGCGCAGGCACGCACTTCCTCGGCGCTCCAGTCGAAAAGCTCGGCCAGCAGCTCGGCGGCGTGGGCCTGCACCAGCCTCAGCCCGTCGCCGGACAGGTCATTGGGCAGTCCGTTGACCACCTGCAGGTAATCGAGCAACTGCGACTCGGGTTTCTGGCTGAGGGCCACGGCACGGTTGTAGACCGTCAGGTAGTACAACGCGCTTGGCGTGAAGGGCGCGTTGGCGGGCACCGGCTCGACACCGTCACCGATGGCAAGGTAAAGCGCCAGGAATTCCGCGCTCAGCTTGAGGGTTTTCACCACGTCGCTGCGGTAGCTGAAACCCACCAGCATGCCCAGGAAAGGATCGCCAGACTCGTCGTCCCGCCGATCATCCCTGGTCGATTCGACCGTCGTCGGACCGCCCGCTACGTAGGAAAGCACCTCATGGACCGTACTGCCTGACCAGGTCAGCACTGGCAACGCCAAGGGGGAAGACAGCTCGCCGTACACGCCCAGGCTTTCCTGGACCACGCTACGCTGGCTGGCGCGGCTGCTCAGCAATACGCCGACGATCTGCTCGACGGTCTGTGGGTCGTCCCGATCGATCACTTGCCGCACAATGCGCTCGACCATTTCCCGCGCATAGTCCTCGTAAGGCAGATCGGCGGAGTCGTTGCGGTGGATTACCAGCCCGTGCAGATCGGCCAGCTCGTACAACTGCTGGGTCCATTGCCGGTCGTTGGACAATGGCGCGACACCGGCCATCCGCAGCGCGGCCTCGGTAAACAACGCGGGCGCAAGCTGCGAACGGATCTGATCGAAGAGCCGGATCTGTGCCTGGGAAGGCTCGGTGGGAGCGGACACGGACTGGGTGTGCTCAACGGTCCAGGCCACGTCCAGTTTATTGTCGGCGCACCAACGAACCCAACCTTCCAGGCGTTGAATCGCCGCCAGGACGTCCGCTGCCTGGCCGTCCGCGCTGATCACCGGCTGGCCAAGCAACGCACCGAACCCTGACTCTCCACTCAACCGATTGAGAATTTCCACCGCCACATTCGGCGCGATCCCCAATAGCTGCGGCAACCTGGCCATGCGGTAGAAACTGGACAATACCGACAGGCTGCGTTTGAGTTCGGTCAGCTCCTGGGCGTTGGCGATCAGCGGGGCCAGGTTGAAATAGGTGGCCAGGTCGATGTTCAGGCCGCCGCAAATCTGTGCCACCGTCAACGCATCGGCTTCGGTTTCCGGCACCAGTGCGAACGCACCGTCGTCCATCAGCAACGCAGGGGTCGAGAGTGTGTCGCGGTTGAACACCCGGTCGAATTGCGAAAGCTCGCTGCCACGACCGAACACCGAAATATCGCCCACGAAGACCGCGAACGCCTCTGCCGTGCACTGATAATTCTCCTGGAGCATCCGGAACAGCCCCAATGCCCGGACGGTACTGTCCGTCATCCAATAATCCGGCGGTTGCGTTTGCGACGAACCACTGCCCAACGCAGCGGCATTCAATTCGGCACCGATGATCGCGCTCAGCAGCGCATCGGTTTCGTGGCTGGGCAGCCGCAGTGCTTTGTCCAAGCGGATCTTGCGGTTGAGACGATCGATCCTGTCGGTTGTGTAGATACCTTCTTCGGAAATAAGCTTGATGATCCTGTTGGTCGTTTCGTCGCCGCCATACCTGATGAACATCGACGGCTCTGCCAGCCCATTGTTGACGAACACCGAACCCGAATGCCCGGGCGTGAACCGGGCATCGAGCATCAGCGCATGCTCGGACAGGGTGGGGGCAAACGATTCGACGGAGAGCAACGCTTCCAGTCCGGATTGAGTCAGCTGGGTCCGCTGGTTGAAAAAGAACGTCTGGTTCAGGTTTTGCGATTCAATATCCGTGCGCGCCGCGAAATTTTCCTTGAAATAGCTTTCCTGATCGCCCCCCGGGAAAGGCGATGCTTCCAGCATGAGTTGTCGCAAGGCCGGACTCAGCCGGGCCGCCTGGGTGAGTGCGTGGCCGCTGGTGTCTCCCCAGGGCAGCGAGCGCAGGAAATAGGGAAATGCCGGATCGCACCAGCGCACCACCGTGCCCAGAGAGATCTCCAGGTCCCGGGTCAACTCATCCAGCGTGGTCCAGGGATGATGGTAAGGCAGCCCGTTGGGATAACGTCGCCGGCTCAGTTTCTCGTCCAGGTTGCCGCCCCCGCCGAGGGAGTCCGCGATGGATTTTTCCAACACGGCGCTGACCACCTCGACCGACGACACTACGCGGTGGGTCGTCACCGGATCGATGCGCAGCAGGTCCAGGTCCTTGCGCCGCAAGGTCAGCGCATAAGCATCGTTGGCTTCCGACGGCACGAGGCGCCGTTGCGACCAGTGCTTGAGCCACACCGCGTAGGCCACCGGTGAATGGATGGCTTCGATTGCGTCCGATGGGCATTTGTTGCCGAAATTGGGTTTGAACAGCCCTTCATAAGTGGGTCCGTCAACTAACGCCAGCAAGCCTTGGCGCAGGTGCGAGAGCAGCGGCTCGTGGCGGGTCAGTTGGTCCTCGATGAAGCTCCTGAGCACCCTCGTCGCCAGCCCGTTGAGACGCAAGGCGAGCGCCTCGGCGTCTTCGCGTTCCAACTCGTACTCGCTCATCAGCCCGGCCACGCCTTTGCGTGCCAACGCACAGACCGAACCACCCGCTGCAAAATACTGCTCAAGGCCGGACAGTGGTTCGGACTGTCGCCCAGCCAGCAGTTGTTCGCAGAAACGACTGGCGATTCGAGCCGGAGAATCTTTCATCACAGTGCTCCGCTTTAAGGATTGGAGACGGCACGAGCCGTGGGGCTTTCCTCTACCTGGGCCACTTCAAAACGCGGGCTGTCGCCCCACCCCGTCCCACTCTGCCGCGCCCTCGCCCAGTGCGAACCGGGGGCCAACGGCTCTTCGGGCGAGCCCGTCCAGGCGCCGCCGCTCACCGGACGGTCCCGTGCGATCAACTGCCGGGCATCGAACCAGTGGGACACGTCCACGCCTTTGCCAGCCTCGCCGGTGCCTTCGAAACGCACCTGGCCTGCAAACCAGCGACCGGCCTCGGGGGTCGTGAACGTCGGTGCCGGAGACAGCAACAACACCTCGTGAGCAGCGCTCCAGCCGGAGCGATAGCCTTCGCATTCCTGTTGCACCATCAATGAATGGCTACCGGCCGGGCGGGTGATATCCAGGGGGATCGACCAGGTGCGATTCGCTTGTACCTGCGCCCGGCCCAACAGCGTGTCGGGCGCGTCGCTCCAGGCCACCTCCACCCAATCGCCGACATAACCATGGCCGGAGATCGTGGCCGTCGCGCCAAGGTGTTGTTGCAGCGCCGGCGACTCGATGAGCGGAATGGCCGGCACGGCGGTGAATTCGTGATCGGGACCGAAATCGGAGTACTTGCCCTGGAAGACCTGTCTGGCCCGCACCGTGTAGTCGCCCACCGGCAAGTGGGTTTCATAGGACCAGTAGCCATCGACGCCCCTGGCCCGCACCGTGGCCAGCGGCTCGTCCGCGCCGTCGAGCCACAACTCGACCGTCGCCGTGTCCACCCCGGACGCTTTGCGGGCATAGCCGTCGATGATCGAGACGCGGGCCATGACATCGCCCGGCTGGGGATACTCGATGGTGGGCGGGAACAGGATGACCTTGAAGCTGACCGGTTCGCTTTTCTCGGAAGGAAACTGGCCATACTGCTGGATGGCGTAAACCTTGTGATCGCCAAATAAAAGGTCTTCCCGAATGGGCACCGACCATTCGTTTTCCGTGACCGGGGCTTCGTCGAGCAGCTTTTCCGTCACGAATTCATGCACCCGCATCGTCGCCCCAGGAATGCCACCGGTGCCCCGGATGATGGGGTTGTGATCCACATCTTCATTGATGGGTGAAGTGATGACCGGTTTCAACACGACGATATCGAACGGCTGGGGCACCTCGTCGGAAGTCTGGCCGCCGAAGGACTGTTTCACCCTGGCGGTATACGCGCCCGGCATGAACGGTTCTGCTCGGGTGAACGTCCAGGTGGTGCCGCTCATCACCGCGTCATAAGGCGAATCCGGGTCGCCGTCGAACCACAGCTGCACCTGTCCACCGTCCAGACAGGTGCCGGAAAAGTGCGGCGTCAAGCCGTCGTGACGGAATTCCACCGTGGGCACCGGGGCGCGGATGAC
The DNA here is from genome assembly GCF_001269775.1 of Pseudomonas sp. Pf153. Lineage (NCBI taxonomy): Bacteria > Pseudomonadati > Pseudomonadota > Gammaproteobacteria > Pseudomonadales > Pseudomonadaceae > Pseudomonas > Pseudomonas sp. Pf153. Next base: position 178,442 of record NZ_LHVL01000006.1, on the reverse strand, counting down.
GAAGGATCGGGGTTGGGTGGGTTCGGACGGGATGTCGTCGAACAGTTGTCGAGCCTCGACGGAATAACTTCCTGGGTTCCAGGCGTCGGTCGCGACGGTTGACCAGGTGTTGTTGCTGACAGTGGCAAGGGGCGCGGCAGGCGTCGACTCCCCGACCCGCCGCACCTCGATCCGCGCGGCCGGCTGGCCCGTCCAACTGTGGCCGGTGCCGGAGAATGCCGGTTTACGGTCGGGGCCGACGTCCACCGTAAGGGTGGGAATCGGGACAGGGATGGTGACGGTGAAATTGTCGCTGCGATCAGAGTAAATCCAGCCGCCACCATCGGCTACGCCTTGCTGGGCATTCATCTGAAGCGCTGGTCCAGGCGGTTGATCGGGCCAGTCGACGGACCACGAACGGTCTGCCTTCACATCGGTAGCAACCTGAAGGGCGCCATTGGCGATAAAAATCTCCACCCGGGTACCGTTTTCATAACCGGTCCCCGAAAACCTCACTACGCCGGGGCTGGGGTAGGTCACTTGGATACTGGTCAGTTTCGGCGGTTTGATCTTGAAGGCTCGGGCGATGCTGCGTTGCGAGGTGACGCCTCGATAGGTCTGCTCGGCCACCAACGAAGTGGGGCCTGCCGTTGGCATACGAATCGCAGCGCTCCAGGCTCCCCCTGCCCCAACCGTCCCTCCACCCACGCGGGTCTCATTCCAGTCAAGTCGGACATCGACGGTAGCCCCCTCCATCCCACCGGTTCCCTGTAGCGTGAAGCTCATGTCTTGGGAGGACGAAGCTGAAGGCGAGGTAATAGTCAGTTTGTCCAGAACGATAAAAGAGCGGTGCTCCTGGGCATACTTAACGGGGCCGCTCCCCACTCGATAGGCAACCTGGGCGGTGTGACGTCCACTGGTCAATGGCTTACCCTGGGCCTCCCAGGTTTTATCCGTTCTTACCGTGACAGTTTCGGACAGTTCGCGCCCCACGAGAGGAACGACCGTCCATACCTGCACGCCAGGAGCGCCGTCTCCTTTGAATACCAGCTGGTCGGCGCGCACGACGGACTCCGCCGTGGGTATCCTGAGCGTCATCGGAACCACCTTGACGGTGACCTGGTTCGAATCGGCCCCCGTCGCGCCTCTCCACTGGATGGCGAAGAACGTCAACGTGCTCGATCCGCTCGGCATGTCAAACTCTGTTTTCCAGTTGCCATTACTCTCGATCGTGGCAAGCCCCAGGGAGGAGTAGTTCCTGACGTCATAAACTATAAGGGTGCCAAGGCCGGACATCCCGCCCGTCCCCGTGACAGTAAGAGAAGTATCTGGAATATCATTCGACTGATTTGTAATGTAGGGAGCATGTGGCCGATAAAAGACAGTGACGTCGCCTGTCATATTGGGATCGTCGTCATTTTTCCTGTCGTAAATAAAATTGAAATGTATAAAAGCGCCTTTAATATCACCCTCTACGGAACGGGTGTGAATAAAAGAATGCCATTGACCATCTTGAATGGCACCATCATTCAAAAGTTGATCCCATCCCGTATCGCCTTTGGAAACAAGTTTCAGCTTGATGTTCCCCTCATTACGACCATTACTTTGCGCTCGGTATCGCAATGTCTTCACGCTGAGGGACCTTCCGTCGGTTGACCAGGTATATTCCACTTCAAGGTCTGCCCACTCGCTATGACCTGACTCAGTCGCTCTTATTGTGAGGTTTGCACGGTTCTCACTGACTTCACCGCCATCGCCGACGGCAGTGATGCCTTCGTCCTTCGTGCCTGACGAGCCCGCGAATAGGCTGTCTTCGACGTCACCCTCACTGCCCATGACTTTTCCTCATCTGGAAAGACGTTTCGGCTGGCAACATCGCCAGGTGTATTCATGAGAAGTAAATGATGACACGACGCTCTCTGGCACCTGTTAGTTATGACAGTGCCGACAGGCGGCAATGCCGAGACGAACAATGACGGCCTAGACGACAAGAACGACAGGCTTGTCTCATCCATTCCATTTCGATGCCTGAAGCATTGCTCACGATCGAAACTGATCTAAGAACCTGTCATCCCTGACAGTAGACGGCTCTGTAAGCGCTGTGCACCCTATCCATCAACTTGCGGGTTTCCGGGGCCTTGACGTCAATACAACGCCGCCGCCCCTAATAGTTGGGAGAAATTACCATGCAAAATGAACCGACACTTGATAATCCCCAAGCCTCTGGCCAGACAACTGATGGCGCCCCCCGCGTGATCGTGAGCGTTCCAAACGCCGTCTATAAGATACATAGCGGCCTGAGTAACTCCATGATTGTCGATATGTCCCTGACTGAAAGCAGCGCCTACACCCACAATGTCAAGCTGTACAGCAACAACAGCGCCGCCGAATCCACCTGGAAATTCTATTCCATACAAATAACACGCGACTTGTCCGTTTACTTGATCACAAACGGACATAACAACCTGTCCCTGGGAATGTCTACTTATTACGATGATGATGGAAATGCAATTGCCTCGACCAACAACTGGCGAAGTAGTCAACTCTGGCTTCTGCATGACGCGGGAAATGGTTATGTTTATTTAGAGAATCAATGGAACTACGGCATGCTGGATGTAAGAGGCGGCGGCACATCGAACAACACCAATATCATCGTTTATCCTTATGGGGGGTCAGCCAACCAGAAATTCAAACTGGCGTATGTAAAAGATCTTTGACCGGTACCACACTTATGACAGCTGACATTACGGTACTCGATACGGGAGTTCACAGGTGCAAGCGCTTGCTGGCGATGACAAAATCAAATACATCGCCGGCAAGCTATGCGTAACGCTGCCTACTGCTCATTCGGTAGCATCGACTTCGCTGGGGGGCGTTGTGGCAGCAGATGGATGGGACACTGTCTTCATTCCCGTCATATTTATTTCAGGTCTCGGCCATTGCTGGTCATACACCCAGTTGAAATGTATATCTGCAGTTTTGCCATTTCCCTCGACAACGACGTCAGCCTCAAACGTATGCCACTTACCATCTTGAACACCATTTTTCGTAAGCTCTTTCCAACCCGTATTTCCTTTTGATACGAGGCCCAACTTTATATTACCCTTCGAGCGCTTATTATCGTATGCTGTATAACTGATTGTAGACACCATAAACCTGCCATTATCCAACCAAAAATACTCTAACTTTAACTCTGCCTCCACCCCGTCTTTTTTTGCCGTAACTGTAATCTGGGTACCCCTTTCATTACTGTCCATAATCACCTCGGTATCTCAAATAGAATCCGATTAGCAACACTGGTCGCAGGAATCCAGTAAATGACAGAAATTTCTTTCCGCACACCTGTCGACTTTGACAGTGCCGACAAATGGCCGAAATGTAAGGCCATAACCAACTGACTACACCGCCTTGCGCAACGGACTACAGATCCGCCAGAATCCGCCGGCTTGTGCGCCTTGGCCTTGCCCCGTAACTTGATTCGCGTCGCTGATAATCAGCGGTCGGGTTTAGTCGCCCGGGGTATGTCATCAAGGTGCATTGCGCTTCCATCAGTCAGGTTCCCCTATCCCTGTGCTCGATGGTGGCTGTGCGCAGGGCGCTTCGGCGCGCCGGTTTTTGGTGACACTTCCCCGGTCGACTAACCTGCGTACAGCCGCCACCCATCGTTTAGTCGCGAAGAGGTGAAGGCTCCAATTAAGGGAGTATCACCAATGATCAAACCCACACCCAATCCCCCAAAAACCAACCCGCTCTCCAAACCCCTCGACGCCAGAAAACTCGACAAAGCCGCCAAAAAAGCCCTGGACCACTACCTCAAGCCCGACACGCCAGCCAAGCCCGAAAGGCACCTGGATTACTTCATCGTCGCGCCCGATGCCGACCCCGAAGGGTTGCTGGTGCACAGCTACGAAACCTTCTGCTCGGTGAGCACATTGCTGCTGGATTTGTCGGAAGATCTGGAAGGCGCCCCGCGCAATATGGCGCTGGCGATTCACCAGATGGGTGAGATGGGGGTGTTGTTGCTGGAGCGGTTGCTGGATAGCGAAGGGAAGGTTCAGCGCTAAAGACGAGTCGACGGCCATCGCTCAGATACAAAGGCTGTAAAGCCTTTGTGGGAGCGGGCTTGCTCGCGAAAGCGGTGGGTCAGTTGGCCCCCATGTTGGATAAGAGGCTCCTTCGCGAGCAAGCCCGCTCCCACAGAGCAATGTTCCATAGGACTGTGGCCGATCTGATCAGGAACCGGCGCGTTCAGGCGGATTCCGGCAACGAATGAAAACTGAAATATTGCCGCAGTGCGCTCACCAGTTGCGCGTATTCCGGCGGCGCCGCTTCCAGGCTGAAGCCAGCGTCGAAGTGCTGTGGCGTCACGTCTTCGTGGCACCACAGACAGGTGGCCTTCAGCTCGATATCCATTTGCGGGCCTTCATCGGCGGGGATTTTCAAATGCAGGTCGAAGTCAGCACCGACCATCAACGGCAACGTGCTGATCAACATCAGGCCATCGGCCGATACGTTGCCCAGATAGCCAATAAGCCTGTCGTTGACGCCATTGAACACTTTCAAGAAGCACGGCAGGTCCTGCCGCTCGATCCGACGCTTTTTGTACATGTCCTGTATCGCTTTTTCCGGGCTCCCAACAGGGAGCCCACACAGTATTTCGGAACGAGCCCAAGCCAGCCCGCTCTCCCCGATCCCGGTGCCAGACGCTTCCAAGCTTCTTGGCCCTACTTCTGCCGGTCACAGGTGACGCCTCGTCATTAGAGACTCAGCCCTAACCACGACTTGTACAAATATAGCTGACGATTCAGGTATGGCTAGCGGGTAAAAGATCTTTCACCTGAAGAAAAAACACGCTGACGGATGGTCGATGGCTCCCGTGACCACCCTTTTGACGAACGGTCAGAAAGCCGTCGGACGGCCTGCCGAAGCGCTGCGAGTCGGGTAATGGCCCAGGCTCTGCAGGGTTTCCAGGCGGGCGCGGGCGCGGAAGGCGTATTCACTGGTGGGGTATTGCGTAAGGATGAACTGGTAGGTTTGCGCGGCATCGATGAACAACTTCTGGCGTTCCAGGCACTGCCCGCGCAGCATCGACACTTCCGGCTGCATGTAGCGGCGGGCGCGGCTGGCGCGGTCGACTTGGGACAGTTCAAGCATCACCTGCTCGCAATTGCCACGGTCATAAGCCTTGTAGGCCAGGTTCATGTGATGGTTCATCGACCAACGGGTGCAGCCCGTGATGCTCAGGGCCAGGGCAATAAAAAGCACGAATCGCATGGGGAGGGTCTCCTGTCTTGAGTGCTGTATCGGCCTGGGTGGAGAAATCTGTAGGCGCACAAGTAAGCGTGAAAATCTTCGGGAATGTTCATTTCGAAAAAGAAACGAATAAGTAGTGCATATGAACAATGACTACACCCAAAGACCATAGTAGCCTTCGCTGGCGCTTGAACTTGAGGAGTCTTGCATGTCCGTCCGTCGCACCAAAATCGTTGCTACCCTAGGCCCGGCCAGTCACTCGCCGGAAGTTCTCGAACAGCTGATTCTGGCTGGCCTGGACGTTGCCCGCCTGAACTTTTCCCATGGCACGCCCGAAGAACACAAGGCTCGCGCCAGGCTGGTACGCGACCTCGCGGCCAAGCACGGCCGTTTCGTGGCCCTGTTGGGCGATCTGCAAGGCCCGAAGATCCGTATCGCCAAATTCGCCAACAAGCGCATCGAACTGAAGATTGGTGACAAGTTCACCTTCTCCACCAGCCATCCGCTGACCGAAGGCAACCAGCAGGTGGTGGGGATCGACTACCCGGACCTGGTCAAGGACTGCGGCGTGGGCGACGAGCTGTTGCTGGACGATGGCCGCGTGGTGATGCGTGTCGAAACCGCCAGCGCCACTGAACTGAACTGTGTCGTGACCATTGGCGGCCCGCTGTCGGACCACAAGGGTATCAACCGTCGCGGTGGTGGCCTGACGGCACCGGCCCTGACCGACAAAGACAAGGCCGATATCAAGCTGGCTGCCGAGATGGAAGTCGACTACCTCGCGGTGTCCTTCCCCCGTGACGCCGCCGACATGGAATACGCCCGTCAATTGCGCGACGAAGCCGGCGGTACCGCCTGGCTGGTGGCCAAGATCGAACGCGCCGAAGCCGTGGCCGACGACGAAACCCTGGACGGCCTGATCAAGGCGTCCGATGCCGTGATGGTGGCCCGTGGCGACCTGGGCGTGGAAATCGGCGATGCCGAGCTGGTGGGTATCCAGAAGAAGATCATCCTGCACGCACGCCGCCATAACAAAGCGGTGATCGTCGCGACCCAGATGATGGAGTCGATGATCCAGAACCCCATGCCGACCCGCGCCGAAGTGTCCGACGTAGCCAACGCCGTACTCGACTACACCGACGCGGTGATGCTCTCGGCCGAAAGCGCCGCCGGCCTCTACCCGCTCGAAGCGGTGCAGGCCATGGCACGCATTTGCATCGGCGCTGAAAAGCACCCGACCAGCAAGACCTCCAGCCACCGCATCGGCAAAACCTTCGAGCGCTGCGACGAGAGCATCGCGCTGGCGACGATGTACACCGCCAACCACTTCCCCGGTGTTAAGGCGATCATCGCCCTGACCGAAAGTGGCTACACGCCGCTGATCATGTCGCGCATCCGTTCCTCGGTACCGATCTACGCGTTCTCCCCCCACCGTGAAACCCAGGCCCGTGCGGCGCTGTTCCGCGGCGTCTACACCGTGCCATTCGACCCGGCCGCCCTGCAACCGGGCGAAGTCAGCCAGGCGGCGGTGGATGAACTGGTCAAGCGCGGCGTGGTGCAGACCGGCGACTGGGTCATCCTGACCAAGGGCGACAGCTACCACACCATTGGCGGCACCAACGGGATGAAGATCCTGCACGTGGGCGACCCGATGGTCTGAGTGACCGGTTGTTGAAATACAAAAAGCCCTGCCATGTGGATGGTGGGGCTTTTTTGTTTCTGCTGCTTCACGGTGGGTGCCTGTTCGGGCCTCTTCGCGGGCAAGCCCGCTCCCACAGCGGGTTGAGGTGTTCGTTAAGCTTGGGTTCGACACAAAATTTTGTGGGAGCGGGCTTGCCCGCGAAGAGGCCCGAACGGCCACCACACAAACTCAACCCCGGCTAAGAAACACATCCGCCAACAGTTGGTTACGCGGCAACCCCGCCAGATACAAACGCTTGGCAAAAGCCTCGACCCGCTCGGGATGGCCGCAGGCCAGGGCCAGGGTCTGCCGGGACGCCAGTCGCAGTTTCGCCAGCGCCGACGGCGCTTGAGCCGAGGTCAGTAACTCGACGGTGAGATTCCGGTGCTTGGCCGCCAGCGCCGCCAAGGGCTTGTCCAGGTAATGCCCGGCCGCGTCATGAGCCACATGAACGAGATGAATCGCCCCTTGATGCTGCTGACGCAGCGCTTCGCGCAGGATGCCGAACAACGGTCCCAGCCCGGTACCAGCGGCCAGCAGCCAGAGCGGTCGGTCGCGCCAGTCGGGGTCGTAATGCAAGGCGCCGCCACGCAGCTCGCCCAGCCGAATGGGGTCGCCCGCTCCCAGGGACCGCGCGGCATCGACGAACTGACCGGCCTGGCGACAATCCAGGTGAAACTCCAGGAACCGGTCCTCCTCGGGCAAGCTCGCCAGGGAATACGGCCGAGCGATCTCGCCCAGCCACAGCACCATGTGCTGGCCGGCCCGGTAACGCAGTGCCCGTTCCGGGGTGATGCGCAAACGCAATATGTTGGGCCCCAGCCAGTCCGCCGCCGCCACTCGGGCCGCCTGGCCGTCGCGCTGCGGGTCGAACGTGTGGATCCGTACATCCTCGACCACCTGGCATTGGCAAGCCAGACGCCAGCCCTGGTCACGCTGCGTCGGGCTCAGGGCATCGGGCCGGCTGTCGCGCACATCGCCGGCCACGCATTGCACCAGGCACGCATGGCAACTGCCGGCACGGCAACTGTAGGGCACCGCTACGCCGGACTGATTCAACGCGTCCAGCAGGTTGCTGCCCACCGCCACCGTAAAATGCCGGTCGGCGACTGTCACTTCAGGCATCGACATTCTCCCAGGCCGCCGCGCATCGGTTACGCCCGTCGCGCTTGGCACGGTACAAGGCCTGATCGGCACGCTGCAAGGCGCCGTCCAGGTCGTCGTCGATTTCCAGCAGGGTCATGCCCACCGACAGGCTGAGCGATCCTAGTCGCAAGCCGGCCAGCTCAACCTCGCTGAACGCCCGTCGCAGTCGTTCGCAACAGGCAGTCAGGCGCGCGGGATCGCAGTCAGGCAGCAGCATCACGAACTCTTCGCCGCCATAACGGGCCAGCACATCCCCTTCACGCAGGCAGGCCGTGGCGACGCCGGCAAACGCCTGGAGCACCTGATCGCCGGCGGCATGGCCGTGCAGATCGTTGATGCGCTTGAAATGATCGAGGTCGATCAAGGCCAGGCCATGGGCGACGCCGGGCTTGAGGGCATTGAGTTCCCGGGTCGCGAGGCGAAGGAAGTGCCGGCGGTTGAACAGCCCGGTCAGCTCATCGGTGGCCACCAGGTCTTCGAGCTGGCGCATCATGCCGCGCAGGGTGTCCTGGTGCGCCTGGAGGGCGAACCGTCGCTGACGCATGCGTTGGCGTGAGGTCTGGACATAACGGGCATAGAACACCAGCCACACCAACACAATAAACAGCACGCACACCTGCAAGCCGGCCAGCGTCGGGTCGGACAGCCGAAAGAAGTAGGCATCCCAGAGGGTTATACCGGTGAAGCTGATGAACACCAGCGCCGCGCACCGCACGAAAGCCCGCCGGGACAGGTGAAACAGCCCGAACAGCAGAATCAGCATATAGAACACCAGGAACACGCCTCGGGCCTGTTCCAGGTGCATCATCATCCAGGTCTGCCAGCCCAGGCCGATCAGGACTTGTATTTCGGTGAGGCTGGGATCGGCGAAACGCAGGTTGCGATCCGTGATGAACAGCACGAAGAGCGCCCCCTGGCACAGCACCACCAACGCGCTGCCGACGATGACGTTACGCAACGAATCGAGGTAATGACCACTTAGATATGCCAGCCACAACAACACCAGTGCCAGCGCGTAGGTCGCAGCCGCCAGGGCGAAGCGTTTGAGCAGGAGACGTTGAATGGCGTTATGGGTCAATCGTTGACTCACCGTTGGAAATGAAACTGAAAAATCAGTCCTACACTGCAGGCCAGACGCCACTTTAGTGGCGTGTTCGACAAATGACCATTCAATTCTGGAGCAGAAAAATGGCGTCAAAGCAATGGCCAACATTGCCGCAGAAGCAAAGCTCTGTGGGAGCAAGGCTTGCCCGCGATTCAGGCGCCTCGGTCCCAAGGATCGCATCCGCTTCATCGCGGGCAAGCCTTGCTCCCACAGTGGTTTGCTCCTGCCCAGCCTTGCTTCCTCCCGGCTTTGCTCCGACAAAAGCTGATCCTTTCCAGCCCGCCTGCGATATACTGCCGCGCCTTTTCAGCGTCGCGCCAGCATGCCCGGCGTGTCTTAAAAGGTGTCGCTCGTCGACCGATGCACCCAAGCGAGCTGCACCTTATTGAAGGTTCCCGTTTTAGAGAGGAGCGCGACTCATGACCGTGATCAAGCAAGACGACCTGATTCAGAGCGTTGCCGACGCCCTGCAGTTCATTTCCTATTACCACCCCGTGGATTTCATCCAGGCGATGCATGAGGCCTACCTGCGCGAAGAATCGCCAGCGGCCCGTGACTCCATGGCCCAGATCCTGATCAACTCGCGCATGTGCGCCACCGGCCACCGGCCGATCTGCCAGGACACCGGCATCGTGACCGTGTTCGTGCGCGTGGGCATGGACGTGCGCTGGGATGGCGCGACCATGAGCCTGGACGACATGATCAACGAGGGCGTGCGTCGCGCCTACAACCTGCCGGAGAACGTCCTGCGCGCGTCGATCCTCGCCGACCCGGCAGGTGCGCGTAAAAACACCAAGGACAACACCCCGGCAGTCATCCACTACTCCATCGTCCCGGGCAACACCGTGGAAGTGGACGTGGCGGCCAAGGGCGGCGGTTCCGAGAACAAGTCGAAGATGGCGATGCTCAACCCGTCCGACTCCATCGTCGACTGGGTACTCAAGACCGTTCCGACCATGGGCGCTGGCTGGTGCCCACCGGGCATGCTCGGCATCGGCATTGGCGGTACCGCCGAGAAAGCGGCCGTCATGGCGAAAGAAGTGTTGATGGAGTCCATCGACATTCATGAGCTCAAGGCCCGCGGCCCACAGAACCGTATCGAAGAGATGCGCCTGGAGCTGTTCGAGAAGGTCAACCAACTGGGCATCGGCGCCCAGGGCCTGGGCGGCCTGACTACCGTGCTCGACGTGAAGATCATGGATTACCCGACCCACGCCGCTTCGTTGCCGGTGTGCATGATCCCCAACTGCGCCGCCACCCGCCACGCCCACTTCGTGCTGGATGGCAGCGGCCCGGCATCGCTGGAAGCGCCGCCCCTGGACGCCTACCCGGAAATCGTCTGGGAAGCCGGCCCATCGGCCCGCCGCGTGAACCTCGACACCCTGACCCCGGAAGAGGTCCAGAGCTGGAAACCGGGTGAAACCGTACTGCTCAACGGCAAGATGCTCACCGGCCGCGACGCGGCGCACAAGCGCATGGTAGAGATGCTGAACAAGGGCGAAACCCTGCCGGTGGACCTCAAGGGCCGCTTTATCTACTACGTCGGCCCGGTCGATCCGGTCGGTGACGAAGTGGTCGGCCCGGCCGGCCCGACCACCGCAACGCGGATGGACAAGTTCACCCGCCAGATCCTGGAGCAGACCGGTCTGTTGGGCATGATCGGCAAGTCCGAGCGCGGCCCGACCGCCATCGAAGCGATCAAGGACAACAAGGCGGTGTACCTGATGGCCGTGGGTGGTGCTGCCTACCTGGTGGCCCAGGCGATCCGTAAATCCAAGGTCCTGGCGTTCGCCGAACTGGGCATGGAAGCGATCTACGAATTCGAGGTCAAGGACATGCCGGTGACCGTTGCGGTCGACAGCAAAGGCGAGTCGGTGCACATCACCGGCCCGGCGATCTGGCAGAAGAAGATCAGCGAAAACCTGGCGGTAGAAGTGCAGTAACAGCATTTTGAATCGCAAGAAAGGCCGGTGGGCGACAAACCCACCGGCCTTTTTCATGTCCGCTGCCGGCACCTACCACTTATCGGCCTCTCTGCGCACCTGTCGGATCTGACAGGTTACCCATCGGCTATCTCTTGGCATCCTCATGTTTTTGCCGGGCATTGCCCTGGCGTTGCCTAACGAGATGATCCCCGATGGCAGAGCACACACCCCTCCAGATTGTGACCCCCACCATCGCCAATAGCGCGTCCATTGCCACGATTGGCCACCGGATCGGCCCGGTCGGCACCCGAGGGGCCGCCTCCTTCGAATTGCCCCTGCCTCTGTCCAGCGCTCGCCACCTGACACCGGCGCTGGCGCTGCACTACGACAGCCAGAGTGGCAATGGCGCCTTCGGCATCGGCATGCGGTTGTCCGTCGCCAGCATCACCCGCCGCACCAGCGATGGCGTGCCCCGCTACGACAATGAGGATGTGATGATCGATGCCGACGGGGTGGAGCGTTGGCCGGAGCTGAACGAGGACGTGCCGGTCATTCACGCCTTGCCAGGATCAGGCAACGTTACCTGCTCGGTGGTGCGCTATTACCCCAGGGTCGAAAGCGCGTTCGATGTGTATGAACTCTGGACGCCCAGCGACGGGCGAGCGCCGTTCTGGCGCGTCCAGGGCAGCAACGGTCATGTGTATTGCTACGGCTACAGCGAAGCGTCGCGTATCGCCGAACCCAAGTCCGATGCCGACCCCGAACGCTCCATACGCATCGCTGAATGGTTGTTGCTGGAAGAAGTCAGCCCCTTGGGCGAACACATCTATTACGAATACGCGGCCGATCCCGGCCCGTTCGACGGTCCTCACGAGTATCGTTCCCAGCGCTACCTGCGCCGGGTGTGTTATGGCAACGCCACGGCCAGCGAGACCCTGTACTGTTTCGAAGACGAAGACCCGGCCAACCGGAACTGGCATTTCCATCTGCTGTTCGACTACGGTCAACGCACCCTCGATCTCGCGCAAAAACCTTCCTGGCAAGCGTCCGCAGACGCGCCCTGGCCGATGCGCAGCGACCCCCTCCATACGTACCGGTATGGCTTCGAAGTCGGTACGCGGCGCTTGTGTCATCAGGTGCTGATGTTCCATCAGTTCCCCGCCGAAGCCGGCAACGAACCCGCCCTGGTACAGCGGCTCTTGCTGGAATACACCGCCACCGCGCTGGGCTACAGCCTGCTGACCGCAGCCCACTACCAGGCCTGGGATGCCGAGGACCGAGTCCAATACCGCCCTCCCGTCGAGCTGCAATACAGCGGTTTTGAACCCAATCTCAGCCCCGCTCCCTTCTTCGAACTCGAAACCATGCCCGCCCTCGAAGACGGCCGGCGCTATCAATGTGTCGACCTCTACGGTGAAGGGGTGCCGGGCTTTCTGTGTCGCTACACCGACGGCTGGTATTACCGCGAACCCGAGCGCGGCGCCGACGGTGACGAGATCGCCTACGGCCCGTGGTCGCTGCTGGAGAGCCTGCCGGTCGCCACCGACAATCCGGCGGTGATGCAAGTGCTGACCGACCTGACCGGCAGCGGTCGCCTCAACTGGATCATCAGCCAGCCCGGCATGAGTGGCTTCTACACCCTCAACCCGGATCGCAGTTGGTCAGGCTTCACGAGCTTCGAACAGTACCCGACGGAGTTCCTGCACCCGGCCGCGCAACTGGGCGACCTGACTGGCGACGGCTCGCGCTCCCTGGCCATGATCGGCCCCAGAAGCGTCCGGTTGTACGCCAATCTCCGCGAGCAGGGTTTCGCCCCCGGCGTCGATGTGCCCCATGAACCGGACAGCGACTTGCCCTTGTTCAACGGCTTGCGCAGTGAGCTGGTGTTGTTCGGCAACCTGCTGGGCAGCGACAGTACCGAGCTGTACCGCATTCGCTTCGATGAAATCAGATGTTGGCCGAACCTCGGCCATGGCCGTTTTGGCGAGGGTTTCGTCATGAGCGCCCTGCCCTTCAGCTATGGCCAGTTCGATGCCGACCGGGTGCGGATTGCCGACCTGGATGGGTCCGGGGCGCCCGCGCTGATCTACCTCAACAGCGACTGTTTTGACATCTACCTCAACCGCGGCGGCAATGGCCTTGAGCAAACCCCTGTCCGGGTGCCCTGGCCCACGGGCGTGCGGTACGACAATGTGTGCCAGGTCACCCTGGCCGACCTGCAAGGCCTGGGCTGTGCCAGCCTGATCCTGAGCACGCCGCACATGACGCCCGAGATGGAAAAACCCAGGCACTGGCGCTATGACTTCGTCGCGGTGCGGCCCTATCTGCTCAACGGCACGAACAACAACATGGGCTGTAGCACCGCCCTGGCGTACCGAAGCAGTGCGCAATTCTGGCTGGATGAAAAGCAGCAGCGGGTGGCGAAAGAGGAAAAGCCGACCTGCTACCTGCCTCTGGCCTTGCCACTGTTGGCACGGCAACAGCAACTGGATGAAATCACCGGCAATTGTCTGACCCAATGCTTCACCTACTTCGAAGGCAACTATGACGGCTATCACCGCGAATTCCGGGGGTTCGGCCGCTTGTACCAAGTGGACAGCGAGGTGCCCGACGGCGAGACACCTGGCGGTTTCACCGCGCCGTTGCTGGTCAAGACCTGGTTCCACACCGGCCGCGCCGTCGATCAACCGCTAAAGGACTGTTTCGAAGGCGACACCGACGCGGTGCCGTTGGGCCCGACGCTGCTGACCCGCTTCCACGAAAGCGACGAAGCCAACGAAATCATTACCCCCGACCCGGACACCGCACGGGACATGGCCTACGCCCTGGGCGGCCGCGTATTACGCAGTGAAACCCACCCCGCCGAACCGGCCGATACGCCCAAGCCCTACACGGTGACGCAACAACGCTATCTGCTGCGCCATCCCCATGCCCATCACAAAAGTCTGTTGGTGCTGGCGCTGGAAACCCTCAGCCACCAATACGACGGTTTTACCGACGACCCGCAAACCGAACACGGCATCAACCTGAAATGGAACCGCTTCGGCCAGCTTACCCACAGTTTTGCCGTTCACTATGCCCGGCGTCTTACCGAGCTCAATACGCCGCCCTTCGACGATGAAGTCGAAAACGGCTGGTGGCGCGATGCCCATGACGATCAGCAACAGGTGTTCCACATCATCGAGAAACGGGACGAGTACCTGCATCTGATCGACAATACGGGGCTGCGCCAGCGCCTGGGCCTGCCATGGCGTTCCAGGGCCAACGGGCTGCAACGCCCCAAAGGCGAATTGCCACAAGGGCTCACCCCCCGACAGGTCAACTATGAGACTTTCCTCGAACATCAGGACTCCCAGCAATGGTTGGCGGCCCGACAGTTGATCGCGCTTCAGGAGCAGAACTATCTGCTGGACGAACACGACGACATCGCCTTCCAGGCCCTGCGCGGCCCGCTGGAAGTGGCTGAATTCGATGAACAGGCGCTTGACGCCTACGATGCCGTGCCGCCCCCCTTCGACATTCGCGAACAACTGGAGACCATTGGCTTCAAGCCCATGAAGCTGTTCCTGCCGGATGACCCGGAGGAAGACGAAGCCGAAAATCTCTGGTCGAAAAAAGTCGGATTTGCCACCTATCTGCCCCTTTCGGGGTTCTTCCAGCTAAGCGCACTGCAAGAAACCCAGAGCCATGGTGAAACAACCGTCGGGTACGACCCCTATCACTTCATGACCACCACCGTAACCCTGCCGGATGGCTGCACCACTCGGCTCGACTACGACTATCACTGGCTGCTGCCACGGCAGATCATCGACGCCAACGACAATCCCCAACAGGCGGCGTACGGTCCGGGCGGCGTTCCGTTGGGCGTCACCTTTCATGGTACTGAAAACGGCGTCCCCGCCGGCTTCGATGACATCGCCACGTATCGGCCGCCCGAAGACCTGACACCCGGCCACGCCATCGAGCATCCGCAGGAAACCCTGGGCAGAATCGCCAGCGCGGTACGCACCGACACGCTCAGCTGGATGGGCGCCATCGATGTCACGCTGGTGCTCTCCACCCAGCGCGCCGAGTGGATCGGCGCACGCTACGTGCTGCCCGACGGCCACGTCCGCGCTTCGGCCCGCGCTCGCCTGGCAAGCCTGGGCCAGCGTTCTGTCGCCGAGGAATTGCTGTGGATGCTGATACAGGCCACGGCCCGGGAGCCTGTCCACAGTGTCGTACTGAGCGCCGATCGTTACCCGGACGATCCGCTGCAACAGATCCGCATCGCCCTCAGCGCCGTCGATGGATTCGGTCGTCCTCTGCAAACCAAGCAGCGGGTCGAAGCCGGGCAAGCCTATGCCGTGGCCGAGGACGGCTCGCTGGTGCTGGAGGACGGCAAGCCGCTCCAGCATCACGCTGAACAGCGCTGGCGGGTGAGCGAACGGGTCGAGTACGACAACAAGGGGTTGGTCACGCGGGTCTATCGGCCTTATTTCGCCGATGCCTGGCGCTACATCAACGACACCTCGCTGCGGGTGCACGGCTATCACGACCAGCAGTTCTACGACCCGCCGGGACGCTTGATCAAGGTCATCAATGCCAAGGGGCACGAGGCCTGGCATGTCCACCATCCCTGGTACCAATGCGACTTCGATTACAACGATACGGATCCAGGGGCCTGACAGGTGAGCAGGCAGGCCCATGCAAACACACCGCGCCTGGCGGTGTTCGACGGGCGTGGCGGGCCGGTCCGGCGCGTGGATTACCTGCGCGGCTCCACCGGTGGCGAGATAGAACGGCTGGTCACGGCCCAGGCGTTCGACGTGGCCGGCCGCATCATCTTCCAGTGGGACCCTCGGCTGCACGGCACGGAAACGGCCAATCTGTACAGTGTCTACAGCTTGTCGGGAACACCGCTGCTCACCGAGAACGTCGACGGCGGAATGCGCCGGGAGCTCTTCGGCGTAGCCGGGCAGCGCCTACAGGGTTGGGATGGCCGCGGCAGCGAGCAGCGAATCGACTACGACAACCGGTTACGTCCCCTGGTCATCCGTGAACGAAGCCAGGACCAGGCATGGGCCACCGTCGAATACCTGCACTACGGCGAAAACACCAGCGACCGCGCCCGGCACAATCAACGCGGCCGGTTGGTGGCGCACTACGACACAGCCGGACGGTTGACGACAGATGACTATTCAATGGCCGGAGCGCCGTTGCAGCAGTCCAGACACTTTCCCGATACGCTGGCACCGCCGGATTGGCCCGTCGATGAGGCCGAACGCGACACCCTGCTCGAGCGCACTGGCTACGACACGCGCTGGCATTACAGCGCAATGGCGCAGATGCTCGGTCAGACGGATGCCGGAGGTCACTTGCAACACGTGGACCTGGACATTGCCGGCCAACTCAAGGCCTGCCGCCTGCAATGGACAGGCAGCCCGACCTCGCAGGTCATCGTCGAGCAGATGCAGTACAACGCCGACGGCAGCCTCCAGGGGTACACCGCCGGTAACGGCGTCATGATCTCCTACAGCCGCGACCCGGCCGATGGCCGACTGTGCGAATGCAAAGCCGTGAAAGGCGACGACATTCACCAGCATTTCAGCTATCGATACGATCGAGTGGGCAACCTGACGTCCCTGACCGATCACACCCATGTCACCCGCTACCATGCCAACCTGCGTATCGACGGCGAGCGTCGGTTTACCCATGACAGCCTGTATCGCCTGGAAAGCGCCACGGGCCTGGAAGTTCGCGACGCCGGTACCCAACCCCAACTGCCGGGGCTGATCCCACCGGCGGACCTTTCGCTGCGCACGCCTTATACCCAGCATTATCACTATGACCGGGGCGGTAATCTGCACACCTTGGTCCACAGCAGCGCGACACCGGGCCAGGGCCATACGCTGCACCTGACGATGGACCCGACGAGCAATCGCTGCATCCAGTGGCGCAAGGGAGATGCCGCGCCTGGCGACGATCTGGGTTTCGATGCCGCCGGCAATCTGCTGACACTGCCGGGGTCGGGGAAGCAACTGAATTGGAACCTGCGTAACCAGTTGCACAGCGTAACGCAGGTGCATCGCCAGGACACCGATGACGATGTGGAACAATACGTCTACGACGCCCAGGGCATCCGCACGCGCAAATGCCAGCGTACCCGGGCGGCTTCCGTCAGCCATGTACGTGACGTGCGCTATTTGCCCGGCCTGGAAATCCGCACCCTGGACGACAGCGAAACGCTGCACGTCTGCACACTGCAAGGTCTGGGTTTCAATGTACGCGGCCTTTACTGGAAAAAAGGCCGGCCGGATGAAATCGAACAGGGTCAGTTGCGCTACAGCCTGGATGATCACTTGGGTTCCCTGGTGAAGGAACTGGACCAGGACGCAAGGCTCATCAGCCATGAAGGTTATTACCCTTTCGGCGGCACCGCGTGGTGGGCCGCCGACTCCGAGCGACAGGCCAGCTACAAGACCGTCCGTTATTCCGGGAAGGAGCGCGACACGCATGGCCTTTACTACTATGGACTGCGCTATTACGCACCATGGACGATGCGCTGGATCAACCCGGACCCGGCGGGGCCGGCGGACGGTTTGAACCTCTATGCGATGGTGGCAAACAACCCGATGCGCTTCTCCGACCTCCTGGGCCTGAACAAAAGCAACAAGACGCTGGCCGAAGGCAATGGGCTCACGGCCCTGATGAGCGACCGCACACGTCTCATCCTGCAGGGCGGCGCGAACCCGCTGCCGGCCATTTCCGGTTCGCCCGCAAAAGTGAAGAAAATGCGGGAAATGCACTTCAGCGGCAATCCGGAAGCCGAGCTGTTTCTCAAGAAGAACCGGGACGAGAACCTGGTCGCTCACGCAGGCTTCGAAATACCGGGCGCAACACCTGAAGAAACCATCCGTCTCACCGACTTCTTCAACATTCCGCTACCCGCCCAGTTGACGGTCGAGCGCCATGGCGTCGTGGAGTACCGACCCGCCGATCAAGGCCTGGAAAAAGACAATCCCGTCTCGGGCGGTATCTTCAAGTTCGGCGACATCGACCGTTACGAAGGTTTCCTGAAAGAGAAACTCATCGCCATGTACCAGGACACGCAACGCCCCATCAAGGTCTACAAAGGCACAAACGCCGAACCGATCAATCTGGCCGGCCTGGAATACGAAGTGCCCACGCTGCAGCCCCTTCTCCAGAAACGGCTCAAGGCGCACATCGTCGCCGGTGATCACTATTTGCCCAAGTCCGCCGGCCTTCCGGGGATGCATGCCGAGAGTGCCGGCGGGCACGTTGCGCTGGCGTTTCAGAAAGCCATGACGGGTGAAACCGATCCGTCGCAAATTCTCGTGGTGACGCAAAAGCTCAAGGGTGCCAGGGACGCGTCGGCCTTTCCCGCCTGCTTCAACTGCGCCAACATCCTGATGGAATCCCAGGATGGCTCCGCGCCCTTCAATGTGTTGACCGCCAGGGTGAACATGACTCATCGGCAGTGGAACAGCGCGGTCCAGTCCTACCTTTGACTGCACTGCACGTCTTCGAGCCTGTCAGACCTGACAGGTTCGGCGCTGTCTTTTCACCGGTATATTGCCTTCTCAGTATCCGACCTCGATTAAGGATCGAAGCGACACCCCTGGAGGTCTTCGACCCATGAGTACCGTCCATTACCGTACTCCAAACGTCGTCGCCATCGATGGCCGAGGCCTGCCGGTACGCCAAAATGTTTATCTACGCAGCCAGGTCGCAACCCCCGCCACGGCACTGATATCCCGCCAACGCTATGACACCGCCGGCCATCTGATCGAGCAATGGGACCCGCGTCTTTTCAGCCAGGCGCCCAAACCCAACCAGGCCGCTCTCTTTACACTCAGTAGCAGTTCGTTGCGCTACGACAGCGTCGATGCCGGTTGGCGCCTGGTATTGCCGGGCCTGGCGGGTGAGATCCGGCAGCGCTGGGATGAGCGTGGCAGTCACTGGCGAATGACCTACGATGAGCAACTGCGTCCGGTGGCTGTGGAGGAAAACGGCCAGGCCGGGATCGATACGTTCCTCTACGCCGACGCCACGGCGGACGTCGGTCATAACCTGCGCGGACAGTTGCTCCAGCAGACCGACCCTTCGGGCAGCTTGCGCCCGGACAGCTACGGCCTGCTGCGCCTGCCGTTGTGCGAAACGCGCACCTTCGAGGATGGCCAGGCCTTCACCAGCCGATACCTCTACGGTCCGCTGGGAACCATTCTGGAGCGGACAGACGCTGGTCTGCATTGGCAACAGTTGCGCTACGACCAGACCGGGCAACTGACGCAGGCCCGGTTGCAGATCAATGGGCAGACCCAATGGCTATCGGTTCTGGAAAGCGCCCGGTACAACGCCGCCGGGCAGATTATCGAACAACGGCTCGGTAATGGCCTGGTCAGCCACTGGGTCTATGACCCGGCCAATGCCGGCTTGCAGCGTCAATGGACGCAGAGCGACCAGACTGTCGTACAGGATTACGAATACGAATATGACCTTGTGGGTAACATGACCCGCATTCTCGATCATGCCTTCACGCCCCGTTATTTCGCCAACCAGCGGGTCGATGGGCATCGCGGTTTCAGCTACGACTCGTTGTATCGTCTGCTCAGCGCCAGCGGTTATGACGATAGCCCGCCCTCGGACATTCCCGCCCTCCCACAGCCGAGCGATCCCAACGACCGGCGCAACTACCTTCAAACCTATGAATATGATCACGGCGGCAATCTGATCAAGCTCATCCACACACGCGACGGAGCCTGCCACACCCGCCAGATGTACATCGACCCGCACAGCAACCGAGGTACGCGCTGGACACCGGGTGATCCGACCCCGTCATTCGACGAGTTGTACGACCGTCACGGTAACCTGCAGGCACTGCAACCTGGCCGTGACCTCAAGTGGAACGCCCGTGACCAACTGGCATCGGTGACATTGGTCAAGCGTGACGTCGCCCCCGATGACGAAGAGCATTACCACTACAGCCAGGGCCAGCGGGTTTATAAACGCCACGACGCCTACACCGCGACTACCCGCCATTTCCACGCGGTACATTACCTGCCTGGCCTGGAAATCCGCACCCGCGACTGCGGCGAACAATTACACGTCATTCTTCTCGCCGCCGGCCCCGTCAGCATACGTTGCCTGCACTGGGTTACCGGCAAGCCGGAGGGGATTGCCGCCAACCTGCTGCGCTACAGCCTGCCGGATCATCTGGGCTCGAGCGTAATGGAGCTCGACCAACAAGCCCGGTTGATCAGTCACGAAGGTTATTACCCGTACGGGGCCACGGCATGGATGACCGCGCGATCGGTCCTGGAGGTCGGGTACAAGACTGTGCGTTACTCGGGCCGTGAGATGGATGTCAGTGGCTTGTATACCTACAGCGAGCGTTACTACGCACCGTGGTTGCAGCGTTGGATCGGAGCCGATCCAGCAGGGGACGTGGATGGGTTGAACCTGTACGGGTTCGTGGGGAATAACCCGTTGCGCTATGTCGACAGCGGGACGAACAGGACCGAGTGGCGGATCATGAACTATTCGGACTTCATTTCCGAACTCGGGACGGAGTCTGCGACGGCGCTGGCGCAGATCGATAACATCATTCACAAGACGAACATCGCAAACGAGCTGCTGAAAAATCTGGTAGGTGAAACCATTGGCGCCATGGTCGGTTTTGCGGGTGGCTACATGGGCGCGGAGGCGTTCGGCTCGGTGGCGCCACGACTCAATGAAATTCCTTATCTGGGAGGCCTCGCCGGTGGAAACATAGGCGCCGACATGGCCAGCGCGACGGCCGATGCCAGCCTGCCGACCGCTCGCCTGCTTCGGCCGCTCATTCCACAGACATCGGCCATGTCGATCAAGGCGATCGACAGCAGGCTGGGGCTCGCCTGGGACACCTCCATGAGCACCTCGGTCCAGGCGTTTTCGAGTTCTTTCCTGAATCGAGTCGTAGGCTCGGTGGTCCCAGGCATCAACCTGTTGAACCTGGGCTCCCGGGCGCAGGAAGCCGAAGACATCAAGACGGGGCTGACGCCCGTAAAGATCCAGAAGATCGATGCAATGCTCGCCGAATGGAAAAGCACCGTGCAGCAGCGTTGGGCCGAGACTGATGCCACCTTCAAAGCCCTGGGCAAATCCACTATTTATCCAGGTGACGTGCTGCCCAACGTCAACTACATGACGACACCGCAAACCCTGGCACCGATCCACCGATCGGTTTTGCACAGAAAAACCGTGGTCACGCTGGACTACATCGATCGAGCGCAGAAAGGCATGACCTGGTACAAAAAGGTGAGCACCACGGACCATCGGTTCCTGATGAAGCAATCCCAACTCATGTCGAACGCCGCGCGAAGATGACCCAATGACCGGCTCGCGCCTTTACGAACCGGTCGCCCTGTCAGACATGACAGGTTCGGTGCCGTTTTCCGGCTGCTATATTGCCCCCTCGGTACCCGATCTCGATCAAGGATCAAAGCGGTGAATACCCTGGAGGCCGTCCAACGATGAACAATGTTCACTTTGGCACGCCGACGACTGTCGCACGAGGGCCACGAGGCCAGACGGTACGACACACTCATTACCTGCGTTCCGCGCTCGATCAGCCAGTACGCGGCATCATCACCCGTTATCACCAGGACCTCGCCGGTCGCGTGACACAACAGTGGGATGCCCGGTTGACGGTTGCAGTCCAGATCGATGTCTACTCGCTGTCGGGTGCCCCCCTGTCCAGCCACCATGTGGATGCGGGCCGTCGCGTTCAATTGATCGGTCTTATGGGTGAGGGACTTCTGACATGGGACGGACGCGGCACGCGGCTGCGCAACGAATACGACTCGCAGCGGCGATTGATCGCCGTGTACGAACGGGCCGAGGGTGCTGGCGAACAGGCTACCGAACGGCTGTTCCGTGCAGACTCATCCTCCGAAGCCGCCGCCCGCAATGCCTGTGGCCGGATCATCGAACACCTCGATCCCGCCGGCCAACTCACCATGGGCGATTACAACCTCAACGGCCAGTCCTTGATCGAAACCCGACGATTCATCAATACCGCCAACTCGCCGGACTGGTCCCATGAGGAGGCAGACAACGAGCTTCAGCTCGAGCCCGAACGATTGACCACACGCCGCACCTACGACAGCACCGGCAACCTGCTCAGTCAACTCGACGCACGCCAACATCTTCAGACCTTCTACTACAACATTGCGGGTCAACTGGACGGTATTGCCTTGAAACCTGCGGGCAGGCCCGAGGCCATGCTTTATCACAGTCTCCTGTATAACGCCGACAGCCAGCTGGAACGCCAAGTGGGCGGCAATGGCGTGGTCGACACGGCGACTTACGATCCGGCCGACGGGCGTGTGGTCGAGCTCAAGACGCAAACGGATACCGGCACTACGCTGCGACATGCTCGCTACCGCTACGATCCGATGGGTAACGTACTGAACATCGTCGACCCGACCTTTACCGTCCGCTATTTTGCCAATCGACGCGTCACGGCGGACCAGGCGTTCACCTACGACAGCCTGTATCGGCTGACGGGTGCCACCGGATGCGAAGCGCAAGTGGACCCAGGTCACCCCGGGCTGCCGGAACTGAGCCCGATCGATGACAGCCTGCTGCTCAATTACTCACAGACGATGGCTTATAACGACAGCGGCGGCCTGCTCAGCCTGATCCACCGCAGCGACCATGCAGGCCAGTCCAGGACACTGGAAATGGTGATTGCTCCTCAAAGCAACCGGGCACTGCCCAGGGACGAGAGCGAACCCGACTTTGCCGGCAGTTTCGATGCCTGCGGCAACCAGCGCCTGTTGCAGCGCGGCGGCCAACCGCTGCTGTACAACTTGCGCAATCAGCTCGAGCGCTGCACGACCGTGGCCCGCCCACTGCCCGCCGCCAGTGATCATGAGCACTTTGTCTATGGGGCCGATGGTAAGCGTTTGAGAACGACCCGCACGACCCAGGCAAACAGAACCGTCCTGATCGATCAGCGCCGATATCTGCCAGGGTTGGAGCTGCACGACAATACCGACCGGAACCTGGAAGTCATCGTGATCGAATGGGCGCCGGGCCCTGTCCGTTGTCTGCATTGGGCAAGCGGCAACCCCGGGATAGAGGATTATCAGGTGCGCTACAGCCATGGTGATCACCTGGGCTCCTGCACACTGGAAACCGACAGTCGGGGCCTGCTGATCAGCCGCGAACGATTCCATCCATTTGGGACCACCGCTTCTTGGGCAAGCCGTTCGATCATGGAGGCCGACTACAAGAGCATCCGCTATTGTGCCCGGCCGATGGATGCCAGCGGCCTTTACTACTATGGTCTGCGCTATTACGCGCCGTGGCTGCGGCACTGGATCGGCCCGGACCCGCTGGGCAATGTGGATGGGCTGAATCGATACGCGATGGTCGGTAATAACCCGGTCAGCTTCATCGATGTGCAAGGAACGACAAAACAACCACCGCCTTCGACGGCGGCACAATCGGCACAAACAGCCATCCAGATCACCCCGGCTTCTGCAACTACCGCATCCCCTGCCAACCAGGGGGAAGGTGCAGTCTTACTCACACAGATATCCGACCCACGCAAGAGTCCTAGTCCTCCACCGCTGCCCAAAACCACACAGACGTGGCAAGCCTGGGCCAGGCAGCTGGCTCTGGATGCAGTGAATTCAAGGGTCGGGTTGGCGTTGCTTCCAGTCGGCACATCGAGCCCCGCCAATGCCGCCATCGTGTCGACTCTGATTACCGCCGCCGCACAACTGACGATACACGCCACCCTGTTCAACCCCGGCTGGTCTCCGCCCGGTTCCTGGGATCCCTCGGGCGGAGGTTCATTGCCACCCATGGACGTCACTCAGGGCGCCAACCGTATATTCAACATGACCAACGCCGCCATCAGTACCACTGGAGCGATAACCGGCGCCATTCTGGGACCGGTCGTGGGCGGTTACGTCGACGAGCTCAGGGATACCAAGGGCAAGGCCGAGCGAAAGGCCCTGGCCGGCAAGTGGATCGACACCGTGGACAGGCTCAT
Organism: Pseudomonas sp. Pf153; assembly: GCF_001269775.1. Lineage (NCBI taxonomy): Bacteria > Pseudomonadati > Pseudomonadota > Gammaproteobacteria > Pseudomonadales > Pseudomonadaceae > Pseudomonas > Pseudomonas sp. Pf153. The sequence goes on along the minus strand of NZ_LHVL01000006.1, from coordinate 154,305 downwards.
CGCCGAACAGCGATTGCTGGAAGAGGTGCCGGAAAAGGTTCAGGGTTCGTTGCGCGATCAGGTATTGGAAATAGAAGCGATGATCGGCATTACCTGGCAGACGATGAACATGCTCGAAAAAATCAGCCTGCTGAGGCCAGGAAAACCTGACACCCATGAGGCAGTATCGAGGCGTGGGTCTGAAACATCCATGAGCTCCCTGGGTGATGGAGTGTTCTACAGGAAAGGCCCGAATCGGACTCCGGTGCCCCGCAAAATCACCGCTGTCTGATGCGCAGGCGGCCGCCCTTGGCCCTGACAGCGGGCGGCATGCTATGGTGCCCGCCCGACTTGCTACCGGTTTGCGCCAGCATGCTGCCGACTTCCCGTACCTTGCGTCTGTCGTTGTACACCTTGCTGATCCTCGCCGGTGCCGTCGTCGCCGCGACGCTGGCCGTGCGCCACGCCGAACGCGAGGCGCTGGAGGAAGACGCCAGCCGTGCGAACCAGCAATTGGCGCTATACGCCAATTCCCTGCACACCCTGATCGACCGCTACCGTGCCCTGCCCGCCGTGCTGGCCCTGGACCCCGAGTTGCGCGCCGCCCTCCAGGGCCCGATCAGCGCGGCGCAACAGGAGGCGCTGAATCGCAAGCTGGAGAAGATCAACGGCGCGGCGCGGTCGTCCACCCTGGAATTGCTCGACCACACCGGACTGGCCGTGGCTGCCAGTAACTGGCGATTGCCCAGCAGTTACGTCGGGCATAACTATGGATTTCGACCCTATTTCCTCCAGACCCGAACCCAGGGCACCGGGCGCTTTTATGCAGTGGGCGTGACCAGCGGAATTCCAGGTTACTTCCTGTCCAGCGCGGTGACCGGCGACAACGGCGAATTCCTCGGGGCGATGGTGGTGAAGCTGGAGTTTCCCGAGCTTGAGCGTGAATGGCGCCAGGGCAGTGACACCCTGTTGGTCAGCGATGCCCGGGGCATCATCTTCATTGCCAACCGACCGGGCTGGCGCTATCGCCATCTGCGACCGCTGACCGACAGCGATCGCGCCGAACTCAAAGCCACCCGCCAATACGACAAGCAGCCGCTGCAACCGCTGTCCTTCGAGCCGTTGCGGCGCTTTGACGACAACAGCCATCTGAGCCGGGTCGAAGCCCCCGAGGGCGCTGCGGATTATTTGTGGGAATCCCTGCCACTGCCTGCCGAAGGCTGGACGCTACACCTGCTGCGCCCGCCTCAGATCGCCTTCGAGGACCGTCGCAACGCCGGGCTCGCCGCCGCCGGATCGTGGCTGGCGCTGGTGTTCCTGCTGTTGTTCCTCAACCAGCGCTGGCGCCTGGCAAAACTGCGCCAGCGTAGCCGCGCCGAACTCGAACGCCTGGTGGAAGAACGCACCCGGGAATTGCGCACCGCCCAGGAAGGGTTGGTACAGTCGGCCAAACTGGCGGCCCTCGGGCAGATGTCGGCGGCCCTGGCTCATGAAATCAACCAGCCGCTGACCGCCCAGCGCATGCAACTGGCGACCCTGCGCCTGCTGCTGGACCACGGCCGGGTCGATGATGCCTACAAAGCCCTCAAACCGGTGGATGACATGCTGACCCGCATGGCTGCCCTCACCGGCCACTTGAAAACCTTCGCCCGCAAAAGCCCCAGCGGCCTGCGCGAACGCCTGGACCTGGCGGCGGTGGTGGACCAGGCACTGCAATTGCTGGACACGCGCCTGCGGGACGAACAGGTCGACACCGTGCTGCACCTCACCCGCCCGGCATGGGTGCGCGGCGATGCGATCCGCCTCGAGCAGGTGTTGATCAATCTGCTGCGCAACGCCCTCGATGCCATGGCCGGACGACCCGCCAGGCGCCTGGAAATATGCCTGGAAGCCGACGAGCTATTGTGGCGCCTGACGGTGCGCGACAGCGGCACGGGGATCGCCGAAGAACACCTGGCCCAGGTGTTCGATCCTTTCTTCACCACCAAGGCAGTGGGCGACGGCTTGGGCCTGGGGCTGGCGGTTTCGTTCGCCATCATCCATGAATCCGGCGGACGCCTGACCGCGGACAACCATGAAAGCGGCGCTGTATTCTGCGTGAGTTTGCCCATCGACCAGGAGACGCAGTTGCATGCTTAGCCAATCCCAGCTGAAAAACGTCATGGTGGTGGACGACGAAGCCAGCATCCGCAGCGCCGTCGAGCAATGGCTGAGCCTGTCGGGATTCGAGGTGCAATTGTTCAGTCGCGCCGAAGAATGCCTGGCGAAACTGCCCGAGCATTTTGCCGGGGTGATCCTCAGTGACGTGCGCATGCCCGGGCTCAGCGGTCTGGAACTGCTGGCTGAAGTGCGGCGACGCGACCCGGACCTGCCGGTGATCCTGTTGACCGGCCACGGCGATGTGCCGATGGCGGTGGAAGCCATGCGCGACGGCGCTTATGACTTCCTGGAAAAACCCTTCAGTCCCGAAGCCCTGCTCGGCAGCCTGCGCCGCGCCCTGGACAAGCGCTCCCTGATCCTGGAAAACCGCCGACTGCACGAACAGGCCGATGCCAGGGCCCGGCTCGACGGCACGCTGCTGGGGGTGTCCCGTGCGCTGCAAAACCTGCGGCGCCAGGTGCTGGACCTGGCCTCACTGCCGGTCAATGTGTTGATCCGCGGCGAAACGGGCAGCGGCAAGGAGTTGGTCGCCCGCTGCCTGCATGACTTCGGGCCTCGGGCGAACAAGCCGTTCGTGGCCCTGAACTGCGCGGCCATCCCCGAACCGCTATTCGAAGCGGAACTGTTCGGCCATGAAAGCGGCGCGTTCACCGGCGCCCAGGGCAAGCGCATCGGCAAGCTCGAATATGCCGACGGTGGCACGCTGTTTCTCGATGAGATCGAGAGCATGCCTCTGGCCCAGCAGGTCAAGCTGTTACGGGTATTGCAGGAACAAAAGCTCGAACGCCTGGGCTCGAACCAGAGCATTGCCGTGGACCTGCGTATCGTCGCCGCCACCAAGCCGGACCTGCTGGACGAAGCCCGGGCCGGGCGCTTTCGCGAAGACCTGGCTTATCGCCTGAACATCGCCGAGCTGCGCCTGCCGCCATTGCGTGAGCGGCGCGAAGACATTCCGCTGTTGTTCGAACACTTCACCCACCGCGCCGCCGAACGCCTCGGCCGCCCCGCCGCCCCTCTGAGCGGCCCGCAACTGAGCCACCTGCTGAGCCACGACTGGCCGGGCAACGTACGTGAACTGGCGAATGTCGCCGAACGCCAGCTATTGGGACTGGATCAACCCCACGTCTTGCAGACGGATCCCGGTCAATCCCTGGCCGCCCAGCAAGAGGCGTTCGAAGCCCAATGCCTGCGCGCCGCCCTGACGCGGCACAAAGGCGATGTGAAGGCGGTGCTCGAAGAACTGCAACTGCCGCGCCGCACCTTCAATGAAAAAATGCAGCGCCATGGGTTGAGCCGGGAAATGTTTTTGCAGGAGAGCTGATACCCCTAGCCCGAGATCAGACTGGCAAGCATCCTTTTCTTGCTCGCCGCATCCAGGGCCCGATAGCCATCCAGCAACAGTTCCTCATCGGGCGCCAACGACGGCGGCCTTGCGCCTTGCCCACGCTCGCCAATCAGAACGTACTGCGCGTCCACGCCAATCACCGCCAGTTTCGCCACCAGATCGGCCGGGCATTTCTGCCGTCCCGACACCACTTCCTTCAAGCGCTGCGGGCTGGATTCCCCCGCGGCACGGGACGCCGCCGCCAATGAAATGCCGCAACGATCAATCTCTTCGCGCAGGCGAACGTGGATATAATCCACCAAATCTATTGACATGGTGTAATTATCCCACCAAAATATTTTGGACAAACAGCGATCATCTATGCCTCACAGGAATTGCCACCATGCCCGTGTCAGCGCTGAACGTCCGAGAAGTCACCTCATTGACGATCATCAGCGTGTCGGGAGCGTTGGATCTGGATCTACTTTGGAAACTTCCTACACGAAATAGGGAAGCATCTGTAGCACAAAAGGAAGTATCACAAATATAGCTCGCCCCAGGACGAAGGTTTTTTCTTCATCGCCACCGGTCCAGGGGTCGAGGCCAGGCACTTCACCAAGCGTACTGAAAACGTTGAGGTTTTCTCACTTACTTGAGGTCGAACATGCATTTGTATCAAACATTTACCACTCGCTGGATGGTCTCGAGCAAGCTTGCACTCTTGACGCTGGTCCTGGGTGCGTCAACGCCAGCGGCCGCCAACATGGTGGTGTATCCGATGACCAGTACCATCGGCGCCGAGCAGGACGGTGTGGGCCAGATTCAATTGCATTCCAAGTCGGACAAGGTCCAGTACATCAAAGTCAGCGTGACCCGGATCCAGCGCCCCGGCACACCGGACGAACACGAAAGCCCCCTGTCTCCCGCCGATACCCAGGGCATCGTCGTGTCGCCGCAACGCACGGTACTCGCTCCCGGTGCCAGTCGCACAGTACGTATTATCGCCCAGGCGATCCCCAGCGAGGAAACCGTCTACCGCGTCTATTTCGAACCTGTGGCCGCACCGGACCTGGTGGATGAAACCGCTTCGGACCAAGGCGTGCAGCCCAGGATTGGTGTCAACCTGATCTGGGGCGCGCTGGTGCGCCTGCTGCCGGACGAACGACGCACCAGCATCAGCCTGCAACAGAACGGCGGAGCGTTGCGCAACGACGGCACCCTGCGCGTCGGCGTGCTGCAAGTTGGCCGCTGCGCCGATGTCAAAGGCGAGAAGGACTGCGTCTGGAATGACGTCAATCGCAGCCTGTACCCCGGCCACACTCTTCCCGTCTCGGCTCCCGGCGTCAGCGGCAATGTCCTGATGCGCTTCGTGACCAGCGACGATAAGCAGCCCCGCACCCTCGCCGTACTGCCTTAAAACCCGACGTCCCAACGAATTTCTTTTGACCTGAGCTACGTGCCCCCGCACGTGGTTGGGCCCCCGTTCATCCATAGCAAAGAGGCAACACCCCATGAAACTGCTCCAACTCGCACCGCTGGCACTGGCTGCCCTGGTTTCGCTGCCCGCCGTGGCGGTGGAAAAAAGCATCCTGGTCTATGCCGATGTCGATCCGACGATCGAACTGCTCCAGTCCGATGGCAGCCCGCTGCCAGCGTCCATGGAGATGGCCTACCTGCCGGGTGCCGGCCTGCAGCCCACCCGCCTGGGCACGCGGATCTTCAGCAACGACACGGAAAAGGACATGACCCTGCGGCTGATCACCAACCCGGTGCTGGCCAACATGACCAATCCCGCCGCCACTGGCGTGCCCCTGTCCATCAGTTTCGGCGGACGGGCGTTGAATACCACCGGCGTATCCCTGTCGGCGGCCGACCTGTTCCCCGGCGGTGACCCGACCAGCGGCTCCATCGAGCAGATGCTGGACATCCGCCAGACCACTGCCGGCGCCATCACCAACGCTGGCCGTTACGAAGGCATTGTCAGCCTGGTCCTGACCCAGCAGCCGTAAACCGCCGGTTCTCCCCGGGAGGGGGGGTACGGCGCTGTCGTACCTCCCCTTTTTCTTCGTCAAGGCCACGTATGAAACTCCATCTCACCGCACTCTCCATCTGCCTTGCGTGGGCGTTGGCCGATGCCGTATCGGCCGCTCCCGCCGACCTGACCCGAGTACCGGCCGGTTTCGAAGCCCTGGTCGAGGGTCAGGTGGAACAACTCGAGCTGCACCTGTTCAATCGCAATCTCGGCCTGCATCCGGTGCTGGTGCGACCTGGCCGGATCGAATTTCAACAACCCGAGCGGATCGCTGCCTTGTTGGTCGAAGCTGGCGCGTTGGTGTCTGCCCAAGAGCTGCTGCCCTTGCTGTCACAGCCCTTGCCCAGCAACAGCCAACTGGCCTGCTCCTACGGTTTGGCCAGCGAGGCGAGTTGCGGCTATCTGGAAACCGAGGCGGTGGCCGTGATCCTCGATGAGGCAGGCGCCCGGCTGCAGGTGCTCTTGCGCAAGGACTGGCTGCCGGAAAACGAGGCCTCGGCCCCTCGACTGCACACACCGAGCGAGGCCCGGAATGCCCTCGTCCATCGACAGAACATCAACATCGCCCAGTCCGACAGCTACCGCGCCCTGGGAGCCAGCGGCCTCGGCGCACTCGGTCTGGGGGAAAGCAGCCATCTGGGGTTCACCTGGATCTACCAGGCCAACCAGAACAGGCGCGGCAGCGACAGCAATCTGGAATTCAACAACGCCTACTACCGGCAGGACTTCGACCGGGAGCACTACGCCCAGGCGGGACGCATGGACATGAGCAACCTGTCCAGCGCAGAAGGCGGTAACTTCAATTTCAGCCTGTTGCCCTTGGGCCGCATCGACGGCGCCCGCGTAGGCACCACCCTGGCCTACCTCAATCGCGACGTCGTCGGGCAGGGCACCCCCGTCTCCCTGATCCTGACCCAACGCGCCCGCGTCGATGCCTTTCGTGGCGAAGAATTGCTGTCCACCTCGTACCTCGATGCCGGCGTGCAGAACGTCGACACCCGGACCTTCCCCAACGGCAGCTATCCGGTGACCCTGCGGGTGATCGAAAACGGCCAGGTGACCCGCACCGAAACCGTGCCCTTCAGCCGCACCGACGGCAATGGCCTGGGCGATGACACCGTGCAGTGGTTCTTGCAGGGTGGACGCACGGCCGAGCACTCCCTTTACGATCAGGACCCGGCGGCCGTGGCCCAGACCGGCCTGCGGATCCCCTTGCTGGACAACCTGGCGCTGACCAGCGGCATCACTTGGCTCGACACGGCGTTCTTCAACGAAAGCCGCCTGGACTGGGCCGGCACGCTGGGTGCCAGCAGTTGGTCGCTGTCGGCCGCCCTCCTGGAAGGCAATGACGGGGCGAGCGGCAACAGCCAACAATTCACCTTCAATCATGGCCTGTCCTGGAATCTCTATCGCTACTCGCTGCGCAGCCCGTCCTGCGAACACACCCGCCGTGCCTACCGGCAGAGTGGCTGCAACGAATCCCTGAGCGCCAGCGCTTCCCTGCCCCTGGCCGGCGGCGCCCTGAGCGCTGGCTACAGCTACAACCGCTACGCCCAGGTGAGCCCGTCGTACTACTGGAATACATTGCCCGGCGAGCCAGACCTGACCGAAGACCTGACGACCGCCACCTGGGCCCGCACCCTGCAAGTGGGTTTTTCCCGCGGGCATTCCCTGGGCCCGCTCCACCTCATCCACCGCGTGGGCGCGTTTCGTAATCAGAGCGGCAACCGACCGACCGATCACGGTCTATACCTGAGCCTCAGCCTGTCCCAGAACGAGCGCTCCACCTCCGGCGGCTTCCGCCACACCAGCGTCGGCCTGGATGCGCGCCGCGAACAGAATGCCAGCGACAGCGTACGGACCAGCCTGGCCCACACCCGGGTCTGGGAAGGCGAACACGGACGCAACGAAATGAACACCGGGGTTGGCTACGATGATCTTGGCCGCTGGGATGCTGAACTGGCCGGGCGCCTGGAGCGCAACTGGGGCGAGACAAGCCTGGCCGTGTCGCAGCGCGGTGGTGACCGCCAGCATTCACGTCCTGGGCTGAGCGGCAATCATGCTTCCTCCCTGGCACTGGGAGACGAAGGCTTCTTCTGGGGGCCGGGCCAGGGTGGCACCGGCCCGGGCGCCGCCGTCGGCATCGTCGCGGCTCCGGCGGAAAACGCCAGCGGCGCGGCCGCCAAGGTCAGCGGTGGCTACGGCGCCCAGACCAGCATCGGCTTCGGCGAGAAACGGCTGATTCCCATCAATGGCTTCCAGGCCTCGCAAACCCGCATCAGCGACGCCGACGCCTCGCGCCAGAATCTGAGTTCGGTGAATGTCGGCAACGGCAGCCGCGACTGGTTCCTGCCCCCTGGCAAACTGGCGGTACAACGCATCGAATCCAGCGTCAGCTACACCTACGTCGGCCGCCTGGTGGACGCCCGGGGAAAACCGCTGGCACAAGCCGCCATCCTCAACGCCGCGATGCTCGAAACGGGCGAAGACGGCAGCTTCGTCGTTGACCTCGACCACCACCCAGCCCCGCTGTTCGCCCTGGACCTCAACGGCGTGCATGCCTGCGCCGTGCAATCGGCGACCGCTCGCAGCAGCCTGCGACGGGTTGGCACGCTCACCTGCCAGAGCACCACCCTGGACGCGCTGCCGAAAAACCTCCATGACCCCGACCGCCTCGGACGCTGGACGGCGCGCCGTAGCGCCGCGTTATCGCCAGACAAGGGAAACCAGCCATGACTTCGATCCTTCACCGTTGGGCTCGCCGCCTGGGCGCGCTGATTGGCGCGTTAGCGACGCTCCCTGCGCTCGGGGACATCCATCCCGGCAACCACTATCAATCCGAGACGCTCGCCTTCGACCGTTCGGCTCCGCCCGCCGATCATTACATCTGGACGCGGATGACCCACGGCTGGCACGAACAGCCGGTGGAAGGCGCAGGCTATAAGACAATGCATTTTGTCTGTCTGTCCAACACCGATCCCGCGACAGGCCAGTGCCTGACCACCGCCGGAGGCAGGTACGGCACCACCGAGATAAAGTTACGTTTCACGGAGAAACGCAGCCGACTGTCCGTGGTTCTGACCGTCAACGGCAACATTACGCGCAGACTCCCGATCCACAGCCCCTGTGGAATGTGGGGGTCCAGCACCTGGATGCTGACTTCGACATCACATGGCAACTGCGAGGGAGTGGATGCGACAGGCACGGCCTCCACCCTCTGGATTCCTCGGTCGGAACTCGCCAAGTTGCCCGCCGGTGGCGTTTGGACGGCGCAATTGGTCATGAGGCTCCGAAGGTACTATTCACAACCTATCGGAGCCGCGCATACCTACACCGTCGACTTCAAACTGGACGTCACCGACCACAACAACGTGCAGATCTACCTCCCTGCCTACGGCATCAGCACCCCGCAAGTGGACCTGAACCTGCGCACCCGGCCCTTGAGCAACGGACCCGGCGGCGTGGTTTCCGGCCAGTCCGTGGTCGATGCCTGTCTGTACGACGGCTATAACGCCAACAGCCAGCGCTACGAGGTGCGCATCACCGGCGCCAATCCCGTTCCCGGCATGGAGGGCCGCTTCTTCGTGCACCACACCGCCGGCGGCACGGGCGAGCGCAACCGCATCGAATACCAGGTGCGCACCCGCACCGCCAACCTGGGCGAAACGCAGCATGTGTCGGGGCAGACAGTGACCCATACCGGCATTCACAACGCCGACATCCGCGCCGTGCGCTTGCCCAACGTGCCCTTCCCGGTGGTGTGCACGCCATGGCCCATCACCCTGGACACACCAGCCTTCAACCAGATCGACAAGAACACCGGTCAGTACCGGGGGGAGCTGAAGCTGGAGTTCACGCCTTCGACGACTTCGCCCTGAGTTTTTGTGGTGAATGAAAGGGCCTCATCGCGAGCAGGGCTCGCTCCCACAGGGTTAGCGCAAATCCCTGTGGGAGCGAGCCTGCTCGCGATGAGGCCAGCACCCACAACACATCCTCCATTGATAAGCGGATTCCTGCTTACCACCATGGCAACAATAAGCGGATTTCCGCTCACCCCGCCCCGCCACCCCCTCTAAACCGGCCCTCCACCGTCTGGCACAGCTCCTGCTATAGCCCTGTCAGGCCGCGTCTCCACGCGCTCCACAAAAACAATTAAACGAAGGATCCTTCAATGGATAACTCCAACGCCCTGCCCCTCGGGTCGGCTGCCGTGCCCGCCCGTGAAAGAACTACCGCCAGCCGGATCAAATCGATCTTCAGCGGTTCGGTCGGCAACATGGTCGAGTGGTATGACTGGTACGTCTACGCCGCTTTCTCGCTGTACTTCGCCAAGGTCTTCTTCCCCAAGGGCGACACCACCGCCCAACTGCTCAACACCGCCGCGATCTTCGCCGTGGGCTTTTTGATGCGCCCCATCGGTGGCTGGTTGATGGGCCTCTATGCCGACCGCGCCGGACGCAAACGTGCGTTGATGGCTTCGGTGTACTTGATGTGCTTTGGCTCGCTGATCATCGCCCTGAGCCCTGGCTACGAAACCATCGGCGTCGGTGCGCCGATCCTGCTGGTGCTGGCCCGGTTGCTCCAAGGCCTGTCGGTGGGTGGCGAGTACGGCACCTCGGCGACCTATCTGAGCGAGATGGCCACCAAGGAACGCCGCGGTTTCTACTCCAGCTTCCAGTACGTGACCCTGATCTCTGGCCAACTCATCGCCCTCGGCGTGCTGATCGTATTGCAACAGTTCCTCACCAGTGACCAGTTGTACGCCTGGGGCTGGCGCATTCCGTTCGCCATCGGCGCGTTGTGCGCAATCGTGGCGCTGTACCTGCGTCGCGGCATGGAAGAAACCGAGTCGTTCACCAAGAAGGAAAAATCCAAGGAAAGCACCATGCGCACCCTGCTGCGCCATCCCAAGGAATTGATGACCGTGGTCGGCCTGACCATGGGCGGCACGCTGGCGTTCTACACCTATACCACCTACATGCAGAAATACCTGGTGAACACGGTCGGCATGAGCATTTCCGACTCCACCACCATTTCCGCCGCCACGCTGTTTCTGTTCATGTGCCTGCAGCCGGTGATCGGCGGGTTGTCGGACAAAATCGGGCGCCGGCCGATCCTGATCGCCTTCGGCATCCTGGGTACGCTGTTCACCGTGCCGATCCTGACCACCCTGCACACCATCCAGACCTGGTGGGGCGCGTTCTTCCTGATCATGGCGGCGCTGATCATCGTCAGCGGCTACACCTCGATCAACGCCGTGGTGAAAGCCGAACTGTTCCCCACCGAAATCCGCGCCTTGGGCGTCGGCCTGCCTTATGCCTTGACCGTATCGATCTTCGGCGGCACCGCCGAATACATCGCCCTGTGGTTCAAGAGCATCGGCATGGAAACCGGCTACTACTGGTACGTGACAGCCTGCATCGCCGTGTCGCTGCTGGTGTACATCACCATGAAAGACACCCGCAAACATTCGCGGATTCTGACTGACTGATTGATGTACTTGCAGTCACTGCAACGGTGACTGATGGCCGCATCGCGAGCAGGGCTCGCTCCCACAGGGTTAGTGCAAGTCCTTGTGGGGGCGAGCCCTGCTCGCGATTGAAAGCAACTCGCCTCAAGCCTCGAAACAGCGATTAATCACCCGTTAATCCCTGCCCTGCATCCTGAGTCCACCTGATCGATTATCCCGCGCGACGTTCGCTCCCATTCGCGAAATGGTCAATGCGCCGCCCTTAATATCTACTTAATCGATCATATTCAGCATTATTTTGAGATTTTCAATCAACTTAATTGGCGTAATATTCAACCCATGCAAGACACATCGCCAACGAACCCGGAGTACACACCATGAAAACCAAACTGATCCTCGCTCTGACCCTGTCCGTACTGGCTGCTAACACCTTCGCCGCCGACGGTTTCGACAAAACCGGCTCTGCCGCCTTTGGCTCCGAGGCCAGCGCTGCCATCGAGCGCAACCATTCCGGCAGCTACGCCGCCGACGGTTTCGACAAGACGGGCACCGCCGACGCCATTGCAGCCGATGGTTTCGACAAGACCGGCACCGCCGACGCCATTGCTGCCGATGGCTTCGACAAGACCGGCACCGCCGATGCCATTGCAGCCGATGGTTTCGACAAAACCGGCACCGCCGAAGCGATCAGTTGATTGATAATGAAAAGATCGCAGCCCTCGAGGCGCCTGACGGAATGACCGTGGCGCTGCCGAGGGCTGCGATCTTTTGCTTCTCTGGAAATTAAAACCGCGGCCTAGCACTATTAGCGGCCTATCAATGCCTTCCTCAGGGAACACCCGCTAATGTCCGATGACATCCATTTCTATGAGCCCGCCAACGGCCACGGCCTGCCCCACGATCCGTTCAACGCTATCGTCGGCCCGCGTCCCATTGGCTGGATTTCTTCGCAGGACGCCGAGGGCCGCCTGAACCTGGCACCCTACAGTTTCTTCAATGCGTTCAATTACGTCCCGCCAATCATCGGTTTCTCCAGCGTCGGTCGCAAAGACAGCCTGAACAACATCGAACAGACCGGCGAATTCGCTTGGAACCTGGCCACACGCCCGCTGGCCGAGCAGATGAACCAGAGCTGCGCGATGGTTGCGCCTGAGGTCAACGAGTTCGAACTGGCGGGGCTGAAAACCGTAGCCTCACGGATCATCCAGGTACCGCGGGTAGCCGAAAGCCCGGTGTCCTTCGAATGCAAGGTCACCCAGATCATTCAGTTGCAGCGTGCGGACAAGTCGCCGGTGCCGAGCTGGCTGATCCTCGGCGAAGTGGTTGCCGTGCACATCGCCAAATGGCTATTGAAAGACGGGGTCTACGACACGGCGGCCGCCGAGCCGATTCTGCGCGGCGGTGGGCCGGCGGATTATTTCCAGTTGGGACCAGAGGCATTGTTCAGGATGCACCGCCCCAAATAACTGTGGGAGTTACCAGAGCAGCCCGCCCTCGTCATCGACGCCCTTGAGATGAGTCAGCTGCACCGCTGCCGCCTCATCGGCCTTGGCCGCGGTTTCGAAAGTCTGTTCTTCAAGCACCTTGTTAAAGCGCGGTGCACCTGGGCCGCCAATGGCCTTGGTGGCAATGGCGGCGTAATAGCCACCTCCTTCCTTGGGAACGACAGCGGAAACAGCTTCGAAGGTTTCAAAGGCTTTAAGTGCCATGTCTGCGCATCCGGGCGATGAAAAATGACGTCATTAAACCTTCATCCGGCCAGTTTGTGTACCGTCGCCAGGCTCCCTTCGGTCGCCTGGGCGGCGGACACGTCCTTGAAGGTGTGGAAATCCAGGCTGCTGACCACAAGGTCCTGCACCAGCTCGGAAAAAATACCCATGGCCGGCGAGTTGAAGTACGCATCCATCGATTGTTGGTTGGCCCACAGCCCGGACACCAGCCATAGATCGGCATCGCATTGCGATTGTTGCAAGGCAAAGTGCATGCAACCGGGGGCCTGGCGCGATGGCGCGATCAGTGTGCTCAAGCGCGCCCCCAGCGGTTTGGAGCAACCGGCGCGGGCCCGCACGAAAGCCATGTGACTGACGGGGATCTGTGTAGACATGTTCAACCTCCCAGGTAGTCCGTTGTGCAGCCCGGGACAGGCTGCGACACGATCAAAGGTTAAGCGCCGCGAGACCAGGGTCGTTAGTCGATTTCTGCCGACCACTTGCACAATTCTGCGCGCCAGGCATTCACAAGGAGGCCAGGGGCTCTCCGTCAGCCGGCAATTTGAGACAAAAGGTTTCAAGCAAGTTTCAGCGACATTCGATGTTGCAGCACAGCGAGCCGTGCAGGATCAGGCAAGCTTTCAACAGGATGTGACTACCGCTGCGCCTTGCACAAACATAAGCTTTGTCCATGGCTTCCCTATCACCCGAGGATTCCGGCATGTCACCACTTGACCACGCCCACGTCCCGCTGGACACCTATCTGGAACAGCAGCGCGCTGAACTGGCGTCGATCATCGACCGAAATACCGGTGAAGATGGCAATTACTCCACGGCCATCGGCTCATTGAACCTTTCCCGCCACACCCGCCCCCGCGACTTCGCTCCGGTGCTGGCCCAACCGGCGCTGTGCATCATGGCCCAGGGCAGCAAGCAGGTACGGTTGGCGGATGAACTGTTCAACTACGATCCGCTTCATTACCTGGTGGTCTCGGTGTCGATGCCATTGAGCGGCTGCATGGCCGACGTCTCGCCCGAGCGTCCGGTCCTGGCTTTGCGCATCGACATCGACCCGGCGGAGATCACCGCGTTGATCGCCGATGCCGGCCCCATGGGCGTGCCGACCCGTCCCGCCGGCCGTGCCTTGTATGTCGAACGCCTGGACACGCCGATGCTCGATGCCGTACTGCGGCTGGCGCGATTACTGGATACGCCGAAAGACATCGCTATGCTCGCGCCGTTGGTACGCCGTGAGATTCTCTACCGTCTGCTGCGCAGTCCCCAGGGCTACCGTCTGTATGAGATCGCCATCGCCAACAGCCAGAGCCATCGCATCAGCCAGGCGATCAAATGGCTCAACAGCCATTTCGAACAACCCCTGCGCATCGATGACCTGGCCCGGGAAGTGAACCTCAGCGTCTCGACCCTGCACCACCGCTTCAAGGCCATGACGGCCATGAGCCCGCTGCAATACCAGAAACAACTGCGACTGCAAGAGGCCCGACGGCTGATGCTGGCCGAGGGACTGGAAGCCTCGGCGGCCGGATATCGGGTGGGTTATGAAAGCCCTTCGCAGTTCAGCCGCGAGTACAGCCGGTTGTTCGGAGCTCCACCGTTGCGGGATCTGGCGCGGTTGCGGTTGACGGTTTGACCTGGTTTTTTTGCATTGGCCTGCCTCATCGTCGGATCGCCGCCATCCATCTCCCCTGATCGATTTCAATCAAGGTCGGCCCCTGGCGGTCGCTGGCGGCAAGTAGGGCAACGCGCAGGTGCTCCGCGTCGTCAACGGCTTGGGCCGCACATCCCAGGGCCTTCGCCACGCCGATGAAATCCGGGGTGTAGATGTCTACACCGACCGGTTCGATGGCGCGGTTGACCATGTACTTCCTGATTTCTTCGTAGCCCTGGTTATTCCAGAGCAGCACAATCACCGGCGTGCGTGCCTCCACGGCACTGGCCAGTTCCGGCAGGGTGAATTGCAGGCCGCCGTCGCCGATCAGGCACACGACTGGGGGACGCCCCTGGCCCTGGTCCGTGCCGCCGAGCCAGGCACCGATGGCGGCCGGCAACGCGTAGCCCAGGGTGCCGTAGCCGGTTGACGCATTGAACCAGCGGCGGGGCCGCTCAAGGTTGAAAGTCAGGTTGCCGGTGTACACCGGTTGGGTGGAATCTCCGACGAATACGGCGTCGGGCAGCGTTTGTAGAACGGTGTCGAGCAACAGGGTCTGGGCACGGGTCGGAGCATCCCAATCCCGTTCGAGCCCGGTGCGCAATCGCGCCACGCGAGTGCTTCCCCAATCGCCTTGGCGCACCGGCAATGACAGGCGGTTCAGCTCGGCCAACAAGGCCTGGGCGGCGGCGCGGGAATCTGCCACCAGCGCCAAGTGAGGCGGATAATTGCGCACGGTCTGGTCCGGGTCGATGTCGATGCGCAGCAGCGCACCGGGAATCTCGAAGCCACCGGCGAAGGTGACGTCATAGTCGGTCTCGGCCAGCTCGGTGCCGATGGCCAGCACCACATCGGCCTCGGCCACCAGCGCACGGGTGGCGACCAGGCTTTGGGTAGAGCCGATCAATAGCGGATGACGGGATGGCAACAGGCCCTTGGCGTTGATGGTCAGGGCCACCGGTGCGCCCAGATGCTCGGCCAGTCGGGTCAGTTCAGCCGCCGCGTCGATGGCGCCGCCACCGGCCAGGATCAACGGACGCCGGGCGCTTGCCAGCAGGTTAGCCATGGATGCGACGGCAGCCGGCGCGGCGCCGGCACGACTGACAGTCACCGGCGCACTGGCAAGCAAGGCATCTGCCTCTTCGACCAGCACGTCGAGCGGAATCTCGATATGCACCGGCCGCGGCCGTCCGGCCTGGAACAAGGCGAACGCCCTGGCCAACACAACCGGCAGCTCGGTGGCAGACATCAGGGTGTGGGAAAAAGCCGCAACGCCCCCCACCAGTGCGCTCTGGTTCGGCAATTCATGCAACTTGCCCCGACCGCCGCCCAATTGACTGCGGGATTGAACACTGGAGATCACCAGCATCGGGATCGAATCGGCATAGGCCTGGCCCATCGCGGTGGCAATATTGGTCATGCCAGGACCGGTGATAATGAAACACACACCCGGCTTGCCGCTGACCCGGGCGTATCCGTCGGCCATGAAACCGGCGCCCTGCTCATGGCGCGGTGTCACGTGATGGATGCTGGAGCGGGCCAGCCCGCGGTACAACTCGACCGTGTGCACGCCGGGAATGCCGAATACCTGCTCGACGCCATAACCTTCAAGTAACTTGACCAACACTTCGCCGCACGTTGCCATTGTGATTGCCTTCCCCTGCCTCGGATCGGCTTTATTGGAACGGGCAGGCCATAGCCGCAACAATCGATAAAAAGTCATACTTGCCATGTCTTCACGTCATGGCTCGACCGCACAATGAAACGCCTTCCCCCACTGCCGGCGCTGCATACCTTCCTGATTACGGCCCAGTGCTGCAATTTCACTCGGGCGGCTGAACATTTGCACATCACCCAGGGCGCGGTAAGCCGGCAAATTGCCGGGCTGGAGGCTCATCTGGGCTATACGCTGTTCCAGCGCCACGCACGGGGCTTGAGCCTGACGGCCGAGGGCCAGGCATGGCTGCCACGGGTCCAGCAGGTGTTCGGTTTGATCGACGAGGCGGTGGAACAGATCGGCGAGGAACGTCAGGTGCTGCAACTCAAGGCCCCGACCTGTGTGCTGCGCTGGTTGCTGCCGTGCCTGGTGCAATGGCAGAAGGAACGGCCGGATGTGCCCGTGGCGCTGACCACCACGATCAAGCATGGCGTCGACTTCCAACGCGAAGCCTTCGACGCCGCGGTGGTCTATGGGCCGCCGCCGGCTGTGTCCCTGGGGTCGGTGCATCTGTTCGATGAACAACTGACGCCCGTCTGCTCCCGTCCTTATCTGGAAGGCCCTGTGCCGCTGTGCTCAGCCGCCGACCTGCAACAGCACCTGCTGCTGCACCCCACGACGGATGAGCGTGACTGGACTACCTGGCTGGACGCTGCCCAAGTAAAACTGACGAACATCGGCAAGGGCCAGCACTTCGAAACCCTGGACCTGGCGATGTCCATGGCGTCCCAGGGCATGGGCGTGGCGATTGGCGACTGGTCGCTGATCGGCGAAGACCTGAACGCCGGACGGCTGGTGATGCCGTTCGAACTGAAGGTTCGGACCGGGATGGGCTATCACCTCGTCTATCCTCATAACGCCCCGATCACAAGCCCGTTGCGGGAACTCATCGAGTGGCTGGTGGCGCAGGCCCATATGCGGTAGCTGCCACATGCAAGCCTCTGAATCGTCTGCATCTCGAGCAAGCTTTGCTCCCACCAATCACCTCGCCATCGATGTGAGCTAGAGCAGATTAGGCACTTGCGCCGGCTCGACCTGCGCCCAGTGCGACGTGTCTTCGCGATGCTCGCGCAAATAGGGCAACACCGCCCCCAACAATGGTTCCTTGAACGCTTCCTGGAAGCGATGGGCCAGACCCGGTATCAGTTTCAACCGGCTGCCCCGGATATGCGCCGCCAGATGCACGCCGTGCATGACCGGTAATAAAGGGTCGGCGGTGCCATGGACCACGAGGGTCGGCACTTGCAGTTGGTTGAGCAACGCCACGCGGCTCGGCTCCGCCATGATCGCCATGATCTGCCGCTTCACGCCCTCTGGATTGAAAGCCCGGTCATAGGCCACGGCGGCCTGATGCAGTAGCGCCTGGCGATCGTCGATGACCATGGGGCTGCCCAGGGCGGCCAACAGATCGGCCTGCTGCTCCAGGGCCATTTCACGATTCGGCGCGCTGCGACGGGACAGCAATTGCACCAGCGCCTCGCTGGGCGCCGGCAAGCCTTGGGCACTGGAGCTGGTCATGATCAGGGTCAGGCTTTCGACCCGCCGCGGCGCCATGGCCGCCATGTGTTGGGCAATCATGCCGCCCATGCTCGCCCCCAGCACATGAAAGCGTTGCACCTGCAACGCGTCCATCAGTTCCAGTCCATCGTCGGCCATGTCGGTCAAGGTATAAGGCGCCGCCACGGGCAGCCCCAACTTGTAGCGCAAGGCTTCGAAGGTCAGGTTGGCGCTGCCGGGCGCCTGGCGCCAGGTGGACAAGCCTACGTCCCGATTGTCGTAGCGAATCACCCGGAAACCTTGCTCGCACAGGGCAACCACCACCTCATCGGGCCAATGAATCAATTGCCCCCCCAAGCCCATCACCAGCAACAACGCCGGATCGGAAGCACGTCCGATGCTCTGGTACGCCAGGCTCACCTGATCCAGATCGACCCGTTGGGTCGCGACATTCACATCACAACGAGACGCCGCCAAGGACGGCAGGCCGAACATCAAGACGGCCAGGAAAATGAACACACGCATGAAGAAACACCAAAACGCAGAACCCCAGTAGAGCGCGAGTCTGATGAAATTCGCTCAAGCGCGCTGCCACAGTTGCGTGACAGTTTGATGAAGATTGCCGAGTGGTTTCCCGAAGGGGACGGCTGTAGGAGCAAAGCTTGCTCCCACAGATGCAATCCAATTCCAGCTGAAGCCCGCTTAGAGGCGGGCTCAGGCCAGTTGAGCCCGCAACTGCCTTGCCGCCGCCACCATGTTCACCAGCGCCGCCTCGGTTTCCGGCCAGCCACGGGTCTTCAATCCACAGTCGGGGTTGACCCACAACTGTTCGGCAGGAATCCGTTTCACCGCCTTGCTCATCAACGCAACCATCTCGGCCGTGTCCGGTACCCGTGGCGAGTGGATGTCGTAGACGCCCGGGCCGATGTCGTTGGGGTAGTCGAACGCCTCGAAGGCATCGAGCAGTTCCATGTCCGAACGGGAGGTTTCGAGGGTGATGACATCGGCGTCCATGTCGGCGATGGCCTGGATCACGTCATTGAACTCGCTGTAGCACATATGGGTGTGGATCTGGGTTTCGTCGCGCACCCCCGATGCGCTCAGGCGGAAGGCTTGCACCGCCCAGTCGAGGTAGTCCTGCCATTGCCCGCGACGCAGCGGCAACCCTTCGCGGAATGCAGCCTCGTCGATCTGCACGATGCCGATTCCAGCGGCCTCCAGGTCCAGCACCTCGTCGCGCAGGGCCAGGGCCAGTTGCAGCGCCTGGACCCGCCGCGGCACGTCTTCCCGAGGGAACGACCACATCAGCATGGTCACGGGACCGGTGAGCATGCCCTTCATGACCTTGTCGGTCTGGCTTTGGGCGTAGCGGATCCAGTCGACGGTCATGGCTTTCGGCCGACTGATGTCGCCATAGATGATCGCCGGCTTCACACAACGCGAGCCATAGCTCTGGACCCAACCGAAACGGGTGAAGGCGTAGCCGTCCAATTGCTCGGCGAAGTATTCCACCATGTCATTGCGCTCGGCTTCGCCATGGACCAGCACATCCAGGCCCAGGCGTTCCTGGATCTGCACGGCGTGGCGAATCTCGGTGTGCATGGCGTCCTGGTAGTCATTGGCCGACAGCTTGCCCTGCTTGTAGGCCTGACGCGCCAGGCGAATGGCCGGTGTCTGTGGGAAGGAGCCGATGGTGGTGGTAGGAAAGGCCGGCAGTTTCAGCCGCGCACGCTGCTGTTCGATGCGTTGGGCAAACGGCGAGCGTCGCTGGGTGTCCTGGGGGCCGATTGCCTCGAGACGGGCCTGGACTTCGGGTTTGTGAATACGCGTCGAATCGGCACGACGGGCTCGCACGTCGCGACTTTCAGCCAGAACCCGGCGCACGCCGGGGGCCTGCGGGTCGTTCAACGCATCGCGCAGCACCGCCACTTCACCGCACTTCTGCACGGCAAAGGCCAGCCAACTCTTGAGTTCGGGGTCGAGGCGGTCTTCACGTTCCAGATCCACCGGGCTGTGCAACAGCGAGCAAGACGTGCTGACCCAAAGATTATCGCCAAAGCGTTCCTGGACCGGCTGCAACTGCGCCAGCGCCTGTTCCAGTTCGCAACGCCAGACGTTGCGGCCATTGACCAGGCCCACCGACAGGATCTTGTAGGTCGGCAGCCGATCCAGCACTTGGCCCAGTTGCTCCGGGGCACGCACGGCGTCGATGTGCAAACCGTCCACCGGCAGGCTCACAGCCAGACCGAGGTTGTCTTGCAGGCCGCTGAAGTAGGTCGCCACGAGTTTTTTCAGCGGCGAATACTGGAGGATGTGATAAGCCCGCTCGAAGGCGTTTTTCCAGGCCTGGGGCAGATCGAGGGTGAGGATCGGCTCGTCGATCTGCACCCACTCCACGCCCTGGGCCTTCAGGCGATTGAGGATTTCGCCATAGACCGGCAACAGGCGCTCCAACAGATCGAGTTTGTCGAATTCCTGCCCCTTGGCCTTGCCCAGCCACAAGTACGTCAACGGACCGATGATCACCGGTTTGACCTGATGCCCCAAGGCATGGGCCTCATCCACTTCCTCAAACAACTGCTCCCAACTCAGGGCAAAGGTCTGACCGACGGAAAACTCCGGGACCAGGTAGTGGTAGTTAGTGTCGAACCACTTGGTCAGTTCCTGGGCATGCCGGGCCTGGCCGTGATCGGCGTTGCAGCAGGCGACCGTGGCGCCACGGGCCATGGCGAACAGGGTTTCAAGGGTCGGTTGGCCCTGGGCATTCAATGTATTGCGAAAGCGCTCAGGGACGGCACCCAGGGCCAGCGTATGGCTGAGCACCTGGTCGTACCAGGCGAAATCCCCCACCGGCAGCAGGTCGATGCCGGCGTCTTTCTGCAATTGCCAGTGTCGGGCCCGCAGCTCGCGGCCCACCGCTTGTAACGCGGCCGCCGACAGATCGCCCTTCCAATAGGCTTCGAGGGCTTTTTTCAGTTCGCGATCGGCGCCGATGCGAGGAAAACCGAGGGTGTGGGCCAGGGCCATGGTATGCGTCCTCCTGTAAAAGATGACGCCATTGTCGACAGCCTGCACCACATGAGACAAACTCAACGTTTTCGTGTTGATCACAAGTTTTGCTCATGGAGACTCCGGTGCTTGAACTCCGTCACCTCAAGACCCTGCACGCCCTGCGCGAAGCCGACAGCCTGGTCGAAGCCGCCGAACGGCTGCACCTGACCCAGTCCGCACTTTCTCACCAGTTCAAGGAACTGGAAGAACGCCTGGGTATGCCGTTGTTCGTGCGCAAGACCAAGCCAGTTCGGTTCACCAGCGCCGGCCTGCGCCTGCTACAACTGGCCGACGCCACCTTGCCGTTGCTGCGCAGCGCCGAGCGTGACATTGCACGGCTGGCCGGCGGCACCGCCGGGCGCTTGCACATGGCGATCGAGTGCCACAGTTGCTTCCAATGGCTGATGCCCACCATCGATCAGTTTCGCGATGCGTGGCCGGAAGTCGAACTGGACCTGGCGTCGGGTTTCGCCTTCGCCCCGTTGCCGGCCCTGGCCCGTGGCGACCTGGACCTGGTGGTGACATCCGATCCACTGGACCTGACGGGCATCACTTACGTGCCGCTGTTCACTTACGAAGCCATGCTCGCCGTCGCCAACCAGCATCGGCTGGCGGGCAAACCGTACATCGTCCCCGAAGACCTGGTCAGCGAAACCTTGATCACCTATCCGGTGGAACGGGATCGATTGGACATCTTCACCCGCTTCCTGGAACCGGCCGACATCGAACCGGCCCAGGTCCGCACGTCCGAGCTGACGGTCATGATGATGCAGTTGGTGGCCAGCGGTCGTGGCGTCTGTGGCATGCCCCACTGGGCTCTGCATGAATACAGCTCGCGTGGTTATGTGAAAGCCAAGCGACTGGGAGAAAAAGGGTTATTCGCCACACTGTACGCGGCGGTGCGGACCGACATGCTCGACGCGCCGTATATGCGCGATTTCCTGCTCACGGCCAAGGACACGTCGTTCTCGACGCTGGATGGGGTCAGTGCGGTTCGGTAAGACCGTGGGAGCGGGCTTGCTCGCGAAGAGGGAGTGTCAATGATATAAATATCTGACCCACCGCCTTCGCGAGCAAGCCCGCTCCCACAGAGTACGGCGCAAGGATTAAAGCTCGCGCCACATAAGGACCTTGTCGAAGTACTCATCCCCCACGCGAATCGCCTGGGGCTCCAGGCCGTAGAGTGCGAAACCACAGCGCTGGTAGAGCCTGATGGCCGGGTCGTTGCCGGCGGTGACGGTCAGTTGCACCAATCGCAGGAAGGCATGGCGCCGGGCCTCGGCCAGCGCGGCCTCCAGCAGTTGCTGGCCAAGCCCACGGTGACGATGGGCATCGACGACATACATGCCGAACAGGGTCGCCTTGTGCCGGGCCTTTTCCCGAGGATCCAGGGCCAGGCCGACGATACCCGCCAGTTGATTCGCCTCGAATGCGCCCAATACCACGTCGAGACGGCTGGTCAGGCGAGATTCCCACCAGTTCATGGGCATGACCGCACGCTCCCTGACGCTGGACGTGAAGGCCTGCGGATGATGCTCATACGCCTGCAGCATCAACTCACGATAGGCCTGCACATCGCCAGCGCGCAGCCGTCGGATATTCACGCGGCCCGCCGTTGCTCAAGCATCATCCGCAACGCCAGCCCACCGAGCACCAACCCCATGAAATAGCGCTGGGCCGCCAGCCAGGTGGGGTTATGCACGAACCACGAAGCGATGCCGGCGGCAAACAGGGCAATCAGCAGGTTGACGCTGAAACTGACGCTGATCTGGGTCAGCCCCAGGATGACGCTCTGGGTGAACAACGAGCCGTGCTCCGGGCTGATGAACTGCGGGAACACCGACAGGTAGAACACCGCGATCTTCGGGTTCAAGGCGCTGGTGAGAAAGCCCATGGTGATCAACTTGCGTGTCGAGTCCGCGGGCAACTGTTGGGCCTGGAACGGCGAGCGCGCACCCGGTTTCACCGCTTGCCACGCCAGCCACAACAGGTACAGTGCACCGGCCCACTTGAGGATTTCATAGGCCATGGGCACCGCCAGGAACACCGCCGTCAACCCCGCGGCGGCGGCGAACATATGCACGAAGAACCCCGCCACCACGCCCAGCAGGGAGGTAACGCCGGCCTTGCGGCCCTGGCAGATCGAACGGGAGATCAGATAGATCATGTTCGGGCCGGGCGTGAGCACCATCAACAACGCGGCGGCGGCGAAAATCAACAGGTCCGGCAATGGAATCATGGGCAACAGTCCTTGAGCCTTGAATCGAGGCAGGTGGCTCGATAGAACGGCAGGATCACCTCACCTGTCAACGGCGCCAGGAAAAGACCGCCGTCACCGGTCGGGTCGATCCAGCGGACTTCTTCAATTTCAGCGGCGGGAGAAACCGAGACGTCGATGTTCAGCAGAAACACTTCAGCCTGCACGATAAAACCCGGCTCGTTGGCGGCCGGCGCGCTGAATGCGCCCAGATAGCGGGCCTGGGCCGGATCGATCAGCAGCCCGAGTTCTTCGTCCAGTTCACGGGCCAGGGCCTGCACCGGTTGTTCATGGGGCTCGATCTTGCCACCCGGTTGCATGAAAGCCCGGGTGCCGCGCTTGCGCACCAGCAGGGTGCGACCGTCCGGCCCGATCAACAGGGCGGCGGCGATGTGGATGAGGGAAGTGGTCATGAAGGGCCAACGTCATGGTGGAAAATGCCGGAGAGATTACAGACCGGACCGGCTGGCGCAAAGCCTCAAGGCCCGCACATAGCCTTGTGGGAGCCTTGCTCCCACAAGGCTCCCACAGGGACTGCAATGTCTGTCAAACAGCTCTCACCCCAACATCGGCTTCGGCGCCGAAGGGTCCTGTTCCTCTTCCGGAATCTTGACGAACACGCTGTACCGGGCACCTTCCATCGCTTCGAAGGCGATGAGTTTTTCCACCAGCGGGCCGCTCAGGATCTTGCCGGCATTGAGCAGCAGCATGCCGTTGTCGGCGTTGAGGTTGCGGGCCAGGACCATGCCTGCGGCCAGTTCGCGGGTGTTCATGACCTTCACCGTCGGGTCGGACAGAGTCACGTCTTCCAGGTATTCGCCACAGGCCTTGATGAAGTCCTCCACCATGTCCGGGTCATACAGCTTGCCGGCATATTTGCGGATATAGACCAGCGCTTCGTCGCTGTTCATCTGCCGTTCGAGAATCAAACCCCGCTGCAGCTCGATGAAGTCGACTGCCAGTTTCAACAGCCGCGACCCGAACGGAATGGCCTCGCCCTTGAGGTGATCGGGGAAACCGCTGCCGTCCCAGCGCTCCTGGTGATGGAGAATGATGCGCGCCGCATCTTTCATCGGGTCCAGGGTCATCAGCAGCGATTCGCTCTGCTTCGGATACCCGCGATACAGCTCGAGCTCGCTGTGGTGCAGCATGTCGGCCGGCGTGGTCATCATGTTGTCGGTCCAGCTCAACTTACCGATGTTGTACAGCGCCGCCGCCATGGTCAAGTCGCGGTCGGTGGACTCGTCGAGGAAATGCAGCCGGCTGTAGACCCGGATAAGCTCGATGATCTGCCGGTTGGTCTGCTTGGCCTTGGGCAGGCGCAGGTTGGCGATCAGCGAGAACACCTCGGTACCGGTCACATAACTGCGCTTGAGTTCCTCATAGGCCAGATCGAGCATGTCTGCGGTCTGCTGCAGCTCGGCGGTACGCGATGCCACGCGTTTTTCCAGAGTCGCATTGAGAGTCTTGAGCTGTTGATTCTGCTCGCGATTGAGCGCTTCGAGACGCTGGCGCTCGTTTTCCGAATGCTGGTGGGCCAGGGCCTGGCGCAGCGCCTGTACCAGTTCCTCGTCGTTCCAGGGTTTGCTGAGGTAGCGATAAAGCTGCCCCTCGTTGATGGCCTTGGTCATCATGTCCACATCGGCATAACCAGTGAGCAGGATGCGCAGGGTCGAGGGATACAGCTTGCGAATCTGTGCCAGCAGCGTGGCGCCATCCATGTTGGGCATGCGCGCATCGGTCATCACCAGATCGACTGGCCGCTCCTTGAGGATTTCCAGGGCCTTGGCCCCGCTGTCGGCCACCAGGATTTCATAGGGCTGGCTGCGTAACAAACGACGCAGGCTGTTGAGAATCGGCTCCTCGTCGTCGACCAGCAGCACTGTCGGCTTAGTGACCGGAACGTCCGGCGTTTTATCTTCCATTACTACCCCCTCCTCTAAACGACAACCGTTCTACCTCACCTCCGTAAAGACAGGCTAGTAGATTGCAAATATTTAGGCACGATTTGCCATCACTGACCGAGCGCATCCCGATGAGACGACTATGCTGTACCCCATGAAGGGCCAAGTACAGGCCGGAATACTCATGCCAGCGAAAGGGATATCAGATGTACCCACGGTTGCGTAGTCAGCATCGCCCCGGTGCACGGCCATGAGCCTGCCCCTGGACAAAGCCAATCGGCGAATTCTGATCGTCGACGACACCCAGACGATCCATGAGGATTTTCGCAAGATCCTCTGTCCCAATGCGCCCCCCGAAGATGGCTTGAGCAGCGCCGAAGAGGCCCTGTTCGGCGCACCGGTTGCCGTCTCCAGCCAGAGTTTCGAACTCGATTCGGCCTTCCAGGGCATGGAAGCTCTGAACAAGGTAGAGACGGCGCTGGAACAGGGGCAGCCTTATGCCATGGCCTTTATCGACATGCGCATGCCCCCCGGCTGGGATGGCCTGGAGACCATCGAACGGCTATGGCGCGTCGATCCCAAGCTGCAAGTGGCGCTGTGCACCGCTTATTCGGATTATTCCTGGGAAGACATCGCCGATCGCCTCGAATTGGGCGACCGCTTGCTCATCCTGAAAAAACCCTTCGATGCCATCGAGATCCGCCAGATGGCCAGTACCCTGACTGTCAAATGGCAGATGACCGAAGATGCCGCGCTGAAGATGGACATGCTCGAACAGGCGGTGGAAGAACGCACCCGCGAGCTGGCGGACGCCAACATTATCGTGCAGAACAGCCCGACGATCCTGTATCGCCTGCGGGGCGAGCCACCGTTCCCGCTGATGTACATCTCCCACAACATCACCAAGTTCGGTCATGTTGCGGCAGAACTGGTCAATTCGCCGGACTGGGCACAAGTGCTGATCCACCCCGACGACCAGCCCAAGGTCGACGAGGCCATGATTCGCGTGCTGGACCGTGACATGGCGGGAGCCTCCATCGAGTTTCGCATGCGCACCGGCGACGGTTCGTTCCGTTGGGTGGAGAACCGCTACATTCCGGTGCGCAACGAGCACGGTCTGCTACTGGAGGTGGAAGGCATCATCCTCGACATCACCGAACGCAAGCTGGCTGAGGAGAAGATCGCCCAACTGGCCCGCACCGACGGCCTGACCGGACTGGCCAACCGCGCTACCGTGATCGAGCGCCTGCACCAGGCGTTCGCCGCTGCGCGCCGGGGGGCGGCGCCCTTCGCAATGTTTTACCTGGACCTGGACCACTTCAAGCGGATCAATGACACCCTGGGCCATCCCATCGGCGACCTCTTGTTGCAGGAGGTCGCTGCGCGCATCAAGGGCTGCACCCGGGAAAACGACGTGGTGGCGCGCCTGGGCGGCGACGAGTTCGCGATCCTGCAACTGGATGTCCACGAACCGACTCAATGCGCCGCGCTGGCGGCCAAGATCCGCGACACCCTCGTGGCGCCCTACTCCCTGGACGGTAACGACGTGCGGATCTCCGTGAGCATCGGCATCGCCCTGTATACCCCCCAAAGCCTGAGCGCCGACAGCCTGATGGCGCAATCGGACATGGCCCTGTACCGATCCAAGGAAAAAGGTCGCAACCAGTACCATTTCCACAACGAGGAGATCAACCAGGAAGTCACGGACCGGGTCGCCCTCACCAACGACCTGCGCCAGGCCATCGAGAACAATGAACTGCAATTGCATTACCTGCCGGAAGTCGACCTGGGTACCGGGAAGATTCTGGGCATGGGTGTACAGGTACGCTGGAAGCACCCCGAACGGGGCTGGCTGGACCAGCCGGCGTTCATGCCGGCGGCGGAAAAAACCGGGCTTATCATTGCCCTTGGTCACTGGGTCCTGGACAAGGCCTGCCAGCAGATGCGCCAATGGCGCGACCAAGGCATGGCGCCCCCGGTAATCGCTATCGACCTGTCCCTGACCCAACTCAAGACCGGGCCGGAACTGATCTACGATGTCTTGCGCACCACCGCCCGCTGGGAACTGGCCCCCTGGGACCTGCGCTTCGACGTGACCGAAGCCACCCTGGCCCAGACCAAATGGACCCACAACGACGTGCTGCCACGCCTGTGTGAACTGGGCGTCCAGGTTGCCATCGACGATTTCGGAACCGAATATTCCTCGTTCGATTATCTCAAGACCTATCGGGTCAACCATCTCAAGCTCGCTCAGCGCCTGCTCGACAGTGCCAATGACGACCCCGACAACGCCACGACGTTGCGGGCGATCATCAACTTTGCCCGGGATGTGGGCATTGGCATCATCGCCGAAGGGGTCGAGACCCATGAGCAGCGCGCCACACTGATGTCCAGCGGCAGCGGCGCACCGATATTGGCCCAGGGGCATTACTTCAGCACGGCGGTCGATAGCGGCCAGGCCGCCGAACTGCTCAAGGCCGGGACCATCGTGCCCGTGACGGATCACTGGACCCGCCCCGCTAGCCAGCTATCGGAGAGTAACCCATGAACCCCATGTCGGTACCTGCCAACCGAAGAATTCTGGTGGTGGACGACACACCGGCGATCCACCAGGATTTTCGCAAGATCCTCAGCCCCAGTGCCGGCAGCGATGACTCGCTGGACGACACCGAGAGCCTGCTGTTCGGTACCCCCCAGGTCAGTCGGTTGCAATTTCAGATCGACTCGGCCTATCAGGGCGAAGAAGCGTTGGAACTGGTCAAGCGCGCCCAGGCCGAAGGCCAGCCCTATGCGATGGTGTTCGCTGATATGCGCATGCCGCCGGGCTGGGACGGCCTGCAAACCATCGAGCGGCTGTGGAAGGTCGATCCGCGACTGCAGATCGCCTTGTGCACAGCCTTCTCGGACTACACCTGGGAAACCATGTCCGAACGCATCGAGTTCGACGACCAGTTGCTGATTCTCAAGAAACCGTTCGACACGCTGGAAATCCGCCAGATGGCCAGCGCCATGACCTGGAAATGGCAACTGGCTCAGGACGCGGCGAGAAAAATGCGCAGCCTGGAGCGCACAATCGAAGAGCGGGTTCAGGAACTGCTGAAGGTGTCCCACCTGCTGCAGTACGACGTGCTCACCGAACTGCCCAACAGCATGTTGCTGGGTGATCGACTGACGCAGGCCATGGCCCAGTGCCGTCGGCATGATCGACAACTGGCGGTGATGTTCCTCGGCCTGGATCGCTTCAAGCGCATCAACAACGCGCTGGGTCACCCGGTCGGCGATGAAATGCTCAAGCGCGTGGCCCGGGCATTGGCGACGGTGGTTCGAGAATCCGACTCGGTGTTTCGTTATGGTTCCGATGAGTTCGTGGTCGTGCTCGGAGACATCATCGATCCGCAGCAAACAAAAGGCGTGGCGGAAAAACTGCTGGCAGCCGTCAGCTCCCCCCAACCGATCGACGGCCATGACCTGACCGTCACCGCCAGCCTGGGCGTAAGCATGTATCCGACCGACGGTTTCGACGCGGTGGCGCTGATCAAGAAAGCCGAGACGGCGATGCGTAACGTCAAGGAAAACGGCCCCAACGATTACCGTTTCTTCACCGAAGACATGAACCGGCGGGCCCGGCAGCAACAGACCATCGAGTCCGGCCTGCGACTGGCCCTGCAACGCAAGGAATTCGTGCTGCATTACCAGCCCAAGCTGGACCTGCGCAGCGGCAAAGTAGTGGGCGTCGAGGCGCTGGTGCGCTGGGACCGGCCCGGTCACGGACTGGTCTATCCCTCGGACTTCATCCCCGTGGCCGAGGACAGCGGTCTGATCGTACCGCTGAGCCAATGGGTGCTCCAGGAAGCCTGCCAGCAGGCCCGTAGCTGGCAGGCCCAGGGCATGCGAGCGCTGTACCTGTCGGTGAACATCTCGGCCATCGACTTCCGTCAACGCGGCTTCGTCGAAGGCATCGCCCGCACCCTCAAGGAAACCGGGTTGGACCCGACACAGTTAGAACTGGAGATTACTGAAAGCGTGCTGATGCAGAACATCGACACCACCGTTGCCGTCCTCAAGGCCATCAAGCAACTGGGCATACGGTTGGCCATCGACGATTTCGGCACCGGTTATTCGAGCTTGAGCTACTTGCAGAAGTTTCCAGTGGATGTTTTGAAGATCGACCAGTCGTTCGTCGGTGACCTGAGCATCGACAGCAACGACGCCAAACTGGTAAGCACCATCATCAGCCTGGGCAAGAGCCTGAACCTGCATATCATCGCCGAAGGTGTGGAAACCCTGGAGCAGCTGGAATTCCTCAAGCTTCATCAATGCGAGGAGGCCCAAGGATATTACTTCAGCAAGGCCGTGGAGCCGCAGGCTTTTGTCCAATGGATGACCGAGTGGGAACAACGTCCAAACCCGTTTTCGTGAACTGCCAGGCCCTATCAACCAAAAGATTCAAGGAAGCATCCAATGGCGTCATCAGGACTGTTATTGGCTCTAGGCCTGTTCATCGGGTTAAGCGTGACCGCTCACGCCGCGCCACTGGACGAACCCCTCAAACCGCTGCCAGCCGTTCCGGCCCTGGACCCCAAGCGTGTCCAGTTGGGCCAGCGGCTGTTTTTCGACCCACGGCTGTCGGTCAATAACACCCTGTCCTGCGCCAGTTGCCATCGCCTGGACAAGGGCGGTGCCGACGACAAAGCCTTTTCCCTGGGCTTCGATGGCAAGCCGGTCGAAGTCAACACGCCTACCGTATTCAATGCCAGCCTGAACTTCCACCAGTTCTGGGATGGCCGCGCCGACACCCTGGAAGAACAAGTGCACGTGGTCGTCACCAGCCCCACGGAGATGGGCAGCACTTGGGAAACCGTGGTCAAGCGCATCGCCGATGATCCGGGTTATGCCAAGGACTTCTCCGCCGCCTACCCCGACGGGGTCACCAAGCCCAATATCCAGGGCGCCCTGGCCGATTTCGAACGTACCCTGCTGACGCCCAACTCGCGCTTCGACCAATACCTGCTGGGTAACACCGACATCCTGACGCCCCGGGAAAAATTCGGTTACCAGCGTTTCAAGGAGTACGGCTGTATCGCTTGCCACCAGGGCGT
Organism: Pseudomonas sp. Pf153; assembly: GCF_001269775.1. NCBI lineage: Bacteria > Pseudomonadati > Pseudomonadota > Gammaproteobacteria > Pseudomonadales > Pseudomonadaceae > Pseudomonas > Pseudomonas sp. Pf153. Next base: position 124,437 of record NZ_LHVL01000006.1, on the reverse strand, counting down.
GAACATCGGCGGCAACATGTTTCAGAAATTCGGCGTCATGGGCGACTACATTGGCGACCGGGGCAACCCGACCCGGGCCGACGAAGGCCGTTTCAACGTTACGGGCGATGAGGCCGACCGCCAGGTCTTCAAGGTGCCGAGCCTGCGCAACGTGGCCCTCACCGCACCGTATTTCCATGGCGGGTCGGCGCCGACCCTGGAGCGCGCGGTGGAGGTGATGTTCAGGTACCAGTTGGGGCGTGAGCCCCTGAAGAACGATACCGAGCTGATCGTCGAATTCCTCAAGACCCTCACTGGCGAATGGGAGGGCAAGCCATTATGAGCGCCCTTCGTCGCTTCGGCCTGCTGCTCGTCGGCCTCCTGCTCGCCTCGGTCCTGTTGTTCATGTACGTCAACTCCAGCCAGCAGCAGGCCGCCTCGTACATTGAATCCCGGGACCTGATCCGCCTGCTCAAACAGCAGGACGCCATCTGGGACAACGAAGTGCTCAAGTCGCGGATCGCCCTGAGCCACAACTACGATCCGCTGGTTTCCCCCCTGCATGAAATGGCGCGCCTGTGGCAGCGACTCGATGCCATTGAATCGGAGCCGGGTCGCCACGCGCCAACGTTGTGGGAGGCCCGGCGCGATGAATACCTCAAGGCGGTCAAGGAAAAGACCCGACTGGTGGAGCAATTCAAATCCCACAATGCAGTGCTGCGTAACTCCCTGGCGTTCCTGCCGACCGCCGAGGACGATATCCAGGCTGAGTTCGCACGACTGTCCGACGACGACAAACTGCAATTGCAAAGCGTCGCCATCGACACTTACGACCTGCTGCTCAGCAGCATGGAGTTCTCCCAGCTCACCACTCGCGAAACAGCGGCGGAAGTGCTCTTGGGCCTGAACCGGCTCGATGTCAACAGGGAGCGCTTGCCATTGGGACTTCACGGTCCTATCAACATCCTCAGCCGGCACATCGCTCTGATCCTGCGCGAACAACCGCAGGTCAACGACTTGCTGGCAGCCATCGAGGCAGTCCCCGTGTCGGATCACCTGGATACCATCACCAACCTGTTGGAGAAAGATCAGGAAATAGCGGCCAGCAAATACCAACGCAACCACATTTACCTGTTGGTATTCGCCACTCTCCTGGCGCTGTTGTTGATCTGGCTGGCGATCCGGCTGGTGCGTAGCTTCGCCGAGATCAAGCGGGTCAACAACGCCCTGCAGACTGCCAACGATGAACTGGAGCAACGAGTCGAAGAGCGCACCCGCCAGCTCAAGGATACCCAGAGCGAATTGATGGATACCGCCCGCCAGGCCGGTATGGCGGAAATCGCGACCAATGTGTTGCACAACGTCGGCAACGTACTCAACAGCGTGAACATCTCCGCCGACCTGGTCAGTCGTAAACTGCGCAGCAGCAAAAGCCAGGGGTTGGGCAAGGCGATGCAATTGATCAACGAACACACCAGCGACCTGGGGCGTTTCCTCACCGAGGACGAAAAAGGCAAGCTGCTGCCCGGATACCTCAATCAACTGGTGGAAGCCATGGCAGTCGAGCAACAGGGCCTGATCGACGAGCTGGCGCAGTTGAGCAAAAGCGTGGATCACATCAAGGACATCGTCTCCACGCAGCAATCCTATGCCGGCGCCAACTCGCTGATGGAGCCGCTGACGGTCAGCGAACTGCTCGAGGACGCCCTGCGCATGAACTCCGGCGCCCTGACCCGTCACCATGTGACGGTGATCAAGGAATACGGCGACATTCCCAGGATCATGGGCGACAAGCACCGCCTGCTGCTGATCCTGATCAACCTGATCAGCAACGCCAAATACGCCATGGCCGGCGTGTCCAATCATGCACGGAACATGACCCTCAGCGCCGCGGTCGTAGATAGCGAGACCCTGCAGATCAGCGTCAAGGACGAAGGTGAAGGCATCCCGGCGGAAAACATGACCCGCATCTTCGCCCATGGTTTTACCACTCGCAAGGAAGGCCATGGGTTCGGCCTGCACAGCTGCGCATTGGCCGCCATTGAAATGAACGGCCACCTCACCGCTCACAGTGACGGGCCGGGCACGGGGGCAACGTTCGTGCTGCAAGTGCCGCTGAAACTCGCGGAAGGTGAGCCATGAACAACCTGAGCAATCGGCGCATCCTGCTGATCGACGATACACCTGCCATCCATGATGATTTCCGCAAGATCCTCACCCCGGAGGAGGATAGCAATACAGACCTGCAAGACATGGAAAGCGCCCTGTTCGGCGAGGCACCGAAGCCTTCCGGGCCGGTATTCGAGCTCGACTCGGCCTATGGCGGCCAGGAAGGCCTGAGCAAACTGCTTGAAGCGCTCGACAAGGACCGTCCTTATGCCCTGGCCTTCGTCGACATGCGCATGCCCGAAGGCTGGGACGGCGCCCGGACCATCGAAGAACTCTGGAAGCGCGATCCGCAATTACAGGTAGTGGTCTGCACCGCCTATTCGGATTATTCCTGGGATGAATTGCTGGACCGCTTGAAGGGTCATGACCGGCTGCTGATTCTGAAGAAGCCCTTCGACAACATCGAAGTCCAGCAAATGGCCAATACCCTGACCACCAAATGGGAAATGACCTTCCGCGCCCAGCTGAAGATGAACAAGCTCGAAGAGCTGGTGGAACAACGGACCCAGGCGTTCAAGCAGGCCAGCTCCCTGCTGCAGATGGAAATCGACGAACGCAAGATGTTGGAAACCCAGTTGGTGCAATCGGAAAAACTCGCCTCCCTGGGCCAGCTGGCAGCCGGGGTCGCCCATGAAATCAATAACCCGATCGGTTTCATTTCTTCCAACCTGGGGGCGCTGGACGGCTATTTCGGAAAACTGGGAGAAATGCTCGAGGCTTACGGCAGTGCCGAAGAAGCCATCGCCTCGCCGGAAACGGTGGTGCGCCTGACGAAGCTGCGCGAACAGGTCGAACTGGACTTCCTGGTCGAGGACATTCCCGTGCTGATCAAGGAATCCAAGGACGGCATCGCCCGGGTCGGGCAGATCGTGAAGGACTTGAAGGACTTCTCCCGCGTCGACTCCAATCAGGAATGGCAGATGGCGAATTTGCAACAGGGCATGGATTCGACCCTGAACATCGTCGCCAACGAGATCAAGTACAAGGCCGACGTGATCAAGGAATACTCGCCATTGCCGGAAGTCGAATGCCTGCCCTCGCAGATCAACCAGGTAATCATGAACCTGATCGTCAATGCCGCCCAGGCCATCGGCCCGGAGCGCGGCACCATTACCCTGCGCAATGGCGTGGAAGGTGACAAGGTGTGGATCGAAGTGGCCGACACCGGCTCGGGCATACCGCCGGAAACGCTGCAAAAGATCTTCGACCCGTTCTTCACCACCAAGCCCATCGGCCAAGGGACGGGGCTTGGGCTTTCGCTGTCTTATGGGATCGTGAAGAAGCATAACGGCGAGATCACCGTGCGCAGCGAAGTGGGCGTGGGGACGACGTTCCGTGTGGAGTTGCCGATTCGACAGATGAAATTGGCGGGGTGAGCCTGGACGAGGATCATTTTGCAGCAAGGCTCCCTCGCCACAGATTAGATCCCTCAGCCAGGTAAACTCCCTCGTTGCGCTCATCAACAGTCGTCCAGCGTTTTGTCGCGCCACAGCGCGTTTTCCACCCCCATCGAATTGATGAACTTGGCTTGAGCACGCACTCACACTCAAGTCTCTCGACCATTAGCCAGAGCGCCCAGCTGCCCTATCATGGAAGGTGACTGAACCTCAAAAGACTGTCAGCACCTGTCAAGTCTGACAGTAGACGACAACTCCCCGTCGATTGAACATCCCTGGCAGATTGTTCACTATTCAGGGCGGTCGTTATGTTGAATCGGCGGGAACTGGTCAGTTTTGCATCGCTTTACGCGGCACTCGCCTCGTTGAACGTTCCTGCAGCGGTTGTGGCCGATGCTGCAACATCCAACGAGGGCGTTCGCTTAACGTTCGACACCCTGGTCTCGCTTGCCGAAGAGACGGCATTGAAGCCGTACGTGCGCCCCACTACACCGACTGATGCCTCTCTATCGAAAATCGACTACGAAGCCTTGGGCCATATCCGGTTCGACCCCACTCGTGCCCTTTTCTCCAACGGCCCAGGCAAATACCCCATCACATTCTTCCATATGGGCAAATTCTTTCGCGTCCCGGTCAAGATGCATGTCATCACCAAAGGCATCGCCCATCCGATCATTTACGACAAGACACTGTTCACCATGCCTGCCGACAGCCCGGCCCAGGCACTCGCACCCGACAGCGGCTTTGCCGGGTTTCGCCTGCAGGAAAACCGCCTGGAGGATCAGAAGAAACTCGATTGGAAGCAAAATGACTGGGTAGCTTTTTTAGGCGCCTCCTATTTTCGAGCCATTGGCGAACAGTACCAGTACGGCATTTCAGCGCGGGGTATAGCGCTAGACGTGGCCCAGGCGGACAAGGCTGAAGAGTTTCCGGACTTCACCCACTTCTGGTTCGAGACACCAATTGATAACCGACAGCCAACCATGACGCTGTATGCGTTGCTCGACGGTCGCAGCTTGTGCGGTGCTTATCGCTTTGTGGTCAACCGCACCAAGGGAGTGGTGATGGATATCGAGGCCGCATTGTTTCTACGCCAAGGCGTTGACCGCTTCGGTATCGCCCCGCTGACGTCCATGCATTGGTTCGATGAAACAGCCAAGCGTACGGCTATCGACTGGCGCCCGGAGGTTCATGATTCCGATGGATTAGCCCTGTGGACAGGAACAGGTGAGCGCATCTGGCGGCCGCTCAACAATCCCGCGCGAACCATGGCCTCGGCATTCTCAGACAACAACCCACGAGGTTTCGGACTGCTTCAACGGGATAGATCCTTCGACCACTACCTGGACGGAGTCAATTATCAGCGCCGCCCCAGCGTATGGGTCGAGCCTTTGGAAAACTGGGGCGAAGGCAGTGTTCAACTGGTGGAAATCCCGACCGACGATGAAATACATGACAACATCGTCGCGATGTGGGTGCCCAAGGAACCTGCCGAGGCAGGTCAGCAGTACCGTCTGAAATATCGGTTGCACTGGCTCAGCGACGAGCCTTACCCCACGGATCTGGCGCGCTGCGTAGCGACCCGCCTTGGGAACGGAGGCCTTCCGGGCCAGCCACGTCCCAAGGGTGTACGTAAATTCGTTGTGGAATTCACCGGCGCGCCTCTGGAGAAGCTCGCCTTCGGCGTGCGACCCGAGGCCGTGCTCTGGTCGTCCAGGGGCACGTTTTCGAATGTGTTTACCGAGCCTGTACCCAATGACGTCGCGGGCCACTGGCGTGCTCAATTCGATTTGACCGCCGAGGGGAATGAGCCTGTCGAAATGCGCCTGTATCTGCGCCAGGGAGAAATGACGCTCTCCGAATCCTGGCTTTATCAATACCACCCTTTCAACCCAGTACCAGGCGCCTTGGCACAGCCCGCCCCACACCGCTCAACGTCGGTATCGAAGGCTTGATGCAATGAACTTTGTGCGCGTTACCACAGCAGCGATGCTGGGTACATTGATCGCCGTTTGCTGGTTTCACTCCACGGCTCGAGCTGGCGAGCAATCCGGGAAACAGCAGGAAGATGCCGCTTTTATCGAACGACTGATCAGCCAAATGACTCTCGAGGAAAAGGCTGGACAGTTGACGCAGTTGGGCATGCTAGTCACCCCTACAGGGCCAGTCGTGGACAATAAAGGTCAGAAACCCATCGGTATTGCTGAAGTCGGCTCACTGCTGGGTGTATATGGCGCCGAAGTCACCCGCAGGCTGCAACGCGAAGCCATACAGGGTTCACGCCTGCATATTCCACTCTTGTTCTCCCACGACGTGATTCATGGCTTTCGTACGGTGTTTCCCACACCGTTGGCTGAGGCGTCGGCCTGGGATACGGATCTGTCACAACGAACCGCCAGGGCTGCAGCCGTTGAGGCAACTGCCAGCGGCTTGCATTGGACCTACGCCCCAATGGTTGATATCGCACGGGATCCGCGCTGGGGACGGGTCATCGAAGGATCGGGCGAGGACCCTTTTCTCGGCGCGACATTGGCGGCCGCCCGAGTGCGTGGTTTTCATGGCAAGGGTTTTCCCGACACCTCGACAATTCTGTCTACCGCAAAGCACTTTGTCGGTTACGGCGCTGCGGAAGGAGGCCGTGACTACAACATATCGGAGATGTCCCAGCGAACCTTGGAGGAAGTCTACCTGCCACCCTTTCGTGCCGCCGTAGAAGCCGGCGTAGACACGATCATGGCCGGCTTCAATGAAATAGACAGCACCCCGATGCACGCCAACCGAATGTTACTCAAGGACAAATTACGCGACGAGTGGGGATTCCAGGGACCGATCATCAGCGACTTCAACGGCGTCAGCGAACTCATGCAGCACGGCGTGGCCTCCACCACTCAAGAGGCCACTCGACGGGCCTTTAACGCCACGATCGATATCAACATGGCCAGCGCAGACTATGCCACCGAATTACCTGCCCTGGTGCGTAGCGGCCAATTACCGCAGTCGCTTATCGACGATGCGGTGCGACGTGTGCTTCAGACCAAGCAGCGGTTGGGCTTGTTCGATGACCCGTATCGTTACAGCGATACAACCCGCGAGAAAGCTCTGACATCGATGCCTCGAACGCGTGCCCTGGCACGAGAAGCCGGACAAAAATCCATCGTGCTATTGAAAAACGAAGGTGCATTGCTCCCGCTGCCAAAGAATCTGCGCAAGCTCGTCGTGGTCGGGGCCCTGGCGAACGACGCTCAATCCACTCTAAGCTTCTGGTCCGCCGCCGGTCGTGCCGAGGAATCGATTACGGTACTGGAGGGAATAAAACGTGCCGTAGCGCCCGGAACCCACGTTGTCTACGCCTCTGGTGCTTCTCCCGAAAGCCTCGATACCTCCGGAATCGACGAGGCGCGACGTGCCGTCAACGATGCCGACGCAGTGGTTGCCGTACTCGGTGAAACGGCTGACATGAGCGGGGAGGCGCGTAGCCGTGCCTCCCTCGACCTGCCTGGCGCACAGAACGCGCTTGTGGCCCAGTTGCACAGTACCGGCAAACCGATAGTCGTCATCCTCATGAACGGCCGCCCGCTGGCTATACCGACGGTGGACAAACAGGTGCCCGCCATCCTCGAGGCCTGGTTCCTGGGATCCGAAATGGGGCATGCCGTGGCCGATGTGTTGTTTGGGGACGTTAACCCCAGTGGCAAGCTTCCTATCACGTTTCCGCGCACGGTCGGACAGATCCCCCTTTACCATGCGCATAAAAACACCGGGAGACCACCGGATAAGGCCAATGTTTATACCTCCAAGTACCTTGACGAAGAATGGACCCCCCTCTACCCATTTGGTTACGGTTTGAGTTACACCACGTTCACTTATGGAGTGCCGAAGCTCAGTCAGCGGCAGTTGACCTTCGATGAAACGCTTACCGTCGAGGTGGAAGTCCACAACAGCGGCCAACGAACCGGTGATGAAACAGTCCAGCTGTACTTACGCCAAGATGTTGCGACCATCACTCGTCCGGTTCGGACACTGCGCGGTTTTTCCAAGGTTCGACTCGCTCCGGGTGAAACGAAGACCGTTAAATTTCTGTTGGATCAGGATGATCTGGCATTACTGGGCGATAAACTTCTACGGTTCGTTGAAATGGGCACGTACCAGGTATTCGTCGGCGGCAACTCCAGCACTGACAATGGGGCCAGCTTTGAAGTCATGACGAGTGCGCAACTGCCGGAGCGCTACCCAGCCATTCCACACTTGCCGCACGAAAGTGCCCAACGCTGATTGAACGGTCATCGCGACTCGAAACCACCAAACCACATATCCGGCGCCGAGGCATTGTGTTTCGAAAGAGTCGAGCGTCCGACCCGGATGTCCTTCACCTCCGAGCGAACGAACGCCATAAGATCCTCACTGACCAATCCGCGCTCGCCTCGTCGGTGAAAAAAAACTTGCGAGGCGTCCGCATTGTCGGGAGCAACATACATCGAGCGAATGGCGACGATTGGCGCATCGGCTGGCGATGGGCGGCTGTGGGAATAGTCCAAGACGGCGCGCTGTTGGTTGATCTCGACGATTTTCATGCTGCCATGTGAACCGTCTTGGTAGTTCAGCTCAAAGGTCCGGCTGGCGGGATTGAACTGGACTTTCAGTAAGTCGACCACAGGTCGCGATGTTTCTTTAATGGGTCCTACCAGAAAAGAACTGCCATAGGCACCGGAACCCAAATGAGACACCGGGAGCGGTTTGAGACGCCAGTACCCATCCGTTGGGTAAAGTACCAGAAACTCCTCGGGAGGATGTTCAGATTGGCGAGCGTCCTTGAGGTAAACCTGAATCAAATGAATATTGCTTCGGTGAACACCGCTGACACTGACATCCACAACGCTGGACCGCCAGAATCGCTCCAGCGTATTGCCCATCACCAAAAGTTCATTCGACTCCCACAACACCATTCGCTTGGGGGTGAATCTGAACACCGGATCCTGGGCATTGCCGCTACCGTCAAATGAACAATCCGAAAAATCAGGTGCCGAGCGGTCCGACACCAGCGATTCGATGTAGCCAGGGTGCAGCGCTTCAATCCGAAACCTCTGGATATCACGACTCATCAGCTTCACATAAACATTATCTTCTTCGGCACAGCGCGTTGGATATGATGCATTAATAGCGGTTACCCAATCGTCGCCCTCAGCCGCTCTTGTGCATTCGGTCGATAACGCAGAAAACGCCACAAGGCACGCTGCACACCATGATTTCTTTTGGGGTTTAACAGAAAACTTGAATGTCGTTGAACTGTCTGTACATCCCATAGAAGTTTCCTTGGGCCAGGATGGATGACTGACGTTAAGCCCCATTCAAGTCTACGGTCTACTGTCAGCTCTGACAGTAGACAACCGGCCCCGGAAAGCCTTGTCGGAAGGACGACACCGTGCATAAGAAAAAGCCCCGACCATCGGACCGGGGCCCTCTTTCACAAGGCTGGACCTAAGAAGCCGAATTCACCGCCTCCTGCCCCTCCCCCGTCGGCTGCAACTTCAAACCATAAAACAACACTGTCAACACCACCAGGAACGCCGGCCCCACATACAGCGCCACGCGCGTATCCGGGAAGTACGCCATCAGCCCCACCACCAGCACCAGGAATGCCAGCGCCAGGTACGAGCTGACCGGGTACAGCCACATGCGGTATTTCAACGCGGCACGCTCGCAAGCGCTTAGCCCTTTGCGGAACTTGAGCTGGGCCAGCAGGATCATCGCCCAGGTCCAGATCGCGCCGAAGGTGGCGATGGAGGTCACCCAGACGAAGACTTTTTCCGGCACCAGATAGTTGAGCAGCACGCCCAACAGCAATGCGGCGATGGACAGCAGCAACGCGCGACGCGGGACGCCGTTGGTCGAGGTCTTGGCGAAACCGGCCGGGGCCTGGCCGTTCTGCGCCAGGCTGTAGAGCATCCGCCCGGTGCTGAAGATACCGCCGTTGCAGGAGGACAGCGCGGCGGTGATCACCACGAAGTTGATGATGCCGGCGGCGGTCTTGATGCCCAGGCGCTCGAAGGTCATCACGAAGGGGCTGCCCTGGGTGCCGATCTCGTTCCACGGATAGATCGACAGGATCACGAACAACGCACCGACATAAAACAGCAGAATCCGCCAGAACACCGAACCGATGGCGTCGGGGATGGTTTTCTGCGGGTTCTTCGCCTCACCGGCGGTCAGGCCGATCATCTCCACGCCCAGGTAGGCGAACATCACCATTTGCAGCGACATCAACACGCCCTGCACGCCGTTGGGCATGAAACCGCCATGGGTCCAGAGGTTGGAAATGCCCAACGCCACGCCATCGTTACCGAACCCGAAGGCGATGATGCCCACGCCGCCAATGACCATGGCGATGATGGTGACGATCTTGATCAGGGCGAACCAGAATTCGAATTCGCCGAAGGCCTTGACCGCGATCAGGTTGATCGAGCCCATGCTGACCAGTGCCGCCAAGGCCCAGATCCAGCGGGGCACGTCGGGAAACCAGACGCCCATGTACACCGCCACCGCGGTGATCTCCGCCACGCAGGTCACCAGCCACAGGAACCAGTAGTTCCAGCCGGTCAGGAAACCGGCCAGCGGGCCGAGATAGTCCTGGGCATAACGGCTGAACGAACCGGCCACCGGATTGTGCACGGCCATCTCGCCGAGGGCGCGCATGATTACCAGGATCGCCAGGCCGCCGATGATGTAGGACAGCATGATCGCCGGGCCGGCCATTTCGATGGCTTTGGCCGAACCGAGGAACAGCCCGACACCGATGCAGGCGCCAAGCGCCATCAGGCGGATGTGTCGCTCGCCGAGCTCACGTTTGAGCGGACCACCCTGAGCGGTCTCGCCATGGGGCAGATGATTGCCGACAGGCATAGGGATACAACCTCGTTTTGTTATTGGATTAGCCACCGAGTGTCCAAAGCCGCAGACCGGTAAGCCTGCCGCCTTGCCGAAACCGGGTCTGTCTTGTGGGCAGACCGTCCTGTGGAACGACAACCTCAGGATCAGCGGGTCGTGCAGTATAAAAAGCCAGGGATAGAGAGATTCACTGTAAAACCTGGAAATTTCAGGGATAAGCCTCCGCCAGAATCAGCTTTTGGAGAGGTGTTATCTGAGATTCAGGTCATTCGAAAACGCCGCCGAGTATTGCACAGTGACGGTACAGCGTCATGTTTTGGTATAGGGTGATGGCTCTGGCACGAGGCTTTCCGGACACCGCTACCCGTTATGGGGACTATCTGTACGAGGGATTTATCTGTGTGAGGGACTTATCTGTGATGAGGGGATTTATCCGCTCGCCACAAAGAGCGGCGAGTGGAAGTCATGACAGACCGTACCCACAATTTCCCCTCCCCCCGCGCCAACCACCGTCTAAGCTTCAAGCAAGTCCGATCAATCTGCGTGAGTGGATCAGTGACTATGGGCGCTTTGTGGCAAACCGATTCGAGTAAACCTGTGGTCCCGACTGAACGTATGGAAGAAGCGCCTTTACCCCAAAAAAATCGCCGTGCCCGGCATGGCTGGCGGGCTTTCTGGTTGTTGCTGCTGATTATCGCGGTGGTGGTCGGCCTGGCGGCCGCCAAGGAGATGCGCACTTCAAGGTTCCAGGCCAGTGAACTGAGCCGGTACGCCGGATCCCTGAGCTATTCGGTGCAGCCAGGCCCCAGCGATGCCATCGTCTATCCCGGCGACGGGCCGTTCGACCGGCGGTTGGGCTACAGCGCCCTGGGGGAGTTCCTGCCGCGATTGCTCAAGCGCAATTACGTGATCCAGGCCCAGGCGCGGTTTTCGCCGGCGTTGATGGACTATGTCGACAAAGGGCTGTTCGTCCCCTACCCGGAAAAGATCCAGGCCGGCCTGACCATCACCGATTGCCGCGCAGCACCGCTGTATCAGTTCAAGTACCCGCAACAGTTGTATGCGAGTTTCGACGCCATCCCGCCGGTGGTGGTACAAAGCCTGCTGTTCATCGAGAACCGCTTCCTGCTCGATCCCCGCTACCCCGAGGCCAACCCGGCAGTGGACTGGCCGCGCTTCGGCATGGCGGCGTGGTCACAAGTGGCCAAGATGTTGAGCCTGCCTGGGCAATCCGCCGGGGGCAGTACGTTGGCGACTCAGCTGGAAAAGTACCGCCATTCCCCCGATGGACTCACCGTTTCCGGCGCGGAGAAAATCCGCCAGATGGTGTCCGCCAGCGTGCGCGCCTACCAGGCCGGCCCGCAAACCCTCGAGGCGCGGCAACGGATCATCCGCGACTACCTCAACAGCGTGCCGCTCTCCGCCGTTCCGGGTCATGGTGAAGTACACGGCATGGCTGAAGGCTTGCGGGTCTGGTACGGCGCCGACTTCAAACGCGCCAACGAACGGCTGTTCAACGACGCTACCGACCCACGGAGCCTGGCTGAAAAAGGCCTGGCCCTGCGGGAGATGCTGTCGCTGATGATCGCCCAGCGCCGCCCTTCCCATTACCTGTCCAAGGGCCGCGACGAGCTGGCGAACCTGACCGATAGCCATCTCCGGCTGCTGGCACAGAACGGTGTGATCGATGGAGCCCTGGCCGATGCAGCCCTGGCGAGCAAGGTCAGTTATCGTGACTGGGTCCTGGACCCGACGATCCAGCCCATCGAAACCAATAAAGGTATCAGCGCAGCTCGCAGTCGCCTCGCCACATTGCTCAACCGCCCGCTGTACGATCTCGACCGCCTGGACCTGTCGGCCACCAGCACATTGCAAAACGACTTGCAGGCCCAGGCTACCGAGTACCTCAAGCGCCTGGCGGACCCGACTTTCGCGACCGAGATCGGCCTGATGGGCGAACGCCTGCTGACCCCGACCAGCACCACTCAGGTACGCTACAGCTTCACCCTGCTGGAACTGACCCCGGACGGCTCGCGGGTACGGGTACAGACCGACAGCACCGACCAGCCCTTCGATATCAACGAAGGCAGCAAGCTGGAACTGGGTTCCACCGCCAAGTTGAGGGTGCTCACCACCTACCTGCAAATCATCGCCGAATTGCATGAGCGCTACGGCCAGCAAACGCCGGCCGAGCTGAAGAAAGCCGACATCGCTGACCAGGACCGCCTGTCCCGCTGGGCCGTCGACTACCTGATTCAGAACAGCGACCGCAGTCTGCCGAAGATGCTTGAAGCGGCCCTGGACCGCACCTATTCCGCCAGCCCCGGCGAGGCGTTCTTCACCGGTGGTGGGCTGCACACCTTCCATAACTTCCGCAACGAAGACAACGGCCGCAACCCTACCCTGCGCGACTCCCTGCGCGAATCGATCAACCTGCCGTTCATCCGCCTGATGCGCGATCTGGTGCGCTACGCCACCTACGCCGGCCCCAACAACAGCGCCGAACTGCTCAAGGACGACAGGGACCCGCGGCGCCAGGAATACCTGGCCCAGTTCGCCGACCGCGAAGGCACTTCGTTCCTGCTCAAGTTCTGGAAGAAGTACCAGAAGAAGGACACCAGCCAGCGTCTCGAGACCTTTCTCGACAGCATGCACCCCACCGCAATCCGTCTGGCCGCGGTGCACCGCTATTTCTTCCCCAACGACAGCCAGGAAAGCTTCAACCGCTTCGTGCGCTCGCATCTGAAATCGGCCAAAAGCGTCGAAAAACTCACCGATGAACGTCTGGAGCGGCTCTACCAGAGCTACGGCCCGGGCGCTTACGACCTGCCGGACCAGGGCTTCATCGCGAAAGTCCATCCGCTGGACCTGTGGTTGATGGGATATTTATTGAACAACCCCGACGCCAAATTCAGTGAAATCGTCAAGGCCAGCCAGTTCGAACGCCAGGAGGTCTACAGCTGGCTGTTCAAAAGCAGGCACAAAAGCGCACGGGACAGCCGCATCCGTACCATGCTGGAGATCGAAGCGTTCCTGGATATCCACCAGCGTTGGCAGAAAGTCGGTTACCCGTTCGACCATCTCGTACCGTCGCTGGCCACCGCCATCGGCAGTTCCGGCGACCGCCCCGCGGCGCTGGCGGAGCTGGTGGGCACGATCCTCAACGACGGGGTCCGGCAGCCGGCACTGCGAATCGACAGCCTGCATTTCGCCGCCAACACACCCTATGAAACGCAATTGATCAACGACCCGGACAACGGCAAGCGGGTAATGCCCGTCGAAGTGGCGCGGGCCTTGCGCGGGGCGTTGTCCCAAGTAGTCGATGCCGGTACCGCGAAACGGGTGGCCGGAAGTTTCAAACTGGCGGACGGCACGCCATTACAAATGGGCGGCAAGACCGGTACCGGCGACAACCGCATCGAAGCCATCGGTCCCGGTGGACGGGTGATCAGTTCCAAGTCGATCAACCGCACCGCCACCTTCGTGTTCTACATTGGCGACAGCCATTTCGGCACCCTCACCGCCTATGTCCCAGGGGCCTCGGCGCAAAACTTCAAGTTCACCTCGGCCCTGCCGGTGCAGGTGCTCAAAGGCATGGCGCCGTTTCTCTCGGCCTATCTGCAACCAGGCAGTCACACCCAGTGCAAGCCGTTGATGGCACGACAGTGAGTGACGGCAGACTCATTATGCAGCCCAACGGGATGGTGCGACATGTCGCCAAATCCCTCACCCAAAATCAGAGGGTAACCCGAGGGACCGCATCGTAAATCACCGTGAATTGGCCGGTGTACAAGCCCGGATTACGTTCGACCGATATGCCGTTATATTGGATGAGCATTTCGGCCTGAGTGCCTGGCGTGGAGGAGGCATCATCGACGACTTCCTGAGGCACGCCATTGAGGAATACATCGTTGAACTTAACGGTCAGAGGAATACGATCCCTGCCATTGTCCAGATAGGCCCTGCCCTCTTGAATATAGGCATGGACCGATCCGTCGGTATTCTTCACGTCGAAGGTCTGGCGTACGGCGCTCAAGGAATTATTCGCGGGGTTGTAATGCATGACCTCGTCTCTGCCGAAATCTGGATTGCGTGGCTGCACATGGAACTGCTTGTTCGGAACATTCGCCGTGATATGGATGGATGTACGCGCATCATCAGCCGCCAGCACCCACGAAGGATTCAGGCCTGCAGCAACCAAGGTCGCGGCCATCATTTTCTTTAACATGCTTGATACCTCTTTCTGAGTAATAAAACGCAATACACACGCCTCGCCACGGGGCCTCATTTCGCCCGGTGTTTTAGCCACGGTGCTCACGGCGCAACAGCATCGAAGACCATATGCACCGTGCCGTAGTAATCCCCCGTCCTGTATCCATCACCGGGCTTGATCGCGGCGATTTCCAACGGCACCTGGCGTCCAGGCCTGGCCTCCAGAGCCGTCACGACCTGGGTCGAGTCCAGGGTCAGCTCGACATTGTTGAACTTCACCCTCAAATCGATACGGTCACGGCCATTGGACAAGTAGGCTTCTTCACCCAGGCGTGCACCGATGGCACCGTTGCTGTTCTTCACCTCGTAAACCGCCCGCAGCGGGCTGAGCTCGCTGGTGATAGAGCTGAACGGTAAGCGTTGCTCACGTTGTACCAACTGCGGGTCGAGGGGCAGCACGTAAAAATCGATCGTCGGAATGGTCACGTGGAGCTCGAAGGTTTCCCGCTCGACCGCTCCCCAGGCCAAGACCCAAGGCAGCATCAAGGCGGTCAACGCAAGAGGGTGTAGCAATGACTTGAACATAGTGATTACCTGTGGCGTCTGCGACGGTTCGTCGACGGAGACCGTCAACCCTTGATCTCGACGGCTTGGCTCTTGTCGCCCTCGATCAGCGTGAAGCGGTATTCACGCCCCGATTCCTTGTCGAACGAAAACGTGCGCCCTGCCATGATGTGGTGCTTGGTCGTCGGCCGGCAGTCGTTGTCTTTCTGCGCGTCGCAATCCTTGAACTCATCGATCACCACGACGCTGTTGCCGTTGTTGCGCATCAGGTAACGATTGGCGTTGTCGTCGATCACGGTCTCGAAGCGGGTGTCCTTGGGCCTTACGAAAAACACCGTGCCGTAGCCCGCCAGGACCTTGACTCCCGCCGCCACGCGCTCCTTCTTGTACGCTTCGCGCTCCTCGGCGCTGACGGCAAACTCATCCTCGGCCTCCGGCACCACCGGCACGAAACGCACCCGGAAATAGCGTTCCTTGTCTCGGTTGCCCATGAACAGCAACCGGGTGCCCTGCATGCCATTGGCCGGCACGATCAGGCGCGCCGGGCTGGCCATCAGGCCATCCTTGGCCGTGGAGTCGGGCTGACTCTGGATGGGCAATTCCTGGTAGCTGCCGTCCTCGTTGTAGACGATCTCCAGGATGTTGACCTTGACGAATGCCGTGGACGTTCCGCCGTTGAATACCCGCTTCATGTAAGTGCTTTTGTCGCCGTCGAGATAGTCGTAGACCACCCCGACACCAATCTGCGGCCCGGCCTGGGCCAGGCTGCAAAACAGAAGAAACCCAACCCATGCCAATAGATGCTTCATCACTTCATAACCTCATGCATTAAACGCAATTCACTGAATATCATTGGCCCTCAGGCCGCTCAGACTTCCGAATCCCAGATCACCGTGACGTTGCCGGTATAGGATTCGGCGCGACCATCCAGCATTTCCTCAACGCTGGCGCGTGCAACTTCGAAGTGCAGAGTTCCCGACCTGCGATCGATGTAAATACCCGGTTGAAACAACTCGGTGCCATTGCCGTCAAGGAACAAGCGGCGACGATTGACCGGTTGCCCTGCGGCGTCGGTCACCCCCTCAGGCAAGGTCACGCTGATATCCACCGGTACCGCATGACCGGAACCGACTTGCGAGACCGCACAGGTATTGCCGTTGGGGTATTGGCACTCAAGCAGCATCTTGAAACGAGAGGACGTGGAGATATGGAAGCGCTGATCCCGTAACAACCGCGTCGGCTTGCGTCCGCTGTTCAGCCAGGCTTGCCATCCTTCCTGAGGAACCAGTTCCACCCGGTTCCCGCCGGGGGGCACCTCAATCTTGAGTGCATGATCAACTTGAAGGGTAAAGTTGAGTGTGAGCGCCGAATCATCCGCGACCATCACATCACCCAGGTCGAGGTCCTGACCCGGCCCGATGCTGTAGGTCAGCGTTCCCGTGTACTGGCCGGCCGACATTTTCAACGGGTTTGGCGTGCGCAACTCGTAGGCAAAGTCAATGCTGTGGTAACTCATCCTGGGGATCGCATAACGTGCCGTCTTGGCACACACGCCGACTACCGGCGCCCTCCAGAAAAAGTCGTAGGTCACATCAGAGTAAAAACCAAGACCGCTGTATCGACAGGGTGAAGGGGCTTCGTCCCAGGCCGCACCGCCCCATAACATCCTGTGAGCCACCGCGGAATTAGGCTCTCCACCTACCAGGTTGCCGACTCCGTCAGGGAGTCGTTGTTGCGCCCCAATACCCGACCAACGCACTTCAAGGGTCTCGGTTTCGCCCGTACCGGAATGGGTGACTTGTAACTGGCGCCAGTTGGCGGGCACGTTAAACATCGCGCCTTGCCGGGGATCTTCATGATTCGCCTGGATAGGCCTGCTCAAATTGACGACGATGGGCAGCATGAGGCTGAACATCCCTGACGCCCTGCATTGCTCCGGGTATCGCTGGCAATAACCGCTGACCGGAGTAGTGTTGAGGAATATATTTTCCTGGGGTTTCGAGGGATCAGGCCTGAATACCGCGGTGATATCCCGGGTCAAGGCATGAGTCGCCGGCAGACAGGCAAACAAAAATGTTGAAACTACACAGTTCGCTAATACCCGTGTTCCTTTCATGCGATGACCTCATATTCAAAATCCGCTGAATAGATTTTTTAAACTTCCGAATCCCAGATCACCGTGACATTGCCGCTATAAGCCTTGGCGCCAGTGTCCAACATCGCTTCGACCTGGGGGCGGGCAACGTCGAAGTGCAGGGTCCCCGAACGACGATCGACGTAAAAGCCCGGCTGAAACATCTCGGTGCCACTGCCATCAAGCAGTAGCCGACGATGGTTGACCGGCTGCCCGGCGGTGTCGGTCAGGCCGTCGGGCAGGCTGACGCTGATGTCCACCGGCACGGCATGGCCAGTGTCGTTTTCGGCGATCGCGCAGGTATTGCCGCTGACGTATTGGCATTCGAGCCCCATCTTGAATCGTGAGGAGGCCGAGATATGGAAGCGTTGGTCACGAAACAGCCGGGTCGGTTTGCGACCGCTGTTCACCCAGGCTTGCCAACCTTCCTGGGGCACCAGGTCGACCCGATTGCCGCCGGGGGGGACTTCGATCTTGAGGGTGTGCTCAACAGTCAGCTTGAAATCCAGGGTGAGTATCGGATCGGAAGGAATCATGACGTCCCCCATATCGAGGTCCTGGCCCGGTCCGACGTTGTAGGTCAACGACCCCGTGTAGAGGCCGCTCGACATTTTCAAAGGGTTTGGGGTCCGCAACTCGTAGGCAAAATCCAGATATTCGTAGGTAAAGCTCGGTATCAGAAAACTGGCTTTTTTGGAGCACGCGGCATCGACCCGGGTTTTCCAGAAAAAACGGTATGTCGTCGCATCCAACCCTCCATGACCGGAATATCCGCAAGGTGAAGGGGGGTTCACCCAGCTATTCCCATACCCACCCCATAACCGGTTATGTGCCAAGGTGATACTGATGTCCGGATTACCTATGAGATTCAGCACGTTCGTTGGAAGTCGATATCTCGAGCCGACCCCTGAAAAGCGTACTTCAACGGTTTCGGTTTCCCCCGTTCCCACATGAGTCACTTGTGCGGTACGCCAATTGGCGGGCACCTTGAACGTCGCCCCTTGCCGATAGTCGGTATGATTCGCCTGGATAGGGCTGACCGAATTGAATGTGATAGGCAACTGAATGCTGAAAATCTTCGTCGCGGCGCAATCCGCTGGGAAGTAGGTGCAATAGCCGGAGATCGGCGTGGTATTGGTAAATTGATTCAGGTTTGGCTTCGAAGCATCGGGCCTGAATATTGCTGTTATATCCCGGCTCACGGCATTGGCCACGGGCACGCACGTAAACAGCAACACCGAAACGACGCCGCGCACTGCAACCGATGAAAATTTCATTAATACAACCTCAAAACCAATCACTACAAACATGCGATGAGCAATCGTCTATGGGAGCAAGGACTGCCCGCGATGCAGGCGCCTCGCTCGTGGCGTGAGTTGCGTTATCCATCGCGAATACGCCTTGCTCCCACTGTTCATGAGCGCTGCTTGCTCGGGGCAGCCGCGACAGTCGAAGTATCGGCCAGGGTATCCGGCGTACAGCGCAAGTCACCGATCATCAACACATCGCCTTCGCGGTCGGCGTTGTCCGGGTCGAGGCGGAACCGGCAAAACAGTTCGCTGCCGTAGCGCACTTCCAGGGTCGGTGAGCTGGCATTCATTTCCATGGAGAAGAACCCATCCGCTTCACTAACGCCGCGACTGGCGTGGTTGATCACGTGATGGCCCCGAAGCGGCTGGCCGTGTTCGTCCACCAGGCGACCGAGCACCGTCACGGTTCTCATCACCTGGACCTTGCGGTAGTCCACCCCTCCTTTGTTCAGGTGATAGCGGGTCCGCGCAGGCTCGATGTTCGCCGCCGGCGGGTGCACGCCGTCGAAGTCGAAGGTCACCATGCTGTTCTTGTAGGCCGTGATGGGGATGAAGTTGCGGCCCGGACGCAAGACAGTACTGCCACCGGTCAAATCGTCGGCACGCAGGGCGACGTCATCCAGATCGGTTTCCACGTCGACGATCATGCCCGCGCCGCGCCCTTGGGGCAGCCCGGTGAAGGCGGTTTTCTGACCGCCCAAGGCCACGGTGCTGCTCAGGTTCAAGCCGCCGGTCAGGTTGTCGTTATAGGAGGAGCGCTGGACGAAACCGTCGCCATAAAGCGAATCGGTCATGAAGCTGGCGATACCGGACAGGCCCATGCCATAGGTGTCGGCCAACGCCGTGGCGGAGACGCTTTGCAAGACGTGATCCTGCAGGTCCCGGCGGTAGGTCAGCGAGGCATTGTGGTCGCGGTCCCCTTCCCGTGATGTGCGGGTGCCGACGCTGCCGGACCAGTACTCGCCCGGCCCACCCAACGCGACACTGACGCTCAGGTCGACGCCGCGATTGCGTCGGTCGGCGGTACTCGAGGTACCAGGGCGGTCGAACACCGATACCCGCCAGTTGGCATCGCTGCCGCGCAGCTTGCCGCGCTGGGTCCAGCCCAGGTCCAGTCCGGTGCCCTGGACATTGCCTTCACTGTAGGCCAGGCGTCCATTGATAGAGGTCTTGTTGCTCAAACGATGGTTGACCGACAGCGAGGAATTGCTGGTCTGGCCGACAAACACGTTGCGTTGGCGGATGCGAGTGCCATCGGGCAGGGTTTCATAGGTATTACGGGTGTCCAGCCAGCTGCGGTTGTGGCTCGCCACGATGCTACCCTGACCATAACTGTACAGGCCTTGCATATCCATGCCGGTGCCATACTGCTGCGTCTCATAGATGTTGGCGTACAGGCTGGTGTTGCTGCCCAGCGACCAATCCACCGAGGTGCCCACTTGCAGTTTGTCCTGCACTTGACGCGTGGAGGCACCCAGGATCACCCGGGGATGCAACAGGTAGTTGAGGCCCACCCCCGCGGTGGTGAAGCCCGAGGGCTGGTCTTCCCAGTTGCTCCACAGCCTGGTTTCGCGCCCGGCGAACAGGTTGTAGCGCCAGCGGTCCTCTGAATTGCTCCAGTTATTGGGTTTGTAGACCAGCTCCTGGCTGGTGGCGGTGGTTTGCCCATCCTCGATCAACCGCACTTCCACTTCATAGATACCGCCGGGCAAGGGCCGGGTGTCCAGGCTCTGCAAGCCGGCGCTGACTGCCTGGGTATTGATCAATAGACCGCTGCGATAAATTTCCACCGAAGCCTGGCGGCTGGCGGTGACATAAATGGGGTAGACGCTGGGCTTGGGATTTTCGACCACCAAGCTGTCGGAACTGCCGTACATCACCCCAAGCGCCGTGTCCGGGTTGGCACCGAACGAACGGATCTGACGGTTCAAGCCATCGGAACTGGGCGTGAAATAACCCAGGCGAAAAAAACTTCCTTCCATTTCCCGTTGGGTGTAAAGCTCGTGGACGGCGTGGTACACCTTGTCGTCCGGGCCACCAAGACGCGAAAGCTGGAGATCCATTGACTGGCTCCAGTTGCCGACGCTGGAACTGGCGTTGAGGCCATAGCGTCCGCCCGTGTCCTGCTCCTGGCCACCATTGATATTCAGTTGGTTGTTGAGAATCAAGCCGAGACTGCCGCCTTCTGGCTGATCGTGATAACGCTTGGTTTCGTTGGCGCGCTCCACGTCCCTGGTCAGGATCGACACCAATGAGTTCTCCAGGCTGTAATGCACAGCCAACAACCCGGCCGGGCAGTTGCCTTCACAAGCCCCCAACCTTTGGCCTTGCTTGAGAAGCTGTTCCCATTGCTCGCGCAGGACAGCTTTTACCGTGCTGTCCTGCGTGTCGTTGAATTCGAGCAGGGTAATGCGATCATCCCGGGACAAGACCACCATGGCCTCACCGAGATACTGTTGATTGAGTTCGACACGAACCGCCAGAGGCACATCGAAAAAGTGCGATTCAAACTCGGCCGGTAGTCCCTTGGCCTGGGCGAGCAGGCTTCTGGGCGTCGTACCCGGGGCAGTCGGCGCAGCCAATGCACTCGCGCACAGCAATAGCGCGAGGGCACCCGCGATGGGTGTCATCGGAAACATCAACGGATTCTCATAATCAACGAATGATCAGGGTGTTTCGGGTGCAAGCCGCCCGGCTCGGGATCGCCAGGCGACTTGCGAATGCCCAAAGAGGTGAAGCTCACGGGGCATCGAACGACATCACGGGGTAACGCGCGGCACGGCGTCGAAAATCACGGTCATGTCGGCGGTGTACAGACCGTTCTGGGTATCCAAAGGCTTGGCCGGGACGATGGTCATGTCAGCCTGTGTCCCTGGAGTGGACGTCGCGTCATCCACCACTTCCTGGGAAAGCGCGGTGAGGGTTACGCCGTTGAAGCTGGTGGTCAGGGCGATAGCATCGCGCCCGTTGTACAGTGCCGCAGGGCCACCTTCGATGTAGGCATGGACCGAACCGTCGGTGTTCTTCACGTCAAAGGTCTGGCGCAACGAGGTCAGCGTGCCGCTGACCGTGTTGTAGCTCATGATTTCATCTTTACCGAAGTTCGGATCACGTGGCATCACATGGAATTGCTGGGTCGGGATGTTCGCCGTGATGTGGATCGAGGAGCGAGCGTCATCGAGGGCGAACGCCGCCGAAGAACCCAGCGCAGCAGCAACCACAGCAGTACCGGATACGAATTGTTTGAGCATGTTGTTAACACCTGTTCTTGGCATAAAGAGAAGGATTGGAGTTGCCGCCCGACATTAACTTTTGCGACACCTCCAACGCCGGGCATGATCGGCTCTCTTCAATTAAAAAAAAGCAGGCAAATTCGCACAATCGTGTAGTAAAACCAGCACACGAAAGAGCGAAAAATACTCGGATCCATATAAAAAACAAGTTTGGATGTCAGAAACAACCCACACTTGCAGTCGCGCCGCGCCATTGCCACATGTCAAGCAAAACCGACGCAAAATAGCGTTATCCGCCTACTTCAACTATTGGGGTAAGGTCGTGTGCAGGATAACTATCGCGCGACGCCATTAGATATATCTTAGTTTCAGGACATCGCCAAGCTCGAAGATATATCTCAGGATAAAAGATATATCTGAACTCTATCTTATGCAGCACGGAGAACAGGCATATGACAGACTCTTATTTTCAGGCCGAACGTGGACAAGACCGCTTCGAACAACTTGCACCCGTTCGTGAGCGTGGCAACCGGGGGCCCCGGATCTTTGCTTCCGGTGAGCTGAAGCTGCTGGTTTTGGCATTGATCGCCGAACAGCCCTGCCACGGCTATGACTTGATCCGCCGCATCGAAAACATGTTCGATGGCGCCTACAGTCCCAGCCCCGGCGTGATCTACCCGACCCTGACGTTCCTTGAAGGGCGCGCGATGATCCATGGCGGCACCGAGGGCGGAAAAAAAAGCTACAGCGTCACTGACGCCGGACGTCTATTGCTTGAAGAGCAGGCGAGCGCGCTGGAAGCCGTGCGGGTGCGTATCGAGGTGAGCAAGCGCACGTTGCGCGGCCATGACCGGCCCCCGGAGATTCACGAAGCGGTGTATAACTTGCGTCATGCGCTGCGCAAGCACCATGGCCGCTGGAGCCCGGAAGAAATCATGCGGGTGCGTGACCTGCTCAACGACACCGCCAAAGCCATTATCGACGGCCACGACCGTCTACCCCTTGCGGAACCTAGCCAATGACAGACATCGATCCAAACACCATTCACCGTGTCAGCCACGAGATCAAGCGTCGGCACCTGCAAGTATTGCGGGTGGTGGATCTGACCTCACGCATGCGCCGTATCACGGTCGGCGGGCCGGAACTGGCCGGGTTCGTCAGCCTGGGCACGGATGATCATGTGAAGGTGTTCTTCCCACAGAACGCCGAGGAACGAGCAGCCCTGGCAACCTACGACCCCAGCGCCGGAAAGGCCCAAGGCCCGCTGCCCCCCATGCGCGACTACACCCCGCGCCGTTACGATCCGGACGCCCTGGAACTGGACCTCGACTTCGTGCTCCACGGCGACGGCCCGGCCGCGACCTGGGCGGCCCAGGCGACACCCGGCCAATACCTGGATATCGGCGGGCCACGGGGCTCGATGATCGTGCCGGACATTTTCGAGAACTACCTGCTCATCGGCGATGAAACCGCCCTGCCCGCCATCGCCCGGCGGCTCGAAGGCCTGTCGCCGAACCGGCGCGCACTGGTGGTGGTAGAAGTGGAAAACGGCGCCGAACAGCAATTACTCCACAGCCCGGCGCAGGTGCATGTGATCTGGGTGCTACGCGAGGGCCGCCATGACAGCCTGCTGACCACCGTGCAACATCTGGACATGCCCGACGGCAAGCTGTACGCCTGGGTCGCCACCGAAAGCAAAGTGTCGCGGCAGATCCGCCGGGTGTTGCTGGATGAAAAACGGCTGGACCCGGACTTCGTCAAGGCCGTGGGTTATTGGAAGGCGGATGACAGCGACGAGGACTGACTCCATGCTTTTCCTGCTCGCCTACATCAGCAGCGTCGTGCTGATCAACTACGCCTTTTCCGCCGCGCCACACCTGGACATCATCTGGTCGGCCTGGGGCGGGCTGGTGTTTATCCTGCGGGACATGGTCCAGACCCGCTTTGGCCATGGCGCCATTGTGGCGATGCTGGCGGCGCTGGTGTTGTCCTACGTGACTTCGGATCCGACCATCGCCCTGGCCAGCGCCACAGCGTTTGCGGTGTCCGAGTGCATCGATTGGCTGGTTTTCACCATCACCAGGCGCCCACTGCATGACCGGCTCTGGATCAGCTCGGCCCTGAGCATTCCCCTGGACACCTTTATTTTCTTCGGCCTGATCGACGCCCTGACGCCTGGCGTGGTGATCACCGCCCTGGCCTCGAAATTCGCCGGGGTTACGGCTGTCTGGCTGATCATGGCCTGGCGCTTGCGTCGACAAGTCATGGCCAATTGAAGCCAAACCCCGCGGTTCATGTAAAATGCCGCGTTTTCTCTCCACGGGAAGCTCGCCCGGCGCGCAACCCTCGATGATCCGCTCCTGTTTGAGGACCTTCAGATGACCCGTATCGGAACTCCATTGTCGCCCACCGCGACCCGCGTATTGCTGTGTGGCAGCGGTGAGCTGGGCAAGGAAGTGGTAATCGAACTGCAGCGCCTGGGCGTCGAGGTGATTGCCGTGGATCGCTACGCCAACGCGCCGGCCATGCAAGTGGCCCATCGCAGCCATGTGATCAACATGCTCGACGGCGCGGCGCTGCGTGCCGTGATCGAAGCCGAGAAGCCTCACTTCATCGTGCCGGAAATCGAAGCCATCGCCACCGCGACATTGGTGGAACTGGAGGCCGAAGGCTTCACCGTGATCCCCACCGCCCGTGCCGCGCAACTGACCATGAACCGTGAAGGCATCCGTCGCCTGGCCGCCGAAGAACTGGGTCTACCGACCTCGCCGTACTTCTTCGCCGACACCGTGGAAGATTACCGCAAGGCTGTGCACACCCTGGGTTTCCCGTGTGTGGTCAAGCCGGTCATGAGTTCGTCGGGCAAGGGACAGAGCCTGCTGCGCAGCGCCGACGACGTGCAGAAAGCCTGGGACTACGCCCAGGAAGGCGGTCGTGCCGGCAAGGGTCGGGTCATCATCGAAGGCTTCATCGACTTTGATTACGAAATCACCTTGCTCACCGTGCGCCATGTCGGCGGCACTACCTTCTGCGCGCCGGTCGGCCATCGCCAGGAAAAAGGCGACTACCAGGAATCCTGGCAGCCCCAGGCCATGAGCCCGGTGGCCCTGGCCGAATCCGAGCGCGTCGCCAAGGCAGTGACCGAGGCCCTGGGCGGTCGCGGTCTGTTTGGTGTCGAGCTGTTCATCAAGGGCGATCAGGTGTGGTTCAGTGAAGTCTCGCCACGCCCGCATGACACTGGCCTGGTGACGCTGATCTCGCAAGACCTGTCGCAATTCGCGTTGCACGCCCGCGCCATCCTCGGCCTGCCGATTCCGCTGATCCGTCAGTTCGGCCCGTCGGCTTCGGCGGTGCTGCTGGTGGAAGGCCAGTCGACCCAGACCGCTTTCGCCAACCTCGGCGCCGCCCTGAGCGAACCGGACACTGCCCTGCGCCTGTTCGGCAAGCCGGAAGTCAACGGCCAGCGCCGCCTGGGCGTGGCCCTGGCCCGTGACGAATCCATCGAAGCGGCCCGCGCCAAGGCAACCCGCGCCTCCCGGGCGATCACGGTCGAGTTGTAAGGCTGCAATAAACCTTGTGGCGAGGGGATTTCTTGCCACAGAGACAAGCTCAAAAAAAGGCGACACCCGCAAAGGTGTCGCCTTTTTCATGAACGCCGGTGTCGCTTAGTCCGGCAGTTTGTAGGCAATCACATAGTCACCCTGCTTCGTACCCAGCGAACCGTGGCCGCCGGCGACGACCAGCACGTACTGCTTTCCGTCCTTGCCGGTGTAGGTCATCGGCGTGGTCTGGGCACCGGCCGGCAGGCGGCCTTCCCACAATTGCTTGCCGTTCTTCACGTCGTAGGCACGCAGGTACTGGTCGAGGGTACCACTGAGGAACGCCAGGCCACTGGCGGTGGTGAACGTGCCGCCCAGGCTCGGTACGCCCATGCTCAGCGGAATCGGTACCGGCGAGCTGTCACGCACGGTGCCGTTCTTGTGTTTCCACAGGGTCTTGTTGTTGGTCAGGTCCACCGCCGCCACGTAACCCCAGGCCGGTGCCTGGCACGGCAGGCCCATAGGCGACAGCAGAGCTTCGAGGATCACGCCGTACGGCGCGCCTTTGTTCGGCTGCACGCCTTCGGTTTCGCTCTTGCGCCCCGGACCACCAGCCACTTCCGCCGCCGGTACCAGTTTGGACTTGAACGCCATGTAGCTCGGGTTGACGAACGCGATCTGGCGCACCGGATCGACCGAGATACCGCCCCAGTCAAACACGCCGAAGTTGCCTGGATAAACGATCGAGCCTTGCAGCGACGGCGGTGTGAACATGCCCTCGTATCGCAGCGACTTGAACTCTATCCGGCAGAGCATCTGGTCGAACGGGGTCACGCCCCACATGTCGCGTTCCTTGAGGACCGGCGGCACAAAGTTCAGGTCGGACATCGGTTGGGTCGGCGAAGTGTAGTCGCCTTCCACCGCACCTTGCGGCACCGGGATTTCCTTGATCGGGACAATCGGCTGGCCGTTGCTGCGGTCGAGCACGTAGATGCTGCCCTGCTTGGTCGACGCCAGTACGGCCGGCTTCACGCCGTCGGCGGTCTTCAGGTCCATCAGAGTCGGTTGACCGCCGACATCCATGTCCCACAGGTCGTGGTGGGTGAACTGGAAGTACCAGCGCACCTTGCCGGTGGCGATGTCCAGCGCCGTCAGGCCGGCGGCGTATTTTTCCGACTCAGGCGTACGCATGCCACCGAACTGGTCGGGGGTCTGGTTGCCCATCGGCAGGTAAAGCATGCCAAGTTTTTCGTCGACGCTGAACATGGACCACATGTTCGGCGAGTTGCGGGTGTAGGTCTGGCCTTCGGCAATCGGCGTGGTCTCGTCCGGGTTACCGCTGTCCCAGTTCCACACCAGCTTGCCGGTGTGCACGTCGTAGGCGCGGATCACGCCGCTGGGCTCGTCGGTGGAGACGTTATCCGTGACGTGGCCGCCGATCACCACCAGGTTCTGGGTGACCGCCGGTGGCGAAGTGGAGTAGTAACCGCCGGCCGTGAAGCCACCGATGTTGGCGGTCAGGTCAACCTGACCCTTGTCACCGAAGTCTTCACACATCTTGCCGGTATCGGCGTTCAGAGCGATCAAGCGGGTGTCGGCGGTCGGCAGGAAAATCCGCCGAGGGCAAACGGTGCTGGCCGGTGTATTGCTGGCAGTACCGGTCGGGCTCTGCTCGGCCGAGGCGTATACCGCGTCGTCGTGGTAGGTCACGCCACGGCAGGTCATGTGGGCCCAACCCTTGAAGTTTTCCGCTTTTTGCGTGGAAAGCTTCGGATCGAAACGCCAGATTTCCTTGCCGGTTTCCGGTTCCAGCGCGATGACCTGACTGTGGGGCGTGCACACGTAAAGCATGCCGTTGACTTTCAGCGGGGTATTTTCCGCGGTGGTCTCACCCGGGTCACCCGGCCCTGGCAGGTCGCCGGTGCGATAGCTCCAGGCCTGCTCCAGCTTACTGACATTCTGCGGGGTGATCTGTGCCAACGGCGAGTAACGATCGCCATGAGCGCTACGGCCGTAGGAATTCCAGTCGCCGTCGGGCATGGCCGGTGCGGTGTTGGTCATGCCCGGTACGCTGTCCCGGTCCAGTTGGCCCTTGATTTCACCGGGATTGGTGAACTGGCTGGCCAGTGCGACAACACCGGCGATGACCACGGAGGCGCCCAATGCGCGGGTGCCCATCGGCGAGGCGTCGGTCGTCAGCAACGGGCGCCGAAACCACGGCAGCAGCAGGACAATGCCCAAGGCAAACAACATCGCCAGGCGCGGTACCAGTTGCCACCAGTCCAGGCCCACTTCCCACAACGC
Source organism: Pseudomonas sp. Pf153 (assembly GCF_001269775.1). Taxonomy (NCBI): domain Bacteria; kingdom Pseudomonadati; phylum Pseudomonadota; class Gammaproteobacteria; order Pseudomonadales; family Pseudomonadaceae; genus Pseudomonas; species Pseudomonas sp. Pf153. The sequence continues at coordinate 96,714 of NZ_LHVL01000006.1, read as the reverse complement.
CCACACGGTGCTGGCGAACAGCACCAGTGCGTACAAGCCCAGGGCAGCACGATGGGCCATGAACAGCAGTACGCCGGTCAAGACCAGGCCGATACCCGCCAGCAGGTAATACCACGAGCCGCCAAGCGTGCTCAGCTTGACCCCGCCCGCCAACAGGGCCAGGCCCATCAATAGAAGCAGCATGCCGAGCAGGCTCGGTAGCAGACGGCTTCGACTCAAAGCACCCTCAGTGCTCATAGTGTGATCTCCGTGAGGTTTTAAAGAGTCCCGCGCAAAGTGTCACTGTAGATGACGATCCTTTGGGGGCATGGTTCAGTTAAAAGTGTCCGGATGTTACGAATCCCCTGTGGGAGCGGGCTTGCTCGCGAAAGCGGTGGATCATTCGACTAATGAGGCTGAGTATGAAATCGCTTTCGCGAGCAAGCCCGCTCCCACAGCAAAAGTTGTTCGCGGCAGATACAGAGACAGCGCTGTCTTTCAAGATTGGAAGTAGAACATCGAGAACAGCGAAAAGGCTCTGTCACGCAACAAGAAACGTTTCAGTAAGCCGCGCAAGGATAATGTTCTGTTACACATAGAGAAAGCGCTTTTGTTGACATGGATCGTTTCGCTTTCGGTAACAGTGGGCACAAGGCAAGCGCGTCGAGACGCAACTAGGCTTCCACCTTGAGGGCACCTCGGCTAAGGTGCGCCGCTTTACCGTCTCATTCGCGCAAAGGCCCTCCATGAACGAACAAAACAACAACCCGCTGCACGGCGTGACGCTGGAGCAGATCCTCAATGCCCTGGTCCAGCATTACGAGTGGTCAGGGCTGGCCGAGCGCATCGATATCCGCTGCTTCAAAAGCGACCCGAGCATCAAGTCGAGCCTGACGTTCTTGCGCAAGACGCCGTGGGCGCGGGAGAAGGTCGAGCGTTTGTACATCAAGTTGATGCGTACCAAACGGCCGGTCTGAGTCGTGGGCTTCGATCCGGGTTGTCAGCGCACGCTGCGCCAGCGCTTCGTGTCGGTGACTGCGCTGCTGGGCTGGGTGGGGTTGAGCATCCAGCTGTATCTGATCCTGCTGGGCCGGTGGGAATTGGGCGCAAGCCTGCTGGGCGGACTGGTGAACACCTTCAGCTTCTTCACGGTACTGACCAACATCCTGGTAGCGGTGGTGCTGACCTGGGAACTGACCGAACGACCCTCCGTCGTGCGGCGCTGGTTCCTGCTGCCGAGCGTGCGCAGCGGTATCGCCGTCAGCATCGCCCTGGTCGGCCTGGCCTACAACCTGCTGCTGCGCCATCTCTGGCAGCCCGACGGCTGGCAGTTCGTGGCCGACGAGTTGCTGCACGACGTGGTGCCGTTGTTGTACGTCGTCTATTGGTGGCTGTGCGTACCCAAGGGCACCCTGCGCCTGAGACATATCGGGTTATGGGTAGTTTATCCCGTGGTGTATTTCGCCTATCTACTGTTGCGCGGTGATTGGCTTGCGACCTACCCTTACCCGTTCATCGACGTGGCGAGCCTGGGTTATCGACAGGTGTTCATCAATGCCGGGGGGATATTGGCGGGGTTTGTGGTGATTGCGCTGGGAGTGGTGGGGTTGGATCGGTGGAAGGGGCGTCACTGAACAGACCTTAGTGGCGGGGATTTATCCCCTCACCACAGGGGGTTGTTTCAACTTCCAGACCGTGCAGGCAGTGTCCACACCATCCCACTGGCCTTCGCCCGCTCATGGCACAACGCAAGCACGCTGCGCCGCTCGTCATTGTTCATCCGGCTCCAGCGGGTGATCTCCGCCACGCTCCGTTGGCAGCCGATACAGATATCATCATCGTCCAGCGAACAGATGCTCACGCAGGGCGAAGGCACCGGGCGTTCGGGGGTGGTCATTCTTCCTGCTCCGCCAGGTCGCGGGCGTAGCGCTGGGCGTTGTGCACGTAATGGGCCGCGCTGGCCTGGAGCATTGTCTTCTGGGCGTCGGTCAGTTCCCGCACGACCTTGCCGGGCGAGCCCATGACCAGCGAACCGTCAGGAATTTCCTTGTTTTCGCCGATCAGCGAATTGGCGCCGATGATGCAGTTCTTGCCAATCTTCGCGCCATTGAGAATCACCGCATTGATACCGATAAGGCTGTAATCCCCCACCGTGCAGCCATGGAGCATGGCGTTGTGGCCGATGGTCACGCCGGTACCGATGGTCAGCGGAAAGCCCATGTCAGTGTGCATCACCGTGCCGTCCTGCACGTTGCTGTTCTTGCCGATCAGGATCAATTCGTTGTCGCCGCGCAGCACGGCGTTGAACCAGACATTGGCGCCCTCTTCGAGACGAACCTTGCCCACCAGTGTCGCGTTGGGCGCGACCCAGCTTTGTGGATGGGCTTCGACACGGGCATCGCCCAGGCGGTATTTCATGACGATCCTCGGGCTTCAGGTATTGATAAAGGTTCTGGGCGGTTTGTGCAGGTCAATGCCCGCGTCGAACAGCAGGTTCACCAGTTCGACGATCATGATCGCCGTCAGACCCCAGATCTTGTATTCGCCAAAACGATAACTGGGGACATACCAACTGCAGCCCTGGTAATCGATGCGATGGGTGTGCTCACGAGGATCCTTGCGGAAAAAATCCAGCGGCACACTGAACACCGCAGCGATTTCGGCATCGTTGGCCTGGTACTCGACGTAGTCCGGAATCACCCCGACATAAGGCGTGACCTTGATGCCATGGAGCGAAATCAACGGACTGAGGGGACCGATCACTTCCACCAGGCCGGGGGGCAGGCCGACTTCCTCTTCGGCTTCGCGCAGGGCCGTAAAGATCAGGTCCGGGTCCTCCGGATCACGTCGACCGCCGGGAAACGCCACCTCGCCGCCATGGGTCGAGAGCCCGCTGGCGCGCAGGGTCAGCAACAGTTCCGGCTCATCACTGCGGGTGATCGGGACCAGCACCGCAGCCTCAGGGAAACGTCGGTCCACCTCCAATTGACGCGGGGTATGGTTGCTTACTCGATGCAGTAGCTCGTCCAGCATGAGACTTCTCGATTTGTTCGCTACCTTGCATGATGCACCAATCATTCAAGCGGCCCAACCCCCGCACCGCATCGTGTCGCGAAACGACAACTTGCCGCACCGGCCCGTGCAAGCCAAGATAGGCGCAGCATTCAGGAATCCAAGCATGAAATTCTGCAGCCAGTGCGGTAACCCGGTGATCCAGCGCATACCCGAAGGCGACTCGCGCCTGCGCTTCGTTTGCGACACCTGCCATACCATTCACTACCAGAACCCCAACATCGTGGCCGGCTGCGTACCGACCTGGGGCAGCAAGGTCCTGCTGTGCCGGCGTGCCATCGAGCCGCGACGCGGGTACTGGACGCTGCCGGCGGGCTTCATGGAGAACGGCGAAACCGTCGAACAGGCCGCCGTGCGCGAAACCGCCGAGGAAGCCTGCGCCCGGGTACGCAATTTGAGCATCTATACGCTGATTGACGTACCGCATATCAGCCAGGTGCATGTATTCTTCCGCGCCGAACTGGTGGATGAAGATTTTGCTGCCGGGCCGGAAAGCCTTGAAGTGAAGCTGTTCGAAGAAGCAGATATTCCCTGGGACGAACTGGCCTTCCGCACAGTGGGCCGCACCCTGGAATACTTCTATGCTGACCGAAGAGCCGAGGATTACCCGGTGCGGTCCGAGTCGATCCCGCCACTGGCCCAACCTGCCAATACCTGACAATAATTTAGCCGCGACACTTCTAGGGATATCGTTTCAATGCGTTGGTTGCTTGTGTTGTTTTGCTTGACGTTCACCGCTGTGTCCCAGGCTTCTGCAGTGGGTACCTACGACGGCAAGGTCATCGAAAAAGTGTTGGTGCTCAAGTCAGCCCATCAATTGCAATTGATCCATGACGGCAAGCCGCTCAAGACCTACCGTATTTCCCTGGGCAAGGGCGCCAAGAAAGGCCCCAAGCTGATCGAAGGCGACAAGCGCACCCCCGAAGGTTTCTACTGGATCGACTGGCGCAAGACCAGCGAACGCTTCTACCTGTCCATGCACATTTCCTACCCCAACATCAGCGACGCCGCCCGCGCCCGGCGCGAAGGTGTGGAGCCTGGCGGCATGATCATGATCCATGGCACCCCGGATACCGAGGAGAACCCTGAACAACTGTTCCACACCCTGGACTGGACCGACGGCTGCATCGCCATGCGCAATGTCGACATGCGCGAGGTGTGGAACCTGGTGCCGGATGGGACGATGATCGAGATCCGGCCGTAAACCCGCAACGGGTCCTGTGCTCAACAGGGGTGCTTTTGTGTTCATCTTCCGATTTATCGCGAGCAGGCTCGCTCCCACAGTGGGTTTGTACTGTTCTCAGGACTTGTGATCGACACCGTCCCTTGTGGGAGCAAGCCTGCTCCTGGCGGCGATCCGACGATAAACCGGCCGGTTTGGATAATGAGAGAGTGGGTTCAAACAAGCGATGCGCGCTGCTCAGCCTCGTAATGACGGGTCTGAAAAGGCATGAGCGTTTGAACCTTCAGACCCAGACCTTCGCTCAACCCCCAAGAGAGGGCAAGTTCATCACGGCGCTTGCGAAGTGCTACAGCAGTCTGTGAAGGCATTTCGTGTTTGGGTGTTGAGCGCAAGAACAGCTCAAGGGCCTTGAAGACCTCCGACACACGGCTATCCGTTACGCAGGAAAAACGGGTAAATCGTTCGAGCAAATAACCGGCGCGACGAACCTCGACTTCATCGCTGTGTTGGCTCAGAAAAACCTGGGCTGCGTTTATCACATCCGCATTGGAGTACCAGACGGCTTTGGCTGCACACTCAAGCGCGGCGTCGTCGGCATGATTCAGCGGGCTTTTGACCAAGGTATCCAATGCAGTTGAGAGGACTTGATCACTAATGGGCTTCGCCATCAGTCGTCTCCAGGTAATCTTGCAGAACTTGGGTAAGGACAGAGGTTGGAGGCTCTTTGTTGCCAACATATACATCAATTGCCTGCAATGCCAGTCGACGCAGCTCAGTGGTCAATATGAAGCCCGCCCTCAAAAGCGCCATGATATCCCCGATATCCTGCTCTGTTGCCCTGCCTAATTTTGAAATAGCAATATCGACGGGGGCAGCTATGTGGACCTGCAGCGGGGATTCCACAGGAAACTCATCAAGGGGAAGGCTTCGGGCCCAGTAATCCTCGTGGATGGGGCCAAAGCTGGTGTTGTATTGAAGGTCATAGTTCAGCTCCATCAATCGACCAGACTTTTCGTCGAAAAATTGCTCAGGTACTTCCGCCAGCAACGTTCGAAGATGAAACCCCTCAGGTAGAACGGCCTCGTAAATTTCGGCATCAACGTCCGTGGAAACCCGATGATTGGTGTAGAGGTGTACTGCACACCCACCAAACACAATAACTTTCACTGCTCCAGACCGTGCATTTTCAAGCATCAATTCCGCCTCAACGGATTTGAACATGGAAATCAAGGCCTGTCCCAGCGCAGTGTTCGTATTAAGGCGAGGAGAGATCATGTCCGGCAGTTCCATCGTTGGAAACCCTCAGATGCAGATGTTGCTCCTTGAAGCACAGCGTTGTCACTTGGCTTGAGGAAGCGACAGCGTTGTTCGCGCCGGAGATGTGGGCCCCCATCCAGAGCTTGGATGGGAGCAGTCTCCGAAAACTAGAGCCCCCACTTCCGAGGGACAACCCTAAAACCTTGTAGGAAACTTCGGTGCGTCTGATAGGCCTGTACCAGCCATGGTCTGCACAACCCCACAGATTTTTTGCCTTAGGCAACCACTGGTCGGCATTGAAAAAATAAACTCAAAAGCCCATAGCACTCGACCGCTCCTGCCAGCGAATACCACTTCATCCTTTCGGCGCCGCCGAAGACGGCGATTTTCGCGGTTAAAAGCCCCACCCTCTAATACCACTTTAGACCGGCCATATTAAAATCTCCCTTTACGATGCAAGCACGCGCCAGAAGCGTCGTTGACATGGTATTCAAGTGGTATTAGCTTCCAACCCACTTACCGGGCGACAACAACTCATAACCGCATCGGACACACCCAATGAACGACATCCTGGCCCTGCGCCCCGACGACACCCAACCCACGCCGCTGTACCTGCAATTGGCGCGCAATCTGGAAGCGGCGATCCATGCCGGCCAGTGGAAGGCCGAGCAGGCGATGCCATCGGAGCGCAGTTTGAGCGAGCAACTGGGCATTTCCCGGGTCACCGCCCGCAAGGCCTTGGAAGTGTTGTTCGAACAGGGCCTGATCCGCCGCAACCAGGGTTCGGGCACCTTCATCACCCCGCGCCTGGAGCAGCCGCTGTCACGCTTGAGTGGCTTCAGCGAGATGCTGCGACTCAAAGGCTTCGTGCCCGGCTCCCAATGGCTGGAACGGGAAATCACGCCGCCGACCCACGAAGAACTGATCCGCCTGGGCCTGTCGCCCACCGACAAGGTCGCGCGGCTCAAGCGCCTGCGCAAGGCCGACGACACGGTCATGGCGATTGAGATGAGCACCCTGCCCGCTTCCATCATTTCCAAGCCGCAAGCGGTCGGTGATTCGCTCTACGAATTCCTCGACGGCATCGGCAAGCCCGTGGTGCGCGCCTTACAGCACATCCAGGCGATCAACGCCTCGGACGACTTCGCCGCCCTGGTAGGCATCGCCCCCGGTACCGCGATGTTGTTGATGACACGGGTCGGCTACCTGGAAGACAACACCCCCATCGAAGTCACCGACACCTATTGCCGCAACGATTACTACGACTTTGTCGCAGAACTGCGGCGCTAGCGAGCAGAGAGTTTCCATGTCCGAAGAGAATATCCTCACCCCCAACGGCTGGGTTCGCGGTCGCCTGCTCCATGAACACGGCAAAATCGTGTCCATCGAAGGCCTGCCCTGCGATCCAGCCGATAACGACCTGCCCTATCTGCTGCCCGGTTTCATCGACCTGCACGTCCACGGTGGTGGCGGCATGGACATCATGCAAGGTGCTCCGGCGTTCGAAACCATTGTCCGGACCCACGTGCGTTTCGGCACGACCTCGCTGCTGGCAACCACCATGACCGCGCCCAGCGAAGAGATCACCCGCGTGCTCCAGGCCCTTGGCGAATTCTGCGAGCAGCGCCCGAACGGCAGCGCCCGAATGCTGGGCGTGCACCTGGAAGGTCCCTTCATCAATCCCGGCAAACTGGGCGCCCAACCGAACTTCGCCCACACGGCGTTGATGGCCGAGGTGGAGGCGTATCTGGCGCTGGCGCCGATCCGGGTGATCACCATCGCACCGGAAATCGCCGGCCACGATGCCTTGATCCGCGCCCTCAGCGCCCGGGGCGTGCGCATGCAGATCGGTCATACCCTGGGCAGTTATGAAGAAGGCGTCGCCGCGCTGGCCGCCGGGGCCACCAGCTTTACCCACCTGTACAACGCCATGAGTCCGCTGCACCACCGCGAGCCGGGCATCGTCGGCGCGGCGCTGGCCCATGCGCAATATGCCGAGCTGATTCCCGACCTGCTGCATGTGCACCCCGGCGCCATGCGCGTGGCCCTGCGTTCGATTCCGTGTCTGTATTGCGTCACCGATTCGACGGCCGCCGCCGGCATGCCCGACGGCGAATACAAATTGGGCTGTCACACCGTGACCAAGTGTCTGGGTGGTGTGCGACTGGCCGACGGCACTCTCGCCGGCAGCACCCTGACCATGGACCAGGCCCTGCGCAACCTGGTGAAGATCGGTCTGCCCCTCGCCGAAGCCTCCCAGCGCCTGTCGCAGTTCCCCGCCGACTATCTCGGCCTGCCCGAGCGCGGCCGCTTGCAACCCGACGCATGGGCCGACTGCGTTCGCCTCGACCGTTCCCTGACCCTGACCGATGTGATGGTCGAAGGAGAAGCCATTGACCTTAAAAATGCTTGAAGAGGCCTTGGCCTCGTTCGAAGCCGTCGAGCGCCAGTTGCAGCAACTGGACCCGGCCTTGCAGGAGATCGCCGGGCGCTTGCGTCGCCAGCCGCCGCAGGTGGCAATGACCGTCGCCCGCGGCAGTTCCGACCATGCCGCCAGCTACTTCGCCTACCTGACCATGCAGCAATTGGGTTTGCCAGTGGCCTCGCTGCCGATGTCGGTGGTGACCATGCAACAGGCACCGCTCAAGGTCAGCGGGCAGGTGGCGTTCGGCTTCTCCCAATCGGGGCAGAGTCCGGATCTGGTCAATAGCCTGCGCCTGTTGCGCAAGCGCGGCGCCTTGAGCGTGGCCCTGGTCAACGCCAGCGATTCGCCCCTGGAAGCGGCCTGTGAATTCAGCGTGCCGTTGTGCGCGGGCGTCGAGAGCAGTGTCGCTGCCACCAAGAGTTTCATCGCCACCCTCAGCGCCAGTGCGCGATTGGTGGCTCAGTGGAAAGACGACGCCGAACTGCTGGAGGCCGGCGCGGCGCTGCCCGAAGGTTTGCGCGACGCCGCCCGACAGGACTGGTCTCCCGCCATCGACGTCCTGCGCGACTGCCAACGCCTGATGGTCATCGGCCGTGGCGCCGGCTTCGCCATCGCCCAGGAAGCGGCGCTCAAATTCAAGGAAACCTCGGCGATCCAGGCCGAGGCCTTCAGCAGCGCCGAAGTCCGCCACGGGCCGATGGCGCTGATCGACCAGGACTACTCGCTGCTGATATTCGCCCCGCGCGGCGCCGAGCAGGCTGGCGTGCTGAGCCTGGCCGCCGAGATGCGCCAGCGCGGCGCACGGGTCGTGTTGGCGGCGCCCGATGACATCGCCGAGCGCGACCTGACGCTGACCCGCGCTGAGCACCCGGCCCTCGATCCGATCCTGGCGATCCAGAGCTTCTACGGGATGGCCGCCCATCTTTCCGTCGCCCGAGGCCTGGATCCGGACCACCCCCGGCACTTGAGCAAAGTCACCCGTACGCACTGATCCATGACAGCCCGATGAGAGAGCGCCATGTCCAAGAACAATAAAGAGCTGATCCTCAGCGCCCCGCTCAGCGGCCCGGTGCTCACCCTCGCCAGTGTCCCGGATGCGGTGTTCGCCAGCGGCGCCATGGGCGACGGCATCGCCATCGACCCGCTGAACGACACACTCCATGCGCCTTGCGACGGCGAAGTGATTCACGTCGCCCGTACGGGCCACGCCGTGACCCTGCGCGCCGACAACGGCGCCGAACTGTTGCTGCACCTGGGGCTGGACACTGTCGAGCTACAGGGCGACGGGTTTTCCATGCTGGTCAAAGTAGGCGCCCGGGTCAGCAACGGCCAGCCGCTGCTGCGCTACGACCTGGACAAGGTGGCGCGGCGCTGCAAGAGCCTGGTGAGTCTGCTGGTCATCACCAATGGCGAGCATTTCCAGGCGCGCCCCATCACCCTCAAAGGGGTGAACGTCGGCGAGCCGCTGATGCACCTCATCGCCACGACGCCAGGTGGAACACAAGACAGTGAACAGGACGGCGGCATCGAAGTCCGCGGCCAGATCCGCATCGCTCATCGCGGCGGCCTGCACGCCCGGCCAGCGGCGCTGGTTCGCCAGACCGCCCGACGTTTCAAAAGCCGCTCGCATCTGCATTTCGACGGCCGATCGGCAGCCTGCGACAGCGTCATGGGGTTGATGGGCCTGGCCATCGCCGAGCAGGCGGAGGTTCACGTCAGTTGCCGTGGCAGCGATGCCGAAGCCGCACTGCAAGCCTTGCTGGCAACCTTATCCACAGCCCTGGCCGAGGAAACCCAGGCGGCTGCGCCCGTGGCAAGACCGCAACGTCATCCCGCCGAGGACGGTGTGCTGCAAGGTGTCTTGGCCGCGCCTGGCCTGGTGGCCGGACCGCTGGTCCGGCTGGGTGCCATTGAGTTGCCGGACGACGTGGGTGGCCATGACATCCAGGCACAGCACCAGCGGCTGGAGCTGGCCCTCGAACAGGTCAGCGACGAGATCCGGTGCACCCTCGACCACGCCAGAATCCGAGGCGATCACAACGAGGAGGCGATTTTCGATGCTCATCTGGCGTTGCTGGAAGACCCGATCTTGTTGGATGCCGCCCATCTCGCTATTGACCAGGGCCACGGCGCGCCCCACGCCTGGAGCCAATCCATTGAGGCGCAATGCCAAGTGTTGCAGCAACTGGGCAGCGCTCTGTTGGCGGAGCGCGCCAACGATCTGCGCGACTTGCGCCAGCGGGTGCTGCGGGCCTTGCTGGGTGAAGCCTGCTCATTCGACGTCGCGGCGGGAAGCATTGTCGCCGCACAGGAGCTGACCCCGTCGGACCTGCTGCAACTCAGTGCCCAGGGTGTGGCCGGCGTCTGCATGGCCGAAGGCGGCGCAACCTCCCATGTGGCGATCCTGGCGCGGGGCAAAGGCCTGCCTTGCCTGGTGGCACTCGGCCCGCAGCTGCTGACCCAGGCATCCGGGCAAACGGTCGTGCTCGACGCAGACGGCGGTCGTCTCGAACTGGCGCCCACCGCCGAACGCCTGGCACGGGTGCAGCAAGCCCAAAGCCAGCATGCGGCCCGCCGTGCCCGGCAGCAGATCCTCGCCCACACCCCGGCACGGACGCTCGACGACGTGCATATCGAGGTCGCCGCCAACGTTGCCTCCAGCACTGAGGCAGCCCAGGCCTTGGCAAACGGCGCCGATGGCGTGGGACTGCTGCGCACCGAGTTCCTGTTCGTCGACCGTCACACCGCCCCCGACGAAGCGGAACAATGCCAGGCCTACCAAGCCGTGCTCGACGCCATGGGCGACAAACCGGTAATCATCCGCACCATCGACGTGGGCGGCGACAAACAGCTGGATTATCTGCCGCTGCCGGCCGAAGCCAACCCGGTGCTGGGGTTGCGGGGCATTCGTCTCGCTCAGGCGCGACCGGAACTGCTCGATCAGCAACTGCGGGCCTTGCTGCAAACCCGCCCGCTGGAACGTTGCCGGATTCTGTTGCCGATGGTGACGGAGGTCGACGAACTGCTGCACATCCGCCAGCGCCTCGATGCCTTGGCGGCGGAACTGGGCGTGAAGGAACGCCCGCAACTGGGGGTGATGATCGAAGTACCGGCCGCCGCGTTACTGGCCGAACAACTGGCCGAGCATGCCGACTTCCTGTCCATCGGCACCAACGATCTGTCGCAGTACACCCTTGCCATGGACCGCGATCATGCTGGCCTCGCCGCCCGTGTCGACGCGCTGCACCCGGCGCTGCTGCGGCTGATCGCCCAGACCTGTACCGGCGCCGCAAAGCATGGGCGCGGGGTCGGCGTGTGCGGCGCCCTGGCTTCCGATCCGCTGGCGACGCCGGTACTGGTCGGGCTGGGGGTGCGGGAGTTATCGGTCAGCCCGTCGCAGATCGGCGAGATCAAGGCGCGCGTGCGCCACCTCGACACCGTCAAGTGCGCATGCCTCAGCGCCGAATTGCTGAACCTGGGCAGCGCGGCCGCGGTGCGCCGCGCCTGTCACCAACACTGGCCCCTGGGCTGAGTCCGGTCGAAGAACAATAAAAGGAGAAGCGCCATGTATCAGCATTTCATCGAAGGATTGCAACGCCTCGGCCGGGCACTGATGCTGCCTATCGCGATCCTGCCGATTGCCGGCCTGTTGCTGCGCTTGGGCGACACCGACCTGTTGAACATCGCCATCATCCATGATGCCGGGCAGGCGATTTTCACCAACCTGGCGATGATCTTCGCCATCGGCATCGCCGTGGGCTTCGCCCGGGACAACAATGGCACGGCGGGGTTGGCCGGAGCCATCGGCTACCTGGTCCTGATCGCCACGCTGAAGGTCCTCGACGCCACTATCAACATGGGCATGTTGGCCGGGATCATCAGCGGTCTGCTGGCCGGTGCGCTGTACAACCGCTTCAAGGACATCAAGCTGCCGGAATACCTGGCGTTCTTCGGCGGTCGACGCTTCGTGCCGATCGTCACCGGTTTCAGCGCCGTTGGTCTGGGGGTGGTGTTCGGCCTGATCTGGCCGCCTGTCCAGCAGGGCATCAACAGTTTCGGCGCCCTGCTGATGGAAAGCGGCAGCTTCGGCGCCTTCGTGTTCGGCGTGTTCAACCGGCTGTTGATCGTCACCGGCCTGCATCACATCCTCAACAACATGGCCTGGTTCATCTTTGGCAGTTTCACCGACCCGCAGACGGGTGCGGTAGTCACCGGCGACCTGACCCGTTACTTCGCCGGCGACCCCAATGGCGGCCAGTTCATGACCGGCATGTTCCCGGTGATGCTGTTCGGCCTGCCCGCCGCGTGTCTGGCGATGTACCGCAACACCCTGCCCCAGCGGCGAAAAGTCATGGGCGGGATCCTGTTATCCATGGCGCTGACCTCGTTCCTCACCGGAGTCACCGAACCGGTGGAATTCGCCTTCATGTTCCTGGCGCCGTTGCTGTTCCTGTTGCATGCCTTGCTCACCGGTTTGTCGATGGCAATCACCGATTGGCTGAACATCCGCCTGGGCTTTACCTTCTCCGGCGGCTTCATCGACATGGTCCTGGGCTGGGGCAAATCGAACAACGGTTGGCTGGTGGTGCCGGTGGGCCTGGCCTACGCGGTGATCTACTACACCGTGTTCGACTTCTGCATCCGCCGCTTCGACCTGAAGACTCCGGGACGTGAAGAGGTGCCGACAGGCGACAAACCGGTCATCGCCGAAAACCAGCGAGCTGCGGCCTACATCCAGGCGTTGGGTGGTGCTGACAACCTGATCACCATCGGTGCCTGCACTACGCGCTTGCGGCTGGACATGGTGGATCGCAACAAGGCGTCCGATGCCCAGCTCAAAGCCCTCGGCGCCATGGCCGTGGTGCGCCCCGGTAACGGCGGGAGCCTGCAGGTGGTGGTGGGGCCGATGGCCGACAGCATTGCCGATGAAATCCGCCTGGCAGTGCCTTGCGCCATTCGTCCGGTCACCGCATCGGTACCGAATGTCGCTGTGCAGACGACGCCAGCTGCCCTCTCCAGCACCGAAGCGCAACAATGGCTGGACGCCCTCGGAGGCCAGGACAACCTCCTGCAACTCGATTGCGTGGCGACGAGCCGGCTACGGGTGCGACTGGCCGACGACAAGGGCTTGTCGGAAATTCAGCTCCAAAGGTTAGGGTGTCAGGGTATAAGCCCGCTGGAAGGTGGCGTCTGGCACTTACTGCTGGGGGAAAAGGCGCCGAGGTTATGGCAGGCCTTGGATGGTCTGGCGCATGGTCGCAAGGTCGATACAGGGGCCTAGCTCCTTGGCGAGGGAGCTGCGCTGTACCTGTGGGGGCGAGCCTGCTCGCGAAAGCGTTGGGCCAGCTACATCTATCAACCGACAGTCCGCTTTCGCCGGATCGCCGCCCGGAGTAAGTCCGAATCGGTACCCGGCCTGAGGCTTATCTACAGCGCCCCTCGACAAAATCTTCGATTAAAGACCATCGAGCAAGAGCTCGCCACTGTCAGAAATCACAGGTTATGCAGAACTACGAGTCGTTACAGCCAATAAACATAACCTGATCATCCGCGACTGCACTCAATAGAGCGGCTTGTTACAAATCAAATATTACGGCCCACCACAGTCATCTACGCTCACTCTTATGCAGTGAGCCGAGGCGCACCCCAGCGGGGGGCCTCGCACTGCGCAACGGGTAGTTAAACTGTCAATTCGAAGAATAGGTCGTAATGAAGTATGTGATTCGATTGGCGTCCTCGTTCCAGCTGAGGTGTCCAAATCATGAATAGAAGCAACGGTTTTGTACGGGTGGCAACTGTCGTCGTGGTATTGGCAGGCGTGCGGCAAGCAGGCCCGGATGCGTGGGCAGCAACTCAGGACCAAGCGCAGAAAGATGACCCCTGGTACCAGGCCTGGCTTCAGGTCACTGCGGATTCAAGCGTGGATATCCGCAAGACCGTACCCTCGTTGCGTTGGCGTACCGACATGGACACGCTCTACCGGGGCGATACGACGGGCCAAGGCCTGAATGCCTTCCGGGACGGGCTGTTGCCCAAGGCTGTGGGCGTTCCCGAGAACGAATGGGTATACGATTGGTACAACCACGCCGGTGGGTCGGCGGGGACGGTATTCAGTAGCACAACACGCAACCGACTCATCGGTGAACACTACGCCAGTGAGTGGCTTTACGAGCTCACCGCCCCCCATGGCATCGATCAGGTGCAATCGGGTGGGCCTTTCCCCCGAGAGGAGGAAATCAGCTTCCCGGGCGGAGTAAAGGGGCAGTTCATCAAAAGGGCCTGCAGGGCGCTCGATTTTACCAATTGCGTGACAAACCCAGACTACCGTGAACCCACCGGCCATGAAACGATGCAAGAGATCGCTGCGATTTCCATCGATTGGAACCGAGTGGTGCCTCCAGAGGGCCTGGCGTGGGTAACAAACAAGCAATCCGTCTGGGCAGTCGGCTCTACGAGAATCAACCCCGTGCAGGGAGCGGATGCGCTGAGCCAGGGACTGAAAGCCTGGAATTCTCTGCCACCGAACCTGAGATTGGCGACGGTGCCGGAGTCTCCCCTGGCTCAATCGGTCGTTGTCGCATTTCGCGACTATAGCGAAGCCAAACTCTGGGCCACCCAGCAAGCCACTAACGGCGGCTGGGTCTATGAAGTCAGGCCCAACAGCATGGCAGTGGATTTATCGGTACGTAACGTAGGTACGCGTGAAGGCGCGTACGCGTTCATCGGCGGTATCAAGGGCGGGCTGTTGATGAATGCCCGTCGGTTCGAGAAAGGTGTGAGCGAACCGGTCGAATGCATTGGCATCGAAAAAGAAGCCTGCCGCCTCGAAAACCGACATCAATAGACAAGCCAGGGAGAGCCTCCGTGGGAGCGGGCTTGCTCCCGAAGAGGCCAGTACGTCCAACATCAATGCAAGCTGACCCGACGCCTTTGCGGGTAAGCCCGCTCCCACAGTTGATTGGCGTCAAGCACATATTTCGGGCCCACTGCAGGTCCCATGTGGGAATCGGCTTGCGCTGGCGGGCAATATGTTAGCTCTTAAACAAAAAACCCGCTGATTGAATCAGCGGGTTCCTCATTCGACGAGCGAAGGATCAGAAATCCTCCAGTCGCCACACTTCATACGCCGGCGTCTCGTAGGGATGGCTCTGTTTCAGCGCGTCCACCACGCCACGAATCAGCTCATCGGCAACGACGAGCTCCACTTTCCACTCCTCGACCTGCTCGACCTGCCCCGCCTCGCCGATGAACGGCTGGCTGCCGTCCAGCGGGCGAAACTGGCCCAGGCCCAGCACTTGCCAGGCACAGTGGTCATAGTCGCCGATTCGTCCGCCACCGGCGGCGAATACGGCGCTTTTGACCTCGTCCACGTGGCTGGTCGGGACGAAGAAGCAGAGCTTGTACACGCCTTTAGTTCACCCAGACACGTGCGTTGCGGAACATGCGCATCCAAGGAGCATCTTCGTTCCAGTCGTCCGAACGCCACGAGTTCTGCACCGCGCGGAACACGCGCTCCGGGTGCGGCATCATGATCGTGACGCGGCCGTCGCGGCTGGTCAGACCAGTGATCCCGCGTGGCGAACCGTTCGGGTTGGCCGGGTAGGTTTCGGTGACCTTGCCATGGTTGTCGACGAAACGCAGCGCCACGCAACCGGACAGGTCGGCCTCGAGCAGCGCTTCCTCGCTTTCGAATTCCGCGTGGCCTTCGCCGTGGGCGATGGCGATCGGCATGCGCGAACCGGCCATGCCCTGCAGGAAGATCGAATTCGATTCCTGCACCTGGACCATCGCCACGCGCGCTTCGAACTGCTCGGAGCGGTTACGCACGAAGTGCGGCCAGTACTCGCTGCCCGGAATCAGCTCGTGCAGGTTGGACATCATCTGGCACCCGTTGCACACGCCGAGGGTGAAGCTGTCGGTGCGCTCGAAGAAGCCCTGGAACGCGTCGCGGGCGCGGCTGTTGAACAGCGCCGACTTGGCCCAGCCTTCACCGGCACCCAGCACGTCGCCGTAGGAGAAGCCGCCGCAGGCGACCATGCCCTTGAAGTCGTTCAGGTCGACACGACCGGCCAGGATGTCGCTCATGTGCACGTCGATCGCGTTGAAGCCGGCACGGTCGAACGCCGCAGCCATTTCCACCTGACCGTTGACGCCCTGCTCACGCAGGACCGCCACTTGTGGGCGAACGCCTTTCTTGATGTAAGGCGCGGCCACGTCCAGGTTGACGTCGTAGCTGAGCTTGGCGCTCAGGCCCGGGTTGTCTTCTTCCAGCAGGGCGTCGAATTCCTGGTCGGCGCACTCGGCGTTGTCCCGCAGGCGCTGGATCTGGTAGCTGGTTTCAGCCCACTGGCGCTGCAACAGTCGGCGCTGGCCTTCAAAGACAGTGTCGCCGTTGAAGGTGATATTGATGTGGGCGTTGTTGATCGGCTGGCCGATCACCGAGACGCAATCGGCCAGGCCGGCAGCGCTGAACTGGGCGAGGATGTCCGGGGTGGCGTCCTGGCGAACCTGGATCACCGCACCCAGCTCTTCGTTGAACAGGATGGCCGGGATTTCAGCGGCGGACTCGGCCACGCTGTCGAGGGTCAGGCTCAGGCCGCAGTGACCGGCGAAAGCCATTTCCACCACGGTAGTCAGCAAACCACCGTCGGAACGGTCGTGGTAGGCCAGCAGGTGGCCGTCGGCGTTGAGGCCCTGGATCACGGCGAAGAAGGCCTTCAGGTCTTCCGCGTCATCGACATCCGGCGCCTGCTTGCCGAGCTTGCCATGCACCTGGGCCAGGATCGAGGCGCCCATGCGGTTCTGGCCACGGCCCAGGTCGATCAGGATCAGATCCGTGGTGCCCTTGTCCATGCGCAGTTGCGGGGTCAGGGTCTGGCGTATGTCGGTGACTGGAGCGAAACCGGTGACAATCAGCGACAGCGGCGAGGTCACGCTCTTGTCCTGACCCTCGTCTTTCCAGCGCGTGGCCATGGACATGGAGTCCTTGCCCACCGGAATGGTGATGCCCAGTTCCGGGCACAGTTCCATGCCGACGGCCTTGACGGTGTCGTACAGGCGGGCATCTTCACCGGGGTGACCGGCGGCGGACATCCAGTTGGCCGACAGCTTGATGTCGGAAATCTTGCCGATGCGCGAGGCCGCGAGGTTGGTCAGGGTCTCGCCGATCGCCATGCGGCCCGACGCCGGGGCGTCCAGCAGCGCCAGCGGCGTGCGCTCGCCCATGGCCATGGCTTCACCGGTGTAGACGTCGAAACTGGTGGCGGTCACGGCGACGTCGGCCACCGGCACTTGCCATGGACCGACCATCTGGTCACGGGCCACGAGGCCTGTGATGGTGCGGTCGCCGATGGTGATCAGGAAGCTTTTGCTCGCCACGGCCGGATGGTGCAGCACGCGCTCGATGGCGTCGGCGATATCGAGGGTGGACGGATCGAAATCGTCGCCCAGCTCGGTTTCGCGTACGGCCGAACGGTGCATGCGCGGGGCCTTGCCCAACAGCACTTCCAGCGGCATGTCCACCGGGCTGTTACCGAAGTGGCTGTCGGTGACGGTCAGTTGCGGCTCGGCAGTGGCTTCGCCGACCACGGCGAACGGGCAACGCTCGCGCTCGCAGATGGCCTGGAAGCGCTCGAAGTCGGCCGGGCCGACCGCCAGGACGTAACGCTCCTGGGATTCGTTGCTCCAGATTTCGTGCGGAGCCATGCCCGGTTCGTCGTTCGGAATGTTGCGCAGTTCGAAGCGGCCACCACGGCCACCGTCGTTGACCAGTTCCGGGAAGGCGTTGGACAGGCCACCCGCGCCGACGTCGTGGATGAAGCTGATGGGGTTCTGGTCGCCCAACTGCCAGCAACGGTCGATGACTTCCTGGCAGCGGCGTTCCATTTCCGGGTTTTCCCGCTGGACCGAGGCAAAGTCCAGGTCCGCCGAGCTGGTGCCGGTGGCCATGGAGGACGCAGCACCGCCACCAAGGCCGATCAGCATAGCCGGGCCGCCGAGGACGATCAGCTTGGAGCCAACCACGATCTCGCCCTTCTGCACGTGTTCGGCGCGGATGTTACCCATGCCGCCAGCGAGCATGATCGGCTTGTGGTAGCCACGAACTTCCTCACCGCGCGGGGTGTCGATGGACTGTTCGAAGGTCCGGAAATAGCCGGTCAGGGCCGGACGGCCGAATTCATTGTTGAACGCCGCGCCACCCAGGGGGCCTTCGATCATGATGTCCAGGGCGTTGACGATGCGCTCAGGCTTGCCGTACGGCTTTTCCCATGGCTGTTCGAAGCCCGGGATCTGCAGGTTCGACACCGTGAAGCCGGTCAGGCCGGCCTTGGGCTTGGCACCGCGACCGGTGGCGCCTTCGTCGCGAATCTCACCACCGGAACCGGTGGACGCACCCGGGAACGGGGCAATCGCGGTCGGGTGGTTGTGAGTCTCGACCTTCATCAGGATGTGCACCGGCTCCTGGACTGCACCGTACTGGCGGGTCTCGGGGTTCGGGAAGAACCGGCCGGCGACGTTGCCGACGATGACCGCGGCGTTGTCCTTATAGGCCGACAGCACGCCTTCGTTGTGCATCTGATAGGTGTTCTTGATCATGCCGAACAGGCTTTTTTCCTGGCTCTGGCCGTCAATGTCCCAACTGGCGTTGAAGATCTTGTGGCGGCAGTGTTCGGAGTTGGCCTGGGCGAACATCATCAGTTCGATGTCGTGGGGGTTGCGCTTGAGGCCCTGGAAGGCATTGACCAGGTAATCGATCTCGTCTTCGGCCAGGGCCAGGCCCAGCTCGACGTTGGCCTTTTCCAGCGCGGCGCGGCCGCCGCCCAGCACGTCGATGGCGGTCAGCGGCTTGGGTTCGGCGTGGCTGAACAGACCGGCGGCCTGTTCCAGGTTGCCCAGCACCACTTGGGTCATGCGGTCATGCAGGCCGTCGGCGATCAGTTGGGCCTCGGCCTCGCTGAACTCACCGGCGACATAAAAGGCAATGCCGCGCTCCAGGCGCTGGATTTTCGACAGGCCGCAGTTGCGGGCGATGTCGCTGGCCTTGCTCGACCATGGCGAAATGGTGCCGAAACGCGGCAGGACCAGGAACAGACGACCGGTCGGTTCCTGGACGGGAACACTGGGACCGTACTTCAGAAGGCGCGCGAGCACCTGCTGTTCGTCGCCGGTCAAACCGCCGGTGACTTCGGCGAAGTGAGCGAACTCAGCATACAAGCCACTGACAGCCGGGACCTTCTGGCTCAGTTGCTCAAGGAGTTTGCTGTGGCGAAAGGCAGAAAGGGCAGGAGCGCCGCGCAGGATCAACATCTTCGGGACAGCCTCGGGAAGGGGGTGTGCTTTGAGGCCGTGCATTCTAGCCTAAACCGCCGCCAACGGCACCCGAAACGGCATGCCCGATGCTCGCCGGATGTCGGTCTTTGTGCCGATGGCGCCATTGCCGGCATCGCGCAGATATATTTTTTATCGGTCCGATCCCCTTCGCCCCCGCGGCCGGCGTGTGTTGCAGACATGTTTTGCAACCGCTACCAGACTGGCCTGTCACTGTCGAGATATGGCGCCAAGGGCCGTTTGCGTATACTGCGCAGATGTTTTCCCCAACGGCTTTGCGTCCGCGGTACGCCAGATGGCTGATCGCAACCGGACTCTTCCTGGTGCTCAGTGGTTGTGTTGAGAAACCCAACACACTGGAGCGCGTAAAGGAGGATGGCGTGCTGCGGGTGATCACCCGAAACAGCCCTGCCACCTACTTCCAGGATCGCAATGGTGAAACCGGCTTCGAATACGAGCTGGTGAAGCGCTTCGCCGACGATTTGGGGGTGGAGCTGAAGATCGAGACCGCCGACAACCTCGATGACCTGTTCAGCCAGATCGGCAAGCCCACCGGCCCGGTCCTGGCCGCCGCCGGCCTGGTCAGCAGCGAGGCGCGCAAGAAACAGGTGCGGTTTTCTCACTCTTACCTGGAAGTGACGCCGCAGGTCATCTACCGTAACGGCCAGTCGCGCCCCACCGACGCCGCTGGCCTGGCGGGCAAGAAGATCATGGTGCTCAAGGGCAGCACCCACGCCGAACAGCTGGCGCAACTGAAACAGCAATACCCGGGCATCGAGTACGAAGAGTCCGACGCGGTCGAGGTGGTCGACCTGCTGCGCATGGTCGATGAAGGCCAGATCGACCTGACCCTGGTGGACTCCAACGAAGTGGCGATGAACCAGGTGTACTTTCCCAACGTACGCGTAGCCTTCGATCTGGGCGACGCTCGCAGCCAGAGTTGGGCGGTGGCCCTCGGCGAAGACAATAGCCTGCTCAACGAAATCAACAGTTATCTGGATAAGGTGCAGAAGAATGGCACCCTGCAGCGGTTGAAGGATCGCTATTACGGCCACGTCGATGTCCTCGGCTACATGGGTGCCACTACCTTCGCCCAGCATTTGCAGCAACGGCTGCCCAAGTACGAGCAACATTTCAAGACCTATGCCAAGCAGGAAAAGGTCGATTGGCGCCTGTTGGCCGCTATCGGCTACCAGGAATCGCTCTGGCAACCGGCGGTCACTTCCAAGACCGGGGTGCGTGGCCTGATGATGCTGACCCAGAACACTGCCCAGGCCATGGGCGTGTCCAACCGCCTGGATCCGAAGCAGAGCATCATGGGCGGCGCCAAGTACCTGGCCTACATGAAGGACCAACTGGACGAAAGCATTCAGGAGCCGGACCGCACCTGGTTCGCCCTCGCCGCCTATAACGTCGGCAGCGGACACCTGGACGATGCCCGCAAACTGGCGGCCAAGGAAGGGCTGAATCCCAACAAGTGGCTGGACGTGAAGAAGATCCTGCCGCGCCTGTCCCAGAAACAGTGGTACAGCAAGACCCGCTACGGCTACGCCCGGGGCGGCGAGCCGGTACACTTCGTGGCGAACATCCGTCGCTACTACGACATCCTGACCTGGGTGACGCAACCACAACTGGAAGGCGACCAGGTGGCCGAGGGCAACCTGCACGTACCGGGCGTCGACAAGAGCAAACCGAACCAGGAAACGCCGCCGCTTTAACGCCTCCCCCTACCAAATGTGAAAGCGAGCTTGCTCCCGATAGCAGAGTGTCAGTCAATATCTTTACTGGCTGATCTATCGCTTTCGCGGGCAAGCCCGCTCCCACAGGGATGAGGCAAGGCTCAGGTTCTGGCAGCCGCCAGGATCAGCGCCTTCATCTCCGCCACCGCCGACTTGAACCCAACGAACAACGCATGGGCCACCAGCGCATGGCCGATGTTGAGTTCGTTGATGCCTTTGATGGCCGCCACGGCTTCGACGTTGTGGTAATGCAGACCATGGCCGGCGTTGACGATCAGACCCTGGGCCAGGCCGAAAGTGACGCCATCGGCCACGCGCTGCAGCTCATCGGCTACATCAGTGGGCGTCTCGGCATCGGCGTAGCGACCGGTGTGCAGTTCGATGGCCGGGGCACCGACACGCTTGGAGGCTTCGATCTGGCGCTCGTCGGCGTCGATGAACAGCGACACCTCGGCACCGGTCTTCGACAGCCGCTCCACCGCGGCCCTGATCCGTGCTTCCTGCCCCGCCACATCCAGGCCACCTTCGGTGGTCAGCTCCTGACGCGTCTCCGGTACCAGGCAGATATGCGCCGGACGGATGCGTTCGGCAAACGCCATCATTTCCTCGGTCACGCCCATTTCGAAATTCATGCGGGTCTGCAGCACATCCTTGAGCAGCAACACGTCGCGCTCCTGGATGTGGCGGCGGTCCTCGCGCAAATGCACGGTGATGCCGTCGGCGCCCGCCTCTTCGGCGTCCAGTGCGGCCTTGACCGGATCCGGGTAGCGGGTACCACGGGCCTGGCGCAGGGTGGCGACATGGTCAATATTCACGCCGAGAAGAATGCGATTGCTGGTGCTCACGAAAAAGCGCTCCTGAATGGGCAGATAGTCGGCCCACAGCATACGGGTTGATCAGGGCTTGCGAAACAGCTCGCGACTGACCAGGGGCTTGCCCCCCAGGTGAACCGCCAGGGCCTGGCGCATCAGGCGCTTGGCCGCTGGCAATGCGCCCGGCGCGCTCCAGTCGGCTTCGGCCATGGCCAACAGCTCCGTGCCGTTGAACAGACCGGGTTGCAACAAATGGACCTGCTCCAGGCCGGCGTCCACCTGCAAGCGATACAGGCCGTCCGCAACGATGGGCTCACCATGCAGATCGGTGTCCAGGGCAAAGCCATAGCCCAGGTCATCCAACAAGCGCCATTCGAACGAGCGCAGCAAGGGTTCCAGCGGACGGCCTTCGGCCAGGGCAAGCAGCGTCGCGGTGTAGTGGTCGAAGACCGTGGGATGGGGATCTTCGGGGGGCAGAAGGCGGATCAACAGTTCATTGAGGTACAGGCCACTGAACAGCGCTTCGCCGTTGAGCCAGGCCGCGACGCCATTGCTCTCCATGCGCCCGACGTTCTTCAGTTCGCCCCGGCCACGGAATTCCACTTCCAGCGGCACGAACGGTCGGGCCAGCGTTCCCGCCTTGCCCCGTGCCCCGCGCAACACCGCTCGCAACCGGCCCTGGGGGGTGAGGAAATCCACCAGGGCACTGGTCTCGCGGTAGGCGCGTGAGTGCAGGACGTAGGCGGATTGGGCGGTGGGTTGGGTGGGGGACATGGAAATGAAGTCTCGCTGACGGAGCACAATTTTATAAACGACCCAAACCAATGTGGAGCGGGCTTGCTCGCGAAAGCGGTGTGTCAGTTATCGATGAATCGACTGACAAGCCGCCTTCGCGAGCAAGCCCGCTCCCACAAGGTCCGTGTTGTACCGCTGGATGAATTACAGGTCGCCGTAACCCAACGAACGCAACGCCCGCTCGTCATCGGACCAGCCGCCCTTCACCTTGACCCACAGGTTGAGCATGACCTTGGCATCGAACAGCAGCTCCATGTCCTTGCGCGCTTCGGTGCCGATGCGCTTGATGCGCTCGCCTTTGTCGCCAATGATGATTTTCTTCTGGCCGTCACGTTCGACGAGGATCAGCGCATGGATGTGCAGGGTCTTGCCTTGTTGCTTGAACTCTTCGATTTCCACGGTGATCTGGTACGGCAGCTCGGCGCCCATCTGGCGCATGATTTTCTCGCGCACCAGCTCGGCAGCGAGGAAACGGCTGCTGCGGTCGGTAATCTGGTCTTCAGGAAAGAAGTGATCGTTTTCCGGCAGTTGGTCGGCGATGACCCGCTCCAGCGCATCGAGGTTATGACCATGCTGGGCCGAAATCGGAATGATCTGGGCATTCGGCAGTTGCTCCTGCAACCAGGTCAGGTGCGGCATCAACTCAGCCTTGTCCTCGATGCGGTCGGTCTTGTTCAGCGCCACGATCAGGGGACCGGTCACGTACTGGACGCGTTCGAGGACCATCTGGTCTTCTTCGGTCCATTTGGTGCGGTCGACCACGAAGATCACTACATCGACGTCTTTCAGCGCCGCCGAAGCGGTCTTGTTCATGTAGCGGTTCAGGGCCTTTTCGCCACCCTTGTGCATGCCGGGGGTGTCGACATAGATCGCCTGCACGTCGCCTTCGGTCTTGATACCCAGCATGTTGTGGCGGGTGGTCTGGGGCTTGCGCGAGGTGATCGCCAGTTTCTGGCCCAGGATGTGGTTCAGCAATGTGGATTTGCCCACGTTTGGCCGACCGACAATGGCGACATAGCCGCAACGGGTAACAGTTGTATCAGTCATTGCCATTCTCCACGCCCAGGGCGATCAGTGCTGCGGCGGCCGCTACCTGCTCGGCAATACGGCGGCTCACGCCCTGGCCCCGACTTTTTTCATTCAACAGGACAACCTCGCACTCGACGAAGAAGGTTCGGCAATGCGGTTCACCCTGGATATCCACGACTTCGTAACGGGGCAATTCGCAACTGCGCGATTGCAGGAATTCCTGCAAACGGGTCTTCGGATCCTTGTTGGTGTCCACCAGCGTCAGGCTGTCGATCTCGGAGGTCAACCAGGCCAACACACGCTCGCGGGCCGTTTCAATACCCGAATCCAGGTAGATGGCACCGATCAGGGCTTCAAGGGCGTCAGCCAGGATCGACTCGCGACGGAAACCGCCGCTCTTCAACTCACCGGAGCCCAGGCGCAGGTAATCACCCAGGTCGAAACCACGGGCCAGCACGGCCAGGGTCTCACCTTTTACCAAACGTGCGCGCAAACGCGACAACTGGCCTTCGCGAGCCAGCGGGAAACGTTCGAACAGCGCTTCGCCGGCGACAAAGTTGAGAATGGCATCGCCGAGGAATTCCAGGCGCTCGTTGTTGCGCCCGGCAAAACTGCGATGAGTGAGCGCCAGGAGCATCAGTTCCTGGTCCTTGAAGGTGTAGCCGAGCTGACGCTCGAGGCGGCTTAGAGAAACGCTCACGGTTTACCCACGCTGAGTTCGTGGCTGGATTCCACCGCCATGGCGGCAAGGCACCACTGGCTTGGGACAATTAACGCTGTGTTCAAAAATAACGTCCTGACGATCGTTGGCGCCTTATGCAGGCTCCAGAAATGCATTCGGCGCTGTGTTCAACAGCGCCGTTGTGTTTACTTGATCAGCCCGACCCGCGAGAAATTCGGCAGGTGGCTGAGTTTGGGTTCCGGCCAGCTCATCCAGACCGCAAAGGCCTTGCCGACGATATTCCGATCGGGGACCATGCCCAGCATGTCCTTGGGAATGTTAGGGTCATCCCAGTAGCGACTGTCGTTCGAGTTGTCGCGGTTGTCGCCCATCATGAAATAGTGCCCGGCCGGCACGGTCCACGAATGGTCCGGGGTGGCACGGTAGCGGCTCATTTCCTTGCGGATCAGGTGTTCGGCCTCGCCAAGCTTTTCCTGATATAGCTCGGCGCTGCCCAGGGTGCCCGGCTCGGAGCCAAGCAGTTGCTCGGCCACCAGCTCGCCGTTAACGAACAGACGCTTGTCGGCGGTGTAGCGGACCTTGTCACCCGGCAGACCAACCACGCGCTTGATGTAGTTGACGTTCGGGTCACTCGGGAAGCGGAACACCATCACGTCGCCGCGTTTCGGGTCACCGACCTCGATGATCTTCTTGTCGATCACCGGCAGGCGGATGCCGTACGAGAACTTGTTCACCAGGATGAAATCCCCCACGTCCAGGGTCGGTTTCATCGAGCCCGATGGGATCTGGAAGGGTTCCACCAGGAACGAGCGCAGCACCAGCACGATGAACAGCACCGGGAAAAACGACTTGCCGTATTCGACCAGCAGCGGCTCTTTGTTGAGCTTTTCGAGCACCACGCCATCAGGCTGGCTGACGCTGCCCTGATAGGAGGCGATGGCAGCCCGGCGCCGAGGCGCCAGGAACAACAGATCGAGCAACGCCAACAAGCCGCAGACGAACACGGCAATAACCAGTAACAGCGGGAAATTTAGCGACATAGGACCTAACTATCCAACCTGAGCACCGCAAGGAAGGCTTCTTGTGGAATTTCCACGTTACCGACCTGCTTCATGCGTTTTTTACCGGCCTTCTGCTTTTCCAACAGCTTGCGCTTACGGCTGACGTCGCCACCGTAGCATTTGGCCAATACGTTCTTTCTGAGCGCCTTGACGGTTGTACGCGCCACAATCTGCCCACCAATGGCGGCCTGGATTGCCACGTCGAACATCTGCCGCGGAATCAGATCCTTCATCTTCTCGGTCAATGCACGACCTTTGTAGTGCGCGTTGTCACGGTGCACGATCAATGCCAGGGCATCGACCTTGTCGCCGTTGATCAGCACATCCAGCTTCACCAGATTAGCCGATTGGTAACGATCGAAATGATAGTCCAGCGAAGCGTAACCGCGACTGGTGGATTTCAGGCGATCGAAGAAATCGAGTACCACTTCGTTCATCGGCAGGTCATAAGTCACCTGGACCTGCGTACCGAGGAACAGCATGTCGTGCTGAACGCCACGCTTCTCGATGCACAGTGTAATGACGTTGCCCAGGTGCTCTTGAGGCACAAGGATGTTGGCCCGCACGATCGGTTCGCGCATGTCTTCGATCGACGACAGGTCCGGTAGCTTGGACGGGTTATCGACGTAAATGGTTTCGCCGGTCTTGAGCAACAACTCGAAGATTACGGTCGGAGCCGTAGTGATCAGGTCCAGGTCGTACTCGCGCTCCAGGCGCTCCTGGATAATTTCCATGTGCAGCATGCCCAGGAACCCGCAACGGAAGCCGAAGCCCAGGGCGTCGGAGCTTTCCGGGGTGTACTGCAGCGAAGAGTCGTTGAGAGTCAGTTTCTGCAGGGCTTCGCGGAAGTCCTCGAAGTCGTCGGAACTGACCGGGAACAGGCCGGCATAGACCTGGGGCTGGATCCGCTTGAAACCGGGCAGCACGTCGACATCGGGCGTGGAACTCAAGGTCAGGGTATCGCCCACCGGCGCCCCGTGAATGTCCTTGATGCCGGCGATGATGAAGCCCACTTCACCGGCCTTGAGGTCGGCGGTGGCGGTGTGTTTCGGGTTGAAGACACCGACGCTGTCCACCAGGTGGACCTTGCCGGTGGACTTGACCAGGATCTTGTCGCCCTTCTTCACGCGGCCATGGCGCACGCGAACCAGGGAAACAACGCCCAGGTAGTTGTCGAACCAGGAATCGATGATCAACGCTTGCAGCGGATCTTCGATGTTGCCGGTCGGCGCGGGAATGGTGCTCACCAGGCGCTCGAGCACTTCGTCCACGCCCAGACCGGTCTTGGCGCTGCAAGTGACTGCGTCGGTAGCGTCGATCCCGATGATTTTCTCGATCTCTTCCTTGACGCGCTCAGGCTCGGCCTGGGGCAGGTCGATCTTGTTCAGGACCGGCATGACTTCCAGGCCCTGTTCGATGGCGGTGTAGCAGTTGGCAACCGATTGGGCCTCGACGCCCTGGCCGGCATCGACCACCAGCAGCGCACCTTCACAGGCCGCCAGCGACCGGCTGACTTCATAGGTGAAGTCGACGTGGCCAGGGGTATCAATGAAGTTCAGTTGATAGGTGTTGCCATCTTTGGCCTTGTAATAGAGGGTGACGCTGTGGGCCTTGATGGTAATCCCGCGCTCACGCTCGAGGTCCATGGAGTCCAGGACCTGGGCTTCCATTTCGCGCTCGGTCAGGCCGCCGCACATCTGGATGAAACGATCAGCCAGCGTCGACTTGCCATGGTCAATGTGGGCGATGATGGAGAAATTGCGGATATGACTCAAATCACTCACGGATCAACACTCAAAAAGGCTGCAGGCAGGGCCCGCCGAAAAATAGCCGGGAATTGTACCTGATACAGCCGCCGTTGTGGCGAGGGGATTTATTCCCTCGCCACAAGCCTGCTCGCCACGGAAATTGGGATCAACCCGCCCGGCGCAGCAACCACAGCCCCGCCAACGCACAGACACCGGCTGGCACCAGCACCGCCAACAGAGGCGGAAAACCGAACACCAGGCTCGATGGCCCCAGCAGGTCCTGGGCAATACGGAAGGTGAACCCCACCAGCACACCGGTGAACACCCGCTGTCCGAGGGTCACCGAACGCAGCGGGCCGAAGATGAACGAAATCGCCATCAGCACCAGGGCAGCGGTGACCAACGGTTGCAACACCTTGACCCAAAACGCCAGCCAGTAGCGGCCGTTGTTCAATCCCTGGTCGGCCAGGTAGTGGATGTACCCCCACAAACCGGTAATCGACAGGGACTCCGGTGCCATCACCACGGTGCTGAGCAACTGTGGACTGAGCGCCACATCCCAGCGTTCCTGGGGAGCCGCGACCACCTCGGTACGCTTGTCATGGAACAAGGTGGTGGTGACACCGCTCAGTTGCCAGTGATCTTCGACGAAAGTGGCCCGCTTGGCGAAGCTCGACGACAGCATGTGTCGCTGATCGTCGAAGCGATAACGGGTGACACCGTACAGGATGCCGTTGGGCTGGACCGAGTTGATGTGGATGAACTCGTCGCCCTGGCGGTGCCAAAGACCGTGCTTGGCACTCTGGGCATCGCCGCCACCCTGGGCCAGGGAACGGTTGGCCTGGGCAGTGTTCTCGGTAGCCGGAGCGATGTACTCGCCAATCAGCACCCCTACCAGCATCAGAATCAGCATCGGCTTCATGACCGCCCAGACGATCCGACCGATGGACACGCCGGCGGCGCGCATGATGGTCAGCTCACTGTTGCTGGCCAGGCTGCCCAGACCGATCAGACAGCCGATCAATGCCGCCATCGGCAGCATGTCGTACAGACGCCGCGGGGCGGTCAGCAGCACATAACTGGCCACGTCAGCCAGGGTATAGGTATCGCTGACATCGCTCATTTCATCGATGAAGGCAAACAAGGTCGCCAGGCCCAGGATAATCCCCAGCACGGCGAGGATCGCCATGAACACGCTGCTGCCGATATAACGGTCGAGCTTAACCACGGGCCACCTCCAGCGCGCTGCGGCGACTGGCCAGCTTCAGGCGCAGTGGCTCCCAGTAGAGCAGCCCCAGGCCGATCACCAGGAAAATCGAATGCACCCACCACAGGCCCAGCGCCGGCGGGATCTTGCCTTTTTCCAGGGCGCTGCGGGCGGAAATCAAAATGGTCAGGTAAGCCATATAAAGAAGAATCGCCGGCAACAGCTTGAGGAAACGGCCCTGGCGCGGGTTGACCCGAGCCAGCGGAACCGCCATGAGGGTCACGATAAACACCAGCAATGGCAGCGACAGGCGCCATTGCAGCTCGGTGCGGGCGCGGATGTCATTGCTCCCCAGAAGGCTGGCGGTCGGCATGGCGTCACGGTCGGTGACTTCCTCGCTGACCTCGGGTTTGGGCAGCAGCACACCATAGGTGTCGTACTGGATGGCCCGGTAATCGGCCTGCCCCGGCTTGCCGTCGTAGCGGTAGCCGTTTTCCAGGATCAGGTAACGGTTGCCGTCGGGCCTGATTTCCTGGCGCCCTTTCTCGGCCACCAGTACGGAAATGCCGCGATCTTTCTTGGTGTCCGAAGACAGGTTCTTTTGTGTAATGAAGACGCCGGCCAGGTTGACCCGGTCATCGGAAAGCTGTTCGGTGTAGGTAACACGGGTACCGTCGCGCAGGGCCTGGAAACGTCCTGGCACCAGGGTATCGAACTCGGTCAAGGCGTCCTGTTGATTGATCAGCAACTGGAACTGGTTGGCCCCCTGGGGCGCCAGACTCAGGCTCAACCAGGCCACCAGCAGCGCCACCAGCGCTGCCGGAAACAAGGTGATGCGAAACAGGCGTTGCTGGCTCATGCCCGTAGCCGACAGCACGGTCATTTCGCTGTCCAGGTACAGGCGACCGTAGGCCAACAGGATCCCCAGGAAAAGCCCCAGCGGCAGGATCAACTGCAAAAAGCCCGGCAGACGGAATCCCATGATCAGGAACAGGGAACCTGGGTCCAGGGCGCCGGAAGCGGCCTGGGCGAGATACTTGATGAAGCGCCCGCTCATGATAATGACCAGCAGCACGGCGCTGACCGCGCTCAGGGTCAGCAGGACTTCACGGGACAGATAACGGAAGACGATCAAACCAGACACTCCAGGGTTGTCAGGCTAGGGGCCAAACAAGCAAACCTATCGGCAAGCCGCCGAAAAAAGAGCCGCATTATCCTGTGATTGGAGGCGCCTGTCACTGCACACGCTTTAAACCGGCGCTCAAAGCCGTAAAGTCAGGGGCGACGAGGGTTGTCAGCCTCGGGCGTGGGGGTTCAAACTGCGGCCTTTGTCGCCGGCGAGTCCGGCGTCTTCCTAGGCTCTGTATGAAAAGTCTTGAGACGAAGGTCAGGCAAGGCGAAAACAGCCGAGCAAGCGCAGTGTACTGGAGTACATGAGCATTGCGAGGCTGTTTTCAACGCAGCATGAACGAGTATCAAGGCTTTTCGTACAGAGCCTAATAAAGAAAAGCTCGCTCTGCGCGCCACTGTCTCGGCGCCGGGCATCTTGACCATTCACTCAGGGATCCGGACATGGAACTGGTTGTAAAAAGCGTCAGCCCAGAAACGTTGAAAACCGCCACGCTGGTAGTCGCCGTCGGCGAGGAGCGCAAGCTCGGTGCCGTTGCCACCCAGCTCGATGCCCTGTGTGGCGGCGCCATCAGTGCCGTGCTCAAGCGCGGCGACCTCGCGGGCAAGGTCGGCCAGAGCCTGTTGCTGCACAATCTGCCTAACCTCAAAGCCGAGCGTGTACTGCTGGTGGGCGTAGGCAAGGAGGCGGAGCTGGGCGACCGGCCATTGCGCAAAATCATTGCCGGCGTGCTGGGTACCCTCAAGAGTCTGGGCGGTGGCGACGCCGCCCTGGCGCTGGATGAGCTGGTGGTCAAGGGCCGCGACAGCTATGGCAAGACCCGGCTGCTGGCCGAAACCCTGCTGGACGGCGAATACCAGTTCGACCGTTTCAAGAGTCAGAAAGCCGAACCTCGCGCCCTGAAGAAAATCACTCTGCTGACCATCAAGGCCGCACAGGCCGAAGTCCAGCGCGCGGTGACCCACGCCACCGCAATCGCCAATGGCATGGCATTCACCCGCGACCTGGGCAACCTACCACCGAACATCTGCCATCCGACGTTCATGGGTGAGCAGGCCAAGGCCCTGGGCAAAGCGTTCAAGAGCCTGAAAGTCGAAGTCTTCGACGAGAAGAAAATCAAGGACCTCGGCATGGGCTCGTTCTACGCCGTGGGCCAGGGAAGCGCCCAGCCGCCACGCCTGATCGTCATGCAATACAACGGTGGCAAGAAATCCGAGAAGCCGTATGTGCTGGTCGGCAAGGGCATCACTTTCGACACCGGTGGCATCAGCCTCAAGCCCGGCGCCGGCATGGATGAAATGAAATACGACATGGGGGGCGCCGCCAGCGTGCTGGGTACCCTGCGTGCCGTGCTCGAGCTGCAATTGCCGATCAACGTGGTGGGCATCCTGGCCTGCGCCGAGAACATGCCCAGCGGCACGGCTTCCCGCCCGGGCGACATCGTGACCACCATGAGCGGCCAGACCGTCGAGATCCTCAACACCGACGCCGAAGGTCGCCTGGTGCTGTGCGACGCCCTCACCTACTCCGAGCGTTTCAAGCCGCAAGCGGTGATCGACATCGCGACCTTGACCGGTGCCTGCGTGGTGGCCCTGGGTGCCCACACCTCTGGCCTGTTGGGTAACAACGACGAACTGATCGGCCAACTGCTCAGCGCCGGCCAGCAAGCCGATGACCGCGCCTGGCAATTGCCGCTGTTCGACGAGTACCAGGAACAGCTGGACAGCCCATTCGCCGACATCGCCAACATCGGTGGCCCGAAAGCCGGGACCATCACGGCGGCCTGCTTCCTGTCGCGCTTCACCAAGAACCTTAACTGGGCGCACCTGGACATCGCCGGCACGGCATGGACCAGTGGCGGCAAGGACAAGGGCGCCACCGGTCGTCCGGTCCCCCTGCTGACTCAGTACTTGCTGGACCGCGCCAAGGCCTGACACCAATGACCGCCGGCGTCGCCTTCGGGCGGCGTCCCCGGCGGCTCAGGAACCGCAATGACCAAAGTCGATTTCTATATCCTGCCCAGCGCCGACCCGGCGGCTCGGCTGGATTTTGCCTGCAAGCTCACCGAAAAGGCCTGGCGCATGGGCCATCGCATCTACCTGCATTGCAGCGATGCCGCCCAGCGCGAGGCGCTGGACGCACGTCTATGGTCCTTCAAGGGCGAGAGCTTCGTGCCCCACAGCCTGGCCGAAAGCGAGCCGCAAGGCCTGATCGTGCTTGGACTGGGGGATGACTGCGGCCAGCACCAGGACCTGCTGGTCAACCTTGACCTGAAAGTACCGGCCTTCGTTCAGCGCTTCGCCCGCGTGGCGGAGGTGGTGGTGGAAGACCCGGCCATCCGGCAAGCCGCGCGGGAGAGTTTCCGTTTCTACCGCGAACAGGGCTATTCTCTGCAAGACCACCGTTTACAGCGACTCTGAGCCTACGATGGATACTCCAAAGACACCGCAAAAGCCTCCGCACCTGTTGGATGACCTAGAGTCGATCCGCCAACTGCTCGGTGACGATAATCTGCAGCCGCCACTGCTGACCGAGACGGTGGAACAGCCTCCAGTGCACGAGGAACAGATTCCCCTGCTGTTCGAGCCAATCAACGGTCAGCCCGAACCCAAACCCGTCCCCAGGGCCGAGCCCAAGGGCCCCGACGCCCTGCTGCACCTGGATCGCGAATTACGCGCCGCCGCACAGTTGATCATGCAAGATGTCATCGATGACTTCGCCCCGCATATCGAAACCGAAATCAAGCGTCGGCTGGATGCGCGGATGGAGCGACTGCTGAGCCAGTACGAGTAACCCCTTGTGGGAGCCGAGCTTGCTCGCGATGGCGGCAGGCCAGCCTGCATCAATCCTGGATGTGCCGCCGTCATCGCGAGCAAGCTCGGCTCCCACAAGGGGGGCAGTGTTCACACTCTCTGCGCCTGTGGCTTGCATCTCCCCCGCCCGCTATACTTCCCGGCTTTTCCTGAATAAATGCCAATAGGGTCCCGCCGCGCATGGATAAGACCTACCAGCCGCACGCCATTGAAACTTCCTGGTACAACACCTGGGAGTCCGAGAATTATTTCGCTCCGCAAGGCGCGGGCGATTCCTACACCATCATGATTCCGCCGCCGAACGTCACCGGCAGCCTGCACATGGGCCACGGCTTCAACAACGCGATCATGGACGCCCTGATCCGTTTCCGCCGCATGCAGGGTCGCGACACCCTGTGGCAGCCGGGCACCGACCACGCCGGTATCGCCACGCAGATGCTGGTGGAGCGCCGCCTCGAAGCCCAGGGCCAGAATCGCCATGACCTGGGCCGCGAAAAATTCCTCGAAAAAGTCTGGGAATGGAAAGACGAGTCCGGCGGCAATATCAGCCGTCAGATCCGTCGCCTGGGCTCGTCCGTGGACTGGAGCCGCGAGCGCTTCACCATGGACGACGGCCTCTCGGAAGCAGTGAAGGAAGCTTTCGTGCGCCTGCACGAAGATGGTTTGATTTATCGCGGCAAGCGCCTGGTCAACTGGGATACCAAGCTGCACACCGCGATTTCCGACCTCGAAGTGGAAAACCACGACGAAAAAGGTTTCCTCTGGAACCTGAAGTACCCGCTGGCCGACGGCGCCAAGACCGCCGAAGGCAAGGATTACCTGATCGTTGCCACCACGCGTCCGGAAACCATGCTCGGCGACGCGGCCGTGGCGGTAAACCCGAACGACGAGCGCTACAAAGCCCTGATCGGCCAGTTCGTCGAGCTGCCGCTGGTGGGTCGCCGCATCCCGATCATCGCCGATGACTACTGCGACCCTGAATTCGGCACCGGCTGCGTGAAGATCACACCGGCCCACGATTTCAACGACTACGAAGTCGGCAAGCGCCACAACCTGCCGCTGCTGAACATCTTCGACAAGAACGCCAACGTCTTGCCGGCCGCCCAGGTGTTCAATCTCGACGGCACCCTGAACGAAAGCATCGACGGCAAGATCCCGGCCGAATATTCCGGCCTGGACCGTTTCGAAGCACGCAAGCAGATCGTCGCCGCATTCGACGCCGCCGGCCTGCTGGTCAGCGTTGACGACCACGGCCTGAAAGTCCCGAAAGGCGACCGTTCCGGCACCGTCATCGAGCCGTGGCTGACCGACCAATGGTATGTATCCACCAAGCCCCTGGCCGAGCCGGCAATTGCTGCGGTGGAAGATGGCCGCATCCAGTTCGTGCCCAAGCAATACGAAAACATGTACTTCTCGTGGATGCGCGACATCCAGGACTGGTGCATCAGCCGCCAGCTGTGGTGGGGCCACCGCATTCCGGCCTGGTACGACGAATCGGGCAAGGTCTATGTCGGCCGCGATGAAGCCG
Source organism: Pseudomonas sp. Pf153 (assembly GCF_001269775.1). Taxonomy (NCBI): domain Bacteria; kingdom Pseudomonadati; phylum Pseudomonadota; class Gammaproteobacteria; order Pseudomonadales; family Pseudomonadaceae; genus Pseudomonas; species Pseudomonas sp. Pf153. The sequence goes on along the minus strand of NZ_LHVL01000006.1, from coordinate 62,927 downwards.
AGGTGCGCGCCAAGCACAACCTGGGCCCTGACATTGCACTGCAACAGGACAACGACGTACTCGACACCTGGTTCAGCTCCGGCCTGTGGACCTTCTCGACCCTGGGCTGGCCGCAGCAGACCGAGCTCCTGAAGAAATTCCACTCCACCGACGTGCTGGTCACCGGCTTCGACATCATTTTCTTCTGGGTCGCCCGGATGATCATGCTGACCATGCACCTGGTGAAGAACGAAGACGGCACGCCGCAGGTACCGTTCAAGACTGTCTACGTGCACGGTCTGGTGCGCGACGGCCAGGGCCAGAAGATGTCCAAGTCCAAGGGTAACGTCCTGGACCCGCTGGACATCATCGACGGTATCGATCTGGAAACCCTGGTCCAGAAGCGCACCTCCGGCCTGATGCAGCCAAAACTGGCGAAGAAGATCGAGAAAGCCACCCGCGAAGAGTTCGCCGACGGCATCGCCAGCTATGGCACCGACGCCCTGCGTTTCACCTTCTGCTCGCTGGCGTCCACCGGTCGCGACATCAAGTTCGACATGGGCCGCGTCGAAGGCTACCGCAACTTCTGCAACAAGATCTGGAACGCGGCGCGCTACGTGCTGGACAAAGGTGAAGACTGCGGTCAGAACGGCGAAGCCTACGAACTGACCCTGGCGGATCGCTGGATTATCTCCCAGCTGCAACGTACCGAAGCCGAAGTGACCCGTCAGCTGGATCAGTTCCGCTTCGACCTGGCCGCACAAGCCTTGTACGAGTTCATCTGGAACCAGTACTGCGACTGGTACCTGGAACTGTCCAAGCCCGTACTGTGGGACGAAAATGCACCGCTCGAGCGCCAGCGCGGCACCCGCCGCACCCTGGTCAGAGTCCTGGAAGTGGCCCTGCGCCTGGCGCATCCGTTCATGCCGTTCATCACCGAGGAAATCTGGCAGCGCGTCGCACCGCTGGCAGGTGTCCAAGGCAAGACGATCATGCTGCAACCTTGGCCTGTGGCCAATGAAACCCGCATCGATCCGGCTGCCGAAGACGACATCGAATGGCTCAAGACCTTCATGCTGGGCCTGCGCAACATCCGCGCCGAAATGAACATCGGCCCGGGCAAGCCGCTGGCGTTGTTCCTCAAGAACGCCAACGCCGAAGACCTGCGTCGCCTGGAAGCAAACGAAGCACTGCTCAAGAAGCTCGCCAAGCTCGAGTCGGTGACGGTCCTGTCAGCAGGCGAGGAAGCGCCTCTGTCCGCCACGGCTCTGGTCGGGGAAATGGAAGTGCTGGTACCGATGGCCGGCCTGATCGACAAGACGGCGGAACTCGCCCGTCTGGACAAGGAAATCCTGCGCTTGAAGGGTGAAGTACAGCGTGTGGGCGGCAAGCTGTCCAACGCCGGCTTCGTCGATAAGGCGCCGGCTGAAGTCATCGAGAAGGAACGCGCCAAACTGGCCGAGGCTGAACAGGCCCTGGGCAAACTGGCTGAGCAGCATGCGCGGATCTCTAGCCTGTAAGGGCGATTCGTCGTCGAAAGGAGGTCCTGGTGGCCTCTTTTTTTCTGCCTGACACTTTTTCCCGATCACCGTAAATCCCCTGTGGGAGCGGGCTTGCTCGCGAAAACGCTGGATCAGTCAGCTCATTGACTAACTGGCATACCGCTTTCGCGAGCAAGCCCGCTACCACATTTGAACAGCGCAAGCCTCAAGGGCCGTCTGGATATGGGACAATGCCCGCCACTTCCTGAACCGCCCGAATCGACCCGCCCATGACCGCCCCCCGCACACCCAAACCTGCACGCAAGAAGCCCGCTCCCGCCCCCGCAGCTCAGCGTGAAAAGGCCAGCCTGCACCCGCGCAACCGCCACCAGGGTCGCTATGATTTCCCGGCACTGATCAAGAGCACGCCGGAACTGGCCAAGTTCGTGATCATCAACCCGTATGGCAAGGAAAGCATCGATTTCGCCAGCCCCGAGGCGGTGCGTGTGTTCAACCGAGCGCTGCTCAAGTCCTTCTATGGCATCGCCCATTGGGACATTCCAACCAACTACCTGTGCCCTCCCGTGCCTGGCCGTGCGGACTATGTGCATTTTCTTGCCGATCTGCTCGCCAGCCACAACGAAGGAGAAATTCCGCGGGGTGCGGCAGTGAAGGTGTTGGACATCGGCACCGGCGCCAATTGTGTGTATCCGCTGATTGGCTACAGCGATTACCGCTGGCACTTCCTGGGTTCGGACATCGATCCGACGGCCATCGCCTCGGCCAAGGCGATTGTCCAGTCAAACGGGTTGAACAAGGCTATCCAACTGCGCCAGCAGACTGATCGCAAGCAGATCCTGCTGGGGCTGCTGGACGAAACCGAGCGGTTCGACCTGACGATGTGCAATCCGCCCTTCCATGCGTCCCTGGAGGAAGCTACCAAGGGCAGCCAGCGCAAATGGCGCGCCTTGGGCAAGGCCGATCCGAAACGCAAGCTGCCGGTGTTGAACTTCGGCGGCCAGGCGGCCGAACTATGGTGCGAGGGTGGAGAAGCCCGCTTCGTGACGCAATTGATCGCCGAGAGCGCACAGGTCGCCCGACAGGTGCTGTGGTTCAGCACACTGGTGTCGAAGGCGTCGAACCTGCCGGCGATCCAGGCAGCGCTGAAAAAAGCCGGCGCGCAACACAGCCAGGTGGTGGAGATGTCCCAGGGGCAGAAGCAAAGCCGCTTCGTGGCCTGGACGTTCCACACCGAGGCGCAGCAGCAAGCCTGGCGGCTGGTGCGTTGGATCAGCAAGCAATGACGGCCCTGATGTAAAACAATGCCCGCTCCCACAGGGGGGATGTCAGGCCGACCAGTTTTTGCAAAGCAACAAAAAACCGTGCCCGGATCGCTCCGCAGCACGGCTTCCTTGAAACGAAGTCTTACTTGTTGATGCTGTCGTTCAGCGCTTTGGCTGGAACGAACTTGACCACTTTCTTGGCGGCGATTTCGATGGCAGCGCCAGTCGAAGGGTTGCGGCCGGTACGGGCAGGACGCTCGGTGACTTTCAGCTTGCCGATGCCTGGCAAGGTGATTTCACTGCCATTTTCCAGCTGATCAGCAACGATTTGGCTCAGTTGCTCCAGGGCGTTACGCGCAACGGCTTTCGATGCGCCGGAGCTTTCGGCGATATCATTGATCAGTTGGTCTTTAGTAAGAGCCATGTAGTGTTCCTTCCCTATCAAATTCATATGGATTGCAGTGTGCAATGTCAGCCATCGAGCCCGATTCCTCGGATCAGGCGCCCTCGGTCATCACCACGACGGGTCGGGGTAATAGATGCCGAAATCCGGGTTTGGTTCGACCTGACACATGCTGAATGCACGCTTTACGCTGTGCCTTCGCGTAAGACCGGGCAAAACTAGCACAACGCCTGTGAAATATCCGCCCTTAGCTACCCATTTGGTCAGCTTTATTGCGCTAAATCGGTAAAAAAATGCATATGGCGTGTCGGATGGGTCCGAAAGTCCCTTCGCGGCGCGCCAAAACCAGCGGTTGCGGTACACTGCGGCTTTTTCGGGGAGCACGCCCTCCCCTCTTTTCAACAGCCGAGAAGCCCATGCCGATCCGTCATTGCATCGTCCACCTGATCGACAAAAAACCCGACGGCACCCCCGCAGTGCTCCACGCCCGAGACTCCGAGCTGGCAGAGTCCACGGCCATCGAGAACATGCTTGCCGACCTCAACGAGAGCTACAACGCCAAGCAAGGCAAGGCCTGGGGCTTTTTCCATGCCGAGTCCGGGGCACATCCGTTCAGCGGCTGGCTGAAGGAGTACCTGGACGGTGGCAAGGATTTCACGGCGTTCAGCCGCGTGGCGGTGGAACACCTGCAGAAGCTGATGGAAGAGTCCAACCTGTCAGTGGGCGGCCACGTGTTGTTCGCCCATTACCAACAGGGCATGACCGACTACCTGGCGATCGCCCTGCTGCACCACAGCGAAGGCGTGGCGGTGACCGACGAGCTGGACGTCACCCCGTCCCGTCACCTGGACCTGGGCCAGTTGCACCTGGCGGCGCGGATCAACGTGTCAGAGTGGCAGAACAACAAACAATCCAGGCAGTACATTTCTTTCATCAAGGGCAAGAACGGCAAAAAGGTTTCCGAGTATTTCCGCGACTTCATCGGCTGCCAGGAAGGCGTCGACGGCCCCGGCGAGACTCGCACGTTACTCAAGGCCTTCAGCGACTTCGTCGAAAGCGAAGACCTGCCTGAAGACGACGCCCGGGAAAAGACCAAGGCCCTGGTGGATTACGCCAGCAGCCAGGCCAAGCTCGGCGAGCCGGTGGGCCTGGAAGAACTCTCCGGGCTGATCGACGAAGACCGTCCGAAAGCGTTTTACGATCATATCCGCAACAAGGACTACGGCCTGTCGCCCGAGATCCCGGCGGATAAACGTACCCTCAACCAATTCCGCCGCTTCACCGGCCGTGCCGAAGGCTTGTCCATCAGCTTCGAGGCTCACCTGCTGGGCTCCAAAATCGAATATGACGAAGAAGCCGGCACGTTGATCATCAAGGGGCTGCCGACGTCCTTGACTGATCAGCTCAAGCGCCGTAACTGAGCATTTTTTTGCCGAAGTAGTGCTGGGCGCTGGCACTACGCAACCTGCTCTATTGTGTGAACACAACATCGAGGCATGAGCGGGATGTTTGAACAATACAGCGCCAGATGGCTTAATCGCGATCCATTATAAAAAACTGTCAACTCTGACAGTACTCCGCATCCAAGCTACTGCATAACCTAATAGTTAGAGGAATTAAAGCCCTCTTAATATTAAACCCAGAGCAATCGGAGAAAGAAATGACTCTTCAAGCCCCCGTCTTTACTAGCCCTGCGCCAAATAGCACAGGAAACAACCCTCCTTACGTCACTGGCAGAGGTCACCCAAACAGCGCAGTAACCATTTGGGAAACCAACAACAAAACCGCCATTCTTGGAACCGCCATATGCGATTCCGATGGAAATTTTGCCACCACATTAAATCTCAATCAGGCAAGCCACCAAAATTCCGGCGCAGTGTTAATAATAGGCGGAATCTGTTCGAACCCCACGGATTCGTCAGATTACGGCCAAGATCTATTGTTCTATATTTGAACAATAAATACTCAGGGGCGCCCTTAGAAACAAGGGCCTCCCGTCATTTAACTCATATTCAAGTTTTCGCAAAAATTTTGAACCCTATCCTTGGAAAGTGCACATGCACCCTCCCGCTACGCGCGTCTTCACGGCGCAGGATCAGTTCTTCATTCCCGGCAAACAACAATTCCCCGGCTACAGGATCAACGCCGTAATCAGTCGCTGAAATGGTCACCTGTTGCCCCGCCAAAAAACCATTCGGGTCATTGAACAGTTCATCCGGGAGCACTGCCGGTGTGGCGCTCCGAGCCACTTCAAGGGCCTCTTCGGAACTCATCGCACTCGACGCACCATGGCCGAAAGCCAACACCTGCGCCAGCCAGGCCGAGACGGCCGGATACGCATCCACCAATGGCGAAGTCACCGGCGTGCCTTTGAGGAACCACAGCGGATGAGCCATGGCGAAGTCGGCAATCGACGGATCGCCCAGCAGGAAATCGCCCTCTTCGCGCTGCAACTGCTGCTCGAGCCGCGCCATGATCGCCGGCCACTGATGCTTGGCCTGCTCGGCAGACAGGCGCGAGGCCGAGCCACCGCTGAATAGTCCAGCGCGGTCAGCGATGAACGCCTTGATCGCCTCAGGCGACAACTTGGCGAAACGCACGGCCATGGACTCAGGCTGGAACACCAGGCTTACCGCATGCTGGAACACCACCGAATCCGCCCAGGCCGCAAAAGATACCGCGATCATTTCCCGACCTTCGGGAAACAGCGACGGCGTGGCCTTTTCCTGCTCCAGTCGTCGAGCGATCAGGGCCGTGTCGCAATAAATATCCGCGCCGATCTGCAAAACCGGCGTCTTGCGGTAGCCGCCGGTCAACGCCGTCAGATCGGGTTTTGGCATCATTGGCGGGATATTGACCGAACGCCAGGACAGGCCTTTGAAACCCAGCAACAAGCGGGCTTTTTCGGCGAAAGGGGACGTCGGGTAATGGTGGAGAATCAGTTCTGACATGGGATTGGCCGCTGCAAGAATGAGGTCCTGCAGCTTAGCGCGCCCCCCATGGATAAGCCTACCCGCCTGATGAAGATGTATCAGCGCGGCTGATGAAGCAACGGCGCACTCGCCACCAGACATTCCTTGGCGCTTTTCTTGAGCTTCTTGATCAAGCGCTCCTGACGCAACGCTTCGCCCTTGTCGCGACAGGCTTCGGTGTACACCAGCGCCACCGCCGGGCTGGAAAGAAAGAAACGTGCGCCTTTGCCACTCTGATGTTTGGCGAAACGCCGCACAGGATCATCGCTGATACCGCAATACAGCGAGCCATTGGCGGCCCGTACCAGATAGACGAACCAGGGCTTGCCCGGCTCGGCCATGGCTTGCACAGGCTGCGCGGAGGATGAGTCGTCAGTCGTCACGAATACATCTACAGGCACGAAGGAAACAAGCCGCGATCTTATCAGCGACTGGCCTGGAACGCCCGTAGCCCCTTGAGTGCCTGTGCCCGGACGGCTTTGCGCACCAGCGGCGTCCAGCCCAGCAACAGGCCTTTGGTGCCCAATGCCTGGCGGGACCAGCGCCACAAATCAAAGCTGTCGTGGTGCTCGCAGATCTTGCCGTCGCGAAAAACGAAGCGAGCCTGGATATCATTGATCACGATGTTACCGGTCTGGCTGAAGAGATAGGTCGCCACCCAATGAGCGCCACCGGAACGCTCGTCGCTGCGCACGTTATCGAAGGTCAGCGAGAAGTCCTTGGCGCGGGTGGTGAGCATGCGCCACATATCGCCCGCATCGCGCCCGCGCAGTTCGCCGAACGCCGGATCGCTGAATACCACGTCGTCGGTATAGCAGGCACTCATGGCTTCGGCGTCCAGGCGCTGGAAGGCCTGGTAGAACCGGGTGATCAAGGCGTTATGGGCGTCACTCATGGACAGACTCCGAAAATGTTCCTGTAGACCCGGCACAATAATCTGCCGCCACGAGGAACACTACTGTCATTAGCCATGAAAATAACATCAGCGAAGGTCGGTGACTTTCTCACTGCTGACCCCGACATACAACGCCCGGCCCGCACCGATGCCAGCGATGATTGCGCCCAGGCCGATGAGACCGAAAATCCAGCCCAGGGCTTGCCATCCACCGGTCCAGTCGTGCACCACGCCGACGGCGAACGGTCCCAGGGACGCCAACGTATAACCAAAGCCCTGGGCCATGCTGGAGAGGTTCGCAGCCACATGGGCGTCCCGTGAGCGCAGCACGATCAGCGTTAGCGCCAGGCTGAACGTCGCGCCCTGTCCCAGGCCAAGCAGGACCGCCCAGCCCCACAAACCTTCGAGGGGCGCGTAGAGGCAGCCAAACAGTCCACCCAGCACCATGACCATGACCGTGACAATGGCCAGCCGCTGGTCCTGGCCACGGGTCGCCAGCCAGGGTGCGGCCAGTGAACTTACCAACTGAACGATGACCGAGCCCGACAGCACCAGTCCGGCCTGGGTCGGGGTCAGGCCACGGCCGATGAGAATCGACGGCAGCCAGCCGAACACGATATAGGCCAGGGACGATTGCAGCCCCATGTACAACGTCACCTGCCAAGCCAGCGGATCACGCAACAGGCCGCGTACCCGATAGGCCGCCTGATGGGCGCCCTGCTTCTGGCCCACCTGGGGCAACCAGCACACTACCGCCAACAACGCCGGCACCATCCAGAAACCCAGGCCCAGGTTCCAACTATGGTTCAACTGCTCGCTCAACGGCACCGTCGCCCCGGCAGCCATCGCGGCGCCCAGGCACAACGCCATGGTGTAGACGCCGGTCATGGTGCCAGCCTGCCGGGCGAAGTCGCGCTTGACGATGCCTGGCAACAGTACGCCGATCACGCCAATACTGGCGCCGGCCAGGATGCTGCCGGCGAACAGTCCCACCTGGCCGAACGAACTGCGCAGGACGATCCCGCCAGCAAGCGTCAATAAAATCCCCAGCACCACACGTTCGGCACCGAAGCGCCGCGCCAGCACTAGGGCCAGCGGCGCGAACAGGCCGAGGCAAAGCACCGGCAGCGTCGTCAGCAAACCGGCCTGGGCGGCCGACAGGCCAAGGCTTTTCGAGACCTCGCTGAGCAACGGCGCCATGCTCGATAGCGCTGGACGCAGGTTCAGCGCCACCAGAATCAACCCGAGCAGCAGCAACCAGGGCCGCTGCACCTGCGGATGCGCCTGGACCTGCTCGTCATCGGCTTCGGCATCGATCAACAGTTCTTCGAGTTCGGCAGCGCGCTTGGGCGCCGTCGAGGCAGTGTGGTCAAGCAAATCGCGGGACATGGAAAACTCTGGGGCTTGAAGGCAACCGCATGGCGAAAACCAGCGGTGATGCACCGTTGCAGGCGTTGAACCGCTCCAGCGGCTGGCCGGCCAGCGCTGAGGAAGCGGAGAAATATCAGACATGAGGCTCGTTCTTTCACCCGTTTAAGGGATGAAATTTCTGACATGTTAGTCAGGTTCTTCTGAGCGAACAAGGGCCTAGGTTTGGAAGGCAGTAAAAGGAGCGTCATTTTTAGATTGGCAAAACTACCCCATATGGGTAATTTATAAAACAAGGCATCGATTTCTTATGGAAAAGAACACACCCCATTACGACCTGGCGGTGGTCAAGGCAGAAGTCAGCAGGCTGGGATACAAGGCCTTCACGATGAGCGCATGGGAAGGCGCTCGGAGAATGGGTTTGAACCTGACTCGGATGCTACGAATCATCGAAGGGCTGGCCCCTCGAATGCTTCAAAAATCGATGACGACCTATGCCGATCACCGAATCTGGCAGGACGTTTACCACACGACATTTCAGGACCTGGAGATTTACATCAAGGTGACGTACCGCCCCGGCGGTGGACACCCTGTAGTCTCCTTCAAGGAGAGAAACCCATGAAAAAACAACAATGCGTCAGCTGCGGCGCCCATGATGCGATGCACCATTTCGAAGGCCGTAGCTTTACCGTCGACTACAAGCAGGTGGCGCGGCAGGTGCACGACATCTCCGGGTGGGAATGCCAGGCCTGCGGCGAGATCGAATTCGATCATGACACTGACAGCGCACAACGCTACGCCAAGGCCAGCGATCAATTGCTCGAAGACTGTGTCCAAGCAGTGGCCGCCGAGATCAAGCGTATCCGCCGCAAACTGCACCTCACGCAGAAAGAGGCCGTCAAACTGCTGTCCGGCGCTGGACACAATGCCTTTTCCCGCTACGAGCGAGGGGAAGTGTCCCCACCCCAGCCGTTGCTCACGCTGATGCGCCTGCTGGATCGTCACCCCCATCTGCTGGCCGATATCCAGGTGTTGAACGAAGGGGCCGACTTGCGGCAATTGTTGCTTGAACGTTACCCGGAACGGGAAACCGTGTTGGCGCCTTGAAGCGAAACGTACAAAAAATAAACCCGGACAAGTCCGGGTTTATTTTTCATGACCTGCCGATCAATGCAGGATCTGGCTCAGGAACAGCTTGGTCCGATCACTCTGCGGGTTGTCGAAAAAGTCGTTCGGCGCGGCCTGCTCGACGATTTCGCCCTTGTCCATAAAGATCACGCGGTTGGCCACGGTGCGGGCGAAGCCCATTTCGTGGGTCACGCACAGCATGGTCATGCCGTCTTCGGCCAGGCCGATCATGGTGTCGAGTACTTCTTTCACCATCTCCGGGTCAAGCGCCGAGGTCGGCTCATCGAACAGCATGATTTTCGGCTTCATGCACAGGGCACGAGCGATCGCCACGCGCTGCTGCTGACCACCGGAAAGCTGCCCTGGGTACTTGTGTGCCTGCTCTGGAATGCGCACGCGTTCCAGGTAATGCATGGCGATTTCCTCGGCCTTGCGCTTGGGCATCTTGCGTACCCACATCGGCGCCAGGGTGCAGTTCTGCAGAATGGTCAGATGCGGGAACAGGTTGAAGTGCTGGAACACCATGCCGACTTCGCGGCGGATCGCTTCGATCTGCTTGAGGTCGTTGGTCAGTTCCACACCATCGACCACGATGCGGCCCTGCTGGTGCTCTTCCAGACGGTTGAGGCAGCGGATGGTGGTGGACTTGCCCGAACCCGACGGACCGCACAGCACGATACGCTCGCCCTGGGTGACGTTCAGGTTGATGTCTTTCAACACGTGGAACTGGCCGTACCACTTGTTTACGCCCTGCATCTGAATAATGCCTTCAGGGCCCACAGGCTTTTTGATTGCTTCACTCATGAGTCAACTCCTAACGCTTGTGGCCTGTGTCGAGCTTGCGTTCCAGATGCATGGAATAGCGCGACATACCAAAACAGAAAATCCAGAACACCAGGGCGGCGAATACATAGCCTTCAGTGGCCATGCCCAGCCATTTGGGGTCGGCGGCAGCTTGTTTCACGCTGTTGAGCAGGTCGAACAGGCCGATGATGATCACCAGACTCGTGTCCTTGAACAACGCAATGAAGGTGTTGACGATCCCCGGGATCACCAGCTTCAGGGCTTGCGGCAGAATCACCAGGCCCATACTGCGCCAGTAACCCAGGCCCATCGCCGCGGCCGCTTCGTACTGCCCTTTGGGAATGGCTTGCAGACCACCACGCACCACTTCGGCGATGTAGGCGGACTGGAACAGGATCACCCCGATCAGCGCCCGCAGCAGCTTGTCAAAGTTCATGCCCTCGGGCAGGAACAACGGCAGCATCACCGACGACATGAACAGCACCGTGATCAACGGCACGCCACGCCAGAACTCGATGAACGTCACGCAGACCACGCGGATAGCCGGCAGATTCGAGCGACGGCCCAAGGCCAGGACGATACCCAGCGGCAGGGCGCCGACGATACCGACCGTGGCAATTACCAGGGTCAGCATCAGGCCGCCCCATTGGCTGGTCGCCACGGTGTCCAGGCCAAACACGCCGCCGTGCAGCAGGCACCAGGCAGTGATCGGGTACAACACCAGGAAGCTCAGGCCGTAGATCGCCTTGCGCGGGAAGCGCGAGATGAACAGCGGGGCCACGCCGATCACGGCCAGCCATACGGTGAGGTCCACGCGCCAGCGCAGGTCCGCCGGGTAGTAGCCGTACATGAACTGGCCGAAACGTTGCTGGATGAACACCCAGCAGGCGCCTTCCTTGGTGCAATCGGCCCGGGTGGTGCCCACCCAGTTGGCATCCAGGATCGCCCATTGCACCAACGGCGGAACGATCAAGTAGATCAGGTAGAACGCGAACAGCGTCAACAGCGTGTTGATCCAGCTGGAGAACATGTTCGCGCGCATCCACGCCACCACACCGATGCTACTGCTCGGTGGAGGCATGTCAGGTTTGAAAGTATGGGATGTCATGCGCGTTTCCTCACCGCTCGATCAGCGCAATGCGCTTGTTGTACCAGTTCATCAGCAAGGAAATGCTGATACTGATCGCCAGGTACACGCTCATGGTGATCGCGATCACCTCGATGGCCTGGCCGGTCTGGTTCAACACCGTGCCGGCGAACAACGACACCATTTCCGGGTAACCGATACCGGCTGCCAGGGAAGAGTTTTTCGCCAGGTTCAGGTATTGGCTGGTCAGCGGCGGGATGATCACCCTCAGGGCCTGCGGAATGATCACCTTGCGCAGCGTCGGACCATTGCGCAGCCCCAGGGAGCGCGCCGCTTCGGTCTGGCCATGGCTGACCGACTTGATGCCCGACCGCACGATCTCGGCGATGAACGCCGCGGTGTACACCGTCAGTGCCAGGGTCAAGGCCAGCAGTTCGGGAATCAACACCCAGCCGCCGACAAAGTTGAAGCCCTTGAGCTGCGGAACTTCCCAGTGCACCGGGGCACCGAACATCAGCGCGCACAGCGCCGGGATGACCAGGAACAAGGCCAGGCCGACCCAGAATTTGTGAAACGGTTCGCCGGTTTCCTCGAAGCGCTTGGTGGCCCAGCGGCTCATCAGCACGATGGCGACAATCGCCAGCACGATGCTGATCACGAACGGCCAGAACCCGTCGGTCACCATCGCCGCCGGCATGTTCAGGCCCCGGCTGCTGACAAAGAAGGTGTCGCCGATATTGTGAGCGGCACGCGGTCCCGGCATGCTCAGGAAGACTGCGAAATACCAGAACAGGATTTGCAGCAGCGGCGGAATGTTACGGAAAACCTCTACATAAACGGTTGCCAGCTTGGAGATGATCCAGTTCTGCGACAAGCGGGCAACGCCGATGATGAACCCCAGGATGGTTGCCAGTATTACGCCGATGAACGTCACCAGCAGTGTATTGAGCAACCCGATGACAAAGACGCGGGCATAACTGTCCGCCTCGGTGTAATCGATCAGGTGTTGAGCGATGCCGAACCCGGCACTGCGCTCCAGGAAGCCGAAACCGGAGGTAATGCCCCGGTGCTGAAGGTTGGTCTGTGTGTTATCGAACAGATACCAGCCCAGCGAAATAACCGCCACGACCGTGACGATCTGAAATACCCACGCACGCACTCGTGGATCGCTGAGGCTGAGCCTCTGCTTAGGTGCGCCGACTGAATTTTGCATGAAGTGCCCCGCAAGAAATGGAACAGAACATCACCCGGTGGTTGGCCCACCGGGTGATAGAACCATCAGCGCACTGGTGGTGCGTATTGGATGCCGCCAGCGTTCCACAGCGCGTTCAGGCCGCGATCGATTTCCAGCGGAGTGCTCTTGCCGAGGTTGCGCTCGAACATTTCACCGTAGTTGCCGACTTGCTTGACGATCTGAACGACCCAGTCTTTCGGCAGTTTCAGGTCCTTGCCGTATTCACCGTCGGCGCCCAGCATACGAGCGACGTCAGGGTTCTTGGTGGACTTGGCTTCAGCTTCGACGTTCTTCGAAGTCACGCCAGCTTCTTCAGCGTTGAGCAGGGCGTAGCCGGTCCAGCGCACGATGGCCAGCCACTCGTCGTCGCCATTACGCACGACCGGGCCCAGAGGCTCCTTGGAAATGGTTTCCGGCAGCACCACGTAGTCCTTCGGCGAGGCCAGCTTGCTGCGCTGGGCGAACAGTTGGGACTTGTCGGAGGTCAGCACGTCGCAACGACCGGATTCCAGCGACTTGGCGCTTTCATCGGAAGTGTCGAAGGTGATCGGGGTGTACTTCAGGCCATTGGCGCGGAAGTAGTCGGAAACGTTCAGCTCGGTGGTGGTACCGGCCTGGATGCAGATGGTCGCACCGTCCAGTTCCTTGGCGCTTTTGACGCCCAGCTTGCTGTTGGCCAGGAAACCGATGCCATCGTAATAAGTAATGAAGCCCGGGAATTTCAGGCCCATGCCCGCGTCACGGGAGCTGGTCATGGTGGAGTTGCGCGAAAGCACGTCGATTTCGCCGGACTGCAGCGCGGTGAAGCGCTCCTTGGCGTTCAACTGGCTGAACTTGACCTTGGTCGCATCGCCGAATACCGCGGCGGCCACGGCACGGCAGAAGTCAGCATCGATACCGACAATCTTGCCGTTGGAATCAGGCACCGAGAAACCCGGCAGGCCATCACTCACGCCGCAGCGCACTTCGCCTCTTTTCTTCACGGCGTCCAGGGTCGCACCCGCCTGTGCGAACCCGCTGACACCGAGCACTGCTGCTGCGGTCACGACAGCCAGGGTGGATTTCAGTAACTTCATTCAAACCTCCAGTTTTGCTCTTGTTGTGTCGGAGCTCGAGTCCTGTCGCACCCTTTTGGGGCATTGCCGACCCTTGTTGGCTTTTTCTAGGGTCAACCGACGTCTGGACCTTCGCTATGAGTCTATTGATGAGATGCCCGCAATCAAACGGCCATGCTCATTTCTCACCAATCGGCCGAACGGGCTGTAGCCCTTCACGTTCGCGAAGCCCGTAGCGGCTATTGGCGAACATCCATCACCGGATTTCTGATATCCCATGCGTCGCGTCGAACTGATAGTGTTACCGCGTAGCCTAAGAATCATCACTCAGCTACCCCATAGCAAAGCCCGTACCAGAGCGCTGCGCTTGGCCCTTGTAAAAGTCGTCAAGACAAAAACTTTCAACTTTGCGACATCTAATTAACTGAGGCACCGGACTTGCACCGCAATCACGCACTGATTGGGCGCACCCGCACAGATTTGGAGCACAACCATGACCGACCCCTTGATTCTCGAGCCCAGCGGCACTGCCGATGCGTGTGTTATCTGGCTCCACGGCCTGGGTGCCGATCGTTTTGACTTTCTGCCGGTAGCCGAAATGCTGCAGCAAAGTCTGCTCACCACACGTTTCGTTCTACCTCAGGCACCGACCCAGCCGGTAACGATCAATGGCGGTTATGCCATGCCCAGCTGGTACGACATCCGGGCGCTGAGCCCGGCGCGCGCTATTGACGAACAACAGTTGGAAGTGTCGGCCCAGCGGGTCATCGACCTGGTCGAAACCCAGCGAGCCAGCGGAATAGACGCCTCGCGGATTTTCCTGGCGGGCTTCTCCCAAGGCGGCGCAGTGGTCTATCACACGGCATTCCTGAAATGGGAGGGACCATTGGGAGGTGTGATCGCCCTGTCTACTTATGCACCGACGTTCAGTGAGCAGTTACAGTTGTCAGCCAGCCAGCAGCGCATTCCGGTGCTGGCACTGCATGGACAATACGACGAAGTGGTGCTCAACCCCATGGGACGGACCGCGAAGGAGTATCTGAAGCAGCATGGTGTCACCGTGACATGGCAGGAATACCCAATGGGGCACGAAGTGTTACCCGAAGAGATTCGCGACATCGGCACCTGGCTGACCGAGCGGTTGCGCTGAGGGGCAGTTCACTATGTCCAGCTGTTGATGAACACACTACGCCGCGCCCGTTTCTTGCATTACACTGGCCGGCGTACATTCCTTAACCAATCGATGAGATGACCGTGCTCAAAGCACTCAAGAAGATGTTCGGTAAAAGCGAGGCCGAGCAGCTCGCACCCAGCGCTCCCGTCCCCGGCCCGAGCCGCACCGAAGCGCCACAGCAATCGCGTCGGCCCGCACCTGTTGCAGAGACGAAAGAGCCCGCAGCCCAGCCTGTCACCGCCAAGGCGTCGCAAAAGCCACGCAGTGAACCCTCCAAGCCACGCCGCGAACGCGCGCCCAAGCCGCCGGCCGTCGCGTGGAAGCTCGAGGACTTCGTCGTAGAACCTCAGGAAGGCAAGACGCGCTTCCATGATTTCAAGCTCGCCCCGGAACTGATGCACGCCATCCAGGACCTCGGCTTCCCCTACTGCACGCCGATCCAGGCGCAGGTGCTGGGTTACACCCTGGCGGGCAAGGACGCGATCGGCCGTGCCCAGACCGGGACCGGCAAGACCGCCGCGTTCCTGATTTCCACCATCACCCAATTGCTGC
The DNA here is from genome assembly GCF_001269775.1 of Pseudomonas sp. Pf153. NCBI lineage: Bacteria > Pseudomonadati > Pseudomonadota > Gammaproteobacteria > Pseudomonadales > Pseudomonadaceae > Pseudomonas > Pseudomonas sp. Pf153. The sequence goes on along the minus strand of NZ_LHVL01000006.1, from coordinate 47,512 downwards.
AGACGCCTCCGCCCAAGGAGCGCTACATGGGCGAGCCGAGAGCCTTGATCATCGCCCCGACCCGCGAGCTGGTGGTGCAGATCGCCAAGGACGCCGTCGACCTGACCAAGTACACCGGCCTCAATGTCATGACCTTCGTCGGCGGCATGGACTTCGACAAACAGCTCAAGCAGCTTGAAGCCCGTCACTGCGACATCCTGGTCGCGACGCCGGGCCGCCTGCTGGATTTCAATCAGCGCGGCGATGTGCACCTGGACATGGTCGAAGTGATGGTGCTGGACGAAGCCGACCGCATGCTCGACATGGGCTTCATCCCGCAGGTTCGCCAGATCATTCGCCAGACGCCACCCAAAAGCGAACGCCAGACGTTGCTGTTCTCCGCCACCTTCACCGACGACGTGATGAACCTCGCCAAGCAATGGACCACCGACCCGGCCATCGTCGAAATCGAAGCCGAGAACGTCGCCAGTGAAAACGTCGAGCAACACATCTATGCAGTGGCCGGTGCCGACAAATACAAGCTGCTCTACAACCTGATCAACGACAACGGTTGGGAGCGGGTAATGGTGTTTGCCAACCGCAAGGACGAGGTGCGACGCATCGAGGAGCGCCTGGTACGCGATGGCGTCAACGCGGCGCAACTGTCGGGCGACGTGCCACAGCACAAGCGCATCAAGACGCTGGAAGGCTTTCGTGAAGGCAAGATCCGCGTGCTGGTGGCTACCGATGTCGCCGGTCGCGGCATTCACATCGATGGTATCAGCCATGTGATCAACTTCACCCTGCCGGAAGTCCCCGACGACTACGTGCACCGCATCGGTCGAACCGGTCGCGCAGGCGCCGAGGGCGTGTCCATCAGCTTCGCCGGTGAGGACGACTCCTATCAGCTCCCGTCCATCGAGGCGTTGCTGGGTCGCAAAATCAGCTGCGAAATGCCGCCTACCCACCTTTTGCGGCCGGTCGAACGCAAGCGTTCCTGACGCTCGCCGCACGTCTCAAAAGCGCAGCCACTCTGGCTGCGTTTTTTTTGCCCGGGATATTGCCCGATTAAACAAAAAGTCCATAATGGACAAATAAGTTTAAAATGCATCCCGGAGTCCACGATGCCCAGCACACCCGTTGTGATGATCCACGCCCAAGCCCGAGAACTGCTCGTACACGTCGATGTACCGCAGATCCTGCGCAAGCTGTTCCGTGACCTCGCCGCCGGGCTGGCGGTTCAACCGCCCCAACAGCTGGTTGTGTTTCCCAAGGGCGCCGGGGATTTCATCAATTATCTGGGCGTGTTGTCAGAAGATCAGGTGTACGGGGTCAAGACCTCGCCCTATATCGTCGGCGAACAAGGTCCGCTGGTCACTGCGTGGACCTTGCTGATGTCAATGCAGACCGGGCAGCCGCTGCTGCTGTGCGATGCCGCCGAGCTGACAACTGCCCGCACCGCCGCCACCACGGCCGTCGCGGTCGATGCCCTCGCCCCGAGGCAGGCCCGGCGCCTGGCTGTTATCGGCAGCGGCGCGGTGGCGCGGGCTCATGTGCGTTACGTCCAGGGACTGCGGGACTGGGAAGGCATACGCCTCTACTCGCCGGGCCTGAAGACGAAAACAGCGCAGGAGATGAGTTTGATCACTGATTTGGACCCACGCCTGGAAATTGCCGACTCTCTCGAAGCGGCGGTGCGTGACGCCGATGTAGTGATGCTCTGCACCTCCTCGGCCAATGCAGTGCTTGATCCGAGGACACTGGGCAAACCGGCACTGATCACGTCCATCAGCACCAACGCCCCGCGGGCCCATGAGGTGCCGCCACAAAGCCTCAATGACATGGATGTGTTCTGCGACTATCGTCAGACCACGCCGGCTTCGGCCGGAGAAATGCTGATCGCCGGCGAGCAGCATGGCTGGGATGCATCGCACATCGTCGGCGACTTGCCGGAGCTGCTCAGCGAACGGGTTGCGCATCCGGACTATGAACGCCATGTGTTCTTCCGCTCCATCGGCCTGGGACTGGAGGATGTTGCGCTGGCGAATGCGCTTTACCGGTTACGCGTCCAAGACTGACACCACTCGATCCCTGTGGGAGCGGGCTTGCCCGCGAAGCGGTGTGTCAGCCACATCCATGTTGAATGCGTTGACGCCTTCGCGAGCAAGCCCGCTCCCACAGGTCCTCCGAACGCCCTGTACCGTCTCCACAGGAGAACTTCATGACCCCAGCAGATTTCATCATCATCGGTGGCGGTATCGCCGGTGCCTCCACCGGCTACTGGCTCGCGCCCCACGGCCGGGTCATCGTGCTCGAACGCGAATCCCACCCGGCCTATCACTCCACCGGACGCTCGGCGGCTCTGTATACCGCGGCCTACGGCACCCCTCAGGTACGGGCACTGACCCAGGCCAGCCGCGACTTCTTCGATGCGCCGCCGCCCGGGTTCTGCGAACACCCCCTGCTCACTCCGCGGGGCGAAATGACCGTGGACTTCACCGGCGATCCGGCCGAACTGAACAATCAGTACCTCAGCGCCAAGGCCACGGTGCCGCAGATGCAGCTGCTCAGCGCCCAAGAAGCCTGCGTGCGATTGCCGATCCTACGGCGGGAAAAAGTCTATGGCGCCATTTACGACCCGACTGCCGCCGACATCGACACCGATGCACTGCACCAAGGCTATCTGCGCGGTATACGCCGCAGCGGTGGTGAAGTGCACACCGACAGCGAGGTGCTGGACCTGTGTCGCGACGCCCAGGGGATGTGGCAGGTTCGAACCGCGAACCGGACCTTTACAACGCCCGTGCTGATCAACGCGGCCGGGGCCTGGGCCGACGAGATCGGGCAGATGGCCGGCGCCCCAAAACTGGGCCTGCAACCCAAGCGCCGCGCGGCGTTCATCTTCGCCGGCCCCGAAGGCATGGACATCCATGATTGGCCGATGCTGGTGAGCCTGGACGAATCTTTCTATATGAAGCCCGATGCCGGCATGTTCCTCGGCTCGCCGGCGAACGCCGACCCGGTGGAGCCCCACGACGTACAGCCCGAAGAGCTGGACATCGCCATGGGTATCTACCAGATCGAAGAAGCCACCACATTGACCATTCGCCGTCCGACTCGCACCTGGGCCGGGTTGCGCAGTTTTGTGCACGATGGAGACCTGATCAGTGGTTTCGACCCGAAGGTCCCTGGCCTGTTCTGGGTCGCGGCCCAGGGCGGCTACGGCATCCAGACCTCCCCCGCCATGGGCCAGGCCAGCGCGGCCCTGGTGCGCGGCGAACCGCTGCCGGAGGCCCTGGCCCGCTTCGGCCTCGACAGCGCGATGCTGTCACCCTCGCGCCTGGGTTGATCCTCCTTGAGGTGACGCATCGCCACGATTGCGGCAAACTCCCAGCGCCCCTGTCTCACGGGGCGCTGACGCTGCCTGGAGCCCTGTCATGAACGCCCCGCAAACCGATCCGGCGCTGGATAACTTCCGCGTCATCGCCGATGCCATCGCCACGCTGTTCTACCCCCATGCCGAAGTAGTGCTGCATGACCTGCGCACGCAGAAGGTCGATTACATCGCCAATAACCTGTCCAAACGCGAGATTGGCGATGAGTCGGCCCTGGAGGACATGCTCAGCGAAGACATCAGCGAACGTAACATCGGGCCGTACGAGAAGCTCAATTGGGACGGACAGAAGATCCGCAGCCTCAGCAGCGTCCTGCGCGACGCCGACGGGCAGCCGCTGGCGGTGCTATGCATCAACCTGAATATTTCGCTGTTCGAGAATGCCAAGGCCGCGTTGGACCTGTTTCTGTCGCCGGGCAAATTGATTCCCCAGCCGGACTCACTGTTTCGCGACGACTGGCAGGAACGGATCAACACCTTCCTGCACGCCTGGATGCGCGAGCGTCAATTGAGCCTGAACCTGCTGACCCGCGACCATAAGCGCGAGCTGGTCCTGGCGCTTCACGCCGAGGGAGCCTTCAAGGGCAAAAGCGCTTCCAACTATGTGGCCAATGTGCTGAACATGGGGCGGGCGACGGTTTACAAGCATTTGAAGGACTTGAGGGGCTAGGTTTTGTGTTGCCTGGCTTGACGCCATCGCGAGCAGGCTCGCTCCCACAAGGGATCTGCGTTGTACACAGGACTTGTTCGACGCGTTTCCCTGTGGGAGCGAGCCTGCTCGCGATAGCGGTTAGTCAATCGCCATAAATATCCGACTTGAAGTACCTGGCCTGAATCTTCTGATACTCCCCACTGGCCCGAATCCCATCGATGGCCTTGTTCAAATCCGCCACCAGTTGGCTGTTACCCTTGCGCACTGCAATGCCGGCGCCTTCACCGACGTATTTCGGGTCCTTGAGTTCCGGGCCGACAAACCCATAGCCCTTGCCGCGGGGCATCGACAGGAAGTCCTCCAGCGGGATGGTGTCGGCGAATATCGCATCCAGGCGGCCGGACGCCAGGTCCATGTAGATTTCCTCGTTGTTGCTGTAGCGCTTGATGATCACGCCCTTGGGTTCAAGAACCTCAGTGGCATAGCGATCCGTAGTGGTGGCCCGCTGTACACCTACGGTCTTGCCCTTGAGGCTGACGTACTGGTCATCCACCACCGCGCCCTCCTTCATGACCAGCCGCGACGAGGTGAAATAGTACTTGTGGGTGAAATCCACCGACTTCTTGCGCTCTTGCGTGATGGTCATGGAGGACAGCGCCATGTCGATCTTTTTCACCTTCAGCGACGGGATCAGACCGTCGAATTCTCCCTCGATCCATTCGCATTCAACCTTCATCTGCGCGCACAGTGCGTTGCCGATGTCATAGTCGAAACCCACGATTTTCCCTTCCGAGTTCTTCGAAGCAAACGGTGGATAAGCCGCTTCGATGCCGATGCGCAAGGTTTTCTCGGCGGCAAACAGGCTACTGGAGGCCAGCAGGCTCAGGGCTACGCCGGTGATGAGGGGGAGCTTCTTCATGATCGTTCTCTCGCGGATTGTTGTTGGTTTGGCAGAGAAAAATGAGCGCGACAGCTTTATGTACTTATAAATCCATACTGGACTTAAATGTACATATCGTCAATGAGTCAGTCAGGGGAATCGGATGTGAGGCTGAGGGCTCCTTCGCGAGCAAGCCCGCTCCCACAGGAACCCGTGTCGATCACAAGTCCTGTGTCAACACAGACCGCGTGTGGGAGCGAGCCTGCTCGCGATAGCGGCGGAGGAACAACAGGCGGGTTACTGCTTCCAGCGATCCGCCGCCGCATGATCGCTGTCCCGTCCTTCGACCCAACGCGGGCCATTGACGGTGTTTTCTTTCTTCCAGAAAGGAGCACGGGTCTTGAGGTAGTCCATGACGAAGGCGCAGGCGTCGAACGCCGCCTGACGATGGGCACTGGCAGCTCCTACGAAGACAATCGGCTCGCCCGGCTCCAGGGCGCCGATGCGGTGCAACACTTCCAGCTTCAACAACGGCCAGCGCTGCTCGGCCTCGGTCGCAATCTTGCCCAAGGCCTTTTCAGTCATGCCCGGATAATGCTCGAGGAACATCCCGGACACATCCAGGCCGTCGTTGAAGTCACGTACGTAGCCGACAAAACTCACCACCGCCCCCACGCCGACATTGGCCGCGTGCATTGCGTTGACTTCGGCGCCCGGGTCGAATGGATCGGCCTGCACACGAATCGCCATGGCTCAGCCTCCGGTCACGGTGGGAAAGAACGCGACCTCGTCACCGTCGGCCAGCGGTTCGTCGAGCTGGCATAACTCTTCATTGCGAGCACACATCAGGTTCTGCTCGCTCAATACGTCGAACCCTTCGCGAGCAGCCAGAAACGCACGAACGTCTTCCACGGTGTGAAAGTTGCCGTCGATCCTCTCGGAGTCCAGACCCAGTGCCTCGCGATAACGCGCAAAAAACTTCACGGTAATGCTCATGTTGCATCCGCCTGAAAATGGCCACTCTTGCCGCCGAGCTTTTCCAGCACCCGCACGCCTTCAATCGTCATGCCGCGGTCCACGGCCTTGCACATGTCATAGAGGGTCAGTGCGGCAACACTGGCGGCGGTCAGGGCTTCCATCTCCACACCGGTCTGCCCCGACAGTTTGCAGCGAGCAACGATGCGCACCAGATCGTCCCCGGCCGCATCGAGCTCGACCTTGACACTGGTGAGCATCAGCGGATGGCAGAGCGGAATCAGATCGCTGGTCTTTTTGGCCGCCTGGATGCCGGCAATGCGCGCCACGGCGAACACATCCCCTTTGGGGTGGCCCCCGCTGACGATCATTTGCAATGTATCGGGCAGCATGCGCACAAAGGCTTCGGCCGTGGCCTCACGGAACGTCACAGCCTTGTCGGTCACGTCGACCATATTGGCGCGACCTTGGGAATCGAGATGGGTCAGCACAGGGATACTCCTGATCAGGAGCGTCGATTGTAAACCCGTGGGTCAGATTCCGGCAGGCCTGATTGTCGCACCTGGATAGAACAACAATTTCCCATGCACCCCACATCCCCTTGTGAGTTATTTGCGAGGCAAAAAGACCGGGCGGCCTTAAGGCCGCCCGGTTTGGTGGGGTTACAGGTGCGATTCGGCGTATTCGGCCAGGATCGAGCGCGGTACGCCTTGCAGGGTAATGTGGACTCCGTTGGGGAAGTCCTTGAAGCGTTCGGTCAGGTAGGTCAGTCCGGAGCTGGTCGCGGACAGGTAAGGCGTGTCGATCTGTGCCAGGTTACCCAGGCACACCACTTTCGAACCGGCGCCGGCACGGGTGATGATGGTCTTCATCTGGTGCGGGGTGAGGTTCTGGCATTCGTCGATCAGGATCAAGCTCTGCTGGAAGCTGCGGCCTCGAATGTAGTTGAGGGATTTGAACTGCAACGGCACTTTGCTGAGGATGTAGTCGACGCTGCCATGGGTGCTTTCGTCATCCATGTGCAAGGCCTCGAGGTTGTCGGTGATCGCTCCCAGCCAGGGCTCCATTTTTTCCGCTTCGGTACCGGGCAGGAAACCGATCTCCTGGTCCAGGCCCTGCACGCTGCGGGTGGCGATGATGCGCCGGTAGCGTTTACTGACCATGGTCTGCTCGATGGCCGCAGCCAGGGCCAGGATGGTCTTGCCGGAACCGGCGGCGCCGGACAGGTTGACCAGATGGATATCCGGGTCGAGCAAGGCGAACAGGGCCAGGCTCTGGTAGATATCGCGCGGTTTGAGCCCCCAGGCCTCCTGATGCAGCAAGGGCTCCTGGTGCAAGTCGAGAATCAGCAGCTTGTCGTCTTCGATCTCCTTGATCCAGCCAACGAACCCCTGCTCGTCGATGATGAACTCGTTGATGTGCACCGCCGGCAGGTTGTCGATCAGTTGCACCTGGTGCCAGGTGCGCCCATGGTCCTGACGGGTATCGACCTTGCTCACACGGTCCCAGAAGGAACCGGTCATGGTGTGGTAGCCGTTGGGCAGCAGCGAAACGTCGTCCACCAGTTGGTCGGTGCTGTAGTCCTCCGCCGCAATCCCGCAGGCGCGGGCCTTGAGGCGCATATTGATGTCTTTGGTCACCAGCACCACGGCCTGATCCTTGTTGCGCGCGTGCAGGTCGATCAATTGGTTGATGATGATGTTGTCGTTCAAGTGTTCGGGCAGCACCAGATTGGGTTCGGTGCGCTTGCTCATCAGGATCGAGAGCAGCCCCTTGGGACCGCTTTTGCCGCGCTGGATCGGTACACCCAGTTCGACATCCTCGGGAGAAGCATCCCCCAGGGTCTTGTCGATCAGGCGAATCGCCTGCCGACACTCGGCCGCCACGCTGTGATGCCCGCTCTTGAGCTTGTCCAGCTCTTCGAGCACGGTCATGGGGATAGCAACGTGGTGTTCTTCGAAGTTCAGAAGTGCGTTTGGATCGTGGATCAATACGTTGGTATCGAGTACATAGAGGATTGGCTGGTTGGAGGAAGGGCTACGTCCGTGGTCATCCATACTCGGTCACCTTTGTGGGGGCCATTCGACGCAATACCATGACAGTGCTGCGCCTCGAGGTAGCCACCGAATTCACCCGCGGGGATTGAGGTGAACTGCACACAAACTGGGTCTTGGAAGACGCCACCTGTGTTGCAGGTTTCGGCGGTCTGACTTCTTGATACTCCAAAAACCATGACAGGAAAAAGCACTTTGACGCTTTTTTGAAGTTTATTTTTCAGAGTGACGAAAAGCCCTTGGCGTACCACCGCCGCCCCGTTAAAGTCGGAAGTCCGGTCGCCATGAATGCACACCGGAATTTGCCTCTTCCCCAATGTTTCCGGGCCCTTGCGGTTTTCAGTGAAACGCGTCCTGACAATCTTCCCAGCCGATCCCGCTTTGCGCCGTTTGCGCGATGAGCCAGGGCATTGCCGTTTTCACTGCATCCTGCTTGGCGTTGAAGTTGATCACCCCGTGGCGCCAGAGCAGCATCAGGGTCAACGCCCGATGGGCGCTTTGCTCGGGCTTGAGTCGGTTGCTGCCGTCCTGGGGATCGATGTCCCACAGCGCCACCTGCAGGCCCTGTTTGCGGAAAAAGGCTTCGGCATCGCCACGGCGCTGCCCCTGGGGCGGGCGGAACAACGGAACGTAGTTTTCCGGCAGCTTGCTCTTGACCAGTTCGACGCTGCGTCGCACTGAATCCTGCCAGTCCTGCCAATAGCTGTGGGAGCGGAACTCCCACCCCTGCACGCCCACGCATTGGCCGGAATACAATGCCTGGAGACCGTTGACCGAGCGATCCGCCAGCCGCGCCTGGATATCCTTGCCGAGGACGAAAAAAGTACCGCTCATGTTCGACTTGCGCAGGTACTCGGTCAGCCAGGGCGTGTTATCCGGCGCAACGTTGGCACCGCTGTCGAAGGTCAGCAGAAACAGCCGGTCATGCATGTCTTCGCCGTTGCGCTCGTAATCGCCGAAACGCTCGATCTCGCTACTGGTCTGCGGAAACAGCGCAGCCTTGCGCAACAGCTCGTCCCGGTATTGGGTATGGAAGATCCGGCTCGGTCCGGCCCACTTGATGTAGAAGGAATTGTCATCGAGATGGAAGCGGCCCGCCTCCTGGCGCAGCGAAGCCATGTCCTCCACCAGATAACAGAAGGAAGCATCCTGGTCACAGCTGCGCTGGGCGAAGTTGTAGCTGCTCAACAAGCGCTGCCACAGCCGTGCCCGGAGGTTATCGATCGCCACCATGTTGATCGAGCGCAGGCCCAGGTACTGCTTGAGGGCGATTTCGTCCATGGCATCGGTGTCGAGCAGGACCCGGGAGAACATCAGGATCTCGGCCCGGGACGCCACATCGAACAACGTCGCACTGGTGAGTTGCTCCGGCCAGGTGCTGCGATCCAGGGTGGCGATGTCGTTGGGCGCGGCCCAGGCACCGAGGCTCAACAGCCAGGCCGACAAAAGAAGAGCAATGCGCAAAAGGGATGTCTCCATAACGAAACCCGCGCCGCATCATAGCCGATCCTGGGACTCCGCCCCCTGGATCTCATGCTGGTATTAATTCCTGTGGCGAGGGCAGCCCGGATGCCATCCATCTCCTATCACCCCAATAGCTGGAGTCAACCCGGACAACCTCCTAGAATCGCCGCACTTTTAAAGGAGACGATTGCATGCTGATGGTGATTTCCCCCGCCAAGACCCTTGATTATGAAACACCGCCGGCCACCTCGCGCTTCACCCAGCCGCAATACCTGGACCACTCGCAGGAACTGATCGAACAATTGCGCGGACTCTCGCCGGCACAGATCAGTGAACTGATGCACGTCTCCGACAAGATCGGCGGCCTCAATGCCGCGCGGTTCGGCAGCTGGACCCCGGCCTTCACAATCGCCAACGCCAAGCAAGCGCTGCTGGCCTTCAAAGGCGACGTGTATACCGGCCTTGATGCGCAAAGTTTCAGCGACGCCGATTTCGATCATGCCCAGCAACATCTGCGCATGCTCTCCGGATTGTATGGCCTGTTGCGACCGTTGGACCTGATGCAACCCTATCGCCTGGAGATGGGTACGAAGCTGGCCAATGCCCGAGGCAAGGATCTGTACGCCTTCTGGGGCACCCTCATCAGCGAGTGGTTGAACGAAGCCTTGGCCGACCAGGGCGATGACGTGCTGTTGAACCTGGCCTCCAACGAATATTTTTCGGCGGTCAAGCGCAACGCCTTGAAAGCGCGCGTCATCGACACCGAATTCAAGGACCTGAAGAACGGCCAGTACAAAATCATCAGTTTCTACGCCAAAAAGGCCCGCGGCCTGATGAGCCGGTTTGTCATTCAGGAGCGCATCAACGATCCGGAAATGCTCAAGCAGTTCGATGTGCAGGGCTATCGCTTCAGCACTGAACAGTCGTCCCCGCAAAAGCTGGTTTTCCTGCGCGATCACGCACCGCAATAACGCAACGACTTTCCGGGCCCCTGATCAGGGGCCTCGATCAACTTCGGATATGTCATCTCGGTTCCTCGCTCAATTCGTCACTTTCCTGACGTCAACTTTCAATACACCCCCGGCGCTAACTTTTCTTTCACTCGACAAATGTCAGTTTTTTCCGTAGTGGCACGGAAAAATTTCAACGATAGTGGCACAAAACTATCCAGGCCTTTTAACTCCCCGTAACTAAAGGCCGAAATCGCGAGTGCTATCAATTTGAAAGCAGTGCCATCTCAGCAGATATTTCGAAAAATTTCGAAAATCGCGATGAGCGGATCGGAACTATGTCCAAATGCACGGCTCATACCACCCGTAACGATTCTCGCCGAGCGTGTACGAGATAACTTACGCAGGAGGTCGACTGAAGTAACCAAGTTGTCACGACAACTAAGCGAAACGGTCGCCTAATGGGATCCAAGATGAAAGGACAGGAGATAACGCACCATCACTATCCCCTACTAAGGCCAAGGCTGCGCCCCTATTAACGTGTTCACCCGAACACACAACCTTCTGATTTTGTGGGCTTTTTGCCAGAAATCAGAAGTGTAAGACCTTTGCACGAACGTCCCCGACAACGAGGACCGGCTGCATAACAGGGCAGGTCATAACAACTAGGCCGCTTTGCGCACAACTTGAGTGCAATTATTTAGACACTCGGAACTTAGTATGCCTGCACACGGCATTGTGGCGCCTGCATTCCACACTTCCGAGTGCGCGATGACCGCTGAACACTATTAACTCCGGCCATTTGATGGCGTGAAAACAGAGGTAAATGCGATGCGCATTAGCATATTTGGTTTGGGTTACGTCGGTGCAGTATGTGCCGGTTGCCTGTCTGCACGGGGCCATGATGTGGTTGGCGTGGATGTCGCCAAGGACAAGATCGATATGATCAACGCCGGTAAATCGCCGATCGTTGAACCGGGTCTTGGAGAGTTGCTGGCACAGGGTATTCAAACGGGCCGTTTGCGCGGTACTACCAACTTCGCGGAAGCTATTCGCGACACCGATCTGTCGATGATTTGCGTCGGTACACCGAGCAAGAAAAACGGCGATCTGGAACTGAACTACATCGAAGCCGTTTGCCGCGAAATCGGTTTTGTGCTGCGTGACAAGACCACCCGTCACACCATCGTGGTTCGCAGTACCGTTCTGCCAGGCACCGTGGCCAACGTGGTGATCCCGATCCTCGAAGACTGCTCCGGCAAAAAGGCCGGTGTCGATTTCGGCGTCGCGGTCAACCCTGAGTTCCTGCGTGAAAGCACCGCGATCAAGGACTACGACCAGCCGCCGATGACCGTGATCGGCGAGTTCGACAAAGCCTCCGGCGACGTCCTGCAGTCGCTGTACGAAGAGCTCGATGCGCCGATCATCCGCAAGGACATCGCCGTCGCCGAGATGATCAAGTACACCTGCAACGTCTGGCACGCCACCAAGGTGACCTTCGCCAACGAAATCGGCAACATCGCCAAGGCCGTCGGCGTCGATGGCCGTGAAGTGATGGACGTGGTCTGCCAGGACAAGGCCCTGAACCTGTCCCAGTACTACATGCGCCCTGGCTTCGCCTTCGGCGGCTCCTGCCTTCCAAAAGACGTTCGCGCCCTGACCTACCGCGCCAGCTCCCTGGACGTGGAAGCTCCGCTGCTCAACTCGCTGATGCGCAGTAACGAGTCCCAGGTGCAGAACGCCTTCGACATCGTTTCCGCCCATGACAAACGCAAAGTCGCCCTGTTGGGCTTGAGCTTCAAGGCCGGCACTGACGACCTGCGCGAGAGCCCGCTGGTTGAACTGGCGGAAATGCTGATCGGCAAGGGCTATGACCTGCGCATCTACGACAGCAACGTCGAGTACGCCCGCGTCCACGGTGCGAACAAGGACTACATCGAGTCGAAGATCCCTCACGTCTCGTCCTTGCTCAACTCCGACTTCGACTCGGTGATCGACAGCTCCGACATCATCATCCTGGGCAACCGCGATGAGCGATTCCGTGCACTGACCGAGAACGTACCCGAGGGCAAGCAGGTCATCGACCTGGTCGGTTTCATGTCCAAGACCACTCACGAAAGTGGCCGGGCCGAAGGCATCTGCTGGTAAGTCTGTTTGCCGGCCGGGGCTCGCCCCGGCCGGCCTTTCGCCTGCCTTAACCCATCGGGCCGCCCACAAGGCCCGCCCGAGATAGAGACGGATGCAGATTATGCACAGGCTAAAGCACGGCCTGCTTCAGGCCGCCGGTTGGCTGTTTTACTTGAGTTTATTGCTGGGCATCGCCGCGGTGCTGCCCACGTCCACGTTCGACTCCGAATCCAAGGATTTCATTTTCCTGATCGGCGCCGTGGGCATCTGGCGTTACTCCATGGGCGCGACGCATTTCGTGCGCGGCATGATCTTTCTGTACATCGTCTACCCTCACCTGCGCCGCAAGGTACGCAAGCTGGGCAAGGCCGCGGACCCGTCGCACGTGTTCCTGATGGTCACCAGCTTCCGAATCGATGCGTTGACCACCGCCCAGGTGTATGGCTCGGTGATCCGCGAAGCCATCGACTGTGGCCTGCCCACTACCGTGGTCTGCTCCATCGTGGAAATGTCCGACGAACTGTTGGTCAAGAGCCTCTGGGCCCGCCTTAACCCGCCAGAGCGGGTCAAGCTGGACTTCGTGCGCATTCCCGGCACCGGCAAGCGCGACGGCCTGGCCTACGGTTTCCGCGCCATCTCCCGCCACCTGCCGGACGACCGCGCCGTGGTCGCCGTGATCGATGGCGACACCGTGCTGGCCGAGGGCGTGGTGCGCAAGACCGTGCCGTGGTTCCAGCTGTTCGGCAACGTCGGCGGCCTGACCACCAACGAGTTCTGCGAAGTGCGCGGCGGCTACATCATGAGCGAATGGCACAAGCTGCGTTTCGCCCAGCGTCACATCAACATGTGCTCCATGGCCCTGTCCAAGCGCGTACTGACCATGACCGGGCGCATGTCGGTATTCCGCGCCACCGTGGTCACCAACCCGGAATTCATCGCCGATGTGGAAAGCGACTCGCTGCAACACTGGCGCCTGGGCCGCTTCAAGTTCCTGACCGGCGACGACAAGTCCAGCTGGTTCAGCCTGATGCGCCTGGGTTACGACACCTTCTACGTGCCCGACGCGGCGATCAATACCGTCGAGCATCCGCCGGAAAAGAGCTTTATCAAGGCCAGTCGCAAGTTGATGTTCCGTTGGTACGGCAACAACCTGCGGCAGAACTCCCGGGCACTGGGCCTGGGCATGCGGCGTCTGGGCCTGTTCACTTCCGTGGTGCTGTTCGACCAGCGCGTATCGATGTGGACCTCCCTGCTGGGCCTGACCGTGGCACTGATCGCCAGCTTCAAGTACGGCACCGCGTTCATCCTGGTGTACCTGCTGTGGATCGGCATCACCCGGTTGATCCTGACCCTGCTGCTGTCGTGCTCCGGACACCGGATCGGCCCGGCCTACCCGTTGATCCTCTATTACAACCAGATCGTCGGCGCGCTGGTGAAGATCTACGTGTTCTTCCGCCTCGACCAACAGTCCTGGACCCGCCAGCCCACTTCACTGACTCGTGATCTCGCCAGCTTTCAACGTTGGTTCAACACTTGGTCGTCTCGGACCATGACCTTCTCTGCCGGCAGCATTTTCGTTGCCGTGCTGCTGACGATGGTCTGACCGGACTTGAATGAATTAACCAGGAAATCGCCCTTATGAATACCGCCGTGAATGTCAACGTAGTGCATGAATCCGAAGCCCAGCGCCAACACGCCCGGGTGAAAATCCCGGCCAAGCTGCGCTTCTTCGGTCCTGACCGTACGCCCATGGAAGTCAAGGTACTGGATCTGTCCGCCGGTGGCCTGTGCTTCAACGCCGGCCAGATGCCGCTCAAGGTTGGCGAGGCCTACAAGGCTCGCCTGCAGTTCGTGATCGACAACCTTGGCCTTGCCATGGATGTGGAGTTGCAAATCCGCTCCCATGACCGCCAGACCGGCCGCACCGGCTGCCAGTTCCAGAACCTTGAGCCACGTGACATCTCGACACTGCGTCACATCATCACCTCGCACCTGGCGGGCGACATCGTCGGCGTCGGCGATGTGCTGGCGACCCTGCAACGCGACAACTTCACCAAGGCGCGCAAGCAGAAGGATGACAGCAGCGGCATGAGCGCCTTCGGTCGCCTGCGGGCCGTGACCTTCAGCCTGGGCGTCTTCGTGGTCGGCCTGGCGGCGTTCGGCTTCATCTTCAAGTCGGTGTATGGCATGTACTTCGTCAGCCATGCCCAGGCTGGTCTGGTGAACGTTCCGGGCATGGCCATTACCATGCCGCGCGACGGCACGGTACAGAGCCTGGTCAAGGCTGACGGCGTGGCCGCCAAGGGCGCCCCGCTGGCGACTTTCAGCACCAGCATGCTCGACGTACTCAAGGGCCACCTGGACGACAATCAGCTGCAACCGGCCAAGGTCGAAGAACTGTTCGGCAAGCAAATGACCGGCACCCTGACCTCCCCTTGCGACTGCATCGTGGCCCAGCAACTGGTGTCCGACGGTCAGTACGCCAGCAAGGGCGACGTGATCTTCAAACTGGTTCCTCGCGGCAGCGAAGCCAACGTCGAGGCGCGTTTCTCCTATCGCCAGTTCGGCGAAGTACGTCCAGGCACCACCGTCAACTTCCAGGTGGCCGGCGAAGACGTCACCCGCACCGGCAAAATCATCAGCAGCACCAGCCTGAAAAGCGAGGACCTGTCCTCCGATATCCGCGTGATGATCAAGCCCGACGAACCGCTGGACAGCGCCCTGGCCGGTCGTCCCGTGGAGGTCAACAGCGACCGTGGTCCGAACCTGAACTGGCTGATCGACAAAGCCATGGCTGTCGGTAAGTAAGCGGAGGACATGCCCGTGACCATTCCACACATTCGCTCGGCATACTGTGCACTGGCTTTGGCTGTAAGCCTGGCCGGCTGCGCGGGCCTGCCCGACCAGCGCCTGGCCAATGAAGCGCTCAAGCGCGGCGACACGGCGCTGGCGCAGCAGAACTATCAGCAACTGGCAGACCTGGGCTACAGCGAGGCCCAGGTGGGCCTGGCCGATATCCAGGTAGACAGCCGCGACCCCGAGCAGATGAAAAAGGCCGAGGCCACCTACCGTGCCGCCGCCGACATCTCGCCACGGGCCCAGGCGCGCCTGGGTCGCCTGCTGGTGGCCAAGCCCGGTTCCACCGAAGCGGAAAAACACGAAGCCGAAGGCCTGTTGAAAAAAGCCTTCGCCAACGGTGAAGGCAATACCCTGATTCCGCTGGCGATGCTGTACCTGCAATACCCTCACAGCTTTCCGAACGTCAACGCCCAGCAGCAAATCAGCCAATGGCGCAGCGCCGGCTACCCCGAAGCGGGCCTGGCGCAGATTCTGCTCTACCGCACACAAGGCACCTACGACCAGCACCTGGACGAAGTGGAGAAGGTCTGCAAGGCCGCCCTCGCCACCACCGACATCTGCTACGTCGAGCTGGCCACGGTCTACCAGAAACGCGGCCAGGCAGAACAGCAAGCGGCATTGCTCAAGCAAATGCAGGACGGTCATGCCCGTGGCGTCGTGTCGGCCCAGCGCGTCGACAGCGTCGCTCGCGTCCTGGCCGATTCCAGCCTGGGCAAGACCGACGAGAAGACTGCCCAGTCGCTGCTCGAAGGCATCGCTCCCGGCTACCCCGCCGCCTGGGTCAGCCTGGCGCAATTGCTCTACGACTTCCCCGAGTTGGGTGACGTCGACAAAATGATGCAGTACCTGGAAAACGGTCGCGCTGCCGATCAGCCTCGTGCCGAATTGCTGTTGGGCAAGCTCTACTACGAAGGCAAATGGGTCCCCGCCGACGCCAAACTTGCCGAAGCGCATTTCCAGAAAGCCGTGGGCCGCGAAGTGGCCGCCGATTACTACCTCGGCCAGATCTACCGCCGTGGATACCTGGGTCAGGTCTACTCGCAAAAAGCCCTGGATCACCTGCTCAAGGCCGCCCGCAACGGCCAGAACAGCGCCGACTATGCCATTGCCCAACTGTTCTCCCAGGGCAAGGGCACCAAGCCCAATCCGGTCAACGCCTATGTGTTCAGCCAGTTGGCCAAGGCCCAGAACACCCCGCAAGCCAACGAGCTTGCCCAGACCCTCGAAGCACAATTACCGCCGCAGCAGCTTGCAGAAGCCAAACGCCTGCTACAACAAGAGCAGGCCATTCGGGGCGTCATGACCCCCGATACGCTGGAACTGCAAGCCCTAAAAGAAGATGACGGCGAGGAAAAACTATGAAGCCTTTGAAGCTCAATCCTTTTGTGCAGGCCGGAATTGGCCTGACCTGTGCCCTACTGTGGTCCTGCCCGACCCTGGCGGCCCTGACCGAAACCAAGAACTTCGGCCTGGAGGTGAAGATCACCGGCCAATCCGAAGACGACCGTGACCTGGGCACCCAGAGCGGCGGCGACGTCAACGGCGTGGGCCTGGACCTGCGCCCATGGGTCTATGGCGAAAGCGGCGACTGGAGCGCCTACGCCATGGCACAGGCCGTGACCTCCACCGACATCATCGAGACCGACACCCTGCAACAGTCCGATGGCGCTACCCAACAGACCGACAGTGGCGATCGCGAAGCCGAGAAAAGCTACCTGGCCATGCGCGAGTTCTGGATTGGCTACAGCGGGTTTACCCAGTATCCGGGAGAGCTCTTGAAGTTCGGTCGCCAGCGCCTGCGCAACGACGACGGCCAATGGCGCGATACCAACATCGAAGCCCTGAACTGGACTTTCGACACCACGTTGCTGCGAGCCAACGTCGGCGTCGCCGAACGCTTCAGCGAATACCGCACCGACCTCAAGGAATTGTCCCCCAAGGACAAGGACCGCCTGCACGTCTACGGCGACGTGGGCTACCAGTGGATGCCAGGCCAGTGGGCCGGTATCCGCGCCCACCACTCCCATGACAACGGCAGCCTCGACTACCCGACCCCGGGCGAGCCCACCGACACCCTGGACAAGACGCAGAACGGCGACTTGACCTGGCTCGGCCTGGAAGCCAACAGCGACGCCTACAACTGGCGCAACACCAACACCGTCAACTACTGGGCCAGCATCACCGGCATGACCGGCGACCGCGACACCGTCAACCCGCTCAATGCCGACGGCACGCGCCCGACAGAAGCCAAGCGCAGCGACGATGTGGACGGCTGGGCGACCGACTTGGGTATCCGCCTGCGCCTCGACCCGCAATGGCAAGTCGGTGCGGCCTATGCCCGCGCCAGCGAGGACTACGAACAAAACGGCCTGCAAAGCAACCGCTCGAACTTCACCGGTACCCGTTCGCGAGTGCACCGTTTCGGCGAAGCGTTCCGTGGCGAAATGGCCAACACCCAGAGCGCCAGTCTGTTCGGTTCCTGGCAACTGCGTGACGAATACGACGCCAGCCTGGTGTACCACAAGTTCTGGCGCGTGGACGGCAACAAGCCGGTGGGCAGCAACGGCATCAACGCCGTGCAGAACAACACCGACGACGTGACCGGCGCCATCCTGTCCACCTCCACCCTGCCGCTGCGCGATGGCGACAAGGACCTGGGCCAGGAAGTCGACCTGGTGGTCACCAAGTACTTCAAGCAAGGACTGTTGCCAGCCGCGCTGAGCCAGTCCATCGATGAGCCGTCGGCGCTGGTGCGCCTGCGTGGCGGTGTGTTCAAGCCAGGCGACGCCTACGGCAAAGAGGTCGATTCGTACATGCATCGCGCCTTTGTCGACGTGATCTGGCGCTTCTGATGCGAATGACCATGGGAGTGCCCGATATGAACCGCTACCTCAGGAACAGCCAGGCGATGAAAGGTTCGATCAGCCTGTTGGTCGCAGCGATGCTGCTGGCCGGCTCGCCGGCGTTCGCCAACGTTGAACCGGCGGTCAAGCCGGGCAACGTGGTCAAGGAACTGCAACGGGCCAAGACCTACACCGTCAGCAGTGCGCCGACCGCCCCGCTGGAGCTGGCCGCGCCGACCTTGCCAGATCTCAAGGGCTACACCGCCGAGGCGGTCGCGGCCAAGATCGTGCGGACCAAGACCGGCAAGGTCAGCGTGCGCCGGATGATGCAGGAAAATGCCTTGAAGGACTTCATCGGCGGGGACAACAAGATGGCCGAATGGGTCGTGCGCCAGCACGGTATCCCACAGGCCATTTTCCTCGACGATGGTTACATGAACCTCAAGGACCTGGTCAAGAAGGTGCCCAAGTACGTCATCGAGACTTCGCCGGGTGTCTACCTGGCGAAGATCCCGATCGTGGTGGGCCAGAAAGGCATCCTGGAGATCGACAAACAGACCCAGGAATTGCGCCTGTCCCAGGAGGGCGGCTCGTTCCTGGTCAACGATGGCCAGATGTTCATCCGCGACACCAAGGTCACCGGTTGGCGTGAAAAGGAAAATGGCCCCGCCACGTTCCGCTCGCCCAAGGAATTCCGCCCGTTCCTGCTGTCGTGGGGCGGCACCGAGACTTACATCGTCAATACCAAGATGGCCAGCTTCGGCTACGCCAACAGTAAGTCGTACGGGGTGAGTATTTCCCAGTACACGCCCAACATGGCCAAGGTCCTCAAGCGCCCGGAACCGACCGGCTGGATCATCGGTTCCGAGTTCTCGGACATGTGGTACGGCTTCTACTGCTATGAGACGCGGGACTTCGTCATCAAGGGCAACACCTACAAGGACAACATCGTCTACGGCATTGACCCGCACGACCGTTCCCATCGGCTGATCATTGCCGACAATACCGTCTACGGAACCAAGAAGAAGCACGGGATCATTATTTCCCGCGAAGTCAACGACAGCTTCATCATCAACAACCGCAGCTACGACAACAAGCTCTCGGGCGTGGTGATCGACCGTAACAGCGTGAACAACCTGATCGCCTACAACGAGATCTACAAGAACCACACCGACGGCATCACGCTTTATGAAAGTGGTGACAACCTGTTGTGGGGCAACAAAGTTATCAGCAACCAGCGCCACGGCATCCGGATCCGTAACAGCGTGAACATCCGCCTGTATGAAAACCTGTCCATGGCCAACGGCCTGACCGGTCTCTACGGCCACATCAAGGACCTGTCCAACACCGACCGGGACATCAAGCTCGACCCGTTCGACGCCGAGGTGTCGCTGATCGTGGTCGGTGGCGAACTGGCCGGCAACGGCAGTGGCCCACTGTCCATCGACTCCCCCCTGAGCGTCGAGCTGTATCGCGTGTCGATGCTCGCGCCAACCAAATCCAGCGGTATCAGCTTCACGGGGATTCTGGGTGAGCGCCAGGATGAAATTCTTGACCTGCTGGTGCGCCAGCAGAAAGCCGTACTGATCGACCCTGTCGAACGCCAGACCGAAATGCGGGACTGAGGATGACCTTTATGAACCCACAGATGATCAAACTTCTGGGCCTGTCTGCCCTCACGGCCGGCATCCTTGCCGCCACCAGCGGTGCGCGCGCCGACGAAATCAAGGCGCCGACTTTCACCGCCGAACCTTGCTGCAATCTGTGCCCGGCCGCTCACGACGCGAAAAACTACACCACGCGCTATCAGCAGAACTTCACCACGCTGATCCAGGCCCAGGGCGATTGGCTGTTCCGTACCCAGGAAGACCTGCGCACCGAATTCACCACCACGCCAGTGGGCTACCAGCGCATGCAACAACTGCACGACGCCTTCAAGAAGAAAGGCGTCGAACTGGTGATCGTCTACCAGCCGACCCGTGGTCTGGTGAACCGCAACAAGCTCAACCCGCAGGACAAGGCCAACTTCAACTACGAAAAAGCCCTGACCAACTACAAGACCATGCTCGGCCGTTTCGCACAGATGGGGTATGTGGTACCGGACCTGTCGCCGTTAACCAACGAAAACCTGCCTGAAACCCTGCCGGCCCACGACTTCTACTTCCGTGGCGACCAGCACTGGACGCCATATGGCGCCCAGCGCACGGCGAAAATCGTTGCCGAGAAGGTCAAGCAGATTCCGGCCTTCGCCGACATTCCCAAGCGTGAATTCGAGACCAAGAAGTCCGGCCGCATGGGCAAGACCGGCACCCTGCACAACATGGCCGGGCAACTGTGTGGCACCAGCTACGCCATCCAGTACATGGACCAGTTCACCACCGAGCCCAAGGGCGAGGCCGGCGACGGCGACCTGTTCGGTGATTCCGGCAACCCGCAGATCACGCTCGTGGGCACCAGCCACAGCGGCAAGAACTACAACTTCGCCGGTTTCCTGGAAGAGGCCATCGGCGCCGACATCCTCAACGTGGCCTTCCCCGGCGGCGGTTTCGAGGGCGCGATGATCCAGTACCTGGGTAGCGAAGAGTTCCAGAAGAACCCGCCGAAGATCCTGATCTGGGAATTCTCGCCGCTGTATCGCCTGGACCAGGAAACCATCTACCGCCAGATGTTTGCGTTGCTGGACAACAACGGTTGCGAAGGCAAGCCGGCCGTCATGAGCAGCAAGACAGCCCTCAAGCCCGGCAAGAACGAATTGATGGTCAATAGCAAGAACATGGATCTGCGTAACGGCAGCCACCAGGTCGATATCCGTTTCGCCGATACGTCGGTGAAAACGTTGCAAGCCACCCTCTGGTACATGAATGGGCGCCACGAGGACATCAAGATCGAGAAACCGAACACCTCGGAAACCGACGGGCGTTTCGCCTTCCAGTTGCGCACCGATGAGGACTGGGCTTCGCAGAACCTGCTGGCCGTTGAAGTCCAGGGCCCCGAAGCCGGTGCGGCAGCACAGCAAATCGAAGCGAAAGTCTGCAAACGCAATGTCTCTCCGCAAGCCGAACAAACGGCTCAAATCGGACAATGAGGTCTCGCTTTATGACCAGAAACATGCGACCCAGAACCTTGAAAGCGCTGCTGGCGCCGTCCCTGCTGACCCTGGCGATGTTCGCCGGGGCCACGCAGGCCGCGGCTCCGTTGCGACCACCACAGGGCTATTTCGCGCCCATTGAAAAGGTCAAGGTGGGCGATGCCGCACAAGGCTGCGATGCCACACCGACGCCCTACACCGGCGCGCTGCAATTTCGCAGCAAGTACGAGGGTTCCGACAAGGCCCGTGCGACCCTGAACGTGCAATCGGAAAAAGCCTTCCGCGACAGTACCGCCGACATCACCAAGATCGAGCGCGGCGTCAGCAAGCAAGTCATGCAGTTCATGCGCGACGGCCGCCCCGAGCAACTGGAGTGCACACTGAACTGGCTGACCGCCTGGGCACAGGCCGACGCGCTGATGTCCAAGGACTTCAACCACACCGGCAAGTCCATGCGCAAATGGGCCCTGGGCAGTATGGCGTCGGCCTATGTGCGCCTGAAGTTCTCCGAGTCCCGCCCACTGGCCAACCACCAGGAACAGGCGCAACTGATCGAAAACTGGTTCAGCAAGATGGCCGACCAGGTGGTCAGCGATTGGGACAACCTGCCGCTGGAGCAGACCAACAACCACTCCTACTGGGCCGCCTGGTCAGTCATGGCCACTGCCGTGGCGACCAACCGCCGCGACCTGTTCGACTGGGCCGTCAAGGAATACAAGGTCGGCGTCAACCAGATCGACGCCGAAGGCTTCCTGCCTAACGAACTCAAGCGCAAGCAACGGGCGCTGTCGTACCACAACTATGCCCTGCCGCCCCTGGCGATGATCGCCAGTTTCGCCCAGGTCAACGGCGTGGACCTTCGCCAGGAAAACAATGGCGCCCTCAAGCGTCTGGGCGAGCGGGTACTGGCCGGGGTGGAAGACCCGGACATCTTCGAAGAGAAGAACGGCGAAAAACAGGACATGAAGGATCTCAAGATCGATTCGAAATTCGCCTGGCTCGAGCCGTTCTGCAGCCTCTACAGCTGTTCCGAGGATGTGCTGGAGCGCAAGCATGAAATGCAACCGTTCAAGACCTTCCGCCTCGGCGGGGACTTGACCCGGGTGTACGACCCGGCGAACGAGAAAGGCAGAGGATCCTAGCCACACTCGGAATCCCTGTGGGAGCGAGCCCTGCTCGCGATAGCGGTCTGACATTCAACATTGATGTCGACTGACACTCCGTCATCGCGAGCAGGGCTCGCTCCCACAGGGAATGTGGCTTGGTTTGAAGGTAATGAAACCTCCCGGTTTGGATGGGGGGGTTTGGGGGGGCTCTGGCCCTTGAATGCTGATTCAACATGGAGAGATCGGGATGGTATTTTCATCCAATGTGTTCCTGTTCCTGTTCTTGCCGATCTTTCTCGGCTTGTACTACTTGAGCGGGCAACGCTATCGCAACCTGCTGCTGCTGATCGCCAGCTACGTGTTCTATGCCTGGTGGCGCGTGGACTTCCTGGCGCTGTTCGCCGCCGTGACCCTGTGGAACTACTGGATCGGCCTGAAAGTCGGCGCCGCCGGCGTGCGCACCAAACCGGCCCAGCGCTGGCTGTTGCTTGGCGTAGGCGTGGACCTGTGCATCCTGGGCTACTTCAAGTACGCCAATTTCGGGGTGGACAGCCTCAACGCGATCATGACCAGCTTCGGTCTCGAACCGTTCATCCTGACCCATGTGCTGTTGCCGATCGGAATCTCGTTCTACATTTTCGAGTCCATCAGCTACATCATCGACGTCTATCGCGGTGACACTCCGGCTACCCGCAACCTGATCGACTTCGCGGCGTTCGTGGCAATTTTCCCGCACCTGATCGCCGGGCCCGTGCTGCGTTTCCGCGATCTGGCCGACCAGTTCAACAACCGCACGCATACCCTGGACAAGTTCTCCGAAGGCTGCACCCGTTTCATGCAGGGCTTCATCAAGAAAGTGTTCATCGCCGACACCCTGGCGGTGGTCGCCGACCATTGCTTCGCCTTGCAGAACCCGACCACCGGCGATGCCTGGCTCGGCGCCCTGGCCTATACCGCGCAGCTGTACTTCGACTTCTCCGGCTATAGCGACATGGCCATCGGCCTGGGCCTGATGATGGGTTTCCGCTTCATGGAAAACTTCAAGCAGCCCTACATCAGCCAGTCGATCACCGAGTTCTGGCGCCGCTGGCACATCAGCTTGTCCACGTGGCTGCGTGACTACCTCTACATCACCCTGGGCGGTAACCGCAAAGGCACGTTGATGACCTATCGCAACCTGTTCCTGACCATGCTGCTCGGTGGTCTGTGGCACGGCGCGAACTTCACCTACGTGATCTGGGGTGCCTGGCACGGTATCTGGCTGGCCATCGAAAAGGCCGTGGGCATCAACACCACGCCACGCACCATCAATCCGATCCGCTGGGCACTGACCTTCCTGCTGGTGGTGATGGGCTGGGTAATCTTCCGTGCCGAGAACCTGCACGTGGCCGGTCGCATGTACAGCGCCATGTTCAGCTTCAGCGACTGGTCGCTGTCGGAGCTGACCCGCGCCAACCTCACCGGCCTGCAGATCGCCACACTGGTAGTGGCCTACGTCACCCTCGCCTTCTTCGGCCTACGGGACTTCTATACCAACCGTCCGCCGGTCAAGACCAAGCCTGAAGTGAACACCCAGGCCGACGGCCCCGCAACCGCACAACCCGGGATGATCAAGGCCGTTCCGGGCGAGGACCCAGCGAAGATCCACGAACCGGGCTACACCGTGGGCGTCGAAGCCCAAGTGCAACCGGCCTACTGGACCGTGGACTGGTCACGCTACGTGATGCGCGCCCTGGTGCTGCTGCTGTTCGTCGCCTCGATTCTCAAACTCTCGGCGCAAAGCTTCTCGCCGTTCCTTTACTTCCAGTTCTGAGGGATCCGAACATGACCCGTTCATTACGCATCCTTTACATCGCGCTGTTCCTGCTGATCCTGACGGTCCTGGGCCTGTGGTCGATGCGCAGTTTCTTCGGCTTCAGTACCAATCCCGACGCCACCGTGCTTAACGGACGCTGGGCCAAGGCCGTGGAAACTCACTACGATGACGAGTTCCCGATCAAGCGCCTGGGCACCAACATCTGGGCCGCGCTGGACTACAAGCTGTTCAATGAAGGCCGCAAAGGCGTGGTCCTGGGCCGCGACCAATGGCTGTACAGCGACGAAGAGTTCAACCCGATCGTCAATGAAGAGCTGAACCTGCAAGGCAACTACGCGCTGGTCGAAGGCGTGCGCCAGAAGCTCAAGGAGCAAGGCATCACCTTGGTCATGGCCATCGTGCCGGCCAAGGCGCGCCTGTATCCGGAGCATCTGGGTGAAGTGAAGCCATCGCGTATTCACGCCAACCTCTACCAGGATTTCCACGCCCGCGTGGCGGCGGACAAGATCCTCGCACCCGACCTGCTCGGCCCGCTGCAACAGGCCAAGCAAAGCGGCCAGCAAGTGTTCCTGCGCACCGACACCCACTGGACCCCGGAAGGTGCACAGGTCGCCGCCGAGCACCTGGCCAAGGCCATCGCCGAGCGCGCGCCGCTCAACGGTGAACCGCAACGCTTCGTCACCGAGCCGGCGGAAAAAATCATCCACAAGGGTGACCTGCGCCAGTTCCTGCCCCTGGATCCGCTGTTTGAAAACCTGATGCCGGCCCAGGAGCCACTGGTCAAGCGCAACACCCGCGAAGCCGACGACAAACCAGCCGGCGACGACGCCTTGTTTGCCGACGCCCAGGTGCCCGTGGCCCTGATCGGCACCAGCTACAGCGCCAACCCCAACTGGAACTTCGTCGGTGCACTCAAGCAAGCCCTGCACAGCGATGTCGTGAACTACGCCGAAGACGGCCATGGCCCGATTCTGCCGATGCTCAGCTACCTCAAGAGCGACGCTTTCAAGAACAGCCCGCCACAAGTGCTGATCTGGGAGTTTCCTGAACGTTATCTGCCCGTGAACAACGAAATCGGCGACGCCGACCCGCAGTGGGTGGCAGAGCTCAAACAGGCCGGTGCACGTCAACAGAACGTAGCCGCCAACACCCCATCCGAGACGCCCGACCGGGCGCAAAACTGAAAGAGAGGTCCACCATGACTTTCAACACTACTCCTCGTCGTCTCGCTGCTCGCTCCTTCAAGGCCGTTGCCCTGGTCGCCAGCATGAGCGCCCTTTCACTGTCCGCCTTCGCCGGGGACTCGGCCCTGTACGGCCCTGTCGCGCCAAAAGGTTCGAGCTTCGTGCGCATCTACAACGCCAGCAATGCCGAAGTCAGCGCCACCGTCGGCAGCACCAACCTCAACGACGTGGCACCGCTGGCCAGCACTGACTTCAGCTTCATGCCCGGCGGCGACTACAGCGCCAAGGTCGGCAGCCAGACCGTGCCGGTGAAGCTGGCTCCCGATCACTATTACACCCTGGTCAACAACGCCAGCGGCCAACCTCAACTGATCGAAGAACCGCCGTTCAAGAACAAGCAGAAGTCCCTGGTGCGCGTGCAGAACCTCACCGACAAGGCACTGACCCTCAAGACCGCCGACGGCAAGACCGAAGTGGTGCCGAACGTGGCGGCCAAAGGCCGTGGCGAACGTGAAATCAACCCGGTGAAAGTCAGCCTGGCGCTGTTCGAAGGCGACAAGAAAGTCGGCGATCTCAAGCCCGTGGCCCTGGAGCGCGGCGAAGCCGCCGTGCTGTACGTCACCGGCTCCGGAAGCAGCTTGTCGCCGGTCTGGGTAAAGCGTCCAGTTTCAACCCGCTGATGGATTCGCTCGATTGACGCAGTCCCCCTGTGGGAACGGGCTTGTTCGCGAAAGCGGTCTGACATTCAACATCAATGGCGACTGATCCACCGCATTCGCGAGCAAGCCCGCTCCCACCCAGTTCAAGGCGTCATTCGGGCACGGAATAAAAACAAGAGTGAAACGACAGAACGCAGTAGCTCTATAACCATTTCGCTTCAAAGGAGTAACACACATGATTCCGGTGATCTTGTCAGGTGGTAGCGGCTCACGTCTTTGGCCGCTTTCGCGCAAGCAATTCCCTAAACAGTTCCTGGCCCTGACCGGGGAACACACCCTGTTCCAGCAGACCATCGAACGCCTGGTGTTCGAAGGCATGGACACGCCCATCGTGGTTTGCAACAAAGACCACCGTTTCATCGTCAACGAGCAGTTGAGCAGCCGCAATCTGGAAGCCCAGCGCATCCTCATGGAACCGTTCGGGCGCAACACCGCGCCGGCCGTGGCGCTGACGGCGATGATGCTGGTCAATGAAGGTCGCGATGAGCTGATGCTGGTGCTGCCTGCCGACCACGTCATCGAAGACCAGAAAGCCCTGCAACGAGCCCTGGCCCTGGCCACCGTGGCCGCCGAGCGTGGCGAAATGGTGCTGTTCGGCGTACCGCCCACCAAGCCGGAAACCGGCTACGGCTACATCAAGTCGACCAACGATGCACTGCTGCCGGAAGGCGTGAGTCGCGTTTCGCACTTCGTTGAAAAACCCGACGCCAAACGCGCCGCGGAATACCTCGAAGCGGGCGGCTATTTCTGGAACAGCGGCATGTTCCTGTTCCGCGCCAGCCGCTTCCTCGAGGAGCTCAAGAAACACGATCCGGACATCTACGACACCTGCCTGCTGACCCTGGAGCGCAGTGAACAGACGCCGGACACCATCACCCTGGACGAAGCCACCTTCGCCTGCTGCCCGGACAACTCCATCGACTACGCGGTGATGGAAAAAACCCAGCGCGCCTGCGTCGTACCGCTGTCGGCCGGCTGGAGTGATGTCGGCTGCTGGGCGTCGCTGTGGGAAGTCAACGCAAAAGACCCCAACGGCAACGTCACCAAGGGCGATGTGGTGATCCAGGACAGCCGCAACTGCATGATCCACGGCAACGGCAAGTTGGTGTCGGTGATCGGCCTGGAAAACATCGTGGTGGTCGAAACCAAGGACGCCATGATGATCGCCCACAAGGACAAGGTCCAAGGCGTCAAGCAACTGGTCAACACCCTCAACGCACAGGGGCGCAACGAAACCCAGAACCATTGCGAAGTCTACCGTCCGTGGGGTTCCTACGACTCGGTGGATATGGGCGGGCGCTTCCAGGTCAAGCACATCTCGGTCAAGCCGGGCGCATGCCTGTCGTTGCAGATGCACCACCACCGCGCCGAACACTGGATCGTGGTCAGCGGCACCGCCGAAGTGACCTGTGACGAGAACGTGTTCCTGCTCACCGAAAACCAGTCGACCTACATCCCGATCGCGTCGGTTCACCGTCTGCGCAACCCAGGCAAGATCCCGTTGGAAATCATCGAAGTGCAGTCCGGCAGCTACCTGGGCGAAGACGACATCGAACGCTTCGAAGACATCTACGGTCGCTCCACCCCGATCGAACGCGGCGTGTCGGTGAAAACCATAGCGCAATAACGTTCGGCCCCAAACGAAGCCCCCATCCAGCCCACTGCGTCCCTATCCGCAGTGGGTTGGGTGGGGGCTTTTTTTACATGATCATGCCGCAAGCCTCCTGGCGGCGGTATTCATCGGCTTTTTGTACCAGCTTTTGACGTTCACCGAGCCTGGAATCTTGATTTCGAGGCTGCCGCCAAAGGCCCGGTCGATCTGCTCGAGCAACGCGGCTGAATCCATCGTCTTGACTTGTACGGGTGAGAGGCCTGAATTGCCCAACAGCAACGCCTTCAGGTCTTTCAAGCGACCTTTCACCGCCGGCACGGCGCCCAGGTTCGCAGCATGCTCGGGATGCAACACGTCAGGGGAGGCGAAAAACTCGACCTGTTCAAAGCCCACCCCCAACGCAGCCTCCAGCGCCTTGTCATCCTCCAGGTCGTATTCGGCAAAATGGGTCGTGGATTGGAGGAACCTGCGTTCGTTTACCTGACCATCCACGGCCAGAAGAAAAAAAGTAAACGCGATGTTTCCCGCTTTCGTCCAGTCTTTCTCGGCAGTATTGCCACCCTTGCCACCCAATTTTTTTATCTCTTGGTAGATCAGCGAAAAGAAGGGCGCGATCGTCTCGAAGGCCGGGGCCTTGCCTCCCTCGCCCGACGTGTAGTGCCTCAACGTGAAACGCTTTTCCTTGGCCTTTTCCAGCATCGAGGGTGGCGCCTTACTATTTTTAAAATTCAATGCATTACCGGTGATATCGGCCATCATCGTAAAGGGCAGCTGCCTGTCCGTGTCGCTGTAGCGATCCTTATAGGTGGCATAAATGCCAATCGCGCTCGTCAATGAAGTATCCGACAGAGCCCCTTCGCCCTGCTCGTCGAAAAACGTCAACGGGTTATTGAGCACCATTCGATAGACATTGAGCCCATCCACTTCACCCGCCGGATCCGGACTCATCCAGCGTTGCAGCCATGGCGCGTAATACCTGAAACCGTAGTAATAGAGCCCCGTCGCATCCCGCTCCTTGCCAGAGTAACGAACCGTTTTATAGCTGACTTCGATCACATCTTCCCCGGCCAGGTAAGCGGTCTCGCCGAAGGGGTAGAAATGCTCTCGACTGATGATTCGCCCATCATGATCCAACTCCAGGCCGACCGAGCCCAAATGATCGGAAAAGCTGTATCGATAATGATCGTTCACCCCCGAAGGGGGTGTTCTTTCCCAGCGCAATACCTGAACGCTGTTGAGCCCGCCCCGGGCCGTAATGACCTGCAGTGATTCGCCGGTGGCACTGTCGGCGCGCAGCTTCAACCCTGGCAGATAACGCACCTCGGCAGCCAACGTCCGGGTTGCGGCTTGCAGCGTGCGAAGCTTGCGCACGCGCAGACCACTGCCATCGTAGACATAAACTTCGCTGTCGTTGCGCCCCGAGGCGCGTTCGATCGAGGTAACCGAGCTCAGCTGATTACGCAGGTCCCAGACCACCAGCCGCCCACCTTCCAATTCCAGGCAGTTACCCTGCGCATCGAATGCTGCGTCGATTTCTTCCTCCGTCGGCGGCGCATCGTCACGGTACGACAGGCAACGATTGCTGTAGCGGGCCGCCTTCATTCGATGCCCATGATGCTGAACACCGACGTGGGTCAGCTCCAACAGATTGCCGCTCTCATCGTAGCGATAGGTCTGCCGATAGTTGCTGACCGCTGCCGGATCGTTACGGCCAACGGACTCGGGTCCCTGGTTCGCACTGCCCGCTTCCCAGCCGGTGGCCTCGATCAGTTGATAGAGCGTGTCGTAGGTAAAACGACTGACGGGCTCGATCCGCTGATTGGCGAAGTAGCGCACCGGCAGCACCCTGTCCTCGATGCCCAGTACATTGCCCATGGGGTCGTAGGCATAGACCAAGTGCTGCAACACTTGATCGCCCCGACGGGCATGACGCTGCG
This sequence comes from Pseudomonas sp. Pf153, assembly GCF_001269775.1. Taxonomy (NCBI): domain Bacteria; kingdom Pseudomonadati; phylum Pseudomonadota; class Gammaproteobacteria; order Pseudomonadales; family Pseudomonadaceae; genus Pseudomonas; species Pseudomonas sp. Pf153. The sequence goes on along the minus strand of NZ_LHVL01000006.1, from coordinate 17,873 downwards.
TCAATCGACCGTCCTCGGGGCTGTAGGTCAGCCTGGTCTGCACACCGTTGCCAGCCGTTTCCCGTTCGATCCGGCCCTCGGCGTTATAACCGATATCACTTACCAGCGGCTGCCACTGACTCTGGCCCTGCAACAACAATTGGCTGCTTGCCAGCCGGCCATCGAGCGTCAGCGTGTGGCGTTGCCGATTGTCCCTGGCATCGAGCTGCTCCAGCACATTGCCTTGCGGGCCCAGGCGCCAGCTCGAGCGGGCCCCCTCGCCCGGCTCGAGCAAGGGCTCGCGGTCGCCTTCAGGTGCCGGCCAGTCGGGTATGGCCGCGTCAAGGACGAAGCGACGTTGCTGATCGAGGTTGTGCCCGAGGAGGGAAAAGGACGTCAGCAACACGCTGCCCGCCGGATCATCGTGACGGATCAACTGCCCGAACTGGTTATGGTCGCGATTGCCCTGGCCCGGATAACCGTACTTCATGCGTTCCACACACCGGTACGGCTGCCCGGTACTCTGCTCGAACACCGCTACGGGACGGAGCAAGTCATCATAGGCCGCTTCCTTTCTCGTTCCACGGCCGTCCCAACTGCGCAAGCCTTCACTCGCGAGCCCTGGCAGATCGATCCGGCGGCCAGCGTCGACGCTGAGGGTAAAGAGCCTGACATCGGATAACGAATACACCATCGAAAGGTTGGCGGGGACGGACTCATCTTCCTGGTACAGACGCCACAAGCGCGGATCCCATTGCCTGGTGGTCCGTCCCGCCGCATCGAAAAGGCTGCGATTGATCCGCCGCTGGGTGGGGCCACTCCCGATGCGGCAATAATCGACCGAGCGGACCGGCAGGTAGCGTGGATCGACGACCGTCAGCCTCGGGGTAGCGTGCTCCATGCTCATCATCCGGCTCTCTTGATCATCGCGTCGCCTCCGTCTCAGCAACATCTAACAAGGGGCGGACACCGATGCCTACTGTCAGATATAACAGTGACGACCGACGGAGCAGGATCGACGAGAATATCCATGGACCGCGCCCTTCGGTAGGATGTGGCGACGGTATCGGAGGCTTCGAACATGCTTATCGGCGTCTTGCTGGTCATCACCTGGCTGATTCTGCTGCTGCGCTACCCGGCCAAGGCGCTGCCAGTGTCAATGGCGGCGTTCGTCGGGCTGGGGCTGGTGGCCGCGTGGGTGATCTGGCAGGAAAACCGCGAAACCCGGCAACTGGCGCGCCTGGAACTGCGCATGACCTATGCTCCCGACCACTGCCCCGCCGACCGACCGCTGCTGCTGAACCTGAGCAACACAAACGATGTGCCGCTGGTCGACCTGAGCTGGCGGGTCACGGCGTACGCGCCCGGTGACACCATCAACCTGGCCGACACCCCCTACAACGCACCGCGCTATCGTGGCCCCGGCCAGTTGCAGGCCGGCGCCCAATGGCAGGATTGCCTGCCCCTGCCACCCCTGCGTCCCGGCTACCGCCCGCAAACACTGGAGTTTCGCGCAGAGCGGTTGCACGGTAGTTTCTCCGACTGACGTCTCTGACTTTTTTACACAAGGAACGCGCCATGCCCGTTGCGTTGATTACCGGTTGTTCCAGCGGCATCGGCCGCGCCCTCGCCGACGCCTTGAAGTCCGCCGGTTACCAGGTCTGGGCCAGTGCCCGCAAGGCCGAGGACGTCGCGGTGCTCAGCGCCGCCGGGTTCACCGCCGTACAGTTGGACGTGAATGACGGCCCGGCCCTGGAACAATTGAGCGAACGGATCAACCAGCAACACGGCGGCCTCGATGTGCTGGTCAACAATGCCGGCTACGGCGCCATGGGCCCGCTGCTGGACGGCGGTGTACCGGCCATGCAGCGCCAGTTCGAAACGAACGTGTTCGCCCTTGTCGGAGTGACCCGTGCACTGTTCCCGGTGCTGCGCCGGGCCAGGGGGATGGTAGTGAATATCGGCAGTGTTTCCGGTGTGCTGGTCACACCGTTCGCCGGCGCCTATTGCGCCTCCAAGGCCGCGGTGCATGCCTTGAGCGATGCACTGCGCATGGAGCTGGCGCCGTTCGGCATCCGCGTGATGGAGGTTCAACCCGGCGCCATCGCCTCCAGCTTCGCGAAAAATGCCGGCCATGAAGCCGAACAGTTGATCGGCGAACAGTCGCCCTGGTGGCCCCTGCGCGACGGTATCCGCGCCCGGGCCAGGGCGTCCCAGGACAACCCCACCCCGGCCAGCGACTTTGCCACCGGCCTGCTCAAGGCCATCCAACAACCCAGGCCACCGCGCCTGCTGCGCCTGGGCAACGGCAGCCGGACCCTGCCGCTGATGGCCGGCTGGCTGCCCAAGGGGCTGTTGGAGAAGGGTTTGATGAAGCGGTTTGGCTTGAACAGGTCGTTTTAACGGTGCAAGCAAGGCTGGGTGAGCAAGGCTGTGGGAGCAAGGCTTGCCCGCGATGACGGCGGTACAGCCAATATCTTCGTCGACTGATCCACCGCTATCGCGGGCAAGCCCAGCTCCCACAAGTCATCGGCTGGCTTCAGCGTTCTTCCTCCACCACCACCGTACACGTCATCCCCGCCGCCAACAGCACCCCTTCCGGCACTTCATCGAGATGAATCCGCACCGGTACCCGCTGGGCCAGGCGCACCCAGTTGAAGGTCGGGTTGACGTCGGCCACCAGTTCGCGGCTTGCCGGGTTGTCGCGGTCGTAGATGCCGCGGGAGATGCTTTCCACATGCCCCTTGAGCACCTCCCCGCTCATCAACTGCAATTGGGCCGAATCGCCGACCCGAACCTTGGGCAGCTTGGTTTCTTCGAAAAAGCCATAGACCCAGAACGAATGCATATCCACCACGGCCATCTTCGCTTCGCCGATACGGGCATAGTCGCCCCGGTGCACGTTGAGGTTGGTGACATATCCGTCTACCGCCGCTCGGACTTCGGTGCGCGACAGGTTCAATTCGGCAGCCTCCAGTTGTGCCTGGGCCTGCTGGTAGTCGGCCAGGGCCGAATCAGCGATATTGCTGGCGTCGTCACGGTTTTCCCGGGAGATCACCAGGCTGTCCATATCCGCGCGGCGATGGGCGTTGAGCTTGCGCATTTCCCAGGTAGCCTTGCGCGATGCCACCAGGGAACGGGCCTGCTTGACGGCGATGCGGTAGTGCTCGGGGTCGATGCGCATCAGCAGATCGCCTTTCTTGACCGTCTGGTTGTCACGCACGGGGACCTCCACCACCTCGCCGCTGACGTCGGCGGCCACGTTGATGATGTCGGCCCGCACCCGGCCATCGCGGGTCCAGGGTGTATTCATGTAATGGACCCACAGGGTACGGCCGATCCACAACGCAAGCGCCAGCACCAACAACGTCGCCAACAAGCTGAAGAACTTTTTCATCACATCGATCTCAACGGTAGACCGTCAGCGCCAGCGCGCCAAACAAGCAGGTAAACAGACTCAGGCGCAGCAGCGCCGGGTGCCAGAAGAAGCGGTACAGATCCAACCCCGCGAGGAAGCGGTCCAAGGCCCAGGCCAACGCGGCGGCGATGAAAAACATCAGGGTCATGGTGGGCATGTACACGCCATGGAAGGCGATTTCACGGGGCATGTTCAGGGTCCTGGGGCAGCGAATGGCGATTGCGGGTCAAGCAACGAAGTGCGGATGAAATGCAGGTAGCTCTTCACTCGGCGCAGGGCCGACGTGTCGAAGTGCGGGGCGAAAGGTTCATCGGTCGCCTGGACGCGGCCGATGGCCTGGTCCACGGCCACCAGGGCACGCTCCAGATTGTGCTGTCCAGGCTGACGGAACAGCCGCACCAGCGACCGTCCCATCACGCGGATCGCCTGGCGCCACGGCTGGCTTTCGGCATAGGCCGGATGCACCGGCAGGATCGCTTGCTCCTTGCGTAATTCGATGATCGCGTGCCCGACCTCCAGCACCACCAGCATCCAGCGCAGCAAGTCCCGCTGCACCTGCGGCTGCCCCGCTGCCAGCCCATAGGCCTGGTGGAGCAGATCCCGGGTGCGGCTTTCGAAGCCCGATGCCAGCCCCTTGAGCCTTCCGCTGATGGCGAACACCACCTGCTCGCGCAGATCCTGTTCGAGCCGGCGCCACAGCCAGCGGCTGTTGGGCGGCAGGATGATCGCCCCGGCGGCGGCACACACCAGCATGCCGAGAATCATCGCGAGGTAATCGTTAATGAAGGTGTAGGGGTTGTACACCGTCAGGTTGTCCGGCACCGAGCCGGTGCAGAAAAAAATAAGCAACCCCAGCCCGACCCCGGCGTATTTCGGCCGCGAGCTGAGAAACGAGCCGAACATGATCACTGGCGCCAGCATCACGCAAAGCAAGGGAAAGCCGTCGATCAGCGGGAAGATAAAAAACATCTCGACGAAACCGACCAGCGCGCCGAACAAGGTGCCACATGCCATTTGGAACGCCATGCGCTTGGGGTTCGGCGTCGCTGCGGACAAGCCCACAGTGGCCGCGGCAATCATGGTCATGGTCGCGCCGCTCGGCCACGCCGTGGCGATCCAGTAACTGCCCAGCACCAACAGAATGAACGCGGCGCGAAATCCCGACGCCGCAGCCGCCAGCCAGTTGGTCTGGGGCACGAACGGCTCGTCCCAGCGCTCCCGTTCGTGGCGGTGCTCGGCCAACGAAGCATGAGTCAGCGCGTAGCCGTGCAGGTCGTCGACAAAGCGATAAAGCAACTCGTAGGCGGTGTGGAAGTCCAGCTGTTGCGCGTCGCTGGGTTGAGTGTCCTGGAACGACGCCCGCAGTCGCCGCACCTGGGCCGGCAGCGCGGCTTTGTACTCGGCCAGCGCCGCCCCCAGGCGCGCCGCATCGGCGTCGGTCAGCCCCCGGTTACTGAAACCGTCGAGCAACTCGGCCAAGGTGTACAAACCGGGTTTGATGGCGTTGACGACGTGGTCCGCCGCGCTACCGCGCAGACGTTCAAGCAACTGGTGCAAGGCGTTGAAGCGCGTGGTGATGCCCATGAACTCGCTGTTCAGGCGACTGAGCCGACCGTTGCGCCGACGCATGTGCGGGTCTTCGAATACGGTGACGCTGCGCAGGCTTTCAAGCCCCACCGCCTCGGCGATGAAGCGCACGTTGCCGGCCTCGAACGCCTCCCGCCGGCTCCGTCCGCGCAACCCGTCGGTGACGAACAGGGCGAACACCCCGAAGCGCTGGTACAGGGCGTTGCGCATCGCGGCACTGGCGGTTTGCGGCAGGATCGCGGCACTGACCAGGGTGGAACAGAGAATGCCCAGGGAAATTTCCAGCACTCGCCAGACCGCCGCCATGAAGGCACCTTCCGGATGGGCCAGCGCTGGCAGGCCGATCATCGCTGCGGTGTAACCGGCCAGTACGAAACCGTAGGCCTTGAAATTGCGCGAACGTGTCGCTCCCGCCGTACAGAAACCGACCCAGATCGTCAGGCAACCCAGAAACCATTCTGTGTTTTGAGCAAACAATGCGATCAACGCCACCATCACCGCCGAACCGGCCAGGGTCCCGAGGAAGCGGTAGAAGCTTTTGGCGAACACCTGGCCGCTCTGGGGCTGCATGACAATGAACACGGTGATCATAGCTGTGCGCGGCTGCGGCAGTTCCAGGCGCATCGCCAGCCACAGCGTCAGGAAGGCGGCTGACAGCACCTTGAACATGTAGACCCACGTCACGCCGTCGCTGCGGACCCAGTCGAAAAAACCGCGGCGCCATTCGAGCCGGTACAGCCAGCGCCAGGGAGCAAGCAAGAACGTCATCGGCACAGACTCAATGATCGAGGGCAGACAGGACGGCCGGGACGTTGGCCGGGCGCGTCGCAGCGGCCGCCGGCACGTCGCCGCCCGCCTCCAGCCCGCCACCCAGCGCCGTCACGAGGTCCGCATGGGCACTCAGGCGCGCCGCCTCGATCTGCTGCTGCACTTGTTGCTGTTTGAACAACAGACTCTGGGCGTTGAGTACGTTGAGGTAGTCCGTCAATCCGCGTTGGAAGGCCACCAATGAAATGTCGTACGTACGCTGGGCGGCGGCCACCGATTCGGCGGCGAAGGCCTGTTGCTTGTCCATGGATTGGCGACGGATCAATTGATCTGAAATGCTCTTGAGCGCATTCACCAGGGTCTGGTTGTAATGCGCGACCGCGGCGTCATAACCGGCCGCCGCCTCACCCAACTGCGAACGCAGGCGGCCACCGTCGAAAATCGGCAATGAGATCGCCGGTCCGGCACTGTAGGTCAGCTTCTTGCCAGTCAGAAACTCCAGCGCGCCACCGCCGGTCGCCATATAGCCGATGCTGCCCACCAGATCGACGTTGGGATAGAAACCGGCACGCGCCACATCGATACCCCGGGCCTGGGCTGCCACTTGCCAACGTCCGGCAACCACGTCCGGACGCTGGCCAAGCAGTTCGGCGGGCAATGCCGAGGGCAACTTCAACGGTGCGCCGAGGGCCAGGACTGGCCGTTGCAACCGCGCCCCCTCCCCCGGTCCTTTGCCCGCCAGCGCCGCCAGCTGATTGCGGCTCAAGGCAATGGCTTCGTCGAGGGCGTCGAGTTGACGATGGGTTTCAGGCAGTGGCGCCTGGGCCTGGCTGACCTCGAAGTGAGTGCCGATGCCACCGTCCAGGCGCTTTTGCGCCAGGTCGAGAATCTGCTCCTGCTGACGCAGCGTCGCCGCGACGATATCGCGCTGGGCATAGTGCAGCGAAAACTGGATGTAGGCCTGCACGATGTTGTTCTGCAACTCCAGCTGCGCCTGGCGCCCTTGCGCCACGCTCATGTGCGCCAGATCCACGGCCCGCTCACTGGCGTTGCGTTCGCGGCCCCAGAGATCCAGGGCATAGCTCAGGCCCAGGCCCGCGTTATTGTCCCACGTGGTGGTATTAGCCAGCTCGCCGGGTCCATAGAACTGATCGGTGGGCCAGTTGTGGCGCCTGAGCGTCGTGTCAGCGTTGACTTGCAACGACTCGGCCGCCTCGGCCATGCCGGCCAGGGCCTTGGCCTGACGCACCCGGGCTGCCGCCATGGCGAGGGTCGGGCTGTCTTGCACGGCCAGGTCGATCCAACGATCCAGTTGCGGATCGCCATAGGCTGTCCACCATTGACGGATGGGCCAGTGAGCGTCGTAGGCAGCCTCGCGGATCGCGGCGTCAGTGGCCAGTTGATTGGCCGGCAACGCCTTGTCTTGCGGCGCAATCCCTCCTGTCCCGATGCAACCGCTGATGGCTGACGTCAAAACCCAAACACTGAGAGTCTTCAGCTCTCTGCTGATGCAACGCGGCACTTGCGACAATTTCCTGAGGTGGGCACGGGGAGGTGATGAGCGTGCTTGCCTGTTAACACAATCCTGCGCGAGCAGGCTCGCTCCCACAAAAGTCAGCGCTAGACAGGTCACGACTGCAATGCCGGCAATTCTAGGTACGCCACTCACCGGCGATAAGCCGACCTTTCTGCGATTCTTTGTTACCGTTAACGCGATAATCCATAAGTCGGGGTCCCGTAGCGCTGTAACTTCGTGTCACAATTTGCCACCTCTCAAGAGAACCGTTCATGGACACTTTGCAAAACATGCGTGCGTTCTGCTGTGTTGCCGAAGCCGGCAGTTTCACCGCCGCCGCCGTGCAACTCGACACCACCACAGCCAACGTCTCGCGTGCGGTTTCCAATCTGGAAGCCCATCTGCAAACCCGCCTGCTCAACCGCACCACCCGTCGTATCGCCCTGACCGAAGCCGGCAAGCGCTATCTGCTGCGCTGCGAGCAGATCCTGGCCTACGTCGAAGAGGCCGAAGCCGAGGCCAGCGATGCCCACGCTCGCCCGGCCGGACAGTTGAAGGTCCACACCATGACCGGCATCGGCCAGCATTTCGTCATCGATGCCATCGCCCGTTATCGAAAGACCCATCCGGACGTGACCTTCGACCTGACCCTGGCCAACCGGGTGCCGGACATCCTCGACGAGGGTTACGACGTCTCCATCGTACTGGCCAGTGAACTGCCGGATTCAGGCTTCGTCTCCCAACGCCTGGGCATCACCTACAGCATCGTGTGTGCCTCGCCCGCCTACGTGAAAGCCAACGGCTGCCCGCAGAAGCCCGGCGAGTTGCTCAATCACGCCTGCCTGCGCCTGGTCAGCCCGGTCATCCCACTGGAGAAATGGGTGTTCGATGGTCCGGAAGGCCAGGAGATGGTTACGATCAATCAGTCGCCGTTCCTGGTGAACTCCGCCGACGCCATGAAAACCGCCATCACCAGCGGAATGGGGGTGGGGGTACTGCCGGTCTACGCGGCCATCGAAGGCCTGCGCAACGGCACCTTGGTGCGGGTGATGCCCAATTACCGTTCCCAGGAACTGAACCTCTACGCCATCTACCCTTCACGCCAGTACCTGGATGCGAAGATCAAGACTTGGGTGGAGTATCTGCGAGGCTCGCTGCCGGAAATCCTCACGGCGCATCAGGCCGAGCTGACAGCGTATGAGTTGAGCGGCAGTCTGACCGGGGCACGGGTCACGGGTTGAAGTCGTCAGCCCGCGCCCCTGGCGGGCGGCTGCTCAGCGCTTGCCCATGGAGCGACGTGTGCCGGGAGGCGCAGCGCCCGGGGTCTTGGCATGGCCATCTTTCACGCCGTTCCTGTACCACGGCAATTGGCCGGTCCCTTTGGCAGCAGCCAGTTCGCCGGGCTTGAAGGGAAATTTGAACGGCGCAATTGTCGCCTTGGCCTCCCCTGTGTCGGCCGGCCGTGCAGCCTGGTCACCGTTTGGAAGTTCATCCGTGGGCGCAGAAGTCGGGGAAGTCATGTCGAAAGCTCCGGGCAATGCATGCAAGCCGGGCCCGGTGAGCGGGCCACGAAAGGTGCCAGTATACCTGCCCGCTCCGGCGGTGCGTTGGGCAGATGACTTCCTGTGGCGACTCCTCTGACAATGTTAAGGGACAAAACTGACACGCCCGTCAGTTAGCCGTCACCTTCCTGACCGTCTCGCAACGCTATATAAGAAACATAAAAATTCCTTCGTCCGAACCGGCCTTCCCTATTCATGCACATCCAGAAAAAAACCGTCCTGCTTGTCGCACTGCTGGCCGCCCTGGCGACCCTCGTCCTCTGGTTTGCCATGAAACCCGTCACCACCCGGCCGGGCGCTCCCGCCGCCGTTCCGGTTCGTGTGGTCAGCGTGCAACAGAAGGACGTACCCCGCTTCGTCAGCGGCATCGGCACGGTGCTGTCCCTGCACAGCGTGGTGATCCGTCCACAAATCGACGGCATCCTGACCCGCTTGCTGGTCAAGGAGGGGCAACGGGTACAAAAGGGCGACCTGCTGGCGACCATCGACGACCGCTCCATCCGCGCCAGCCTCGACCAGGCCCGGGCCCAGCTCGGCGAAAGCCAGGCGCAGCTGGCGGTGGCCCAGGTCAATCTCAAGCGCTACAAGGCATTGAGCGTCGACGACGGCGTATCGAAACAGACCTACGACCAGCAACAGGCCCTGGTCAATCAGCTCAAGGCCACCGCCCAAGGCAACCAGGCGTCCATCGATGCCGCCGAGGTCCAGTTGTCCTACACCCGGATCCGCTCTCCGGTGACCGGGCGCGTCGGCATCCGCAACGTGGACGAAGGCAATTTCCTGCGCACCAGTGATGCCGAAGGCCTGTTCACCGTGACCCAGATCGATCCGATCGCGGTGGAATTCTCCTTGCCCCAGCAGATGCTACCGACGTTGCAACGGCTGATCGCCGCCTCCGAACCGGCCCTGGTCAAGGCTTATATCGGCGCCGATGGCAACCCGGGCGAACTGTTGGGCGAGGGTCGCCTGAGCCTCATCGACAATCAGATCAACGCCAATACCGGCACCCTGCGGGCCAAGGCCGAATTCAACAACGCCGGGCAACGCTTGTGGCCCGGGCAACTGGTCACGCTCAAGATCCAGACCGCCCTCGACAAGGATGCCCTGGTGGTACCGCCCACCGTGGTCCAGCGTGGGCTGGAGCAGCACTTCGTGTACCGGGTCGAGGGCAACAAAGTGCAGAGCGTACCGGTAGAGATGGTCTACCAGGACAGCGACATGCACATCATCAAGGGGGTCCACGCCGGTGACCTGTTGGTCAGTGATGGGCAGTCACGGCTCAAGCCGGGAGCCAGCATCCAGGTGCTCAGCGATCCGCCGGCGCTTGCCAGGACATCGGAGTCACAGCCATGAAGGGCCGTGGCTCGGTCTCGGCATGGTGCATCGATCATCCTGTCGCCACGGTACTGTTGACGTTTGCCCTGGTGCTACTGGGGTGCATCGCCTTTCCTCGCCTGCCCGTCGCGCCGTTGCCGGAGGCGGAATTCCCGACGATCCAGGTCAATGCCCAGTTGCCTGGCGCCAGCCCCGAAACCATGGCGTCCTCGGTGGCGACGCCGCTGGAAGTCCAATTCAGCGCCATCCCCGGCATCACCCAGATGACATCCAGCAGTGCCCTGGGCTCGACCAACCTGACTCTGCAATTCAGCCTCGACAAGAGCATCGACACCGCCGCCCAGGAAGTGCAGGCGGCCATCAACACCGCCGCCGGCAAACTGCCCAATGACATGCCGAACCTGCCCACCTGGCGCAAGGTCAACCCGGCCGACAGTCCCGTGCTCATCCTCAGCATCAGCTCCAGCCTGATGCCCGGCACGGAACTGAGCGACTATGTCGAAACGCTGCTCGCCCGGCAGATCAGCCAGATCGACGGCGTGGGCCAGATCTACATCACCGGCCAGCAGCGTCCCGCGATCCGGGTCCAGGCTTGGGCCGATCGTCTCGCCGCCATCGGCCTGACCCTGGCCGATATCCGCGTGACACTCCAGCAGGCCAGCCTCAACCTCGCCAAGGGCGCGCTTTACGGCGAGTCCAGCATTTCCACCCTGTCCACCAACGACCAGCTGTTCCAGCCAGAGGAATACGGTGATCTGATCGTCTCTTACAAGAACGGCGCACCGGTTCACCTCAGGGACATCGCCAATGTCGTCAACGGTTCGGAAAACGCCTACGTCCAGGCCTGGTCCGACCAGGAGCCCGGCGTCAACCTGGTGATCTTCCGGCAGCCGGGAGCGAACATCGTCGAGACCGTCGACCGTATCCAGGCAGCCCTGCCCACCCTGGAAGCCATGCTGCCCGCCGCCGTCCAGGTCAAGGTGATGATCGACCGGACCCAGACTATCCGCGCCTCGCTGCACGAAGTGGAAATCACCCTGCTGCTCGCAGTGTTGCTGGTGGTGGCGGTGATGGCGCTGTTCCTGCGCCAGCTTTCGGCGACTCTGATCGTCTCGGCAGTACTGGGGGTGTCGCTGACCGCCAGTTTCGCCCTGATGTACATCATGGGCTTCAGCCTGAACAACCTGACCCTGGTGGCGATCGTCATCTCGGTAGGGTTCGTGGTGGACGATGCGATCGTGGTGGTGGAGAACATCCACCGGCACCTGGAAGCCGGCGACGGCATGCGCGAGGCGGCAATCAAGGGCGCCGGGGAAATTGGCTTCACGGTGGTTTCCATCAGCTTCTCGCTGGTGGCCGCATTCATACCACTGTTGTTCATGGGTGGCGTGGTCGGGCGCCTGTTCAAGGAGTTCGCCCTCACCGCCACCTCGACCATCCTGATATCGGTGGTGGTGTCACTCACACTGGCGCCCACCCTGGCCGCTCTGTTCATGCGTGCCCCGGTGCACCAGGCACACCGCCAGCCGGGATTAGGCGAACGGCTGCTGGGCTGGTACGAACGGGGCCTGCGCCGGGCATTGGCCCACCAGTCCCTGATGATCGGTGTATTCGGCCTGACCCTGGCGCTGGCCGTGGTGGGTTACATCTTCATCCCCAAGGGCTTCTTCCCCGTGCAGGACACCGGCCTGGTGCTGGGCACCAGCGAAGCGGCGGCCGATGTGTCCTTTCCCGACATGGTGGACAAGCACAAGGCCCTGGCCGAAATCGTCGCCGCCGACCCTGCAGTGCAGACCTTTTCTCATTCCGTAGGCGTTTCAGGCAACAACCAGACCATCGCCAACGGCCGCTTCTGGATCGCCCTCAAGCCCCGGGGCGAGCGCGATGTGTCAGCCAGTGGTTTCATCGACCGGATTCGCCCTCAATTGCAGAAGATCCCTGGCGTGGTGCTCTACCTCAGGGCCGGGCAAGACATCAACCTCAGCTCAGGCCCCAGCCGGGCCCAGTACCAATACGTGCTCAAGAGCAACGATGGGCCGACGCTCACTGCCTGGACACAGAAGCTCACCGAAAAACTGCGCGCCAACCCGGCATTGCGCGACATCTCCAACGATCTGCAACTGGGCGGCAGCATCACTCATATCGACATCGACCGTAGCGCGGCGGCGCGCTTCGGCCTGACCGCCAGCGATGTCGACCAGGCCCTGTACGACGCGTTCGGCCAGAGGCAGATCAACGAGTTCCAGACAGAGACCAACCAATACAACGTCATCCTGGAACTGGAGACCCGGCAACGGGGCAAGGCCGAGAGCCTGGCGTACTTCTACCTGCGTTCGCCGCTGAGCGGAGAAATGGTGCCGCTCTCGGCGCTGGCGCGCTTCGATGCGCCCACCAACGGTCCGCTGTCCATTGCCCATGACGGCATGTTCCCGGCGGCCAACCTCTCGTTCAACCTGGCGCCCGGCGTGGCATTGGGGGACGCGGTGCGCATCCTCGAACAGACCAAGAACGAGATCGGCATGCCCGCCGCCATCACCGGCAGCTTCCAGGGCGCGGCACAGGCCTTCCAGAGCTCGCTGGCGAGCCAGCCGTGGCTGATCCTCGCTGCACTGGTGGCGGTGTATATCATTCTGGGCGTGCTCTACGAGAGCTTCGTGCATCCGCTGACCATCATCTCCACCCTGCCCTCGGCTGGCCTTGGTGCACTGATCATGCTCTGGCTGCTGGGCCAGGATTTTTCCATCATGGCCTTGATCGGACTGGTGCTGCTGATCGGGATCGTCAAGAAGAACGGTATCCTGATGATCGACTTCGCCCTCGATGCCCAGCGCAACGGCGGGCTTGCGCCCCAGGAGGCGATTTTCCAGGCGTGCCTGACCCGGTTCCGCCCGATCATCATGACCACCCTGGCCGCCCTGCTGGGTGCCCTGCCGTTGATGCTCGGCTATGGCGCCGGAGCCGAGTTACGCCAGCCCCTGGGCATCGCGGTGGTCGGCGGCCTGCTGGTGAGCCAGGCGCTGACGCTGTTCACGACACCGGTCATATACTTGTGGCTCGAGCGACTGTTCCATCGGCGCCCCCTTCCACCTGAGCCCGCGTCGACAGCGGCGCTGACGACCACAGACTGAGGCGGGGCCATGCGCGTTCTGATCATCGAAGACGAAGAGAAAACCGCCGATTACCTGCATCGCGGCCTGACGGAACAGGGTTACACCGTGGACGTGGCGCCTGACGGCGTCGAGGGCCTGCACCTGGCCCTGGAAAGCGAATACGCCGTGATCGTGCTCGACGTGATGCTGCCAGGCCTGGACGGGTTCGGCGTGCTGCGAGCCCTGCGAGCCCGCAAGCAGACGCCGGTGATCATGCTCACCGCGCGCGAACGGGTCGAGGATCGCATCAAGGGATTGCGCGACGGCGCCGACGATTACCTGGGCAAGCCGTTCTCCTTCCTCGAACTGGTGGCGCGCCTGCAAGCGCTGACCCGCCGCAGCGGCGGCCATGAACCGGTGCAGGTGAGCATCGCCGACCTGTGGATCGACCTGATCAGTCGCAAGGCCACCCGCGCAGGTCAGCGCCTGGACCTGACCGCCAAGGAGTTTTCCCTGCTCAGCGTATTGGCCCGCCGCCAGGGAGAAATCCTTTCGAAAACCGCCATTGCGGAGATGGTCTGGGACATTAATTTCGACAGCGACGCCAACGTGGTGGAAGTGGCGATCAAACGCTTGCGCGCCAAGCTCGACGGGCCGTTCGAACAGAAATTGCTGCACACCATTCGCGGGATGGGTTATGTCCTGGAAAATCGCGGTGAGTAACAGCATCGCGCTGCGGCTCAGTGGCCTGTTCACGCTGGTGGCGGCCCTGGTGTTCCTGCTGATCGGCGGCGCGTTGTATCAACAGGTCGAAACAGGCCTGGGCCTGTTGCCCGAAGCCGAGCTCGATGCCCGCTACAGCGTACTCGAATCCACCATCGGCCGTTACGGTACACCCGAGCACTGGGTGAAGATCAATAACAAGTTGCGATTGCTGGCGGAAGAAGACAAGCGCATTCACTTCTGGATCACCAGCGGCGATCCCCGCTTCGAATATGGCAATCCCGATCCACAGATACGGGCCGTTACTAACGGACCACCGGGCAAGCACGACCTGCAGTTGCCCGACCGGCACTCTCCGATGAAGGTGCTGGTGAGCCAGTTCCCGGCCAAGGACCAGCGACCGCCACTACGCTTCATGATCGGCATCGACACCGAGACGTTCTACCAGACCCAGCACCGTTTGCTGGTGGCACTGGTGAGCCTGGCGATTGTCGGCGTGTTGCTGGCCTCGGCGCTGGGCTATTGGGTGGCGCGGATCGGACTCAAGCCGCTGATCAAGCTGTCCGAGGAGGCCCGGCGCCTGGCCCCTCCACGCCTCTCCGGGCGCTTGCAGCTGTCGCCGCTGCCGCCGGAGCTCAACCAGTTCGTCAGTTCTTTCAACGCCACCCTCGACCGGGTCGAACAGGCTTATTCGCGACTGGAATCATTCAACGCCGACGTCGCCCATGAACTGCGCTCGCCCCTGACCAACCTGATCGGCCAGACCCAGGTGGCGCTGACCCGTGGGCGTTCGGCCGAGCATTACTTTGAAGTGTTGCAATCGAACCTCGAGGAGCTGGAGCGCCTGCGCTCGATCATCAATGACATGTTGTTCCTGGCCTCCGCCGACCAGGGCAGCAAGGCCACCAAGCTGACCAACGCGTCCCTGGCCGACGAAGTGGCCACTACCCTCGATTACCTGGACTTCATTCTCGAAGACGCCCAGGTCCAGGTCCGGGTCAGCGGCGATGCCCAGGCCAATATCGAAATTGCCCACCTGCGCCGGGCGCTGATCAACCTGTTGAGCAATGCCGTGCGGCACACTGCCCCGGGAGAGGTGATCGATGTGCGCATCGAAGCCCTCGGCGAGCAGATCACCCTCGCCGTCACCAACCCTGGCGAACCGATTGCCGGTGAACATCTGCCGCGCCTGTTCGAACGTTTCTATCGGGTCGACGCCTCCCGCAGCAACAGCGGCGCGAACCATGGGTTGGGGTTGGCCATCGTCAAGGCGATCGCGTTGATGCATGGCGGGGACGTGTTCGTGCGCAGCGACCGGGGCGCCAATACGTTCGGGATTCGCCTGCCAGCCTGACACTCTCCCAAAGGTCCCGGTTGCGTTCGAAGGTTGCCTTTTGCCCCATTGAATGCTGGGCGAAAGCCAACTCGATCAAAATCGCCGACCAGGCTCCGCCAATTCCCATGGGCTATTCCACGAACACCGATTGCCCGCTTACACCGATCCAAGCACAATCAGCAGAAGGCCAGTATCTGGTTCATTGCCCGTGCAATCCATTGGGAAGGATCCCTGCCACATGACCATGCAGACATTGGAACCATGAGCGCAAGCAGTGCGACACCCGGCAACACCCCGCCATCGAGACGTTCAGAAAGGGTACTCGTACTGGCCAGCTCATTGGTCGTCATCGCCATCCTCAGCATCGTCACATTCCTGCTGATCCGCGAACACGCCAGCGCCCAACAGGCGGCCACGCGTGCAGCGACCAATATCGTGCAACTGATCGATGCCGACGTGCTGCGTAACGTCGAGCTTTATGACCTGTCACTGCAAGGCTTGATCGCCACGGCAAAACGCGACGACCTGAAGGACGTTTCGCCAACGGTCCGCCACCTGGCTCTGTTCGACCGCGCCACCGCCGCGCCTTACAAGGGCGATATCCTGCTGCTCGACAAGCATGGCGATGTAATTGCCGATTCCGCCTCGGTCGAACCGCGTAAAGGCAACTACGCCGACCGGGAATATTTCCAATCCCATCTCCAGAACCCGAGCCTGGGCATGATGATCAGCCGCCCGTTCCGTTCCAGAAGTGCCGCCCACGATTGGCGCATCAGTTTCAGCTATCGGATGAATGACGAGCGAGGTGAGTTTATAGGCGTGGCCGAGGCCGCGATGCGCTTGAACTACTTCAGCCAACTATTCAAGAGCTTGAACATCGGCCATGGCGGTACGGTCAACCTGGTCAGTCGCGACGGCATCCTGCTGGCACAGGAGCCCGCCCTGGCCGAGGACATGATTGGCAAGGACTTCAGTAACAGGCCCAACTTCATGCGCATCCTGCGTGAAGGCAACGGAAGTTTCACCAGCGTGTCCAGCATCGATCAGACGCAACGCCTGTACACTTTCTCTCAGGTGGGCGACCTGCCATTGATCGTCGTGGTGGCGCTTTCCGCCCAGGAAGTATTCGCGTCATGGCAACGCACTGCACTGCTGGTCAGCGGCGCCACGGGCGCGCTGTGTATCGGCTTGCTCTGGCTGACCTGGCTGCTGCGCCGCGAATTGCGGCGCCGCCACCGTGCCGAGCGAGAATTGGCTCACTTGGCATCCGTTGACGCACTGACCGGCCTGGCAAACCGCCGTGCCCTGGATGAAACCCTGCGACAGGAATGGTTGCGGGCCCAGCGTTCGGGCCAACCGCTGTCGGTATTGATGGTCGATGCAGACCATTTCAAGGCATTCAACGACCGCTATGGCCACCCACGCGGTGACGCGGCCTTGCGAGCCTTGGCCGAGGTCATCAACCGACACGTCCGCCGCCCCGCCGACCTGGCGGCTCGCTACGGGGGTGAGGAGTTCTCGGTGGTTCTTCCTGAGACGACTACCGCCGGTGCATTCGCCATGGCCCAACATATTCGCGAAGCGGTGGAGCAACTGCCAGCCACCATAGCCGGTGACACGCCGATGACTGTCAGCATTGGCATCGCGACCTGGGCACAGGGGCCCTATGGCGAAGTCCAACAACTGCTGCACGCTGCGGACAAAGCGCTGTACCAGGCCAAGGCAAGTGGGCGTAATCGGGTGGTTTGTGCAATGTGATGTTCCCCAGATCCCTGTGGGAGCAAAGCTTGCTCGCGATTGCAGTGTGTCAGCCAGTATCAATGCTACTGACCTGACGCCATCGCGAGCAGGCTCGCTCCCACAGGGGATCGCAGGTGGGTACAAGATTTGTGTTTACTGAAAATCTCTATGGGAGCAAAGCTTGCTCGCGATTGCAGTGGGTCAGCCAATATCAATACTGCTGACCTGGCGCCATCGCGAGCAAGCTTTGCTCCTACAGGCGGTGTTCCCGAGTATTGCCGGGGAATAGGTCGGCTGTAAGGCCGCCTCGCTTTGGCTTTTGCTTTTGCTTTTGCTTTTGCTTTTGCTTTTGCTTTTGTTTTTGATCTTGGGCGCCCCGTTAACCACAAGGGCCAAACGCAGGCATTGTGTAGTGGGCATCCCGGCATGGATGCCGGGATAGCCGCGCTGGGCCATGGATGGCCCTTCGCGGCGGGCCCACGGAGCAATGCCGGAGTGAGGGAACTGATTTGTAACCTATGTGGGTGAGTCATACCAGTATACGGATCCCCCACATGGGTTACAAAAAAGTGCACTCACATCGGTAACACCCGAAGTGTCACGTAGCCATCAATGGCGTCTCTTACGTCAATCCGTCCAAGGATGATTGGACCGAAGATAACATCCCAGACCCCGTCCTCTATTTGCTCCAGTCCAATGGTCTGGTGCTTGAGTACATAGCCGACGTAGATTCTTAGACCACGACGATTGACGATGCCCGAGCAGTCCGCTTGGAGGCTATCGATATGGCTCGGGTAGGTCATCTCAGGTAGCTTCTCAG
>NZ_LHVL01000005.1:0-109841 GCF_001269775.1 Pseudomonas sp. Pf153 | reverse complement strand
GGTCTCGATAGAGACCAGATTGCGGTGTTGTGAAGACGAAACGAACCGAAAGTTCGGACTTGTTCGTAAGGCACACACAAACTATCGCATGCCCATTTGCTGGAACGTGACCGTATGGCACGCGCCGGCTACCGAATTTCTTGACGACCATAGAGCGTTGGAACCACCTGATCCCATCCCGAACTCAGAAGTGAAACGATGCATCGCCGATGGTAGTGTGGGGTTTCCCCATGTGAGAGTAGGTCATCGTCAAGATTAAATTCCGAAACCCCTATCTGCTGATGCAGGTAGGGGTTTTGTTTTGCCCGTAGGAAAAGTTTGTAGGAAAGTTCGTTACGAATTTGCACGGTTATTTTCGAGCCGGAGCACTAGAATAGCCTCACCTTAGCTGAGCCAGAGCTCTTTATGTCAGATCCGTTGGACACTCGCGAGTTGTCAGATCTCCCCCTGAATGATCTGGTGGCTTGCCATGAATGCGATCTGTTGATGCGCAAGCCTCAATTGGCCCATGGTGAAAAAGCCGAATGTCCCCGTTGTGGTTATGAGCTCTACGCCCACCGTCATAATGTGGTCGAACGCAGTCTTGCCTTGGTCATCGCCGCTCTGTTGTTGTATGTGCCGGCGAACTTTTTACCCATCATGCAACTCCATCTGCTCGGACAATCCTCTCAAGACACCGTCTGGAGCGGTGTGGTTGGTCTGTACGATACCGGCATGCAAGGCATAGCCGTGGTGGTATTCCTGTGCAGTATGGGCATACCGTTGCTCAAGCTGCTTTGTCAGCTGACGGTGTTGCTGACCATTCGCTGTAATGTCGGCCGTAGTTATGGGTTATTGCTCTACCGCATTTATCACCATCTACGGGATTGGGGGATGCTTGAGGTTTACCTCATGGGCGTACTGGTGGCCATCGTCAAGCTGGCGGACATGGCGGCTATCACTGTAGGTCTTGGCCTGGTGTGCTTTATCAGTTTACTGCTGGTTCAAGTCTGGCTGGAGGTGGTGATGTCACCCCATCAGATTTGGCAAGCATTATCAGGAGAGGACGATCATGCGGGCGATTGATGCAGGGATTCTGATCTGTACCGAATGCCACGAATTGAATCGGTTGAACGCCGATGCCCACGGACAGACCTGCACCCGTTGTGGCGCGCTGGTTCATCCCCGCCGCCCCAACAGCCTCATGCGCACCTGGGCCTTGTTGATCACCGCCGCGATTCTCTACATACCCGCCAATATGTTGCCGATCATGACGATCAACTCACTGGGCCAAGGTGCCCCGAGCACCATCATGGCCGGTGTGATCGAGTTGGTGCAGCATGGCATGATTCCCATTGCCGCTGTGGTGTTCATCGCCAGTATCCTGGTGCCAACTTTCAAGCTGGTGGGCATTGCCTTGTTGCTGATCTCCATACAGCGACACCAGCCCATGTCCGCACGGCAACGCATCCTCATGTACCGCTTTATCGAGTTCATCGGTCGCTGGTCGATGCTCGATATTTTCGTGATCGCCATTTTGGTGGCAGTGGTGAATTTCGGACGACTCGCCAGTGTCGAAGCCGGGCTCGGCGCGATCGCTTTTGCCAGCGTAGTGATTATGACAATGATTGCCGCAGTAACCTTCGATCCCCGACTGATTTGGGATAACACGGAGTCGGATAACGACCATGACTGATTTGCCAACCGCTAAAACCCGACCGGCCTCCAATTGGTCGGCCATTTGGGTCTTGCCGCTGATTGCCCTGATCATTGGGGGCTGGCTCGCCTGGCGGGCTTATAACGAAACCGGGATTGAAATCAGCGTGCGCTTTGAAAGCGGCGAAGGTATCCAGGTCAACAAGACCGAAGTTGTCTACAAAGGTATGACGGTCGGTAAAGTGAAGGACCTTACGCTCGATGACGAAGGCAGCTCCAAGGGCGTGGTTGCGACCGTCGAGATGAACAAAGACGTCGAGCAGTACCTCAAGACGGGTACACGTTTCTGGCTGGTCAAGCCAAGCGTTACCCTGGCAGGGATCACTGGCCTGGAAACCCTGGTATCGGGTAACTACGTGGCGATCAGTCCGGGTGAAGGGGAGTCCAGTCGCAAGTTCAAGGCCTTGGCCGAGGAGCCGCCGCTGTCGGATGCCAAGCCAGGTTTGCATTTGACCATCAAGGCTGACCGCCTGGGCTCGCTGGACCGGGGCAGCCCCGTGTTCTACAAGCAGATTCAGGTCGGACAAGTGAAAAGCTATCAGCTGTCCGAAGATCAGAATACGGTCGAAATAAAGGTTTTCATCGAACCGACCTATGCCAGCCTGGTGCGCAAACACACGCGCTTCTGGAATGCCAGCGGCATCAGCATCGATGCCAACCTTTCGGGTGTGAAGGTGCGCAGCGAATCCCTGGCCAGTATCGTGGCCGGTGGTATTGCATTCGCCACGCCGGAGAGCCGCAAGGACAGCCCTCCGACGGACCCGAGCCTGCCGTTTCGTCTCTACGAAGACTTTGACGCAGCGGCCGCCGGCATTCGGGTGAAGGTCAAACTCAGTGACTTCGAAGGCTTGCAGGCCGGTCGGACGCCGGTGATGTACAAAGGCATTCAGGTAGGTAGCCTGAAGACCCTCAAGGTCGATCCAGACCTCTCCAGCGCCACCGCCGAATTGACGATGGACCCGTTGGCCGAAGATTACCTGGTGACGGGAACCCAGTTCTGGGTAGTCAAACCTTCGATCTCCCTGGCCGGTATTACGGGCCTGGAAGCGTTGGTCAAGGGGAATTACATTGCCGTGCGCCCAGGGGACAAGGGCAGCGCACCACAGCGCGAGTTCGAAGCCCGGGCCAAGGCGCCGCCGCTGGACTTGCGTTCGCCGGGCTTGCACTTGGTGCTGCTCACCGAGAATCTCGGATCACTGGAGGTCGGCAGTCCGGTTCTCTACAAGCAGGTCAAAGTCGGGTCGGTGCAGAGCTACCAGTTCTCTCGCAAGAAGAAGCAATTGATTATTGGCGTGCACATCGAGAAGGAGTACGAAGGGCTGGTCAACGGTTCGACGCGATTCTGGAACGCCAGCGGCGTCACTCTCACGGGCGGCTTGACGGGGGGCATCCAGGTCAAGAGCGAATCGCTGCAAAGCCTGATGGCCGGTGGTATCGCTTTCGAGACGCCGGAGCCGAATGTACCGTTGAAAAGACGTATTCCGCGCTTCCGCTTGTTTGAAGACCGCGAGGCCGCGCAGCAAAAGGGAACCGTGGTCACGATCAAGGTCGATCGTGCCGACGGTTTGCGCAGCGGTACTCCGATTCGCTTCAAAGGACTGGATGTGGGCAAGGTCGAGGACGTGGACCTTAGCCCCGACCTGCAATCGGTGCTGCTCACCGCACGTATCACCGAAGTCCCTGAGCGTATCGCCCGGATCGGCAGTCAGTTCTGGGTAGTCAAGCCCGAGCTGGGCTTGATCAAGACGTCGAACCTGGAGACGCTGGTGACCGGTCAATACCTCGAGGTGCAGCCTTCGACGAAGAATCTGGGACCGCAGAAAAACTTCGTGGCCCTTGCCAGCCCACCGGAAACCGCTGTGCCCGAGGCTGGTTTGAGCCTGGTATTGAGCGCGGCCCGCCGAGGCTCGTTGAAGACGGGCGTGCCGGTGACGTATCGCGAAATTACCGTGGGCAAGGTTACGGGTTATGAATTGGGGCAGACGGCGGATCGGGTATTGATCCATATCCTGATCGAGCCCAAGTACGCGCCGCTGGTGCGCAGTGGCACGCGCTTCTGGAACACCAGTGGATTTGGCCTGGACTTCGGTCTGTTCAAGGGCGCAACGGTGAGGACCGAGTCGCTGGAGACGTTGATCCAGGGCGGTGTTGCTTTCGCAACACCGGATGGCGAGAGCATGGGCAGTCCGGCCCGGCCGGAGCAGACCTTCCCCCTGTTCGATAAGTTTGAAGATGAATGGCTGACCTGGGCGCCGAAGATCAAGCTCGGTAAGTGACGGGTCTGGCGTTTCGACGCCATCGCGAGCCTGCTCGCGATAGGGCCATCAGACCACAGGCGATAAAAAGGCCGCGATCCAATGGATCGCGGCCTTTTTTCATTCCCGGCTCTTCACCTTACACCGGATCCAGCTCCGGCTCGTCGGCTTCTACGTTCACCGTGGCCTTCACCGCATCACGACGACGGATGTACTTCCAGTCCGCTTCGTCGATGTAGATACCGTTCGGGCCACTGCCGCCTTCCAGGTCGATGGCGACACTGGCGCAGACCTGCGGCTTCACGCTGGCGAGAATCGGTACGAAGCCCAATTGGAGGCTGGTTTCCAGCAGGGCTGCCTGGTTCTTCTCGTCGATGTCCGCCGCCTCGTCCAGGTAATACGGCAAGCGCACGCGGCCGGCTTGTTCGCGGTCCATCAGGTGCAGCAACAGGTACATGTTGGTCAGCGCCTTGATGGTCATGGTCGTGCCGTTGGACGCTGCGCCGTCGATGTCGGTGTGGATCACCGGCTGGCCGTTGACCTTGGTGATCTCGAACGCCAGTTCGAACAGGTCTTTGAGACCGAGCTGGTTGTGGTTCGCCGCCACCAGCCGCGCCAGGTATTCCTTGGCTTCTTCGTTCTTGTTGTCCTGCTCGGCACTCTGGCTGAGATCGAACACCGACAGGGTTTCGCCTTCTTCGTACTGGCCGGCGCTGTGGATGATCTGGTCGATGTGCTTTAGGGCTTCCTTGTTCGGCGCCAGGACGATGCGGAAGCTCTGCAGGTTGGACACCTGGCGTTTGTTGATCTCGCGGTTGAACAGCGCCAGTTGATGTTCAAGGCTGTCGTAGTCGCTGCGAATGTTGCGCAAGGTCCGGGCGATGTCGGTCACCGCTGCACGGCGAGCCTTGCCCAGGGTCAGGGCTTCGTCGGTGCGGTGGGCATAGGCGTTGATCAACAGCTGCAGGCGCCGCTCCATGTCGTCTTCGCTGTCGAACTTGGCCACGCCCTTGAGGCGCACCTGGGCGTACAGCGCTTCGATCTGGCCGTCGATGCGCAACAGGCCCTGCCAGCTGTCCTGATAGTCATTGAGCAGTGGCAACAGGTTGTCCATGGAATCATCGACCGGGTCCATGAACGGCGTGCCGAACGGCAGGTCCGCCGGCAACAGTTGGCGACGGCGCAGGGCATCGTCGAGGGTGCGTTGCTTGGCTTCCAAGTCGGCGATCTGCCGGCCCACCAGTTGCAACTTGGCCGACAACTGCTGGACGCGTTCGGTGAAGGCGTCGCTGGAGCGCTTGAGTTCGTCCTGGGCCGCTTCCATCTGCGCCAATTGTTCGAGCTTCTCGCCTTCTTCGGCGCTCAGGGTCTGGGTGCGGCGGAAGTCCTCGAGGGCTTTCTGTGCGTCCAGGACCTGCTGGTACAGCGCCTCGGTCTGGGTCTTGCTAGCGGCACGGTCGGCGGCCACGGCTTGCTGGGTCTTGAGCTGCTTGAGCTCTTTCTCCAGGCGTTCCTTTTGATCCCGCAGCGCGGCGCGGTCGGCCAGGGCCTGCAATGCTGGCGGCTCGATGTGGGACAGGTCAATGGACAGGCCCGGCACTTCGAAACGCTCGCCCTTGAAGCCGTCGAGGATCAGTTCCACGGATTTGACCCAGTCGCCGTTCTCATCCAGGGCGATGCCATGCTCGCCCAGCGGCAGGCTGAACAGGGCACTGTTGAACAGGCGCATCAGACGCTCGACGTCCTGTTGTGAGAATTCTTCCCGCAGGCGGGCATAGCTGTTGTTGTCGGCGTGATCGAGTTGCTGCTTGACCGACTTCAAGCGCTTTTCCAGGTCCCGCAGGCGTTCTTCCAGGTCTTCAGCGCTGAACTGCCGGGACTGGGCCAGGGCGCCGGCCAGCTCATCGTGAGCGTCCTTGGCGGCGAGCAGTTGCTGCTCCAGCACCTTGACGTCATCCACCAGGGCAAAGCGATGCTTGAGCACCGACAGCTCGCCGAGCCAGCGTTGGATGCCTGTGATCTCCCGCTCCAGGCGCATCAGCTCCTGGGTGCTGCCGCGCTGGTCGTTCTGCAGCGAGTCCTGTTCGTTGCGGTAGTGTTCGGCCTGGATGGTCAGCTCTTCCTTGCGTGCACTGGCGTAATCCGACCAGGTGCCGAGCAGCGAGTCGAGCAAGGGAGAGAGGCGATGCAACTTGCCGCGCAGGATGTCGCGCTGCTTCACGCCGCTGGCCAGGGCCTCCACCAGCGGACCAGCCGCCACCAGAGAGTTGTAGTCCTGCTCCATGCGTCGTACGTCGCGGAAGGCCTCTTCGCACGCGGCGATGTAATCCACGCTGCCGGAACGCAGGCTGTGTTCGAACGCATCGAGGAACAATTGCTTGAGCTTGGCCGCGGTGATTTCACGCATGTGCAACAGGTTGATGAACAGTGCGCGGAAGGTCTTGAGGCTTTGTTCGCTGGTGGAGCGCAGTGGGATCAGCGTCAGGTCCAGGGGAATGGATGTATGACCGCCCACCAGCAGGCGGCGCAGTTCATCCGGCTTGAGTTCGTAGGCCTTGAGGCCTTCGCGCTCCAGGTTGGTGAACAGTTCCTTCTGGCGCAGGCAGGTGTCGTTCTTCTGGTAGTGAGCCAGGTCCAGTTTGCCGGCATAGGCAAAGAACTGGTGCCCGAAACCGCCGCCGGGGCCGCGACCGACCACACCGATCACGTGCGGGCCATGGGGCAGGGCGACTTCCACCAGGATGTAGCTGGTATCCGAGGCAAAGTAGAAACGCCGGGATTGTTCCAGGCTGTACTTGCCGAAGCTCATGTCCGACATGCGCGCCAGGATCGGGAACTGCAAGGCGTTGATCGACGCGGATTTGCCGAGGTTGTTCGCGCCGTACACCGACAGCGGTTCTTCCAGCGGAAACAGGCCGAGGCTGTAGCCGGCGGTGTTCAAAAGGGCAAAGCGGCGGATGCCGTAGCGTTCCTTGCTCATGCGTCGGTCTCCTGTTCTTCGGCAATGGCGCGGGCCAGTGCGTCTTCTTCGCTTTCACCTTCGAATTCGCTGAGGTCCAGCGGATCATCGGTTTGCAGCAGTTTTTCGTCGCTGTCTTCGTCGACCAATACCGGTACCGGTAACGGCAACACACTGTGCAGGCTGGCGGCCAAGTCGCGGTCCTGCTGGACCGACAGGCAGACGTCGAGGAACCGATGCATCGGCGGCAGGAAGCGATACACGCCGTTTTCCTCGCTGGCGAAGCCCAGTTGAGTCATGCGGCGCATGATTTTTTCTTCCAGCTCTTCCTGGGTCTGCACTTCGGCCTGGATGAACAGGTCGCGGTACTTTTCCAGCAGCGACGGCAATTCGTCGCGGCCCAGGCTGCCACCGTCGAGCACGGCGATCGGGTCGCGGCCCTGGTCGGCCAGGTGTTCGACCAGGATGAAGGTGAACAGGGCCAGGCGCTGGGCGGTCTTGTTCACCGCAGCGGCGGCCAGGTCCGGTACGAAGTAGTAGAAGCCACGGGTGTCGCACACCAGCTCGAAGCCCAGGGCCTTGAACAGCGTGCGGTACTGGTCCTGGAAGTTCGACAGTTGGGCGTACAGCTCCGGGTCGCGGCGGCTGATGTGATAACCCTTGAACAGCTCGCGGAAGATCGGCGCCAGCTGGGACAGTTCGGATAGATCAAGATGCATTTGGGATGCTCGCAGAATCCTCGGCGGCGTCGCCGGCCGAGAGCAGGGCGAAGGAGCGCAGGCTGACCTGATGCTCGTGTGTGTAGTATTCGCGGCGTTCCAGACGCTCGCGCTTGAAACGTTTTTCCCGCGACAGGCGCGAGAACCAGTACAGCAATTCGTCGGTGGCGCCGTCCGGCTCCTGCTCCAGCAACCAGGTCATCAGGTCCGGCATCGGCAGGGCCTCTTCGCAACGTTCGACCATTTCGCGAACGGTGCGTGGCGCGCGTGGTGCTTCGCCACCCTTGTGGGTCTTGTGGGATTTGGGGAAGCGCGCCGGTTTCGGCTCGAAGCGGGCCAGGGCATAGACATAGGCTTCGACCTGGCTGGCACTGCCCAGGAAGGTGCTTTGCGGCCGAGTGAACAACGGCATGGCGGCTTGCGGCACGGCGTCGATGCCTTTGCGGCGAATGGCGGCCAGGGCCAGTGCGGCGCCACGGGTGACAGCGTTGTGGCGGCGGGCTTCTTCGCGCAGCGGCAGGAGCAGCTCGCGGGCATGGCGCAGGGTCAACTGGGCGCTGGTCTGCATCTCCAGGATGCGCGCGTGGGTGCGCAGCAGCATGTCGTCATCGACGAGGTGACCGAGACGCTGCTGTTCGGTGAGCATGCGCAACAGCACGTTTTCGACCTTGCGCACGCCTTGCTCGAACGCGCCGTCGGCGTTCACCAGTTGGATCATCGGCTCGACGTATTCGTCCCAGGTCGCCAGGACTTCGGCGTAGCGCTGGCGCAGAGGAATCTGCCGGTCGCTGGTCTTGGCGCGTTCGGCGACCGACACCAGCGCCTGCTCATCGTTGGCGAGTTTCTTGAGGACGTCGCGCACGCGCATGTCCAGCAGGCGCAGCTGGCGGGCCAGGTCGTTGCCGTCGCGCACGTCGAAGGCGTCCTGGATGTAGCCGGCCAGGCGTTCGAGGTGGCGCAGGTAGGCTTCGATCTCCAGGCACAGGCCCAGGCGGTGCTCGCGGCGCAGGTACGCAAGGAAATCATGGATCTGGGCGTTGAGCTCGAAGCGGTTCGGGCTTTTCGCCACCGGAACGAGAATATCCAGGCGGATCCACACGTCCAGCAGGTTGGTGATGTCCTGGGGCGTGCTGTCCAGTTGTTGGGCGGCCAATTGTGAACGCAATTCGTTGAGGCTCAGGGTGCCCTGGTCGAAGTGCTCGCACAAAGGTTCAAGCAATGCCCAGTGTTCGGCAAGGGCGCGCAAGACGCGCTTGGGTTCGATCATCGCAATGGCCGTCGGGTTGGCAATTAAAAGCGGTAATTGTACTGCATCGGACCGGTTGCGATTCACCCCTGAGACGGACTGTCGTTTTGTATCGTTCGACGATTGAATCAACGGGGAAGCGATTCGCGTCGAAGGGCGGTAGAATCCCTCCCACTTTCAGTTATCCACAAGTGGCCGACCCTTGCTTATCGAGTCCCGTCGCCGCGCCTATCTGACCGCCATGCAGGTGGTCACCTGGCTGCCGCGTACCGAATTGCCATTTGCCGCCCCGTCGCGGCTCGAGCTGCTGGAAGCGCTCGAGCTGGCGCACGCCGAGCCGGCCGTGACGACGCCTGTCGCCAAGACCGTTGCCGAACCGCCGCCATCGGTCGAACGGCCGAAAATCGAGGTTCCTCGCCCCTCGGCTGCCGCCCGTGCGCCTGTCAAACCGGCAGAGGAGGTACAAGAGACGCCTGTCCCGGTCAGGGTCGCCCCGGTCCCGCCACCGCGCTTCAGCCTGCAATTGCTGCGGGCCGGGCGTTGCCTGCTGTTGGTGGAGCTGCCCACGGGGGAGCCGTTCCAAAGCCGTGATCCGGCCTACCTGCTGCTCAAGGACATGCTGCGCGCCGCCGGCCTGCCGGACAGCCCGCAGATCGTCGGCGAACCGGTGCGCTGGCCGTTGTTGTCCCGTGGGACGATGGACCAGGGACCGGAGGCGGCGCGGGATTTCGTCCAGGGCTTCGTGTCGGCGCGGCTCGAAGACGCGCCCTGTGTATGTCTTTGGTTGATCGGCCTGCCGGCGGTGAAGTTTGCCGGGGAGGCAGATGCCGAAGCGTTCAACCGCGAACTGCAGATCGAGGGGCTGGGCTCGGCCTGGGCACTGCCTGGATTGGAACTGTTAATGGAAACGCCACAGCGCAAGGCTGAAGTCTGGCAAGCCATGCGCCGGCTGATGGCGCGCTGGAAAGAATCGAATGAGTGACGCTGTATCGTTCCGCCCGATGACCGA
The DNA here is from genome assembly GCF_001269775.1 of Pseudomonas sp. Pf153. Taxonomy (NCBI): domain Bacteria; kingdom Pseudomonadati; phylum Pseudomonadota; class Gammaproteobacteria; order Pseudomonadales; family Pseudomonadaceae; genus Pseudomonas; species Pseudomonas sp. Pf153. Next base: position 99,958 of record NZ_LHVL01000005.1, on the reverse strand, counting down.
GGCGGACCTCGACGCTGTGCTGAAAATCGAATACGCGGCTTATAGCCACCCCTGGACCCGAGGGATCTTTCTCGACGGGTTGGGCAAGTACCAGATCTGGTTGATGTTCGAAGGCCAGCAGCAGGTAGGCCATGGTGTCGTGCAGATCATTCTCGACGAAGCGCACCTGCTCAACATCACCGTCAAGCCGGAAAACCAGGGCCGGGGACTGGGCTTGCGCCTGCTGGAGCATTTGATGTCGATTGCCTGCAAGGCCGAGGCCCGGGAGTGCTTCCTGGAGGTGCGCGACAGCAATCGCACGGCGTTCCGCCTATATGAGCGCTATGGCTTCAACGAGATCGGCCGGCGGCGCGATTACTACCCGGCGGTGGGTGGGCGTGAAGACGCGGTGGTAATGGCCTGCACATTGGTGGAGTGATGCCCCAACGGCATGAAGCGAGCCCCTGTGGGAGCGGGCTTGCTCGCGAAAGCGGTGGGTCAGCTTGCATCTTTGCAACATGTGACGCCGCTTTCGCGAGCAAGCCCGCTTGCACAAGGGATTTACGGTGACTGTCGGTATTTAGCGCTTGCCATCCAGCGGATCGACCTGCGCCATCTCCGCCTCGTCCAACCCATCGCCCCCGCCGATGTCATTTTCACCCACCACGCTCAGATCCCAGTCAGCCTGTTCGTCTTCGCCGGCCTCGTGGGCATCCCGGGCGCCGTCTTCGCGGATGAGGGTTTCGGGGCTCATGTCATCGTCGGTCGGTTGGCGATCGTCCATGGACGCGCCCGTCAGGCCTGCTTCGCGTACGCGTTCAGGGGGGATCAGCTGTTCGCGCTCGTCTTCCGGCAGTTCGTCACCGATTCTCGCACTGGGCTGTTCGTCATCGAACTCCAGCTCATGCATCGAGCCCATGCGGTCTTCGTTGTCGTCGATGGGTTCCGGTTGCGCCGCATCGAAAGGACGTCGTGAATCATTCATGGCTATTCCTCATGCTGTGGGCCTCTAATGGGTGGACCCGCAGCCAGGCCGGGAATTCCAACGACATTAATGAAGTGACCTCGACCGGCGGTGTGGTGTCCAACATGCGGACTATTCTCGAGGGCTGGATAGCATGAACGAACTACAAGATCTGATTGATAACAACGCGCGCTGGGCCGATGCGATCAAGCAGGAGGATCCTGACTTCTTCGCCAAGCTGGCCCGTCAGCAGACCCCGGAATACCTGTGGATCGGCTGTTCCGATGCGCGAGTGCCGGCCAACGAGATCGTCGGCATGCTGCCGGGCGATCTGTTCGTGCACCGTAACGTGGCCAACGTGGTGCTGCACACCGACCTCAACTGCCTGTCGGTGATCCAGTACGCGGTTGACGTGCTCAAGGTCAAACACATCCTGGTCACCGGCCACTACGGTTGTGGCGGCGTTCGCGCCTCGATGCAGGACCGGCAACTGGGCCTGATCGATGGTTGGCTGCGCTCGATCCGCGACCTGTACTACGAACATCGCGAGGCATTGGCGCAATTGCCAACCGAAGAGGAACGCGTCGACCGTCTGTGCGAACTCAACGTGATCCAGCAGGTGGCCAACGTCGGCCATACCAGCATCGTCCAGAACGCATGGCACCGTGGACAGAAACTGTCGATTCACGGTTGCATCTACGGCATCAAGGACGGGCGCTGGAAAAGCCTGGACACCACGATCAGCGGTTTCGAGCAATTGCCGCCGCAGTATCGCCTGCGTCCGGTGGGCGCGCCCTGATCCCAGGTTCCGTGGCAGCAGGCGTCAGTCGCGATGGCAGCGACGGCGCCAGCGCTTGAGGAACTTCATGCCTTGCTCGTTGGGTGGTTCGTCATAACCGGTGATCCACCCGTGGCAGTTGGAGGAACCGCACCGGCAGGCAAACTGCCGGTACAGTTTCGGCTCCGTGCTGGCGTAGTCCATGCTCAGGCTGTCGCCTTCCTGTATGGGCGTCAGGGACCATAGCCATAATTCGCTCATGTCCAAAAAGACATTCGGATTGCAGGAGTGTGCCAGCAATCCGGCGAAGCGTGGGTCATACATGTGGATTTCCGGCAGGATCTGCAGGGTGTGCAGGCGTCGTCGTCCCAACAGAAGCCCTGATACACGACACATTCGTTCCATGGGGGCGAAGCGCTTGAGTGAGACGATTCCGCTGCCGCGCCCGTTGGCGGTGCGTAGCACTTCGAAATCGCGCGCAGACGGATAACCCAGGCGAGTGCTGAGTTCTTTTTCCGGGTAGATACAGTCCCGGTTCTGTGAACTGGCTCTATCGGTCACAAAAATGCTCATGACGGTCCTTGTCGGTGCGCAACACCCGACTTACTGGCGCTGGATCCTTCCAGCGTCGTGATTGACCCGAATAGTGTCGCCCCGATCAAGGGCGCTATCTACTGTCAACTCTGACAGGTGCCCATAGGGCTTTTCCCGCATGAGCGCAGGCTGATGCGGGAAAGCCATGAGATTTACACCGGTTCGGACGGCAATGGCATCGGCGTTTTCAACTGCGGGAGCTGCGATTTGATCGCCGGCGTCTCGCATTTCTGGGCCGCTTCAGCCGGCGTCAATTTGCGAACCGAGGTGTAGAACAACTCGCAGGTCTTTTCCTTTTGCGTGACTTGCCAGGTCTGGGTGCATTGGTTCAGCAACGTGGTCGGATCGGTGCCCGGCTTGCTGCCCATCCCGGCCTGCCAGCACGCTGCGCTCAAATCCTGGCCCATGACCTTCAGGCCCGCCGCATCCGCCTTGGCCTGGTCCCCGTCATAGCTCTCCGGATCGGCGGCGTACCAGATGTAGCTGGGGTGGTTGGAGCCTAGCACCGGCACCTTCAGCCCCGCCGCCGGGGTGATGGTCGCCAGGCCAAGCACGCCGACCGTCGGGCCGTATTGTGTCTTGATCCAGTTTCGCACCGGGGCACCGAAGGCCACCATTGGCAACGCGGCTCCGCTGGTGCCCTGGCTGACTTGCTTGACCATGGTGGTCTGGTAGTCAGTGAAATAGTCGTAGACACCTTCCAGCGCCGAACCGGCATTGGACGGGGCGGCAATCGGCGCGATGTCGATGATGGTCTGGTAGGCCGGTGTCTGGTCGGCGGCGATGCCGTTGACGGTGAGCAGCGTGGCCCAGCGATCCGTGGTGGCCGATTCCAGGTAGTCCTGGGCCTGGGTCAGGGAGTAATCCGGCGGGAAGTGCAGCAGCTCGACACTCTTGCGGTTTTCCAGGGCCATGCCCAGCGGCAGGAACAGGTACCAGTTGTAGGCCCATTTCTTGTCGCCGTTGAGCTTGGTGGCGCCTGTGTAGGCCAGGTCACCGGCGTTGAGCAATGCGGTCAATGGCTGGCCGTAGCTTTTCGGCACGCCGGCTATGTGGGCGTAGACCGTATCATTGTCGCGTTTGACGCTGACCTTGGCCGTGCCGTAGCCGTCGCGTTGCACGCTTTGGGTCAGGTAATGCTCGACGGTCTGTTCCAGGGTCCAGTCGCGAAAGCAGATGACATTGCAGTTGTTGGGATAAGCGAAGAGGCGGGTCACGCGTTCTGTGCTGCCAAGCTGTACATCGATGTCGGCGTGGGCGGTGGCGCTCATGGCCAGGGCGGCAAGAGGAAGCACTGCGAGTTTGAACATGCTCAGATCCTTTTCAGCGTATGGGCCCCTCGAAACAGGGCGCCCCCATACTGAAACAGACCGGGCCGAAGAAAAAGTGGGCCGATGTAAATATCGGCCCTTTTTTATGGCCTTATGGCATCACTGGTGGCAAATAGGTCAAAGTCGTTCCCAGCGCCCACAGCAATACCAGCACCAGAGGGGTGTGGACCAGCAACTGCACGAAGGAAAACCCGATCAGATCCCGAGCCTTCAACCCCAGTACCCCCAACAGCGGCAACATGTAGAACGGGTTGATCAGGTTCGGCAGCGCCTCGGCGGCGTTGTAGATCTGCACCGCCCAACCCAGGTGATAGTTCAAGTCGTTGGCCACCTGCATCACATAGGGCGCTTCGATGATCCATTTACCGCCGCCGGATGGAATGAAGAAGCCCAATACCGCCGAATAGATACCCATCAACAAGGCGTAAGTGTCATGGGAGGCGATCTGGACGAAAAAGGTCGAGATATGGTGGGCCAGGGTCTGGGCATCACTGCCCTTGACCGTGGTCAGCAGCGCGGCGATCGAACCGTAGAGTGGGAATTGGATCAAGACGCCGGTAGTCGTCGGGACAGCCCGGGCCACCGCGTCCAGGAAACTGCGCGGACGCCAATGCAACAGCGCGCCAAGCATCAGGAACAAGAAGTTGTAGGTGTTGAGCCCGGAAATCGCGCTGATGGCGGGCTTGCTCGAAAACTCGTGAAACAGCCATCCGGAGGCCAGCAATACCAGGGCAATGGTCAGCAATGGGCTGTGTTCCAGCCATTCGCCCGGACGGGTGCGCGGTTGCAGGGCCGGCATGCTGAAGCTTGGGTCGATTCCACAGGCGGCGGCATCACGGGCGCTGTTCGGGCCTGGGGCGGTCGCGTAGGCAACGATCAACGAGATCACGATCAATGCCAGCAACATCACTCCGGACTGCCACAGGAAAATGGTCTGGGTGAAAGGTATGACACCAGTGATCGACAGGATCGATGGCGGCAGGCTGGCCGGGTTGGCCTGCAATTGCGCCGCCGATGAGGACAGGCCCAGGGCCCATACCGCGCCCAGGCCCAGGTAGGCGGCGGCGCCGGCGGCGCGATAGTCCATCTTGAGGTCGGTTCGACGGGCAAGGGCTCGTACCAGCAGGCCGCCGAACACCAGCGACAGGCCCCAGTTGAGCAACGACGCAACCATGGAGATCAGCGCCACCCAGGCCACCGCCGAACGGCCGTTCTTCGGAATCCGTGCCAGCCGGTCGATCAGCTTGACGGCGGGCGGCGAGCTGGCAACCACATACCCGCCGATCACGACGAAGGCCATTTGCATGGTGAACGGGATCAGGCTCCAGAAACCGTCGCCGAACGCCATGGCGGCGGCCGTGGGCGTGGCGCCAATGAATTGCGTTGCCACCGCGACGACCAGCACTGCCAGCGCGGCGAAGACCCAGGAGTCGGGAAACCAGCGCTCGGCAAAGCTGGAACAGCGCAAGGCGAAGCGGGCGGAGCGGCTGTCTTCAATGTCGGTGGTCACGGTAGTTACCTCGGTTTTATGGTTGGTTTTATGGAGGAGGGTATCTGGAGCGGTAGGGCCCCGGCGATCAGCGGCAACAGTAGAACAATCCCAATGACCTTGGGAGGGAGGACAGGGTTCGCAAGGGGCCTGGAATTTTTGCAGGCCGACCAACGGCACTCTTTAGAAAAAAAATGTCAAGCCGATGGCAAGGGATGGATCCATTCACTTTTCCTGCCTGTCGGAGCACGCCTATGTTCAATCAACGTTTGAAACAGGAGTTGTCGGCTCTTCGCCAAGAACTGTCCAGTCTCATGCAGGTAAAGGAAAGTCTGGACCGCGAAATGCTGGCGTTGACCTTCGACGCAGAGGGGCGTGTGAAAACGGTCAACCAGAAGTTCCTGGATGAAATGCATTACAAGGGCCAGGACCTTATCGGCCGGTCTATCGAAGAGCTTGTTCCGGCCTATTTGAAATCCAATGAACACCAGCGTCGCTTCACGTCGGCGCTGACTCGTGGCGAGCATTTCTCCGGTGCCGTTCGTCTGCTGCGCGGCAATGGAAAGGAAGCGTGGCTGCGTTCGATCCTTCAGCCGGTACGGACCGTCGATGGCCGGATTCGCTATTTCTCCATGTATTCCAACGATCTGACCCGCACCATCGAGGGCTCTCGCGAGCATGAAAACCTCATTGGTGCATTGGTGCGTTCGACGGCTGTGATCGAGTTCGACCTGAACGGCCAGGTGCTGACAGCCAATGATCGTTTTCTCAGTGCCATGGGTTACAGCCTGGCGCAGATCAAGGGCAAGCACCACCGCATGTTCTGCGGACCGGAAGAATGCAACAGCCCGGAGTACCAACAGTTCTGGAAGCGCCTGAACAGTGGCGAATTCGTCGCCGGTCGTTTCAAACGCATCGACAGCAACGGCCGTGAGGTGTGGCTGGAGGCGTCCTATAACCCGGTGGTCGATGCCAACGACCGGCTCTATAAAGTGGTCAAGTTCGCTACGGACATCACCGATCAGGTCAATCAGGAAAAAGCCGTCGCCGAGGCGGCAAATATCGCTTACAGCACTTCGCTGCATACCGACAACAGCGCACAGCGCGGTACTACCGTGGTGACTCAGGCCGTGGAAGTGATGCGCGAGCTGGCCCGGCACATGCAGACCGCCGGCGAGGGCATTGAGGCCCTGAATGAGCAATCCCTGGTGATCGGCACCATCGTCAAGACCATCAGCGGCATCGCCGAACAGACCAACCTGCTGGCGCTCAACGCAGCCATCGAGGCTGCTCGGGCCGGTGAGCAAGGCCGTGGTTTCGCGGTGGTGGCCGATGAAGTACGGCAACTGGCGTCGCGCACCAGCCAGGCGACCGATGAGATCGTTGGCGTAGTCCGCCAGAACCAGGACATGGCGCGTAATGCCGTATCGCTGATGAACGACGGCCAGCACCAGGCCGAACAGGGTCTGGCCCTGGCAGCCGAGGCGGGAAGTGTGATCGTCGAGATTCAGGACGGGGCGAAGAAAGTGGTGGATGCGGTGAGCCAGTTTGCCAATCAGCTGTCGACCTGAGGGGCGAACTGAAGACTCCGAACCAGCATCGGATTCCCCGAACAACGGTGGTGAATCCTGCGCCGTCGTTTGTACAAATCGCAATCGCAAGCAGGCCCGCCCACAGAGGATGACGTCAACAACTCCCCGTGTTCACGCCGGATAGATGTGGGGGCGAGCCGGCTCGCGATGATGACGACTCGATATCAGTCCATTCCGAATTTCAATCCCCCAGCGCTTCACCCTCGCGCCGTGGATCCGCCCCACCGGCCAATGAGGTTTTCCCCTGCGCGTCGCGTACCCGGACAATCGCCTGGGTCCCGCTGGTCATGTCGATTTCGCTGACCGCATGGCCCTTGTCTTTCAGCGCCTTGATCAGAGCCGGGCTGAACTGGCCCTTTTCCAGTTCGGTGGGGCCGTTGCGGCTGCCGAAGTTCGGCAGGTTGATGGCGGTTTGTGGGTCCAGGTTCCAGTCCAGCAAGCCGACAACTGACTTGGCGACGTATTCGATGATCTGCGAGCCCCCCGGCGAGCCGACGGCCGCCAGCAGCTCACCGCTCTGGCGATCGAAGATCAGGGTCGGTGCCATGGACGAGCGCGGGCGCTTGCCGGGCTCGACACGGTTGGCAACTTTTTGTCCGTTCTCTTCGGGGATGAACGAAAAGTCGGTCATCTGGTTGTTGAGCATGAAGCCTTGAACCATCAGGTGCGAGCCGAACGCCGATTCCACTGTGGTGGTCATCGACACGGCGCCGCCCTGGTCATCCACCGCCACCACCTGCGAGGTGGAGATGCGCAACGGCGAACGGTCCGGCGCATAGGCCACTTGCACACCCGGTGGCGTGCCTGGCTTGGCGACGCCCATGCTGCGCGGCCCGACCAGGGCGGCGCGGCTGGCCAAGTAACCGGCGTCGACCAAACCTTTGACTGGAACGGGCACATAATCCGCATCGGCGACGTATTGGGCGCGGTCGGCGTAGGCCAACCGCTGCGCTTCGGCAATCAGGTGCACCGCTTCGGGCGCGGGTTCCAGGCCGGCGGGTTTATCGCTCTTCCGCGGTTTCAAGGGCGCGAGGGCCATACGGCTGTCGCGTTGCTCCAGGGCCTGCAGCGTGCCAAGAATCTGCGCCACGGCGATGCCTCCGGAAGAGGGCGGCGCCATGCCGCAGACCTGCCAGCGTTTATAGTCGGTGCACAGCGGCGCTCGCTCCCGGGCGGTATAGCCCTTGAGGTCGTTCAAAGAAAGGCTGCCCGGGTTGGCATGGCCCTGCACCTTGGCGACGATCTCCCTGGCAACGGGCCCCTCGTACAACGCATCCGGGCCTTCGCTGGCGATGCGCTTGAGAACACCGGCCAATGCAGGATTCTTCAGCCGCGTGCCGACCGCTTTCGGGCTGCCATCGCTATTGAGGAAGTAGGCGGCCATGTCCGGTGAGCCCGACAGAGACGGATCGCTGGCGATCATGGAATGCAATCGTGGCGAGATAGCGAAACCGTTCTGCGCCAGGGCGATGGCCGGTTCGAACAGCGTGGCCCATTTCAAGCGACCGTGTTTACGGTGGGCCAGTTCAAGCGCACGTAACACACCCGGCGTACCGACCGAACGACCGCCGATCTGGGCGGCAGTAAACGGCATGGGTTTGCCGTCGGCTTGCAGGAAAAGCTTCTCGGTGGCGCCGGCCGGTGCTGTTTCGCGGCCATCGTAGGTGCGTACGGCCTTGCCATCCCACAGCACAATGAATGCTCCGCCGCCGATGCCGGAAGATTGCGGCTCCACGAGTGTCAGTACCGCTTGCATCGCAATCGCCGCGTCGATGGCCGAGCCCCCGCGTCGCAACATCTCCCGTCCGGCCTCGGCGGCCAGCGGATTTGCCGCCGCGGCCATGTGCTTACCGGCGTGTCGGGTCTGCAGGTCGGTGCGGTAGCCTGAAGCGTTCTCCGGTGCGGTGGGTAATGGCGCAGTGGCGGTAGAGGAGGTGGGAGTCTTACAGGCAACGAGCGAGAGAGCGACAGCCAGCAGCGAAACGGCTGAGAAACGATGAAGATTCGAACTGAAATTTGTAAGCACGTGTCGCTCCATCCGTGGCGGGGGATAGAGATCGACTGTAGCGATGCGAGGCGCGGGGTGCAATCGACGGGAACGGCACGGGAAATTCCGCGCTGTTTTCTTGAGACATAAAAAAACGGCTTATCTTTCGATAAGCCGTTTTTAGTACTTGGTGGCTACACAGGGACTTGAACCCCGGACCCCAGCATTATGAATGCTATGCTCTAACCAACTGAGCTATGTAGCCAAGTGGCGCGCATTATTCGCCGGTAGCGAGGATGTGTCAAGCGTAAATCTGAAATATTTCTCTGCGCTTTCAACCGCTTATCCATCCTCGCCGCAAATGCCCCTCAACCGAGTTGAAATCTTCCTGTGTTTGCGCTCAAGGCCTGGCTTCCCTGGCTCAGGGTGTCCGCCGCGAGGTTAACGGCCCGTGCGCCATCGAGCAGGCGCATCGCCGCCTGGTCGACCTGCTGGATATTGCCGCTCACCTCATCGGCGGTGCTGGCTTGTTCGTCCACCGCCGTGGCGATTTGCGCGAGGGTATCGGTCACGCTCTGCACGGCGTTGGCGATTTCTCCCAATCGTTCGCCCAGGCTGGTGACGGCTTGTGCATCGGTCTGTGCCTGTTCGCAGGCGGCTTCCATCAGGCTGACAGCCTCGTTGACCGTGGCGCGCAGGCTGTCGACGGTGCCGGCGATCTGCTGCGTGGAGGATTGGGTGCGTTGTGACAGGCTGCGCACCTCGTCGGCCACCACCGCGAAGCCTCGACCCTGTTCTCCGGCACGAGCGGCTTCGATGGCGGCGTTGAGGGCCAGCAGGTTGGTTTGTTCGGCCACGCCACGGATGGTGTCGACCACCATCTGGATCTGTTGCCCCTGTTCACTCACTCGGCCCAGTGCGGCGGCGGTGTCGTTGAGCCGCTGGTTGAGTTGCTGGATGCTGGCCGTGGTCCGTTGGCTGTCTCGGCTGCTGTCCGCGGCGATGCGCCGGGTCTGCTGGGCGCTGCCGGCAGCCTGTTCGCAGCTTTTTGCTACGCCCTGTGAGGTAGCGGCCAGTTGTGTTGCGGCGGCGGCAATCTGGCTGATCTGCATCTGCTGGGCTTCGACTTCTCCCAGTGCATCGCTGGAATGGACATTGAGGGTGCGCACAGCGTTGCTCACCTGAGACGTCTCGTGATCCACACCCAGCAGGCTGTTGCGCAATTGCACCACGGCGACGTTCAGGGCGGTGCTGATGGCCGCCAATTCATCACGCCCTTGCACTGGCACTTGCAGGCTGAGGTTGCCATCACGCAAGGCTTCGGCCAGCAGGGTGATGCCGCTGGCGCTGCGACGGATGGAGGCTTGCAGGCAGATGAACAGATAGAGCGCTGCCAGCACCAGGCAGCCCAGCACCGTTGCCACCAGGATGAATTGGCGGACCGCCGTGCCGTGATAATGGTCCAGGCGGGTATCCAGGGCCACCAGGGATTGCTGGCGCAGGGAGGCCAGGTCCGTCAGGAGGGTGTCCATGTGCTTCTCGAAGTCTTCCGGCTTGAGACTGATGGAGCCGCCGAACACACCGTCGTCCAGTACCTTCAATTCGGCATCCAAATGCTTGAGGCTGCCCTGATATTGTCCGGCCCAGCCTTGCAACTCGCTGGGCAGGCGAGCCTCGAGGAGTCCGCCGGTCTTGAGCAATTGATCCCGGGAATCGCCGATCCGGCTGCGCAGGTCTCGCAGTTGCAGGCGGCTTTGCAAACTGAATTGACCCGACACAACCGAAGCCTGACCGACGCTGGCCAGGCGGCCGACCCGTTCGATCAGGTCGGGTGTCTGCTGGGTCGAGATCTGGGTCAGCAAATAGGTTTCCAGCCAGGAGGCGAGGGTCAGGCGATTGTCCATGACGATCTGCTCGCGCAGGGATTGCAGGGCATTGAGCGATGCAGTGAAGCGGTCGTAGCCATCCGGCCACCAACCCACGGAACCCAGGCTTTTCGAATCCAGGACCTTGAGGCTGTCTTGCAGGGCTTGATAGCGGGCGAGGGTGGCGCCTTCGGCCCCTTCGGTCTGCAAGGCTGTACCTAGCTCGCTGGCTGCCTGGTTGAGAGCCGGTTGCACGGCGTCGAAAGAAGCCATCGCCGCCAGCGTGGCGGGGGTGGGTTGGCGATTGGTTTCCGTGGCTCGCCAACGGGCCGCGCGGTTGCGCTGGGCGGTGAGCAGATTGTCCAGGTTGTCCAGCGCCAGCAATTGACGCACCCCGGCGCGCTCACCGGAGATCAGGCTTAATTTGTCACGATAGTCCTGGCCAATGATCCACAGACTACCCATGAGCGGCAGAATGAAAAGCAGGAACAGCAACTGGAATTTACGGGCGAAACCAAAACGTCCCAGCCATCTGATGCCCGGTGATAGAAAAGCGTGCATGCCCATACTCCCCTGAACACCTTGCACTGTTTTTGTGCGTTTCTACACAAGTGCTGAAACAGGTGTTCTTTTAAAAGGCCTCGAAAGTTCGTTCAGATCCGCTCTGTGGGCGGGTTTTGTAGCGAAACTTCCCATTCTCGGTCCCCTTTGTAAGGGGCCGCATCGTAGGTGATAAGCAAGGCAAGATTCAGACCATGGCGTTGAGCTATCACCTTGTTCAGCGAGAATTTTTACGGTCGATAGCAAGCTAAGGGGATAGCTTTGCTGCACCGAAAAATGGCACATTGACGCACCTGCCCGTGCGCACCCATCCGTTGTATGGAAACTTCCCATGGCTCTCAGCAATACCCAGGCTGGCACCTCGTCCACTCCGGCCGCAGCCCAAAGCAGCCCATTGGTCATGCGCATCATTGGCGCCGTGGCACTGGCGCATTTGATCAATGACTTGATCCAGGCAGTGCTGCCCTCGATCTACCCGATGCTCAAGGACAGTTATGGCCTGACCTTCACCCAGGTGGGCCTGATCACGTTGACCTTCCAACTCACTGCTTCTCTGTTGCAACCCTGGGTCGGCTACCACACCGACCGGCATCCCAAGCCCTGGCTGCTGCCGGCCGGTACGGTGTGCACGTTGGTCGGCATCGTAATGATGTCCATGGTTGGCAACTTTGCCTTGATCCTGCTGGCCGCCGCGCTGATCGGTATCGGCTCCTCGACCTTCCACCCGGAAGCTTCGCGAGTCGCCCGGCTCGCCTCGGGCGGTCGTTATGGTCTGGCGCAATCGACATTCCAGGTCGGCGGCAACGCCGGTTCGGCATTCGGTCCTTTGTTGGCGGCGGCGATCATCATTCCCTATGGGCAAGGCAACGTAGCCTGGTTCGGTGTGTTCGCGCTGTTTGCATTGTTCGTGCTGTACCGGATCAGTCGCTGGTACGCCAACCACCTGAACTTGTTCAAGCTCAAGCAGGGCCAGGCAGCTACCCATGGTTTGTCCAGGGGCAGGGTCCTGGGTGCGCTGGTGGTGCTGGGCTTGCTGGTGTTTTCCAAGTATTTCTACATGGCCAGTTTCACTAGTTACTTCACGTTCTACCTGATCGAGAAATTCGACCTGTCGGTGGCCTCCTCGCAGTTGCACCTGTTCCTGTTCCTCGGCGCGGTGGCGGCGGGCACGTTCTTCGGTGGCCCGATTGGCGACCGGATCGGGCGTAAGGCCGTGATCTGGTTCTCGATTCTTGGCGTGGCGCCGTTCACCCTGGTCCTGCCTTATGTCGATCTGCTGTGGACCAGCATTCTCAGCATGGTGATCGGCTTCGTCCTGGCCTCGGCATTCTCGGCCATCGTGGTGTACGCCCAGGAACTGGTGCCGGGCAACGTCGGGATGATCGCCGGCGTGTTCTTCGGACTGATGTTCGGCTTCGGCGGGATCGGTGCGGCGCTGCTGGGGCACTTGGCGGACATACGCGGCATCGAGTACGTGTATTGGTTGTGCTCGTTCCTGCCGTTGTTCGGGGTGTTGGCGATTTTTCTGCCGAGAACTAAAAAAGCCTGAGCCGAGCCGTGAGTGCTGCGAAGGCCAGCGGGACTGCGTGATGGCGCTGTCTCTGCTGGCTGCGCAGCAACTGCGTTTACCAGAATGTCTTCCTCGTCCTTGCGACTAAAGTACTGCCTCGTCTAAGCCTCAAGTTGATAGGGTCGAAATATGTCCCATGTTAATTTGCTGCCGTGGTTATTGGTTTGAATGGATTCTGCGGCCGTATTCAAGGGTGACCCTGTGGTTACAGCAAAAGCGGGCTTCACATTCTTTCCATCGATTGCCCTTATCCCCAGGGAGCGGCCTGCTCTGGATGAGGCCCTCTGTTTTTGATTCGAATATCTCTTCTTCTTTCCGAGCGGAAAGAGATGGATTTGTGCCCCCAACCCGCCACGTTTCAACGCTTTGAAGCTGTATCGCCATGTCCTTGAAGGCGTTCGCCCGGGGACCGCGTAAGCAGCAGTGATCGATTGCTACTCGCCGAGTCGTGCACCCGTTGGAAGGCCGTCGTCGTTGACGCTGGCAATAAATAGAATCAGGCAGGGGTTGATATGAAGTTCAAGTCATTGCAGGCACGTATTTGTGTCACGGCAGGCGTATGCCTGTTTGTTTCGTCCATCAGCCTGGTGGTTTACGGGCTCTTCAGCGCTCGCTCCAATGAACATTACGTTTCCAAGGAAGTTTCCGCGCTGGTTGAGAAGGCAACGATCCGGGAAATTCAAAACCTGGCCGAATCCCGCGCCAATGCCATCCAGGCCAAACTGCAAAATGCACTGGATGCGGCGCGCACCATGGCCAATACCTTTGCCGCCAGCAAGGCTTCGCAAAGTCACCTGGCGTTGGGACGGGACCAGATCAACAGCGTGTTGCTCAGCGTGCTCAAGGATAACCCTGACTTCAACGGCACCTATTCCTGCTGGGAGCCGGATGCCTTGGATGGGCAGGACCTTGCGTTTCGTAATGCCCCGGACGGCAGCAATCCGTTGACGGGACGTTTCACCCCCTACTGGACACGCGGCGCTGACGGCCATGTTGCGGTGCAACCATTGGTTGAGTACGACTCTGCGGACCGCCATCCTAACGGGGTGCTCAAGGGCGGTTGGTACAGTGGTCCACGCGATACGTTGAAGGAAAGCGTATTGGACCCCATTCCCTATGTGGTCCAGGGGAAAAACGTATGGTTGACCACGTTGTCGGTCCCCATCGTGTCCAATGGCAAGTTCTATGGTGTGGTCGGGGCTGACTTCGATATCGCCTTCATTCAGAAACTCAGCGAGCAGATGTCTGCCGATCTGTACGGCGGCCAAGGCACAGTGTCCATCCTGAGCAACCAGGGGCTGGTGGTCGCGGACAGTCGACGTACCGATCTGATCGGCCAACCTCTCAAGGCCTTGCTGCCTGACGCCTGGGAAAAAGTGCTCCAGGATATCCAGGGGGCACGTGGTAACGGTCTGCTCAACGCGCAAACGCAGGACATCGAAGTGTTGATGCCCATCACGCTCGGTCGCACCGGTAAGCCCTGGGCGGTGTTGATTCGTTTGCCCAAGGCCGTGGTCATGAGCCAGGCCATTGCATTGGAGCAGGAGCTGCAGGCGCGCAGCATCGACAACAGTATCTGGCAGGTGTCGGTAGGGTTGGCTATCTCGCTGCTGGCCCTGGTCGCCCTTTGGTTTGCCAGCGCGAAAATCGTCGGGCCAATCCGCGAAGCCGCTGCCTTGGCCGCCAACATCAGCCTGGGGGATCTTTCCCGTCGCCTGGTGCAAAAATCGGAGGACGAAGTCGGACAATTGTCCGTGGCGCTCAACGATATGTCTGACAGCCTGCAACGGCAGGTCATCGTGGCCGAGCGCATTTCCGAAGGCGACCTGGACCTGGAGGTCCGGCTCTCCTCACCCCACGATACGCTGGGCAAGGCGCTGGAGAAGATGGTCAGCAACCTCAATCAATTGATTTCGGAAGTCCAGACCAGCGCCACGCGGATCACCGGCAGCTCGGCGCAAGTCACTGACCTGAGCCAGTCGTTATCAGAGGGGGCGTCCAATTCAGCGTCGTCCATCACGGAAATCAGTGCGGTGATGACGCAAATGGCCGCCCAGACCCGGGACAACGCCGCCAACGCCAGAAAAGCCGATGAGCAATCCCAGGCGTCGAGGGCGGATGCGGGGGAGAGCGACAAATTGATGAGCGAACTGATTGCCGCCATGGCCGAGATCGACAGTTCGGGCAAGGACATCACGGCGATCATCACTACCATCGACAACATTGCCGCGCAAACCAACCTGTTGGCCCTGAACGCGGCCATCGAAGCGGCCCGGGCGGGTGAACTTGGACGTGGTTTTGCCGTAGTGGCCGATGAAGTGCGCAGCCTGGCCGCCCGCAGCGCCGAAGCCGCCCAGCAAACGGCCACGCTGATTGCCGACTCTTCGAGCAAGACACAGCGCGGCATGGTCATCGCGGCCCGGACTGCCGAGTCGCTCAAGAACATCGTCAGCGGAACCAGTTCGGTGTCCAATCTGGTTTCGCTGATCTATCAAGCCTCCAGCGAGCAGGCTTCGGGCTTGCAGCAAGCGAGCATCGGGCTTGAGCAAATCGATGAAGTGACGCAGAAGAACCAGTCGAACTCGCAGGAGTGCGCGGTGGCGGCCAGGGATCTTTCAGAGCGGGCTTCATTAATGCAACGGGTGCTGAGTCGCTTCAAGGTCAAAAGGGTTTAGCCCCTCCAGGCCGTTTGCCTGCATCAGGCTGGAGTCCCCGCGTCGGTGAGGTAATGCGGGGCATGCTCTGTCAGATCCTGTAATGATTCGCCGCGTATGAAGCGTCTTGAAACGCTGTAGGATTTTTATCCCATATTGATTTCAGGCCTCTGATGAGCACCGCCCAGGAACCTCCCAGTCGTTTTTTCCGACCCGCAATTCGTCTCCATCCCGCGATGACATTCCGAGGGAGCGCATGACCCATGGAATGGATCGTTGACCCCACGGCATGGCTTGGCCTGCTGACCCTGATCGTGCTGGAGCTGGTGCTCGGCATCGATAACCTTGTATTCATCGCTATCCTGGCGGACAAGCTTCCACCGGAGCAGCGCGACCGTGCCCGTGTCATCGGCCTGTCCCTGGCCTTGTTGATGCGCCTTGGCCTGCTGGCCAGTATTTCCTGGATGGTGACCCTGACCGCGCCGCTGTTCGAGGTGTTCGGCAAGTCTTTTTCGGGCCGGGACCTGATCATGCTGTTCGGTGGTGTATTCCTGTTGTTCAAGGCCACCATGGAATTGCATGAGCGACTTGAAGGGCATGTGGCGCAGCGTTCAGGTGGCGCGGCCTATGCGCTGTTCTGGCCTATCGTTGCGCAGATCGTGGTGCTTGATGCGGTGTTCTCGCTGGACGCGGTCATCACTGCGGTGGGCATGGTGGAGCACCTGTCGGTCATGATGATCGCGGTGGTGTTCTCCATCGGCTTGATGATCGTCGCCAGCAAGCCGCTGACAAATTTCGTCGACGGCCATCCGACTGTCATCATGCTGTGCCTGGGCTTCCTGATGATGATCGGCTTCAGCCTCACCGCCGAAGGCCTGGGCTTCCACATCCCGAAAGGTTACCTCTACGCCGCGATTGGCTTCTCGATTCTGATCGAACTGTTCAACCAGTTGGCCCGTGCGCGTCGCAAGAAGAGCCTGCAAGGCCATCGCCCTATGCGCGAGCGTACCGCCCATGCGGTGTTGCGCTTGCTCGGGGGGCAAAAACTGGGGGTAGAGGAGGTCGGTGAAGAGATCGCCGACATGCTCGCCGGCGATGAAGTCGAACAAGTCTTCGATCGACGGGAGCGGGTTATGATCAGTGGCGTATTGCAGTTGGCGGAGCGCCCGATACGCAATGTCATGACTCACCGCGCCGACGTCGATCACATCGACTTGGCCGACACTCCGGAGGAGATTCGTACACGGCTGATGCACTCGTCCTATTCCAGACTGCCGTTGATTCGTGAGGGCAGGGTGGATGAGCCGTTGGGCTTCGTCCATAAAAAGGAACTGCTCAAGGAGTTGCTGGCGGGCAATCAACCCAGCCTGGAAGTCATGGCGCGCAAGGCCATCAACCTGCTGGACAGCTTCACGATTCTCAACGCTCTGGAGCAAATGCGTAAGGAGTCGACCCACATTGCCTTCGTGGTGAACGAGTTCGGCGACTTCATTGGCCTGCTCACCATGACCGACATTCTGGAATCCATCGCCGGTGAGTTGCCCGATGCCAGTGAAATCGAGGGGCCGAATATCGTGGCCCAGGAGGGCGGTTTCCTGGTCAACGGCGCGTTGAACCTCAGCCAGATCCGCGAACATACCGGCTTCCAGGCGAAGGCCACGGATGACTACCAGACGCTGGCGGGATTGGTCATGAGCTTGCTGGATCGCTTGCCGGTCATTGGCGATGAACTCCAATGGCAGACATGGCGCATGACCGTTGTCGAGGTCCAGGAGCGTCGGGTTACGAGGGTTCTGTTGCGTCCTGATGAATTTGAATGCGCATCCAGTCGATAAACATCTGCGTCTCAGCGGCGGCGTCCTGAGCGACGCCGTAGTAATAACGGGTCAATGGCAGGCGCAAGGAGGGAAACGGGCAGGTCAGTCGCCCTGTGGATAAGTCCCTGCCCAGCAATGATGCGGGACACAGGGCGACACCCAGGCCGTCGACGGCGGCTTGCAGCACCAGATGCATGTGATCGAATTGCAAAGTGGGTTGAGTACGTAGCTGAGCGATGCCTGCGTGCCTGGCCCAGTCCTGCCAGTCGCTGCCGCGGGTCCTGCCAGCCAGCAGCGTGTATTGGACCAGGTCGTTGGGGCTGTCCAGTGGCTGGCTTTGCAGCAGCGACGGCGCGGCGACCAGCACCAAGTCATCCTCCAATAAGGCATGTGGTTGGATATTGGTTGACCATCCAGACTGTCCGCGGCGAATCACGACGTCAAATGCTTCGCGCGATTGATCCGGTGGCAGGGTGCTGGTGACCACTTCAGGTTGGATATCCGGATACAACGCCATGAAGTTCGGCAAGCGCGGGATCAACCAGCGCTCCGCAAAGGAAGGGCGCACGTTGATTCTGACTTTGCGCAGCGAAGCGCCTCGGGTCAGGGCGGTTGCGGCATTGGCGATCTGCGCCAGGGCCACGCTGACCTGCTCATAAAATGTCCGGCCAGCCGGCGTCAGCAGTGATTGCCGGGTTCGACGCTCGAAAAGCAGCACCCCCAGGCGTTCCTCCAGCAACTTGATATGACGGCTGACCGCGCTGTGGCTGACATGCAACTCTTCGGCCGCACGGCTGAAGCTCTGGTGGCGAGCGGCAGCGGCGAAGGCGCGAACGGCGTTCAAAGGGGGCAGGTTGGAAATCATGTGTCTAATTTAGTCACATCCCTGGTGCAATTAAAGCGTTTGTCAGCGATGCCAGTTCACAACACTCTGAGCCCCGCCGCTTTGATGGAGTGATTCATGGTCAATTACGAACTGTTTCTGATTCTGGCTACCCTGACCGTGCTCAGCCCCGGACCAGGGGTCGTGCTGACAGTTTCCAACGCCTTGCGCCATGGTTGGACCGGTTCGCTGCCCGGCATCTGCGGTATCGCGCTGGGTGCTTTTGTCGTGGCGGGTATCAGCGCCAGTAGCGTCGGGCTGATCCTTGCCACGTCGGCTACGGCGTTCACGTTTCTCAAATATGCCGGTGCCCTGTATTTGTTGTACCTGGGGGGCAAGATGTGGCGGACGAAGCGTTTTCTCCCCGAGCTCAACGCCACCTCGTCGCGACCGTGTCGACGATTTGTCGAGGCACTGTCAATCCAGCTGTTGAACCCCAAGGCGGGATTCTTCTTTCTCGCTGTGTTTCCTCAGTTCATCAAGCCGGGGGCTGACTATTTCGACCAGTTTTTCCTGCTGATCTCTTCCTATGGCTTGCTCGTCGTATTGGTTCATAGCGGCTACGCCCTCATGGCCAATGGTGCAAGGCGCTGGCTCTCCACCAACAGGGCAGCCGGGATTGTCGGCAAGCTGTCGGGCATTACTTTTTTCTGCTTTGGCGTGTTGATGGCTACCGCAAGTAAATGAAGGAGGTGTGTATCGCAGGTGGGAGACGGCGAAACATCTAGTTATCCTGAGCCCCCTTTTTCCATGGACGAATATCGAGACCTGCCATGGTTAACGACACCCGTCACCCATCGGGAAGATACTGCTGGGCCTGCTTTTCGCCCTGATCGGTATTGGCTTGTTGGGCATTGCCCTCAATCTCACCCTGGATCGCCGCGAGTTCCTGACTCACGCAGAGGTCGCCGATGGCATCGTCAGTCACTTGAATGCCGGTGGATCGCATCCTGAAATCGCCTTTACCACGGCTACTGGCGAAAAAATATCTTATCCCCAGGGGCGGTTCGATCATCCTGCGTTCACCCGAAGGCAAGGGCGTCAGCTATCGCTAAGGCGGCGTCGGCGTCGGGGCTGGATTCGGCGCGCGACTGCCGCGTTTCGGCAAGGTCAATATCCAGATCAAGGGCAAGAGCGTGGGAGCGGCCGGCGCGGCAGAGGCTTTCCCCAGCTTCGGCAAGGTGTTTGTCAGCGACGCGCTGGTCAGCCGTGACCTGACCGAAGACGACATCACCGGCCCTTGCATGTACACCGAAGTGGGCGGTGGCCTGGTGGTGGGCGGTTCGGCCACGGCCCTGTTGTTCGGGCTCGATCCCAAGCTGCTGGCATTGTCGGCGGCCTTGAATGCCAGCCCGGCGGCTTCTCATTGCTGCCGGCACAGTCAACCGGCAACTCCTGCAGTCGGCCAAAGGAGCGGTAGTGATGGCGGGTATGAATGCTGACGCGCAGGCCGGTGGTGGTGCGGCGATCTACATGGAGTATCTGTTCTAGCGACGTACCACAAGGGGCATCTCTCAGGATTGAGCAAGCCCGCAGGTCGCAATTGGTGGGAACGATGGGAAAGCGAGCAAGTCCCAATTGCTCTACTGGAGCGATGGATCCAGGACTTCTTAAAGGACTATCCCATGGCAAACACCGACAGCACGACGGCAAGTACCCATACCGTAAGAACCGGCCCTGGCACTGTCCAGGTCGACCTCACCGGTCAATTCGACGAGAACCAGAGCATCATTATCCAGCCGGACGGCAAGATACTGGTTGGCGGCTATACCGAGTACCTTGCATGGGGGTACCCCGGGGCGCCGGGCGAGGAAAGCTACGGCTACGAACAAAACCATTCAATTATCCGCTTGAACGCCGATGGCAGTCTGGACACCACCTTCCATGAAGGTGGTGTCGACATGGTTCCTGCCGCGATAGCCCCGGCGTCTCGCTACGAGCTGACGGCAGTGCAGTCCGATGGCAAGGTGCTTGTTGCCGTCGCCCTGGATACGGGCGTACAGGTGGAGCGCTACAACAGCGATGGGACTCGCGATGCCGCCTTCGGTCAGAATGGTGTCGTTACGGTCGACATCAACCACAGCTTCAAGGACATTGACCTGACGGCCAATACCGATGGCACCTTCCAGGTCAGCGCCCGAGGGTTTGACCAGGCAACAGTGACCAGGCTCGGCAATAACGGCTCTTTGGTCGAAGGCTTCGGCGACGGTGGCGTGCTGACGGTCAGCATTCCCGCCGACGAACACTACAACGGCGCAATTTCGACTGCGGTGCATGCAGATGGAAGCGTGGTCGTCGGGGCTGCATACAATGCCGCCGGCATGGGCGATCCGACATACGTCCTGCAGCGCTTCACCCCCGATGGTCAACCCGATACCCGCTTTGGTGACGACGGTGCCCTTTACTTGAACCCCGCCATGGGCTTTGGCGAAGATTCGGTGGTTACCCTGCAAGCTGACGGCAAGATCATCGTCATGGGCCATGGTGACGGCGACACCCACACTACCGTAGCGCGCTTTAATGCCGACGGCTCCTTCGATACCACTTTTGGCGCCAATGGTACGGTGACTTTCGAGACCGGCACACCTGTGGCTTTGACGGTGCAAGCCGATGGCAAGATCCTGGCGGCCGGCACGAACAACGGCGATTTCAGCATCATCCGCCTGAACGCCGATGGCAGTATCGATACCGGCTTCGGCAGCCAGGACGGCAAGCTACACGTGGACGGATACGCCGGCAATGAGATCTTGCAAGGTACTGACGCCAGCGAAATCATCCACGGCCTGGGGGGAGATGATGTGCTGCAAGGCAATGGCGGGCGTGACGTCCTGCAAGGTGGCACGGGCGCTGACATCTTTCGCTTCACCGAACTCGGCGACAGTTTCCGCACGGCGACACACAGCAGCAGCGACCGGATCCTGGACTTCGACGTCTCCCAGGACCGTATCGACCTGACTGCCTTGGGCTTCGCCGGGATTGGCAACGGCCATGACGGCACCTTGGCTATCCAGGCCAGTGCCGATGGTTCCCATACTTATCTCAAGAGTTACGACGTCGATGCTTCCGGGCATCGGTTTGAACTGGCTTTGGACGGCAATCTGGTGGGGCTGTTGAACAACACCAACCTGGTGCTCGCCGCGCCTACCGTTGAGGGTACGTCTGCCAACGATACGATTACCGGTTCTGCGTTGTCGGAAATCATTTATGGGCTGGACGGCAATGACCGTATCAACGGTGGCGCCGGAGCTGATGTCATCGTTGGTGGTGGTGGCGCTGATCGCCTGAATGGTGGAGACAGAGCCGACATTTCGTTGTGGACAGATAATCGGCAGAACGCCGATGTGTTCCGCTACACCTCAGTAGAGGACAGCTACCGGACGGACAGCCATGGCGCGGTCGACCTTATCGAAGGTTTTACGGTCGATGACAAGATCGATGTATCGGCCTTGGGGTATACCGGCTTCGGAGACGGCACGGACACTACGCTGAAGATGATTTACAACCAGGCGCTGGATCGCACCTATGTGACGAATGTGGAAGCAGACACACAAGGCCACAGGTTCCAGATTGCGCTGGCGGGGGACTGGCGGGAAAACCTGGATGACGACAACTTGATCGTGGCGCCCGACGCTGGGGTAGGGCTGATCGGGGTCGCGCCCGAGGTCGATCCAGGGCATCTGTTGGGCTGATCGTCGCCCACAAAAAAGCCGCGAATCATCGCGGCTTTTTCGTTTTCAGCAGAGTCAGACGTTAAAGCGGAAGTGCATCACATCGCCATCCTTGACGATGTAGTCCTTGCCTTCCAGGCGCCATTTACCGGCTTCCTTGGCACCGGCTTCACCTTTGTACTGGATGAAGTCGTTGTAGGCGATGACTTCGGCACGGATAAAGCCTTTTTCGAAGTCGGTGTGGATCACGCCGGCGGCTTGCGGGGCGGTGGCGCCGACGCGGACGGTCCAGGCGCGGACTTCTTCGACACCGGCGGTGAAGTAAGTCTGCAGGTTGAGCATTTCGTAACCGGCGCGGATCACGCGGTTCAGGCCAGGCTCTTCCAGGCCCAGGGCCTCCAGGAACATGTCCTTTTCTTCGCCGTCGTCCAGTTCGGCGATTTCCGCTTCGATCTTGTTGCAGACCGGAACCACCATGGCGCCTTCTTCTTCGGCGATGGCCTTGACCACGTCCAGGTGCGGGTTGTTCTCGAAACCGTCTTCAGCGACGTTGGCGATGTACATGACCGGCTTGGTGGTCAGCAGGTGGAAGC
Source organism: Pseudomonas sp. Pf153 (assembly GCF_001269775.1). Taxonomy (NCBI): domain Bacteria; kingdom Pseudomonadati; phylum Pseudomonadota; class Gammaproteobacteria; order Pseudomonadales; family Pseudomonadaceae; genus Pseudomonas; species Pseudomonas sp. Pf153. The sequence goes on along the minus strand of NZ_LHVL01000005.1, from coordinate 77,633 downwards.
CCTTGATCACCAGCTTCTCTTCGGTGCTCATGTTTTTCATCAGGCTGCGCGCCGGCTTGCCTTCGGTGAAGTGGGCGATCAGCTGCTCCAGCAGGCCTTTCTGGACGACGGCGTCCTTGTCGCCACCCTTGGCGTTGCGGGCGACTTTCTGCAGTTGTTTCTCGCAGCTGTCGAGGTCGGCGAAAATCAGTTCCAGGTCGATGATCTCGATGTCGCGTTTCGGGTCGACGCTGTTGGAGACGTGAATCACGTTCTCGTCTTCAAAGCAGCGGACCACGTGGGCGATGGCATCGGTCTCGCGGATGTTGGCGAGGAATTTGTTGCCCAGACCCTCGCCCTTCGACGCGCCAGCCACGAGGCCCGCGATGTCGACGAATTCCATGGTGGTCGGCAGGATACGCTTGGGATTGACGATGGCCGCCAGGGCATCCAGGCGCGCATCCGGCATCGGCACGATGCCGCTGTTCGGCTCGATGGTGCAGAAGGGGAAGTTCTCGGCCGCGATGCCGGATTTGGTCAGGGCGTTGAACAGGGTGGACTTGCCGACGTTAGGCAGGCCGACGATGCCGCAATTGAATCCCATGGTGTTTCCCCTCGGTAAGAGTCAGGCCTTCTGGCTGTGCAGGTTCTTCATCGCGCGGTTCCATTCACCGGCGAGAATATCCGGCAGCACGCCGAGGGCAAAGTCGATGCTGGCATCGAGTTTTTCCTGTTCGGCGCGAGGCGCACGACCCAGGACGAAATTCGACACCATACTGGCAACGCCCGGGTGGCCGATGCCGAGCCGCAGGCGGTGAAAGGTATTCTGGTTACCCAGCTGCGCAATGATGTCGCGCAACCCGTTGTGACCGCCATGGCCGCCGCCCTGCTTGAGCTTGGCAACGCCCGGAGGCAGGTCGAGTTCGTCGTGGGCCACCAGGATTTCTTCGGGCTTGATACGGAAGAAACCGGCCAATGCCGCCACGGCCTGGCCGCTGCGGTTCATGTAGGTGGTGGGGATCAGCAGACGAACATCCTGACCCTGATGCGAAAAGCGCCCGGTCAGGCCGAAATACTTGCGATCGGCCGCCAGGCTGACGCCTTGTGCGTGCGCGATGCGCTCAACAAAAAGGGCCCCTGCGTTATGCCGGGTCTGTTCGTATTCGGTGCCTGGATTTCCCAGGCCAACGATCAGTTTGATGGCAGTCACGATAGGGGCCCTTCCTGGAGTGTGGATAACAAGTCGCGGTCAGGTACTTTGGCGACAGTGGACGAAAATTGCGGATCTACCCTTGAGTAAACTTCGCGTTCCCGCCCGCTGCCTCGCTACGTTCCAGTCCGCGATGTTACCGGTCACTCCGGCGACAGAGTGAAATTACTCTGCTGCGCCTTCTTCGGTAGCTTCTGGAGCAACACGTGGAGCGTGGACGTTGGCAACAGCCTTGTCGTCGCCGTGTGCCAGGGCCACGAACTCAACGCCTTTAGGCGCTTTCAGGTCGGACAGGTGAATGATCGTGCCGATTTCGGCGTTAGCCAGGTCGACTTCGATGAATTCAGGCAGGTCTTTCGGCAGGCAGGAAACTTCCAGCTCGGAAGTGACGTGCGAGATCTCGCCGCCTTTCTTGATCGGAGCAGCTTCGTTGATGAAGTGCACTGGAACGGTTGCGGTCAGTTTCTGGCCAGCCACGACGCGAATGAAGTCAGCGTGCATGATGAATTGCTTGGCCGGGTGACGCTGCATCGCTTTAACGATGACGTTTTGCTTCTTGCCATCGACGTTCAGCTCGATCACGTGGCTGAAGGCAGCCTCGTCTTCGAACAGCTTGGCCACTTCTTTGGCCAGCATGGTGATGGACTCAGGGGCCTTGTCACCACCGTAGACAACGGCAGGAACCTGGTTGGCGAGACGACGCAGGCGGCGGCTCGCACCTTTCCCCAGGTCGGTACGCGCTTGGGCGTTCAGGATGAAATCAGTCATTTTGTATCTCCAAAATAGCCATTCCGGGTGACGTCTGCGACCGACGTCAAAGCGGATGGGCAAAAAAGCCCCGCCCCAACATGAGTGTTGGGGCGGGGCGCTTTTCGTCAACGGGATGTCATGGCAAGGGCAGGGCCCTTAACGGAACATCGCGCTGATCGATTCTTCATTGCTGATGCGGCGAACCGCTTCGGCAACAACCGGTGCGATATCCAGTTGGCGGATACGTGCACAGGCTTGTGCTGCTGCGGACAGCGGGATGGTGTTAGTGACCACCAGCTCGTCCAGCACGGAATTTTCAATGTTCTCGATCGCCCGACCCGACAGCACAGGGTGTGTGCAGTAGGCAAAGACCTTGGCCGCGCCGTGCTCTTTCAGAGCCTTGGCCGCATGGCACAGGGTGCCGGCGGTATCGACCATATCATCGACAAGGATACAGGTACGGCCTTCGACGTCGCCGATGATATGCATCACTTCGGAGTGATTGGCTTTCTCGCGGCGTTTGTCGATGATACCCAGATCCACGCCCAGGGATTTGGCAACGGCCCGTGCACGCACGACGCCACCAATGTCCGGGGACACGATCATCAGGTTCTCGAAGCGCTGATCTTCGATGTCATCCACCAGGACCGGGGAGCCGTAGATGTTATCCACGGGAATATCGAAGAAGCCCTGAATCTGGTCAGCGTGCAGGTCAACCGTGAGGACACGGTCGATGCCGACGACGGTCAGCATGTCGGCGACGACTTTTGCGCTGATCGCCACGCGCGCGGAACGCGGGCGGCGATCCTGGCGGGCATAACCAAAGTAAGGAATAACAGCAGTGATACGAGTAGCCGAGGAACGGCGGAAGGCATCAGCCATCACGACGAGTTCCATCAGGTTATCGTTGGTCGGAGCGCAGGTCGGCTGAATAATGAAGACGTCTTTACCGCGAACGTTTTCATTGATCTCGGCAGTGATCTCGCCGTCGGAAAACTTACCGACAGAAATGTCACCGAGAGGGATATGCAGCTGACGTACGACACGCCGAGCCAGATCGGGGTTGGCGTTCCCCGTAAAGACCATCATCTTGGACACGCGCAGTACCTGGAGGCTGAGGGTATGCCTGGATGAGTATAGGAAAATGGCAGGGGCGGCTGGATTCGAACCAACGCATGGCAGGATCAAAACCTGCTGCCTTACCGCTTGGCGACGCCCCTGTATCTGTTGCTGCGAGTGCCTAACACTCGATTCCTTTTAGAGCAGGCTTTGTAGCTTGCGATGCAACATAGAAACGTTGCTTCCTTTTGCCACAAACCCTGTAAGGGTCTCTGTAAGAAGGGCCGAGACTTTATCAGCTTCAGCTTTGCTTGGGAAGCCCCCAAACACACAACTTCCAGTTCCGGTGAGTTTTGCTTCGGTAAATTTACCTAGCAAATTCAAAGCGTTACGAACATCTGGATAACGCCTCGCTACCACCGGTAAGCAGTCATTTCGACTGTTTCCCTTGGGAACGGGGCGCACTTTAATGGGAGGAGAGTTACGTGTCAACAGCGGATCTGAAAAAATTTCTGCTGTACTTACAGATACTTGCGGCACCAGCACGAGGTACCAGGGTTCCTCGGGTTCTACCGGTGTGAGTTTTTCCCCTACGCCTTCGGCAAAAGCCGCGTGGCCACGTACGAAAACCGGTACATCGGCCCCCAGCGTCAGGCCCAGGGCGGCGAGGCGATCCGCGTCCCAATCTAGCTGCCACAAATGGTTGAGCCCGAGCAGCGTGGTCGCCGCATTCGAACTGCCGCCACCGATACCGCCGCCCATGGGCAGGATTTTTTCGATCCAGATGTCGACGCCCAGCGAACAACCGGATTGCTCCTGGAGTTTTTTCGCGGCTCTGACGATCAGGTTGCTGTCGTGGGGGACGCCTTCGAATTCGGTGTGCAACTGAATCACGCCGTCGTCGCGCACGGCAAAGGTGATTTCATCGCCGTAGTCCAGGAACTGAAAGATCGTCTGCAGCTCGTGATAGCCGTCCGGGCGACGACCGAGAATATGCAGCATCAAGTTGAGCTTGGCCGGGGAGGGCAGGGTCAGGCGCGGGGTAGTCATGTCATTGCCCCAGCTTGCGCGGCTGCCATTGCTTGATCACCAGCGTGACGTCGAGATCGCTGCCGTGCAGTTTGATGCGTTCGGGCAGCCAGTAGCCGTTTTGCTGGGCATAACTGAGGTATTCGATCTGCCAGTCGTCCTGCTCCAGGTTGGACAGACGACTGTCGGCGTCGAGGGTCAGGCGGCTCTTGCTGTCCGGTGCCGGCAGCCCACGAACCCACCAGGTCAGATGCGAGACCGGCAGTTTCCAACCCAATTGTTCTTCCAGCAGGGCTTCGGGCGAGGGCGCGTCGTAGCGCCCCTGGTTGGCGACTTCCAGCGAGACCTGGCCGGGGCGTCCGGTCAGTCGCGCCGCGCCGCGACCCAGCGGGCCGGAGAGGCGAATGTCGTAATAGTCCTGGCGTTGCAGCCAGAACAGCGTGCCGCTGCCGGAGTCTTTTGGGGCGCGAATGCCGATCTTGCCGTCGATCTGCCAGCCGTCGAGGCCGCTCAGTTGTGCCTTGTGCTCACGCCATTGGGTCGGGTTGCCGTGGCCCTGGACGGATTCACGGGCGCCGAAGCCCGCGCAACCGGCGAGCAGGGCAATGAAGCTGAAAACGATGAAGTGGCGCAAAAACATGGTCTTAAAGGGTCTCTGATCCGGTCAGGCGTTTGATGGTGCCGCGCAGGATGGGGCTGTCAGGCTGTTCCTTGAGGAATTTGTTCCAGATCTGCCGGGCTTCGCGTTGCTTGCCCTTGGCCCACAGGACTTCGCCCAGGTGAGCAGCGACTTCCTGGTCGGGAAAGCGCTCCAGGGCCTGGCGCAGCAGGCGTTCGGCTTCGTCGAGGTTGCCCAGGCGATAATTCACCCAGCCCAGGCTGTCGAGCACCGCCGGGTCTTCCGGGTTGATCTGGTGGGCCTTCTCGATCAGTACCTTGGCCTCGTCATAGCGCGTGGTACGGTCCGACAGGGTGTAGCCGAGGGCATTGAGGGCCATGGCGTTGTCGGGATCGCGCTGGATGATCAGGCGCAGGTCTTTTTCCATCTGCGCCAGGTCATTGCGTTTTTCCGCCTGCATGGCCCGGGTGTAGAGCAGGTTCAGGTCGTCCGGGTATTGTTTCAGGGCTTGCTGCAGCACACCCCAGGCCTTGTCGCCCTGATTGTTGCTCGACAGGGTCTCCGCTTCGATGAGGTATAACTGGATTCCGTAGTCGGGTTGGGCGTCGCGCTGAACGGACAGGCGGCTCTGGGCCTCGGCTGTCTTGCCATTACTCATCAGGATATCGGCCTGGCGCAGCTGCGCCGGCAGGTAGTCATTCCCCGGACCGACCTGGGCGTACTCGATCAGCGCGGTCTCCGGGTCGTCGCGTTCCTCGGCGATGCGCCCCAGGTTCAGGTGGGCCGAATCGACGTGGCTCTCCCGGGCGATCAGGTCTTCCAGATAACCCTTGGCTTCTTCCCAGGCCTTGGCTTCCAGGCAAACCAAGGCCAGGGAGTAACGCAGTTCGTCGTCTTCGGGGTATTGCTGGACCAGGCTGGAAAACTCCACCTTGGCGTCGTCCATGCGGTTGTTTTCCACCAGCATGCGGGCGTAGGTGAGGCGCAGGCGCTTGTCGTCCGGATATTTCTTGATACTTTTTTCCAGCAGCGGCAGGGCTTCGTCACCCCGGTTCATGCCTTGCAGCAGGCGCGCCCGCAGCAGGATCGGCGCTACTTCGCCGGCTTCCGGCGGGTTGTCCTCGAGCAACGTGAGGGCACCCTTGGAATCGCCGTCCTGCTGCAGCAACAGCGCCTTGCCGAAAATCAGCTGGCCGTTGTTCGGATGGCGTTGCAGCAGGCGGTCGAAGCTTTTCATCAGGCCGCTGCGGGTTTCCTGGTCGGTATCGGCAGCAGACAATGCAAGGAAATCGAAGTGGGTGTCACCCTTGCCCAGCAGCACTTTCTCCATATACATCATGGAGTCGTCATAACGGCCGGCCCGTGCCAGCTGTACGGCGGCGGCGCGCTGCGCTTCAAGGTCATCCGGCGCATTCTTCGCCCAGATCATGGCGGTATCCAGCGCCGCCTGGTCGGCCCCCAGGTATTCGGCAATGCGAAACGCCCGCTCGGAGATGCCAGGGTCCTGGGTATTGATGGCCTGGGTCACGTAGTTATCCAGCGCAATGTCGAAGCGGTTGCGCTGGCCTGCCAGTTCGGCGCTCAACAGGCTGAAGATGGTTTCTTCGCTGAACGAGCCGTAGACCTTGGGCTTTTCAGGGGCCTGCGTGCTGTCTTCGACCGGCGGCGAACCGTCCGTCGATACGGGGGCCATGGACTGGCAGCCGCTGAGCAGGGCAAGAGCGAGGAGCAACGCGGAAGATCTATTCATATAGGAAGAGGACGACTAACCTGCGGTCGGATCATCATGACACAAGCCTTCGACCAAACATAACCGCCCCGTCGATTTACGCTGTCAGGCGAGGCGATAGAGATCGAGTGGTTGTCCTGAATCTGGCGAAGTAGGACAATTGCCGGCTTCACGTCACCATCAGCGACCTTGAATGGCCTTCCTTGCACTTGGTATTAACCACAAGACTGCTTCAGTAGACGTCCGCGAGCGCGTGGCCTTTACGCCTGAGCAGCTGGTTGAGGCCCTGCAGCAGCTCTGCCGGCTCACCGAGAGCCGCGAGGCTGCGATCCTCTCCACCTGCAATCGCAGCGAGCTTTATATAGAACAGGATCACGTTTCGGCCGATGCGGTGCTGCGCTGGCTGGCCGAATACCATGATCTGAGCCTCGAAGAGCTGCGCGCCAGCGCCTATGTGCACGAAGACGATGCGGCCGTTCGTCACATGATGCGCGTCGCGTCCGGGCTCGATTCCCTGGTACTGGGCGAACCGCAGATTCTCGGCCAGATGAAATCGGCCTACGCCGTGGCCCGCGAAGCCGGCACCGTCGGGCCGCTGCTGGGGCGGCTGTTCCAGGCCACGTTCAACGCCGCCAAACAGGTGCGCACCGACACGGCTATCGGTGAAAACCCGGTGTCCGTGGCGTTTGCCGCTGTCAGCCTGGCGAAGCAGATTTTCAGTGACTTGCAACGCAGCCAGGCCCTGTTGATCGGTGCCGGCGAGACCATCACCCTGGTCGCTCGTCACCTTCATGACCTGGGTGTGAAGCGCATCGTGGTCGCCAACCGGACCCTGGAGCGCGCCAGCACCCTGGCCGAACAGTTCGGAGCCCATGCAGTGTTGCTGTCGGACATTCCGGCGGAGCTGGTGCATAGCGACATCGTCATCAGTTCCACCGCCAGCCAATTGCCGATTCTGGGCAAGGGCGCGGTGGAAAGCGCCCTGAAGCTGCGCAAGCACAAGCCGATCTTCATGGTGGACATCGCCGTTCCCCGGGACATCGAGCCGGAAGTCGGCGAGCTGGATGACGTTTATCTCTACAGCGTCGACGACCTGCACGAAGTGGTCGCCGAGAACCTCAAGAGCCGGCAGGGCGCGGCCCAGGCGGCGGAAGAGATGATCAGCGTCGGCGCCGAGGACTTCATGGTGCGCCTGCGCGAGCTGGCAGCTGTGGATGTACTCAAGGCGTATCGTCAGCAGAGCGAGCGCCTGCGCGACGAAGAGCTGCAAAAGGCCCAGCGTCTGCTGGCCAACGGTGGCAACGCTGAAGATGTGCTGACGCAACTGGCTCGCGGCCTGACCAACAAACTGCTCCACGCCCCCAGTGTCCAGCTCAAGAAGCTGACCGCCGAAGGCCGCCTCGATGCGCTGGCCATGGCCCAGGAACTCTTTGCCCTCGGTGAGGGTTCACCGGATAGCTTTTCGGATAAGAAATCGTAATGAAAGCGTCACTGCTCAATAAACTGGACGTTCTCCAGGACCGTTTCGAGGAACTGACCGCCTTGCTGGGCGATGGCGAAGTCATTTCCGACCAGAACAAGTTCCGCACCTACTCCAAGGAATACGCGGAAGTCGAGCCGATTGTCGCGACATATAAACAGCTGCTCAAAGTGCAGGAAGACCTTGCCGGTGCCCAGGCGCTGCTCAAGGACAGCGACCCGGACCTGCGTGAAATGGCCGTCGAGGAAGTCCGCGAAGCCAAGGAACAGCTGGTTGAGCTGGAGAGCAACCTGCAGCGCATGCTGTTGCCCAAGGACCCGAACGACGGGCGCAACGTTTTCCTCGAGATACGTGCCGGTACGGGGGGCGACGAGGCGGCGATTTTCTCCGGCGACCTGTTCCGCATGTATTCGCGTTACGCCGAGCGTCGCGGCTGGCGCGTGGAAATTCTGTCCGAGAACGAAGGCGAACACGGCGGCTTCAAGGAAGTCATTGCCCGGGTCGAAGGCGAGAACGTTTACGGCAAGCTGAAATTCGAGTCCGGTGCCCACCGTGTGCAGCGAGTGCCGGCCACTGAATCCCAGGGCCGCATCCATACCTCGGCCTGCACCGTGGCGGTATTGCCCGAGCCGGACGAGCAGGAAGCCATCGAAATCAACCCGGCGGATCTGCGGATCGACACCTACCGCTCCTCCGGCGCCGGCGGCCAGCACGTCAACAAGACCGATTCGGCGATCCGTATCACTCACTTGCCTTCGGGCATCGTGGTCGAATGCCAGGAAGAACGTTCCCAGCACAAGAACCGTGCACGGGCCATGGCCTGGCTGTCGGCCAAGCTCAACGACCAGCAGACCAGCGCCGCGGCCAATGCCATTTCCAGCGAGCGAAAATTGCTGGTGGGTTCGGGCGACCGCTCCGAGCGGATCCGTACCTACAATTTCGCCCAGGGTCGGGTCACCGATCATCGAATCAACCTGACGCTGTATTCCCTCGACGAGATCCTTGCCGGGGGCGTCGAGGCCGTGATCGAGCCGTTGCTGGCCGAATACCAGGCCGATCAACTGGCCGCGATTGGCGAGTAAGCAGAGGTGACCCCATGACCATCATCGCCAGTGTATTACGCGCCGCCCAGCTGCCGGATTCGCCGACACCACGCCTGGATGCCGAGTTGCTGCTGGCGGCAGCCCTGGGCAAGCCCCGCAGCTTCCTGCACACCTGGCCCGAGCGGATCGTGCCGAGCGAAGCGGCGCTGTTGTTCTCCGAGTACCTGCGTCGTCGTCGCTCCGGCGAGCCGGTGGCTTATATCCTGGGGCAACAGGGGTTCTGGAAGCTCGACCTGGAAGTCGCGCCCCACACCCTGATTCCCCGTCCGGACACCGAGCTGCTGGTGGAAACCGCGCTGCAATTGCTGCCGGCCACCCCAGTCAGGGTTCTGGACCTGGGCACCGGCAGCGGTGCGATTGCCCTTGCGTTGGCCAGTGAACGCCCGGCCTGGACGGTTACCGCGGTTGATCGTGTGCTCGAGGCTGTGGCCCTGGCCGAACGCAATCGCCAGCGCCTGGACCTGGGCAATGTCACGGTGCTGAACAGTCATTGGTTCAGCGCCCTGGCCGACCGGCGTTTCGAGTTGATCATCAGTAATCCACCTTATATCGCTGCCACCGATCCGCACCTGGCCGAAGGCGACGTGCGTTTCGAGCCGGCCAGTGCGCTGGTGGCGGGCCAGGATGGGCTCGATGACCTGCGCACGATCATCGCCCAAGCGCCGGATCATCTTGCTCCGGGTGGATGGCTGATGCTCGAACATGGATACGACCAGGCCAATGCGGTGCGTGACCTGCTTCAAACCCAGGGATTTGCCGAAGTCCACAGTCGCAAGGACCTGGGCGGCCATGAACGCATCAGCCTGGGGTGTCTGCCGTGCTGAACGACCAGGAGCTGTTGCGCTACAGCCGGCAGATCCTGCTGCAGCACGTCGACATCGACGGCCAGGTACGGCTCAAGCAGAGCCGCGCATTGATCGTCGGTCTTGGCGGCCTCGGCGCCCCGGTGGCGTTGTACCTGGCCGCCGCCGGCGTCGGCGAGTTGCATCTGGCGGATTTCGACACGGTTGACCTCACTAACCTGCAACGCCAGATCATCCACGACACTGGCAGCGTGGGGTTGAGCAAGGTCGATTCGGCGATGCGTCGCCTGGCAGCGCTGAACCCGGAGATCGGGTTGGTCCCTCATCCGACCGCCATGGACGAAGACAGCCTGGCCGTCGCAGTCGGAGCCGTGGACGTGGTGCTGGACTGCTCCGACAATTTTTCTACCCGCGAAGCGGTGAATGCAGCGTGCGTCGCAGCGGGTAAACCGCTGGTCAGCGGCGCGGCGATCCGCCTGGAAGGGCAACTGTCGGTATTCGACCCGCGCCGCGCCGACAGCCCTTGCTATCACTGTCTCTACGGCCATGGCAGCGAAGCCGAGCTGACCTGCAGCGAAGCGGGCGTGCTCGGTCCGGTGGTGGGGGTGGTGGGAAGCCTGCAAGCCCTCGAGGCGCTGAAACTATTGGCCGTGTTTGGTGAACCGCTGGTAGGACGTCTGCTGTTGATCGATGCCCTGGGTTCACGTTTCCGCGAACTGAGGGTCAAGCGCGACCCGGGCTGCAGCGTGTGTGGTGACAGGCATGAATAACGCGCCGGTCGGGGTGCTTGACTCAGGGGTCGGCGGGCTTTCGGTGCTGGCAGAGATCCGTCATCTGCTGCCCAATGAATCGCTGCTGTACGTCGCCGATTGCGGGCATATTCCCTATGGCGAGAAAACACCGGAATACATCCGGCAGCGCAGCTCCATCATCGCCGACTTTCTTTTGGGGCAGGGCGCCAAAGCCCTGGTGGTCGCTTGCAATACCGCAACGGTGGCTGCCGTGGCCGATCTGCGCCGTGACTTCCCCGATTGGCCCATTGTCGGCATGGAGCCGGCGGTCAAGCCGGCGGCTGCCGCTACCCGTAGCGGCATCGTCGGGGTACTGGCCACCACCGGCACCTTGCAGAGCGCCAAGTTCGCCGCGCTGCTCGATCGCTTCGCCACCGATGTGCGAGTCATCACCCAGCCGTGTCCCGGATTGGTGGAGCTGATCGAAACGGGGGATTTGCACAGCCCGGCCTTGTATGAACTGTTGCGTCAGTATGTCGACCCCTTGTTGGCCGCCGGTTGCGACACGCTGATCCTGGGCTGCACCCACTATCCGTTTCTCAAACCCATGCTCAAGCAGATGATTCCGGCGCATATCAGCCTGATCGACACTGGCGCCGCCGTGGCTCGCCAGCTGCAGCGGTTGTTGGCTGAGCGGGGAGCGTTGGCGGAGGGGCCTGTCAGCGAAACCCAGTTCTGGAGTAGCGCGGATCCGATACATTTAGGAAAAATCCTACCAATGTTGTGGCAATCGTCTGGCATTGTGCGAAGCTTCGATCTGTAAAAAAAACGTGAAAATTGCGTAAATGGGGCTGAACTTCTGTTTCAACGGAGATTTCTATAGCTCTGTCTGGTTGTAAGAAAAAACTAACTAAGTCTGTTCGGAAAAGGATGTTTCTAATGAAGCGCTTATTCTGTTTTGCCGCCATTGCGGCTGCGTTGCTGGGGCACACTTACACTGCGCAAGCGGCGGGTGTGGAGTTCGGGATCGGTCAGACCAGCGATTCGACCATGACCTATCGCTTGGGCATGCAGTTCGATTGGGACAAGAGCTGGCTGCAAAGCGATGTGGGTCGTCTGACGGGCTACTGGAGCGGTGCCTACACCTATTGGGAAGGGGATGAGACTTCGAGTAACCACAGCCTGTCGTTCTCGCCGGTCTTCGTGTATGAATTTTCCGGCCAGAACGTGAAGCCTTACATCGAGGCGGGTATCGGCGTTGCGTTGTTTGCCAACACTGAGTTGGAAGATAACAAGCTGGGCAGTGCGTTCCAGTTCGAAGATCGCATTGGTTTCGGCCTGCGCTTCAATGGCGGACATGAAGTGGGCATTCGCGCCACCCATTATTCCAACGCGGGTATCGCGTCGGACAATGACGGTGTGGAGAGCTACGCGCTGCATTACACGATGCCGCTGTAATTCCCGACAGCCCTGTGGGGGCCGGCCCCTACGTGCTACGTGAGCAAGCCTGCTCCCACAAGTCTGTCGAGGCTCCCCGCAACGGGACCTCGCCTGAATTCCATGTGGGAGCGAGCCTGCTCGCGATAGCGCCCGTTCAGCACCAGCAAATCGATCCCGCCGCCCATCTCGGCGAGCTGGGCCTCATCAAGGGCGTGCTGTTCTTTATCGATACACCGTCGCAATGCCTTGGCGTTCTTCAACGCATTCCGGCGCACCCATTTCGAACTCCCGGCAAATCAACGGACGCTTTTCGTAGATCGTGCACCTCATGCTGTCGCGATCCAGCGCCGCGCACCAGCCATCATCCAGCCGCAACATGGCTTCTGCGCCCCAATCGTCCACGGCGATGAATCGTTGCGGGACGCCGGTGTCGGTGATCAACAACACTTCCAGTCGGCAGCAGCATGCCGCACAGCTCGAACAGGTAATGGCCGGCGCAGGGAGATCTACAAGAGGGATGTTTTTCATGGCCGGCAGTGTAAGGCAACCGGGTCCTTCAAGGGCGACCCTTGATCGGTGACCAAGTATCGGGCTGGCAAGGGGCGATGTCCGTCTGCCCGGTCCGGGCCGATTCGGGCAGCGGCCAGAGCGCTGCCAGGGCGGCGACCGGGAGGATCAGCTCAGGGGGTCTTTCGGCCAGGTTGGCCAGAATGTAGGTCGCTGCTTCGTCTGTCGAGCAGACAGTAGGCAACACACCATCGTCGAGGCACAGCGAGACATGGTCGAACCCCGGGCGGACCAGCGTCACGTCGATGCCCCTGGGGGCGAGCCTCACGCGAGTCGATTCAAACAGAGAGCCCATGGTGCTGCCGCTGGCCTCGGTGTGTGATGGAGACAAGTAAGTCGCCGGGCTGGCAATCCCTGTCAGATGGGGGAGGACGCCTGCCTGTAACAGCGGCAAAGCCGTTTTGATGCAAAAACTGGCCGCCAGCAGATTACTGCGTACCAGCTGTTCGATGAATGCCTGGGGGGTAGGATGGGCGCCGGCGTATTCGGTGGTTCCGGCATTCAGGATGACGGTGTCCAGGGCGCCCCACTGCTGGGCGATTCGCTCGCCGATCTCGCGCACAGTCTGGCTGTCGGTCAGATCGCCGGGCACGATCAGTAGCTGGTCCGGATATCGTGCACAAAGGGCTTCGCAGGGTTGGGCCGAGCGCGAACTGATCGCCAGGTGCGCACCGCTTTCAAGCAGCTTTACGGCAAGCGAAGCGGCAACGCCGTCACCCGCCCCTGTCAGCCAGTATCGCCGTGGCGGTTTCACACCCATTCCTTGCTCCTTCCGCTAGGGTTGCGCCGTGTCTGCTACAAGGCTTTACGGCTAATCCATGATTAAGTAAGACTATATCCCGAGTGGTGGAAAGTGCATCCGCATTCAATCAATTTCATGTTCGTTGATCGCCCAACGGTTCGGCGGCGCGGCGTTATTGCGTTGGCAGCTGTCTGAAAGCGGCCAGCGCACGCGCTCGTGATCGGCCGAGGTCGACGATCGGAGCGGGATAATCCACACGGTCAAACAATCCACAGGGGGCTTTGGGGTTATGGACCTGTTGCCTGTCCAGATCGTTCAGTTCCGGTAACCAGTGTTTGATGAACGATCCTGTGGGGTCGAATTTTTCCGATTGACTCAGTGGATTGAAAATCCGGAACCAGGGCGCTGCGTCCGTGCCGGTGGAGGCGCTCCACTGCCAACCGCCATTGTTGGCGGCCAGATCGCCGTCGATCAGGTGCTGCATGAAAAAGCGCTCGCCTTCGCGCCAGTCGATCAGCAGGTTCTTGGTGAGGAACATTGCCACAACCATCCGCAAGCGGTTGTGCATCCATCCTGTCTCCAGCAGTTGGCGCATGGCCGCGTCAATGATTGGCAGGCCGGTGCGGGCCTCTTTCCAAGCGGCCAGTTCTTCAGGGGCATCGCGCCATGCCATCGCCTCGGTTTCCGGGCGGAATGCCCGGTGACGGGATACCCGGGGATAGCCCACCAGAATGTGTTTATAGAACTCACGCCAGAGCAATTCATTGATCCAGGTCACAGCCCCGACATTACCGCTTTCGAATTCGCCTTGGTTGGCTTGCAGTGCGGCGTGCAGGCACTGGCGCGGCGACACCACGCCGGCCACCAGGTAAGCCGAGAGTTGGCTGGTGCCGGGTTTGGCCGGAAAATCCCGATCGGTCTGGTAATGGTCGAGGTGCTGCTCGACGAACGTCTCCAAGCGTCGTCGGGCTTCGCTTTCGCCGGCGGGCCAAAGGGCACGCAGGGCTTCGCCGGAGGGCGCAAAGCCTTCGATGTGCAACGGCACCGGATCGCTGGCGATGCCGGTGTGTGCCTGCCGGGCCGGTGCGCGAACCAGGCTTGGCAATGAGACGTGCAGCCGGCCGTAGCAGACTTTGCGAAACTGGCTGAACACCTGGAAATAGTTGCCGGTTTTGGTCAACACGCTGCCGGGCTTGAACAGCAACTGATCGAGGTAGCTGTGAAACGCGATGCCCTGATCGTCCAGCGTGCGAGCGACTTCAGCGTCGCGCCGGGTTTCGTTCAGGCCATATTCTTCATTGACATGGACTGCATCGATCTTCAATTCGCGGCATACCTTGAGCAGCACTTGCGGTGCCTCGTCCCAGCGTGGCGCCGGACGGATCAGTAATGGGATGTTCAGTTCGCCCAGGGCCGCGCTCAAGGAAGCCACGTTGCGTAGCCAGAAATCGATCTTGCACGGCGCATCGTCGTGGCTGCGCCATTGTTCCGGACTTGGCAGGTACACCGCCACGCAGGGCCCACGTGCTGCGGCAGCGGCCAGGGCGGTGTTGTCGTGCAGGCGCAAGTCGCTGCGCAGCCAGATCAGTTGCATTGGGTTTTCCATTCAGAGAAGGGCTCTGCGGCTCAATTCACGGTAGGCCGCCAAGGGATCTTCGGCCCAGGTGATGTTCATCATCGCTGCGCCGGTGGATAACCTGGCGTGGTGAATCGATGCGGGAGTACCGGCGATAACGACCGGGCAGTCGATACCGCTCAGCAGCCTGGGCAGTTGGGACAGGTTCAGGGCGTGACTGGAATACAACAGCACGCCGCGAGCCTTGAGGCGTTCGACGGCCACCGCCAGTTCACCCGCCGGTATCGGCCCATCGAATACCTCCACCGGGCAATCGGCGTTGCTGGCCAGCCAGGCGGTGAGCCACAGGAGGGGTTCCAGGGGCTCGTCCGAATGGTTGACCAGTAGCAACGGCGCGCCGCGTAGCTGGCGGTTGTTGTGGTAGATCCGGCTGCCAAATTTGCTGCGTAGCCAGGAGTACAGGAACCCCCGTTCCAACTGCGCCCCGAACTGCCCCTGCCAACGCAACTGCAGATCGCTCAGCAAGGGCAGCAGTAACTGTTCGCACACTGTCAGGGGCGGGTAGAGCGCCATGGCCTGGTTCACCCGCTCATCGACCTGGCGCTCGGCCAGTTGCGTGACAGCCACGATGAGGGCGTTGCGCTGGCGATGCCAATCATTTTCCACAGGCTCGGCTGGCGGTTGCGGTGCATCGAGCAAGGGCTTGATCTTGCTCACCGCCATCCCTCGGTTGATCCAGGTGAGGATGGTCTGGATACGTTGTACATGTTCGGCGCTGAACAACCGGTGGCCCTTGGGCGTGCGGTGCGGCACGATCAAGCCATAACGGCGTTCCCAGGCCCGCAGCGTGACGGCGTTGACACCGGTCCGGCGCGCGACCTCGCGTATCGGAAGCCAACCCTGCGCCAAAGCCTCGGCGAAGTCCGCACCGAGGTCTTCCCGAGCGCTCGAATCCGGCTCGCGCGCCATCAGATAGCGTTCCGCAAGCTGAGGTTTTCCGGGTGCGGTTGCAGGTAGGCCTGCTGCGCCAGATAGGGATCGGGATGCTGGCGCAAATGGTGCTTGAGCAAGGTCAGCGGTACCACCAGCGGTACGATGCCGCGCCGATATTGACCGATGAGGTGCTGGACTTCCTGCTTGTCTTCGCTGTCGATGACATGCTTGAGGTAACCGCTCAGGTGTTGCAAGACGTTGGTGTGGGTGCCTCGGGTGGCGCATTTTTTCAACGCGGCCATCAGCGCACTGAAGTAGCGTGGCCCCAGTTCGTTTGGATCGGTCTTGCCCATGCTGCCCAGCAGGTTGCCCAGCGCCTTGTACTGCACCGGATTGTGGGCCATCAGCAGATATTTGTAGCGGGAGTGAAATTCAATCAGATCCCGGCGGGTCAGGTGCTTCTGGCGCAACGGTTGCCAGGCTGCGTAGGCGAAAACCCGGGTCAGGAAATTCTCCCGCAGCACTGGATCGTTGAGGCGGCCATCCTCTTCCACCGGCAGGTCCGGATGACGGTTACAGAACGCCTGTGCATACAGGCCGCGTCCACCACCGCCCTGCGGCACGCCGTTATGATCGTAGACCTTGACCCGCTCCAGCCCACAGGACGGTGACTTCTGCATGAAGATGTAGCCGCAGATGTCACCCAGTGTGTCAGCCATTTGCTGACCGTATTCGGCCAGCGGCCGTGTCACGTTCAGGTCAGGCGTCACCGTGCCGACCGCTTCGGGATGCAGCGGGTTACCCACCAGCCGGATCGCTTCTCTCGGAATGCCCAGCCCGATGGCGACTTCCGGGCACACCGGTACGAAATCGAAATGCTCCGCCAGCAGTTGGCTGCACAGTTGCGACTGTTTATGCCCGCCATTGAAGCGGACTTGTGCGCCCATCAGGCAGGCGCTGATAGCGATCTTCGGCTTGGCGACGGTTTCGTTGGACATGGGCACCTCTGATTCCATGATCTTGTACAAATTTATATTTCTGTACAATTATTTCATCATAGATTTGCCAGCGCGCAAGTCAACCGGTTTCAGCGTGCAGGGGAGAAGCGGCGTGTTCGCAGACAGGCTGCTGTCTGTTGCGACAGCAGCGGTAGTGCGGGGTGAAGCGAATTACTGCAGGCTGGCGTGCAGGCGGCGGGCGGCATCCTGGCCGCTGAGCCATGCACCTTCGACCCGGCCGGACAGGCACCAGTCGCCACAGACATACAACCCCAGGTCGGCATCGGCCAGAGCGCCCCATTCGTGGTTGCCGGCGGGACGGGCGTACAGCCAGCGATGGGCCACGCTGAAGCTGGGAGCAGGCATTGCGCTGTGCAGCAGTTCGGCGAATGCACCGTGCAGATGTTCGATCACCGCTTCCTTGGACAGGTCGATGTGCTGCCGGCTCCAGTCGCTGGTGGCGTGCAGCACCCAAGTGTCGAGCCGGCTGTCGCGTCCCGGCTTGCTGCGGTTGCGCGCCAGCCAGTCGAGGGGACTGTCTTGTACGAAGCAGCCCTCCAGGGGAGTGTCCAGCGGTTTTTCGAAGGCCAGGGCCACGGCCCAGGTCGGGTCCATTTTCACTCCGGCCGCCACGCTGGCCAGCTTTGGCACGGCTGCCAGCAATGCAGTGGCCTGGGGGGCGGGCGTGGCAATGACAACCTGGCCGAAAGGGCCGTGGGTGAAGCCTTCCGCATCCTGCAGGTGCCAATGCTCCTGGCCGCGGTACACCTCGGTGATCCGGCAGGAGAACTGCACTTGCAATTTGCCGAGCAAGGCGCGGGTGATGGCGCTCATGCGCGGGGTGCCGACCCAGCGGGTCTGTTCATCCGGCGAGGGCGTCAGTTGCCCACCCTGGGAGTTGTATAGCTGCGGGTTCCATTCCGCCGCCCAGCCATTGGCCTGCCAGCGCTGCACTTCGGTCACGAAGCGGCGATCGCGGGCGGTGAAATATTGCGCGCCCATGTCCAGTGAACCGGCGTCGCTGCGTTTGCTGGACATGCGTCCGCCGCTGCCATGGCTTTTATCGAAGAGTTGAACGACATGCCCGGCCTCCGTCAGGGCCTGGGCGGCTGAGAGTCCGGCGATGCCGGTGCCGATGATTGCGATAGGTACAGTCATGAGGGCCTCGTTTACCTTTCTGTACAGACTACGCCGTCGTTTAAACCTGTACAATTCGGGTTTTTGGTATAAGTTTTTACCGTTCGCGTTCGACAGGTTGTCCTATTGTTAAAACAGACCCTGTCCGATACGAAAAATCCCTGCTTATAAAAATAGACTAATGGGCCGGGTAAAACGCGATGAGAGGATCACCTCATGCACATATTGCTGACCGGCGGTACTGGTTTAATCGGACGCGCGCTTTGCCGTCACTGGCTGGCGAAGGGGCATCGCCTGACGGTGTGGAGTCGTCGGCCCGAACAGGTGGCGGAGCTCTGTGGAGCGCAGGTGAGGGGGATCGCCAAGCTCGATGAGATCGACGATCCGGTGGACGCTGTGATCAATCTCGCCGGCGCGCCGATTGCCGACCGACCCTGGAGCCACAAGCGCAAGTTGCTCTTGTGGAGCAGCCGCATCACCCTGACGGAAGTGTTGCTGGCCTGGTTGGAGCGTTGCGAACAGAAACCCCGGGTGTTGATTTCCGGTTCGGCGGTGGGCTGGTACGGTGACGGTGGCGAGCGTGAGCTGACCGAAGAATCGGGGCCGGTGAGCGAAGATTTTGCCAGTCAACTATGCATCGCCTGGGAAGAGACCGCGCAACGGGCCGAGGCCATGGGGGTGCGTGTCGTGCTGGTGCGTACCGGCCTGGTCCTGTCCGCCGACGGCGGCTTTTTGTCGCGGCTGCTACTGCCCTTCAAACTGGCGCTGGGCGGGCGTATCGGCAATGGTCGGCAATGGATGCCGTGGATTCATATCGACGATCAAATCGCCCTGATTGATTTTCTTCTGCACCGCGATGATGCCAGCGGTCCTTATAATGCCTGCGCGCCGAACCCGGTGCGCAATCGCGACTTCGCCAAGGCCTTGGGTGAGGTATTGAACCGGCCTGCGGTGGTGCCGTTGCCGGAGCTGGTGTTGAAAGTCGCGTTGGGAGAAATGTCATTGCTGTTGCTGGGCGGGCAGCGTGCCATGCCGGCCCGATTGCAGGCGGCGGGTTTCATTTTCCGGTTCACTGATTTGCCCGCGGCGCTGGACGACTTGTCCCCCCGCTTTTGAAATAGGACATTGCATGACCGATCACGCGTTGCTTCTGGTGAATCTGGGTTCGCCTGCTTCCACCTCGGTGGCCGATGTGCGCCGCTACCTCAATCAATTCCTGATGGACCCTTACGTCATCGACTTGCCCTGGCCGGTGCGGCGGTTGCTGGTGTCGCTGATCCTGATCAAGCGCCCCGAGCAATCGGCTCACGCCTATGCGTCGATCTGGTGGGAGGAAGGGTCGCCGCTGGTGGTGCTCAGCCGCCGGTTGCAACAGGCGATGACCGCACAATGGACCCAGGGCCCGGTGGAATTGGCGATGCGCTATGGCCAGCCGTCCATTGAGTCGGCGCTGGTGCGCCTGGCGAGCCAGGGCCACAAGAAAATCACGTTGGCACCTCTGTATCCGCAGTTCGCCGACAGCACCGTGACCACGGTGGTCGAGGAAGCCAGGCGTGTCGTACGGGAGAAGGGGCTCGATGTGCAGTTCTCGATTCTTCAGCCATTCTACGATCAGCCGGAATACCTCGACGCGCTGGTTGCCAGCGCCAAGCCCTATCTGGCGCAAGACTACGATCACCTGTTGCTCAGCTTCCACGGCCTGCCGGAACGGCACCTGACCAAGCTCGATCCAACGGGTTTTCACTGCTTCAAGGATGCCGACTGCTGCAAGAACGCGCCGCCTCAAGTCATGGCCACCTGTTACCGCGCCCAGTGCATTCGCAGCGCCGAATTGTTCGCCAAGCGCCTGGGGCTGGCGGATGGCCAATGGTCGGTGTCATTCCAGTCGCGACTGGGCCGCGCCAAGTGGATCGAGCCTTATACCGAAGCACGGCTGGATGAGCTGGCCAAAAGCGGGGTGAAGAAGGTGCTGGTGATGTGTCCGGCATTCGTGGCGGACTGCATCGAAACCCTGGAGGAAATCGGCGACCGTGGGCGTGAACAGTTTCGCGAGGCGGGTGGGGAGGAACTGGTGTTGGTGCCGTGTCTCAATGATCAGCCGCAGTGGGTAAAGGCATTGAGCACATTATGCGAGCGGGCACCGATCGCTCTATAGAGTTCAAGGGCCCTTTCGCGGGCAATCCCGCTCCCACATGGGGTCTCTGGTGTACACAAGTCCTGTGACCACCCAAGATCCACTGTGGGAGCGGGCTTGCTCGCGAAGAGGCCCCATCAGATAACACACCTATCAGATCAGCGGTTCATCCGCCTTCTTGTGCTTCCAGCTGTCATTGCCCGGCAGGATCAGGTTCAACCCTATCGCCACCACCGCGCACAGTGCGATGCCCTTGAGGCCGAAGTCGTCCGGGCCGTTGCCGGTGCCGATCAGCACGCCGCCGATACCGAACACCAACGTCACCGAAACGATCACCAGGTTGCGTGCCTCGCCCAGGTCGATCTTGTGGCGGATCAGGGTGTTCATGCCCACCGCTGCAATCGAACCGAACAACAGGCACAGGATCCCGCCCATCACGGGTACCGGGATGCTTTGCAGCAGCGCGCCGAACTTGCCGATGAATGCCAGGGCGATGGCGAAGATCGCTGCCCAGGTCATGATCTTCGGGTTGTAGTTCTTGGTCAGCATCACCGCGCCGGTGACTTCGGCGTAAGTGGTATTGGGCGGGCCACCGAACAGGCCGGCGGCGGTGGTGGCGATGCCATCTCCGAACAGGGTGCGGTGCAGGCCAGGTTTTTTCAGGTAGTCGCGACCGGTCACGCTACCCACGGCGATCACGCCGCCGATGTGCTCGATGGCCGGGGCCAGGGCCACCGGTACGATGAACAGGATGGCCTGCCAGTTGAACGCCGGCGCGGTGAAGTTCGGCAGCGCGAACCATGGCGCGGCGGCGATCTTCGCGGTGTCCACCACGCCGAAGAAGAACGACATGGCGAAGCCCACCAGTACGCCGGAAATGATCGGTACCAGACGAAAAATGCCTTTGCCGAACACCGCGACGATCAGAGTAGTGAGCAGGGCCGGCATGGAGATCATCATCGCGGTCTGATAGTGAATCAGCTCGGTGCCGTCACCGGCCTTGCCCATGGCCATGTTCGCGGCAATCGGCGCCATCGCCAGGCCAATGGAAATGATCACCGGACCGATCACCACAGGCGGCAGCAGTCGGTCGATGAAACCGGTGCCCTTGATCTTCACCGCCAGGCCCAGGAAGGTATAGACGAAACCGGCCGCCATCACGCCGCCCATGGTCTCCGCCAGGCCGAACTGGCCCTTGGCGAGGATGATCGGGGTGATGAATGCAAAGCTGGAGGCCAGAAACACCGGCACCTGGCGCCCGGTCACCACCTGGAACAGGATCGTGCCCAGGCCGGCGGTGAACAGTGCCACGTTCGGGTCCAGCCCGGTGATCAGCGGCATCAGCACCAGCGCGCCAAAGGCGACGAACAACATCTGGGCACCGGACACCACCTGCCGCCAGAGCGGATCGTTGAACTCATCCTGCATGGTCAAGCGTCCTTCTGCTTGGTGCCGAAGATCTTGTCACCGGCATCGCCCAGGCCCGGGATGATGTAGCCATGCTCGTTGAGCTTCTGGTCGATGGAGGCGGTATAGATGGTCACGTCGGGGTGGGCGTCTTCCACAGCCTTGATACCTTCGGGCGCGGCCACCAGCACCATGGCGCGGATGTCCCGGCAACCGGCCTTTTTCAGCAGGTCGATGGTGGCGACCATGGAGCTGCCCGTGGCGAGCATCGGGTCGATGATCATCGCCAGGCGCTCGTCGATTTCCGGCACCAGTTTTTCCAGGTAGGTATGGGCTTGCAACGTTTCTTCGTTACGGGCCACGCCCACCGCGCTGACCTTGGCACCCGGGATCAGGCTCAGCACGCCTTCGAGCATGCCGATGCCGGCACGCAGGATCGGCACCACGGTGATCTTCTTGCCGGCGATTTTTTCCACCTGGACCGCTCCGGCCCAACCGTCGATGCTGTAGGTTTCCAGCGGCAGGTCCTTGGTGGCTTCGTAGGTGAGCAGCGCACCGACTTCCTGAGCGAGCTCGCGGAAGTTCTTCGTGCTGATGTCGGCGCGGCGCATCAGGCCGAGTTTGTGTCTGATCAGCGGATGGCGGATCTCGAGGATGGGCATGGGAAGGCTCCGGCGGCGGGCAAAAAAACCGGGCTAGATTAATCTATCCGGGGATGTTGTCCTATAGACAATACAGAACGTTAGTCCACAAACGCTTGATCTGGCCTCGCTTGATGCGTACCTTTGCCGGCTTTTCCGAACCCGTCCCTCCCCTCAAACGCCACTGGAGAGCGCCATGTCCGCTGATCTCGAGCATATCCGTCAAATCATGCGAGAGGCTGACTGCCTGTACACCGAAGCCGAAGTCGAAGCGGCCATCGCCCGTGTCGGTGCGCAAATCAACGACCAATTGGCCGATAGCAACCCTGTGGTGTTCTGTGTCATGAACGGCGGGCTGATTTTCTCTGGCAAGCTGCTGACTTATCTGAACTTCCCGCTGGAAGCGTCTTACCTTCACGCCACCCGCTACCGCAACGAAACCAGCGGTGGCGACCTGTTCTGGAAAGCCAAGCCGGAAGTCTCGTTCATCGACCGCGATGTCTTGATCATCGACGACATCCTGGATGAAGGTCACACCCTGGGCGCGATCATTGACTTCTGCCGGCATGCCGGTGCCCGCGCGGTGCACACCGCCGTACTGATCGACAAGGATCATGACCGCAAGGCCCGTCCAGACCTGAAGGCCGATTTCGTGGGCCTGCCCTGCGAGGACCGTTACATCTTCGGCTATGGCATGGACTACAAGGGCTACTGGCGCAACGCCAACGGTATTTTCGCCGTCAAGGGGATGTAATCGATGAACCAGCCGAGCTTTCTGGATGAGGCGCTGTTCGGTGCGTTAGCCGAGAAAGCGGCGGCCAATCCCCGCGGGCGACAACACCACAATTTCCACCAGATGGACGAGCCGTGCCACCGCATGGCGGTGGGGTTGCAGCCGTCCACGTACATCCCGCCTCATCGACATCTGAGCGCCGACAAGGCTGAAACCCTGCTGGTCCTGCGGGGGCGTCTCGGTGTGTTGATCTTCGACGAGGCGGGTGCCGTGATCGACAAGCGCGTTCTGCAAGCCGGGGGCGATTGCCTCGGTGTCGACTTGCCGGCGGGCGTGTATCACGGTCTGGTGGTGCTGGAGGCCGATAGCCTGATGTTCGAATGCAAGGCCGGTCCTTACCGGCCTGTGGGCGAGGGTGAACTGGCTCATTGGGCGCCTCGCGAAGGCGAAGCGGGCGTGGCCGAATACCACGCCTGGATGCGCGCCCAGTTCGACTAAAGGTGCGGTTCATCCCGTGGGAGCAAAGCTTGCTCGCGATGAATGATTACGCGATCTTCTAACCGAGCGAGGTGTTTTCATCGCGAGCAAGCTTTGCTCCTACAGCCTTGCTCTCAAGCCTCAAGCCTCAAGCCACTGCTCACTCTTGACCCGTGCCTGTTCCAACGTCTGCACATACGCTAATTGGCGCTGCTCGCGATGGACACCGGCGCGGCGCAGTTTCAGGCGCACCCGTGGGGCGGTCGCCACCAGGATCAGGCCGATGCCCTGCCTGCGGTAATCCTTGAGGATGTTGTCAAATGCGGCCAATGCGGTCATGTCCAGCATCGGCACGGCACTCATTTCCACGACCACCACCCGGACACCTGGATCGAACTTGCGTAGTACGTCCAAGGCTTTTTCCGCCGCGCCGAAAAACAGCGGGCCGCGAATGGCGTAGCAGCGTACATGTTCTGGCATGTCCAGCAACGCTTGATGAAACTGGCGCGGCAATTCGGCACTGTCGGTCAGTTCGCTCATGCGCTTGATGAACAACCCGGCGGCCAGCAGCAGGCCGACAGCAACGGCCAGGACCATGTCGAACAATACCGTCAGGCTCAGGCAGGTCAGCAACACCAGTACGTCGCTGCGTGGGGCAATGCGCAGGGTGTGCAGCACATGCCCGGCCTCGCTCATGTTCCAGGCCACCATCACCAGCAATGCGGCCAGCGCGGCCATGGGCAGGTAGCTGAAGAGCGGCGCCAGCAGCAACATCGCCAGCAGCACCACGAGGCTGTGGATGATCGCGGCCAGCGGAGAAGACGCGCCGCTGCGCACATTGGTGGCGCTACGGGCAATCGCCGCCGTGGCGGTAATGCCACCGAAGAGCGGCGCGACCAGGTTGCCCAGGCCCTGGCCCATCAGCTCGGCATTGGGATCGTGCTTGCTGCCGGTCATGCCGTCCGCCACCACGGCGCACAACAGCGATTCGATGGCGCCGAGCATGGCGATGGCGAATGCGGGCGCCATCAGCTGGCGAATCAGGTCGTAGGAAAGCTGCAACGGTCGACCGTTGCTGTCCGGCAGGTTCCAGGGCCAGTCGAAGGTCGGCAAGAATGGCGGAATACCTGGGTGGCTGACGCCATCGACCATATAGCTGAAGCGTTCGCCCAGCGTCGCGATCGGCCAGCCAGCGAGCTCCAGCGCTACACCCAACAAAGCCCCGACGAGCAGCGCGACCAGATGCCCCGGAACGCGAGGGACCCAGCGTGGCCAGGCAATCAGCACCGCCAGGCAAGTGATGCCGACGACGCCATCGCCCAATCGGGCGCTGGGCAGCGCCACGATCAACGCGCCCAACTGTTCGATGTAGTGCTGGGCCTGGCCCGCGGTGCTCAGGCCGAGCAGATCCTTCAACTGCAATGTGGCGATGACCACGCCGATGCCGGCGGTGAAACCGAGGATGACCGGATAGGGGATGTACTGGATCAACCGTCCGGCGCGCATCAGCCCCAGGGCGATCAGGATCAGGCCGGCCAGCATCGTGCACAACAGCAGGCCGCCCACTCCATATTGCTGGGTAATCGGGAGCAGGATCACCACGAACGCGGCGGTCGGCCCACTCACGTTGAACCGCGAGCCGCCAGTCAGGGCAATCAGCGGCGCGGCCACCAGCACCGTGTACAAGCCATGCTGCGGCGGTACGCCGACGGCGATTGCCAGGGCCATGGCCAAGGGAATGGCAATGATGCCGACGGTCAGCCCGGCCACCAGGTCGCCGCGCAGGCGTTCCAGGGTGTAACCGGCGCGCCAGGATTGGCGAAAGGCGGCGAACAGAGGCAGGGCGGAGAAGGACATGGGCACTCCACACAGAGGATTGGGCAAACGCCTGACCCGTGGCGAGGGAGCAGGCTCCCTTGCCACAAAAGCCATCACCACATCTTGCGCAATGATGGCCCTTTGAGTATGCCGCGCTCGGGGCCCGGATGTATTGATCCGGATCGTTTATTTTCAACGACCGTGCCCATGCTAGAGTGCCAGGCCAAGATTCCGGAGCCTGCCAATGAGTGTATCGACCCGCCGCCGCACCGCTTTGCTGTTGCTATCCAGCCTGACCCTTGCGGTCGAAGCCGCGCCGATGCACAGCCAGTTCCTGCCACCCGATGACCTGACGGTGCGCCAGGAGCAACCTGATCAGCAGCAACTGCTGCAAGTCACCGAATATTCGGTGGTGCTGGGTAACCAGCGCCAGTCCAACCAGCAACCGATCCCGGTCACGTCGCCTTTGCTGGTACGCCTCAAAGGCAAGCCCCTGAACAAGGGCGCCACCATCAGCCAAGTGATCCTCAACTTCGATGGTGAAAGTAAAAGCCTGAAGAAGCCGGTCTTCGACGAGGCGAGCAAAACCCTGACATTGTCTTATCCACAGGCCCATTACCGGGCAGTCATCGATTTATTGCGTAACGACACGGTGTATGTGCAGTTTCTCAGTTACCCCAACGGCCACATCTGGGCCGACCTGCATACCGGGGCCGTACGCCCGCGTTGAGCCCCGGGCCCTGCCGGGGGTAAACTGCCCGCCCCCGTGAACTGTGCGAGTTGGAGCCGGCAATGCGTAAAGACAAGAAACAGGTGATTGGCGATGAAATTGGCGATGAACAGATCAAGCTGTTCCTCAATTTCGAACCGGCCGATGCTACCTCGCCGTCGCTGCACAAACTGATCAAGGGCTACCGTGGCCTGCGGGTCGACGATTTCGAACGGTTCCTGACGTTTTTCGTCGAAGCCGGCTATGACCTCAACGGCAAGGATGAGCACGGTAACGATTTCGTTGCGCTGATCCAGGACCAGCGTAATGCCGAAGAGTACATCGAACTGTTCAACAAGGCGCGTGGTTGATTGATCCCGGGCCTGTGCAGCAGGCCAGCGGGAGCGAGTGTCCTCGCCTCGGCGCAATGTCCAGATAAAAAAACGCCCCGCTCTCGGAAAAGAGCGGGGCGTTTTTCATGGGGGGCGAATCAAGCGTAGCTCGGGGTCTCGCTGCTTTCTTCAACCAGGCCCAGCGCAATGTTGTTCTGCGCGTTGATCTTGCGATACAGCGCCGCATCGGTTTCCAGCACCTTTTCCCGGGCCGGGAAGATTTCCGCGAGCTTGGCGGCCCATTCACCCTTGGCCTTGTCCGGGAAGCAGCGCTCGATCAGCTCGAGCATGATCGAAACGGTGACCGAAGCGCCTGGCGATGCGCCGAGCAGGGCGGCGAGGGTGCCGTCCTTGGCTGCCACCAGTTCGGTGCCGAATTGCAGGACACCGCCTTTCTTCGGGTCTTTCTTGATGATCTGCACCCGTTGGCCGGCCACTTCCAGGCGCCAGTCCTCGGCTTTCGCCTCGGGGTAGAAGCGACGAAGCGATTCCAGGCGTTGCTCCATGGACTGCATCACTTCGCTGATCAGGTATTTGGTCAGGTCCATGTTGTCGCGGGCCACGGCCAGCATCGGGCCGATGTTGCCGGCGCGTACCGACAGCGGCAGGTCCATGATCGAGCCGTGCTTGAGGAATTTGGTGGTGAAACCGGCGTACGGCCCGAACAGCAGAGATTTCTTGCCATCGACCACGCGGGTGTCCAGGTGCGGTACCGACATGGGCGGCGAGCCCACCGCGGCCTGGCTGTAGACCTTGGCCTGGTGATGCTTGACCACGTCCGGGTTGTCACAACGCAGCCACTGGCCGCTGACCGGGAAGCCGCCGAAGCCCTTGCTCTCCTCGATGCCCGAAGCTTGCAGCAATGGCAATGCCGCGCCGCCGGCACCCAGGAATACGAACTTGGCGTCTACATCACGGCTGGAGCCGGAGTTGACGTCCTTGATGCTCACGGTCCAGCCACTGCCGTTGCGCTTGAGGCCGGTGACGCGCTTGCAGTACTTGACCTGGGTATCCGGGGCGCTGGTCAGGTGCTTGAGCAATTGATTGGTCAGGGCGCCGAAGTTGACGTCGGTACCGTTCATGACGCGGGTGGCGGCGATGACTTCATCGGCCGGGCGGCCTGGCATCATCAGCGGCATCCACTCGGCCATCTTGCCTTTGTCTTCGGTGTATTCCATCTCGGAAAAAGCGTGATGCCGGCTCAGCAGTTCGAAACGCTTCTTCAGGAACGACACGCCTTTCTCGCCCTGTACGAAACTCAGGTGTGGCACCGGGGCGATAAAGGATTTGGATGAGCCGAACGTGCTTTTCCTGGTCAGGTACGTCCAGAACTGCTTCGACACCTCGAACTGGGTGTTGATGTGCACAGCTTTCTTGATATCGACAGTGCCGTCGGCCGCCTGGGGCGTGTAGTTCAGTTCACACAGCCCGGCGTGGCCGGTACCGGCGTTGTTCCACGGGTTGGAACTCTCCGCGGCACCGGAATCCATCAGCTCGACGACTTCCAGCGAAATCGCGGGGTCGAGCTCCTTGAGCAGCACGGCCAGGGTGGCACTCATGATGCCGGCCCCTACCAGAACTACGTCGACTGCTTCGTTATGCGCCATTTAACGCGTCTCCAAAATCTGCAGCACCAAATTGTCGGCATGGCGGCCAGGATTGGCGGGGCAGGTCGGTTGCGCCCCAGGTTCCCATGGCCAGTTACGCCATGTCCGAATCTTCGCAATTTTTCGCAACACTGCGGATGCATGCAGCCTGGCCTCAAGAGTCCCATGAACTCATTTAAGCGCCGGGCGGGCAATTCGACTTATGGCCGAGACATCCGTTCGTGCAACCAAATCCGTAGCGGACAGGCTTCAGGCGACGGTTCTTGAGCGATATCCGGTCCTGTGTCGTTGGGCTGTTCCAGACGCCAATGGTGCTTGTTCAGACGCAAAACTATTCATTTGCTCGCCACACTCTTGTGAAGTTGTGAAAACCCGTTTTTTCACGCTCTTTTGAAGACGTGAACCTCAAAAAAGGGCTGTCCCAGCCTGGCACCGCGCCCGGTTGACTCGCCCCCATGTAGTACATGACAGGCAAAACGGGCAGACAGCTCAGTGACCGAGCGTAATGACAGCTCTGCAGATTCGCGAAAAGTGGTGACTTGCCCGGAAACAGGGGGCGCGCCAGCTTCACTCGATCTGTGTGGGCGGCTCTCTGTGGGCGATGCGGGGTGCCGATGACAGTGCATCAGCGATGTTGCGAGGCCCGATCAGGAGACGTCCTTATAATCGGGGGGAGATTGTAACGAAGAAACGCAGGGAAATGGTCGTGTTTTATGACTTTTATTAGCCGTCCGGTCAGATGGCCAACAGTTGGCGGTTGCGGGCACGGGCACGAAGCGGTTGTACCCGAGCGCTGGCAGGCAACGGCTGGTTCAGCCAGTTGAGGCGAATTTCGTCGATTTCCACCCAGCCTTCGCCCATGGGTTGCAGGCTGCATTGCTTGAACGCCTGGCAGCGGCCGTCGCGGTCCAGCAGGGCGAAGCTGCGGTGTTGCGGGCGTGGGGTGAACAGCGAAATGAAAAAACGCATGATCGAATACCGTATAGGGGAGCTTGGAGTCAGCCTGACAGCGGGCCATGACATGTCGGTGTAAGGACCGTGACAATGGAGTGACAGGAACCGGAATTGGCGGTTCATGTCATAGATTTCGGTATTCGTCGGCTAGTTCGCCGCCCTGGCGCACCGCTATACTGCGGGCCTGTCAGTGCCCGATTCTGGAGAGAAGAGCATGTTGCAACGCCTGTTGTTCGGTTTGATCGCTGTGACCAGTCTGACCCTCGTCGGCTGTGCCCACAGCCCGCAACAACTTAACCCGGAACCCAAACTCAACGCCCAATTGGCGCCTGTGGGGCGCGGCCAGCCGGTGGTGGTGCGGGTGGTGGACGGTCGTCCGTCGCCGACCCTTGGCACCCGTGGCGGCCTGTACCCGGAAACCAGCGTGATCACGGTGCAAGGCGCACAGATCCTGCCCAAGCTGCAGGCCCAGGCCGAAGCGGCGGTGCGTTTGCTCGGCTTCACCCCGACCCCGAATGCGATGAACGCACCGCAACTGACGGTCACCCTGGCCGAGCTGAAATATCAATCGCCCAAGGAAGGTATGTACGTGACCGAAGCCACCATCGGCGCGACCTTCCGATCCGATGTGCAGAATGCCAACCGTCGCTATAGCGGTCGGTATGGCGCTTCGCTGGACCAGCGCTTCGGCATGGCACCCAACCAGGACACGAACACCAAGCTGGTCAGCGACGTATTGAGCGACGCTCTGACCCGACTGTTCAAGGATCCGACCATTGGCCAGGTGCTGGCCGAGTAGGATTTCCCGGTCTTCCAGGCAATTCCACCCGGTGGGAGCGAGCCTGCTCGCGATGGCGATGGCACATTCGAAATCAATGTGACCGATAAATCGCTATCGCGAGCAGGCTCGCTCCCACAGTCGTTTTCATGCAGCCTGCGAGTACAACTCCAGCACACTGATGCCGGTCAGCAGGTCGGTCTCGGGCAGGTCGGCATGTTGATGGCCACCAAGGGCGCAATACACCAGCCAGTGCCGATCCTGTACGTTGAAGGACAGGCTTCCGACAAGGTTCTGTTGTTCCTCGCTCGGGGTGATGAGGTAGAGACGATCCTGGTTTTCAGCGTGGAGCATGGTGGGGTCCGTGCAGGTTTTTGACGGGCGACAGAGTGGCCTGCTCAGATGACGAAATCGTGACGGCTGAAATTAATCTGTGGCTCAGTCCAGCGGCAAGCGAGCCTTGCTCCACAGGTCGGAAAAAACAGGGCAGGGCTGCGTGCTTTCGGTAGAATCCCCGCCCCGTTCGTCTGGTCGCGCTCTTTGAGGTTTTCGATGTCGCTGCATCTGCTTTCGCTGTTCGCCAATCATCCTGCCAAGCTGATCAACCTGATCGCCCTGCTGTTTGCCTGCCCTGGCGGTTGGTTGCTGCACGCCACGCGCCGTCGTGAACTGCGGGCGCGGGCCAGCTTCGAAGCGCGCAATGGCAATGGCGAAGAACGGTTCGAAGCGCTGCTGGACCTGGCGACCCAGCGCATGAACCGATTCTTCTACCGATTCGGTTTCGGCTGCCTGGCGCTGGCGTTGTTGGTTTCCTGGATCAGCACGCAGATCCGTTGAGGCAGCATTTGGCGCCTTACAGCGCCAACCCCGCCTTGACCCGATATTGATTACGCACCGGTGTCGCATATTGCAGCACCAGGAATGGACGGTGTTCCGCCGGGCAGGCGTCCAGCCGGCGTTGCCATTCTTCCTGGGCCTTGGCCAATTCCTCGGCGCCAAATACCTCGGCCGCTTTCGGAACCTCCAGTTGCGGGTCGGCGTCGGCCCACTGGGCGTAAGCCAGGTAATGCACCGGGAACAGGCGATAGCCACCGAGAATCTGCCGGTCCATTTCCTGGGCCAATTGCTTGGTGTCTTCGAACAGCTCGGTGATCGGCGCGGCAAAGTTCACGTGTACCCGACCCTTGTAGCCGGTGATGCCCTTGGCGATGCTCACGTCATCTTCGCCCGGGGCCTTGGTGTAGGTGCCGGTGGTGGCGCGGATATACAGCTCCCGCGCCTTGGCCTGGTCGCACGGGTCGTATTCATAGCTGATGGACACGGGAGTGAGGTTCAGCGATTGGATGACCTCACCGAACGGCTCGTCCTTGCGACTCATATGGAACATCTTGAGGATCGCCGACTCGGTACGGTCGTCGCCGTCCTTGGCCCGGCCCTCGGCCTGGGCGATCCAGATCGAAGCGCAGTCGTTGCGGATCGAGTGGTTGATGTAGGCCGAAAGCAATTGATACGCCGCCAGCTTCTCCTTCCGCCCGGTGAGGGAGCGGTGCACGATGAAGCTCTTGTTCAGGCGCATCAGGTCGCTGACGAAGGGTTTTTGCAGCAGGTTGTCGCCAATGGCAATGCGTGGGGTCGGCAGGCCAGCGTGGTAGACGGCGTAGTTGACGAAGGCCGGGTCCATGACGATGTCGCGGTGGTTGGCGATGAACAGGTAAGCACTGCCTGACTTGAATTGCTCCACCCCGGTGTAGGTCACGCCATCGGTGGCGCGTTCGATGGTGTGGTCGACGTAGAACTCCACTTTATCCTGCAAGGTGGCGACCGAGGTCACGCCGGCGAACTCTCGACGCAATCTTTGCGCTATAAGAGGTTTGAGCATCCAGCCGAAAGCACCGGCCAGGCGCGGAAAGCGGAAGTGGGTGAGGATATCTAGAAACGCCTTGTCGCCGAGCAACCGTGCCAGCACCGCTGGGACTTCGCTGTCGTCGTAAGGTCGGATGGCATCGAATTCGCCCATCATGCTCTCTTGTTGGAAACGGCTAAGGTAAGTTAAGGGTTCGATCAAAAAAACGACAGGGCACGGCCTGGAAAACAAGCCAGACGAAAATAGCCCTGCAAATAGACCGGCGATTATACGCACAAGTCACCTGGGAGACCGCGATGCTGGAAACCGAGCGCTACGAATGTCCTTATTGCGGGGAACCGGCTGAAGCGGTTCTGGACCTGTCCGGTGGCGACCAGACCTATATCGAGGACTGTCCGGTGTGTTGCCGCCCGATCTATTTCATCCTGCAAACCGATGGCCATGAATGGTTGCTCGAGGTTCACAGCGAGAACGAATGACGGGGGCGTCCATGCAGCGAATCTACGAACTGGAAAACCTGATGGAAGGCGAGCTGCTGCAAGGCATGCTCGCCAGCGAAGGCATCACGGCGCACCTGGTGGGCCGCGACCTCGTGGGCGGTGCTGGCGAGTTGCCGATGCAGGGGCTGCTGGGGCTGGCGGTGGAGGATGAGCAGGCCCAGTACGCCTGCGAGCTGATCGCCGCGTACAATGTCGCGCTGCCGTTGCCCGGCGATGAACCGGACAGCTATCCCGGTACCCTGGTCTGTTAGGCTGACGGCCGTTCAATCGAGAGTCCTGTTGCCCCATGTGTGGACGTTATGCCCTGTTTCGCTGGAACCCCGCTTTCGCGGCCTTGCCCGGCTTTCCCGCCGACCAGAAGGCCCAATGGAATATTTCGCCCAATGACTCGGTGCTGATGCTGCGGGCCGACGCCGAAGGCCGGCGCGAACTGGCGCGGGCGCGTTGGGGACTGACGCCGCCATGGTTGACCGACTTGTCGCGCACGCCCGCCCATGCCCGGGCCGAAACCGTGGCCGAGCAACCAATGTTCCGTGAAGCCTTGCGCCTGCGCCGCTGCCTGTTGCCGGCGAACGGTTTTTATGAGTGGCGTGGTGGCACGCGCAAGCGGCCTTTCTGGCTGACGCCCGGAGAAGGTTCGTCGCTGTTTTTTGCCGCAATCTGGGAAGCGTACCCGGTGCAGGAACAGGTGTGGCTGAGTGCCGCGGTTATCACCCAGCCGGCGGCGGGGCAACGCCGGCCGTTGATTCTGAATGAAGAGGGGCAGCGGATATGGCTCGACCCCGAGACGCCGTTGCATGCCTTGCAAGGGCTGCTGGCGAGCGAGCCGGCGCAACTGCGCGAGCGGGTGCTGGCGAACCTGGTCAACGATCCGAAGCTCAACGGGCCGGAGTGCCTGACTCCGGCTTGAGTATGCGGTGCCTGGGCTGGTCCCATCGCGAGCCTGCTCGCGATGGGACCCTGGATCAGACCCTGAACTGATTGATCAACCGCCGCTGCTGTTCCGCCAACTTGGTCAAACCTGCACTGGCTTCACTGGACTCATCCGCGCCGCCCGCCACTTCGTTCGCCACCTGCCCGATGTTGATCACGTTGCGGTTGATGTCGTCGGCCACGGCGCTTTGCTCTTCGGCGGCGCTGGCGATCTGGGTGTTCATGTCATTGATCACCGATACGGCCTGCGTGATGGTTTCCAGGGCCTGGGCTGCTTTTGACGCGTGTCGCACACTCTCATCGGTACGGTGCTGGCTGTCTTCCATCACCCGCACGACGTCTCGTGTGCCCTGTTGCAGTTGCTGGATCATCGACTGGATTTCTTCCGTGGCCTGTTGTGTCTTCTGCGCCAGGTTGCGTACCTCGTCGGCTACTACCGCGAAACCGCGACCCTGTTCGCCGGCCCGGGCTGCCTCGATGGCCGCGTTGAGGGCCAGCAGGTTGGTCTGCTCGGCGATCCCGCGGATCGCGGTGAGAATCGCATTGATGTTCTCGCTGTCCTTGGCCAGGTTTTGCACCACGCCCACCGCCCGGCCGATTTCCACGGCCAGGGCGCCGATGGCGGTGGAGGTGTCCCGCACGATCTGCATGCCCTGGCTGGCGGCCTGATCCGCGTGGCTGGCGGCCTGGGCGGCCTGGGTCGCGTTGCGCGCCACGTCCTGGGCGGTGGCGGTCATTTCCTGCACGGCAGTGGCGACCTGATCGATCTCCGACATTTGCTTGTGCACGCCCTGGTTGGTGCGGATCGCGATGTCGGCGGTGTGCTCCGAGGAATCGCTGACGCTTTGCACTGAAATCACCACTTGGCTGATCATGCCCTGCAACTTGCTCAGGAAAGTGTTGAAGCCTCTGGCGATTGCGCCCAGTTCATCGGCACGGTCGCTGACCAGGCGACGGGTCAGGTCGCCTTCGCCCTGGGCGATGTCATCGAGCATCGCCACCATCTGCTTGAGTGGCCGGGCGATGCCATGACCCACCAGCCAGATCACCAAGAGGCCAATACCGGCAATCACCAGCCCCACCATGGCCATGCCGAAAATGTCGGTCTCGCGTTGTTGGTCGAGGTCATGCTGCAAGGCTTGCAGGTCGGCCATCACTGCATTCAGTGGCAGCTGCAGCATCAGCGTCCAGCGAGCGCTGGTCTCGCCGATGCCGAACGGCATGTACACCTCGATGTGCCCGTGTTCTTCATCGATGTCGTAGCGCACTTCACCGACGCCGAGCCGGGCCAGGTTGTCCAGCTCACTGGCGTCCAGCAGGTCGCTGGCCTTCTCTCCGAGTTTGCTCGGATCCTTGGTGAACGCCACCAGCCGGTTATTGCTGGACAGCAGCGCCATTTCCCCTGCGCCGTTGTACAGTTTGCCATCAGCGGCAACGAGCATGTCCTGGATGAAGTTCACCGACAGGTCGGCCCCGACGATGCCCTGAAACTTGCCATCGACCATGATCGGTTCGATGAACGAGGCGAGCATGGTCATGGTGCTGCCGACGCGATAGGGCGCCGGGTCGATGACGCAGGCTTTCCTGCTTTCCTGGGAGCACAGGTAGTACTCGCTGGCGCGGATACCCGTGGACAGCATTTTCTGGTCGGTCACATCGGCGAGTTTTTCCAGGCCCAGGGTGCCGTCCTGGTTGCGGAACCACCACGGCAGGAAACGGCCGTTGGTTTCCATGCCCACCACCTGGCTGTTCACGTAGCTGGCGTCGTTGTGGTCGATGGCGTTCGGTTCCCAGGCGATGTAGGCGCCCAGGACTTTCGGATTGCGCACCACGGTTTCGCGCAACAGACTGATCATCTGCTCACGGGGAATCTTCAATTGCGGGTTGCCGTCCGTGCCGTTCATGCCCATCAAGGCATTCGTCGTGGCCACGCCTTTGGCAAGCAGCAGTGGCGCTTCCAGTTCCCGTTGGATCAGGCTGGCCTGGGTATGGGCCAGGGCGCTTAGGCGTTGCTCGATGAGTTGCTCGAACTGCGCCTTCGTACGCTGCTGCACCATCTCCTGGGTGCGGGCGCCGGCAAACAGCGCGTACAGCACCAGGGCACCGACCACGCTGAGTACGATGGCACCGGCCAGGGCTGCGACGGAAAATTGGATCGATTTGAATTTCATAAAGGCTCCGGACGCGGGAATGACGTCTGAAGCTTGTATCGGCATCTTCGGGGCCCGGCATGAGAGGCTGCTCGTCGGATGGCTTTTTTGCGATTGTGGATGTCGTAAATGACGCGGGGTGAGATCTGTCTGAAATAGCTGTAATCCCTCGCTGTGTATCTGGCGCGGATACAAAACCCCGAATAGGATACGCCCACGATTCCAGGGAGCTTCCTTTCATATGAACAAGACATTGATGGTAAGTGCGCTGAGCGCGGGCCTGTTGCTTGCCGGTTGCCAATCGGTCAATACCACCAGCGGCGGAGCCGTGGGCGTGGAGCGCAAGCAGTACATGTTCAGCATGCTGTCCAGCGCCGAGGTCAACCAGATGTACGCCCAGTCCTATCAGAAGACCATGGGCGAGGCGAGCGCCAAGGGCGTGCTGGACAAGACCAGCGCCGATGCCAAGCGCGTTCAGGTCATTGCCGACCGGCTGATTGCCCAGGCCCCGGTGTTCCGCCCGGATGCGGCGCAATGGAACTGGGAAGTGAACCTCATCAAGAGTGACGAGCTCAACGCCAACTGTGGCCCCGGCGGCAAGATCATGTTCTACACCGGGCTGATCGACCAGTTGAAGCTGACCGACGCTGAAATCGCCGCGATCATGGGCCATGAAATCGCCCACGCCCTGCGTGAGCACGGCCGTGAAGCGATGTCCAAGGCCTACGGTATCGAGATGGCCAAGCAGGGCGCCGGTGCGTTGTTCGGCCTGGGCCAGGACAGCCTGGCGTTGGCCGACACCGTGGCGAACTATGGCATGACCTTGCCCAACAGTCGTGGCAACGAGAACGAAGCCGACTTGATCGGCCTCGAGCTGGCCGCCCGTGCGGGCTACGATCCGAATGCCGCGATCACCTTGTGGAACAAGATGAGCAAGGCCTCGGAAGGCGCGCCGCCGGAGTTCATGAGCACCCACCCATCGTCGTCCAGCCGGATCGCCTCGTTGCAGGCGGCGATTCCGAAGGTGATGCCGTTGTATCAGCAGGCCAGGAAGTAACCATTCTTATGTGGTGAGGCTGCTGACGCTATCGCGAGCGGCCTCGCTCCCACATTGGCCGCGGGTGCTCACAAAACAAGTGGTCACTGCAAATCCCCTGTGGGAGCGAGCCTGCTCGCGGTGAACGATGGGACGGAATTACTGGCTTACCAGTTAAACCCACCCACTGCTCTGCATCGCCTTGTACCCCGCCACGACCGCCAGGATGAAAAAGGCCGAGGCGGCCAGGCGGCGGATCAGCGTCAGGGGCAGTTTCTCGGCGGCAAAGTTACCCGCCAGTACCACCGGCACGTTGGCAATCAGCATGCCCACGGTGGTGCCAATGATGACCAGCCACAACTCCGGGTATTGAGCGGCGAGCATCACGGTGGCGATCTGGGTCTTGTCACCGATTTCTGCCAGGAAGAACGCGATCAGCGTGGTCACGAACGGCCCGAACTTGCGGGCGGTGGTGGTTTCTTCATCGTCCAGCTTATCCGGGACCAGGGTCCACAACGCCGTGGCGGCGAAGCTGGCGGCCAGAATCCAATGCAGCACCGCGTCCGAGAAAATGCTGCCGACCCATGCGCCCACCGCTCCGGCGGCCGCGTGGTTGGCGAGGGTCGCGGCGACGATACCGGCAATGATCGGCCACGGCTTGCGAAAGCGAGCCGCCAGAACGAGTGCGAGCAACTGCGTCTTGTCGCCGATTTCGGCCAGCGCAACGATGGCGGTTGGTACGAGGAAAGAATCCAGCATCAGGGTTCCTAAAGGGGCGGGTCGACACGGCTATGACACGTACAGCCTTCCCGCCCCGGGTAAGGTGTGCGTGTCATAGGTCTTGTCAAACCCAGCATCCCTCTACGTGGACGCTTGGGTCGCATACGCCATGGCCTGCTGACCAAGTATGTTGACGTACGCCGGGCGAGCAGGGCGCTCGCGGGAGACTACTCCCCTAGGACGGAGCGGATTCTGCCTAGGCAAATCCGATAGGGCAAGTGCTGTCTCTGAAAAAGCTTCAGCCGCGCTTGGCCCGATAGATGCGAAACCCCTGGCCTTCGGCCTTGATGGCGCACACGCCCAGATGCTCTTCGATCAGTGGTTGGTACTTGAGGAAGCTGTTCGCCACCAAGCGCAATTCACCGCCA
The DNA here is from genome assembly GCF_001269775.1 of Pseudomonas sp. Pf153. Taxonomy (NCBI): domain Bacteria; kingdom Pseudomonadati; phylum Pseudomonadota; class Gammaproteobacteria; order Pseudomonadales; family Pseudomonadaceae; genus Pseudomonas; species Pseudomonas sp. Pf153. Next base: position 40,467 of record NZ_LHVL01000005.1, on the reverse strand, counting down.
TTTTTCAGATGTCTGGCTGCTTTTCGCAGCAGGTCCTCCGTGGCCTGGTAATCGGTGTGTACTCCGGTATGGAACGGTGGGTTGCTCAAAATCGCGTTCAGCCCCGTGGGCGCGGCATCGATACCGTCGCCTGTCAGCACCTCGGCTTCCAGGCCGTTGGCGGCCAGGGTCAGGCGGCTGCTGGCGGCGGCGAAGGCGTCCACGTCCAGCAGGGTCACCGTGGTATGCGGATAGCGACGCTTGACGGCTGCGCCCAACACGCCGGCACCGCAGCCGAAGTCCAATAGATGCCCACTGGGCAATTTATCCAGATGTTCGAGCAGCAGCGCACTGCCGCGATCCAGTCGACCGTGGCTGAACACGCCTGGCAGGCTGACGATTTTCAATGGGCCTTCGGCCAGGGGCAGTTCATAGGTCTGGGCCAGGCTTTCCAGGGATTTGACTTGCGGCGCTTCGGCAACGGTGACCTGCCACAGCTGGCAGTGCCGGGCGCTGTCGAGTTTGCGCGGCTTGCCGAACGGGTTGAGTTGCTTGGATGCACCCTCGATGCCGCTGCGTTTCTCGCCCACCAGATACACCTCCCGACCGGCCAGGCGCGAAGCCACGGCATTGAGGAGGTAGTCGGTGAGGTCCTTGGCCTTGGGCAAGAACACCACGGCCGTGTCGAATGCCCGCTCGGGTACGTTCACGCCAAAATGGCTGCGCCCTGGGAAGCGAGCCTCCAGCGCGGCCTGATCGCCCGCGTGCCAGCACCAGCCATGGGCCGCCGGAAGGCGTCCGAGCAGATCGTCGGCAGGCAGGCCGGCCAGCAGGACCTCGCCCTGGAATAATTCGGCCTGACGAAGCAGTACTTCACTGCGCGGATCCATGGTCTGCTCCTTGAAAAAGTGCGGCAGTTTATCAATTGACGACTCGTTGCGCTGTACCACCGAAAAAGGTCCGGGCGTTTTCGGTCAGTTGGCCGACGATCCGCTGGCGGGCCTCCCGACTGCCCCAGGCGTTGTGGGGCGTGACGATCAGGCGGGGAATATCCGCGGCCAGCAGAGGGTTGCCCTGGGCGGGTGGTTCCACGCTCAGCACGTCGGTTGCGGCACCGCCCAGATGACCGCTGCGCAGTGCATCGGCCAAGGCCTGTTCGTCGATCAGGCCGCCTCTGGCGGTATTGACCACGAAGGCGCCGGGCTTGAGCAGCGCCAGTTCCCCAGGGCCGATGAAATGGCGGGTGTGCTCGTTGAGCGGGCAGTGCAGGGTCAGGGCATCGACTTGCGGCAACAGTCGATCCAGTGGCAAACGGTCGGGGCGGGCGGGGCGCCCGGGGATCTGCCCCAGCAACACACGCATGCCAAAGGCTTCGGCCAGTCGCCCGACGGCGCTGCCCAGCTCGCCATGACCGAGCAAGCCCAGGGTCTTGCCCTCCAGCTCGACGATGGGGTAGTCCAGCAGGCAGAACTGTGACGCCTTTTGCCAACGCCCTTCGCCCACCGCTCGTTGATAATCGGTCAGTCTTGTCGCCAGGTTCAGCAACAGCATGAGGGTGTGCTGGGCCACAGACGGCGTGCCGTAGCCCTGGCAGTTGCAGACGGTGATGCCGTGGCGGCGAGCGGCCTGCAGGTCGACATTGTTGGTGCCGGTGGCGCTGATCAGGATGAGCCTGAGGTCAGGGCTGGCGGCGATGGCGGCTGCATCGATCACGACTTTGTTGGTGATCGCCACGGTGGCGCCCTTGAGTCGCTCGATCACCACGTCCGGTGTGGTTCGGGCAAACAACTGCAGCTCGGTGAAACAGCTGCGCAGTGGATCCAGGTCGAGGTCGCCGAGGTCCAGGGAAGGATGATCGAGGAAAACTGCGCGGCCGGTGTTCGTCATCAGCTGTACCTGTTCGATGGGGGCTTGAAGGCGTAATGTGGCGAGCCTATCAGATGAACTGTGGTTGTGGCCTGGCTCGGTGAGTCCTCATGGACAGAACCTGTGGCGAGGGGATTTATCTCCGTTGGACCGCGCAGCAGTCCTGCAGTGGTCGGGGTTGCTTCGCAACCCAGCGGGGATAAATCCCCTCGCCACAAATAACTTCCCTTGCACCATGAATTGATGTTTCGAGATTGAGTTAAAAGGAGCCCTCATGTACCTCGCCGAATTCCTCACCGTTGTCCTGATCCATCTGCTGGCGGTGGCCAGCCCCGGGCCGGATTTTGCCGTGGTGGTGCGTGAAAGCGTGACCCATGGTCGACGCGCCGGAACCTGGACGGCGCTGGGCGTCGGCACGGCGATTTTCCTGCACGTCGGGTATTCGCTGTTGGGCATCGGCCTGATCGTGTCGCAATCGATCGTGCTGTTCAACGCACTGAAGTGGGCTGCCGCGGCGTACTTGCTGTACATCGGCTTCAAGGCGTTGCGGGCGCAGCCGGCCAAAGCGACCGAAGACAACCTGCACAAGGAGGCCGGCGAACGTACTGCCCGCGGCGCGTTTGTTTCCGGCTTCGTCACCAACGGCCTGAACCCCAAGGCAACGCTGTTTTTCCTGTCGCTGTTCACCGTCGTCATCAATCCCCATACCCCGCTGGCGATCCAGGCCGGTTACGGGGTTTACCTGGCGGTCGCGACGGCCGCCTGGTTCTGCATGGTGGCCCTGTTGTTCAGTCATCAGCGAGTGCGCGCCGGCTTTGCCCGCATGGGGCACTGGTTTGACCGGACCATGGGCGCGGTACTGGTCGCCATTGGCGTGAAGCTGGCGCTCACGGAGATGCGCTGACGGCAAAGGGCCGTGGTTGACACCAGCGGCAGGGTTGGCGGAACGACGTGCCGGCAAGGTCCGGCACGCAATCGCCGGCAGGTGGCTTATGGCTAGTATTTGCAAGCTGAATAAATCATTCCTTTGGCTGATTTGATCCGTGTATAAGCGCTCTAGAGTGCTTACCTCCACTCACGACCATGCAGTCAGAAAAAGGGATTCTTATGTTGCAGACTCGCGTTATTCCTCCAGCCGAAGGCGCTTATCAATATCCGCTATTGATCAAGCGACTGTTGATGTCCGGCGTGCGTTACGAGAAAACCCGCGAGATCGTCTATCGAGACCAGTTGCGCTACAGCTATCCGACGCTGATCGAACGGGTCGCTCGGTTGGCCAACGTGCTGACCGAGGCCGGGGTCAAGGCGGGCGATACCGTGGCGGTGATGGACTGGGACAGCCATCGCTACCTGGAGTGCATGTTCGCGATACCCATGATCGGTGCGGTGATCCATACGATCAACGTGCGCCTGTCGCCGGAGCAGATCCTCTACACCATGAACCATGCCGAGGACCGCTTCGTGCTGGTCAACAGCGAGTTCGTCGGGTTGTACCAGGCCATTGCCGGCCACCTGACCACGGTGGAAAAGACGCTGCTGCTGACCGACTTGCCGGAAAAGACCGCCGACCTGCCGAACCTGGTGGGTGAATACGAGCAACTGCTGGCCGCGGCCAGCCCTGTCCATGACTTCCAGGACTTCGACGAGAACTCCGTCGCAACCACCTTCTACACCACCGGCACCACGGGCAACCCCAAGGGGGTGTACTTCACTCACCGGCAGTTGGTGCTGCATACCCTGGGCGAGGCGACCATCATGGGGGCCATCGACAGTGTGCGGCTGCTGGGCTCCAATGATGTGTACATGCCCATCACGCCGATGTTCCATGTGCATGCCTGGGGCCTGCCGTACGTGGCGACCATGCTCGGCCTCAAGCAGGTCTATCCCGGCCGGTACGATCCGGAGTTCCTGGTCCAGTTGTGGCGCAATGAGAAGGTCACGTTCTCCCACTGCGTGCCCACTATCCTGCAAATGGTCCTCAACGCCAAGAGCGCCCAGGGCGCCGATTTCGGTGGCTGGAAAATCGTCATCGGCGGCAGTGCCCTGAACCGTAGCCTGTATGAAGCCGCCAAGGCCAAGGGCATCCAGCTCACCGCCGCCTACGGTATGTCGGAAACCGGTCCGCTGGTGTCCTGTGCCCACCTGAACGAAGAACTGATGGCCGGCAGTGAAGACGAACGCATCACCTATCGCATCAAGGCCGGCGTACCGGGGCCGTTGGTGGAGGCAGCGATTGTCGATGCCGAGGGCCGCTTCCTGCCCGCCGACGGCGAGACCCAGGGGGAGCTGGTGCTGCGCGCGCCCTGGCTTACCGAGGGCTATTTCAACGAACCGCACAAAGGCGCCGAACTCTGGGCCGGTGGCTGGCTGCACACCGGTGACGTCGCCACGCTGGACGGCATGGGTTTCATCGACATCCGCGACCGTATCAAGGACGTGATCAAGACTGGCGGTGAGTGGATCTCTTCCCTGGACCTGGAAGACCTCATCAGCCGTCACGCGGCGGTACGTGAAGTAGCAGTGGTGGGTATTCCCGATCCACAGTGGGGCGAGCGTCCGTTTGCCTTGCTGGTGATTCACGAAGGGCACCAGATCGGGGCTCGGGAGCTCAAGGATCACCTCAAGCCGTTCGTCGAGCAGGGGCACCTGAGCAAGTGGGCGATCCCGAGCCAGATCGCCCTTGTTACGGAAATTCCCAAGACCAGCGTCGGCAAGCTCGACAAGAAGCGTATACGGGTCGACATCGCCGAATGGCAGAGTAACAACAGCACCTTCCTTTCGACGCTTTGAAGCGTTCCTGCCGTGCCCGAAAGGGCACGGCAGCCCCACCAAGCAAGCGCTTGCCTTGTCAAACCGGAAAAATCAGCCATCCTTGCGGTGCCGATATCTGTCGGCCTGGCGAAAGGACTGTTCCAGAGTGGTCGAAGGCTACAAATCACACTTTAGAGGGATCAAGCCGTACTACCTGCTGGCTATAGTCCGTTCACGGATTTTTCAGGAACGGGGCGCACGCACGAAAGAGCGATGCGACTTCCACGGAGTATCGGGGCGTTGCCGCGTCCGCGCCGTCGAAGTGTTCCTGGAGCATTCACTGCCATAACAATAAGCACATGGAGTAGCGTCGATGACCACAGCAACCACGTTCTGGCGCCGGGCAAAATTGCCTCTGGCGGTCAGTCTCGCCTCTTCGCTCGCCGGGCCGGCATTCGGCGTCAGCTTCAATATCGGTGAAATCGAAGGCCAGTTCGACTCATCCCTGTCGGTGGGGGCAAGCTGGTCCACGGCCAAGCCCAACCGCGACCTGATCGGCGTCAACAACGGTGGCAAGGGGTTGTCGCAGACCTCCGATGACGGGCACTTGAATTTCAAGCGTGGCGAAACCTTCTCGAAGATCTTCAAGGGCATCCATGACCTTGAGCTGAAGTATGGCGATACCGGCGTGTTCGTGCGCGGCAAGTACTGGTACGACTTCGAGCTGAAGGACGAACACCGCCTGTACAAGGACATCAGTGACAGCAACCGCAAGGAAGGCGCCAAGTCTTCCGGCGGGCAGATCCTCGATGCGTTCGTCTACCACAACTACGCCATCGCCGATCAACCGGGCTCGGTGCGCCTGGGCAAGCAAGTGGTCAGCTGGGGTGAAAGCACCTTCATCCAGGGCGGCATCAACTCCATCAACCCGGTCGACGTGTCCGCGTTCCGCCGTCCCGGTGCCGAGATCAAGGAAGGCCTGATTCCGGTCAACATGTTCTACGTGTCCCAGAGCCTGACCGATAATCTTTCGGCCGAAGCGTTCTATCAGATTGAATGGGACCAGACCGTGGTGGATAACTGCGGTACGTTCTTCTCCCAGCCGGATGTGATTGCTGACGGTTGCACCGACAATCTTCGGGTGCTGAACAAGCGTTCGAGCATTCCGTTCCCGGGCCTCATTCTTCCGATATTGGAAGGCCAGGGTGTCGATATCAACGAAGAAGGCGTGCTGGTACGCCGTGGCCCGGACCGCGATGCCCGCGACAGTGGCCAATGGGGCGCGTCGTTGAAGTACATGTTCGAACCGCTGGACACCGAGTTCGGTGCGTACTTCATGAACTACCACAGTCGTGCGCCGATCTTCAGTGCCACCGGTGCGCCTCAGTCAGTCTACGACGCGGTCAATGGCTCGCCGCTGGCGCCACTGATCGTCGCGGGTAATTCCCAATATTTCGTCGAATATCCGGAAGATATCCGTCTCTACGGCTTGAGTTTCTCCACCACCCTGCCAACCGGTACGGCGTGGAGCGGCGAGATCAGCTATCGGCCGAACGCGCCGGTGCAGTTGAGCACCACCGATATCCTATTCGCCGGCGTTCGCCCGCTCGGTGGTACTACGTTGGGCAATGCTTCGCTGCTCCCGGGAGTGCCAGGCCAGGATCTGCATGGTTATCGCCGCAAGGAAGTCACTCAGTTCCAGACCACCTTCACTCACTTCTTGGATCAGGTCATGGGCGCCAGTCGCCTCACACTGGTAGGTGAAGTCGGCGTTACTCATGTTGGAGGCTTGGAAAGCAAGTCGGACGTTCGCTACGGTCGTGACCCTGTCTTTGGTCCGGGTCAACTGCCCGACGGAGCCTGTAACAGGCTCAACGGCTCTACTGCCGCAGGCGGCGGCCAGACCATCAACGACGTGAACAGCAACTGCAACAACGACGGCTTCACCACCTCTACCTCCTGGGGCTACCGCGCACGGGCCATCTGGGAATACCCGGATGTCTTCGCCGGTGTGAACCTCAAGCCCAACGTGGCCTGGTCCCATGACGTCAAAGGTTACTCGCCGGGCCCTGGCGGCAACTTCGAGGAAGGCCGCAAGGCCGTCAGCCTCGGGCTGGATGCCGAATACCAGAACACCTACAACGCGAGCCTGGCCTACACCAACTTCTTTGGTGGCGACTTCAGCACCGTGGACGACCGCGATTTCCTGGCGCTCAGCGTCGGCGTGACCTTCTAAGCACCGTATTTCAGGATGAGCACTATGAAAATAACAAAGAATCTGTTGCAGGTCGGTGCGCTGGGGTTCTCCCTGCTGGCCACCAGCGTCATGGCAGCGGTGCCTGCCGCCGAAGCCGACAAACTGGGCAAGAGCCTGACGCCGATGGGCGCCGAGATGGCCGGCAATGCCGACGGTTCGATCCCGGCCTGGAAACCCATGGCCAAGAACGCCGGTAGTGTGGACAGCAAGGGTTTCCTGTCCGACCCGTTTGCCAGTGAAAAACCGCTGTTCACCATCACTGCCCAGAACGTCGACCAGTACAAGGACAAACTCGCGCCGGGTCAGTACGCGATGTTCAAGCGCTACCCGGAAACCTTCAAGATGCCGGTCTATCCGTCCCATCGTGGCGCCACGATACCGGATGAGGTGTACGCCTCCATCAAGAAAAACGCGGTCAACACCAAGCTGGTGTCCGGTGGCAACGGTCTGGAAAACTTCGAAACGGCCATCCCGTTCCCGATTCCCCAGAGCGGTGTCGAGGTGATCTGGAACCATATCACCCGCTATCGTGGCGGCAGTGTGACCCGCCTGGTGACCCAGGCCACTCCGCAGCCCAATGGCTCCTACAGCCTGGTGTACTTCCGCGACCAGTTCGTGTTCCGCGACAAGATGAAGGATTTCGATCCGGCCAACCCCGGCAACATCCTGTTCTACTTCAAGCAGCAAGTGACCGCGCCGGCACGGCTGGCCGGTGGCGTGCTGCTGGTGCACGAAACCCTCGACCAAGTGAAGGAGCCACGTTCGGCCTGGGTCTACAACGCCGGCCAGCGCCGTGTGCGCCGCGCACCGCAAGTGTCCTATGACGGCCCGGGTACCGCCGCCGACGGCCTGCGTACGTCCGACAACCTGGACATGTACAACGGTGCCCCGGATCGCTACGACTGGAAGCTGGAAGGCAAGAAGGAACTGTACATCGCCGCCAACAGCTACAGGATCGATTCGCCACAACTCAAGTACGCCGACATCCTCAAGGCTGGCCACATCAACCAGGACCTGACTCGCTACGAGTTGCGTCGTGTCTGGCACGTGACCGCGACCCTCAAGGAAGGGCAGCGCCACATCTACGCCAAGCGTGACTTCTTCATCGATGAAGACACCTGGCAAGCTGCAGTGATCGATCACTACGACGGTCGCGGCCAACTGTGGCGTGTCGCCGAGGCCCATGCCGAGAACTACTACGACAAGCAAGTGCCGTGGTACGCCCTGGAAACCCTCTATGACCTGCAATCCGGCCGCTACCTGGCGCTGGGCATGAAGAACGAAGAGAAACAGGCCTACGACTTCGGCTTCACCGCCAGCACCGCCGACTTCACCCCGAACGCCTTGCGCCAGGACGGCATCCGCTAAACCGCCTTACCCCGAGGCCGCATCCTCGAATAAACGCCCCGACTGGTTCGGGGCGTTTATTATTTGAAGGCGGTTCACCCCATAGAAGCAAAGCTGTAGTCTTTTTGTAGCCATTTGTAGCACTCCCTTCAATACCTCCCCGTTTAACGCTAGTCTGCGGACATCTGCAACGCCGCCATTGCCATTCAACAAGAGCCGGCCATGACTGATCTGTCTGCACTTGCGCACCCTGACCGCGCAGCCATCGCGGTACGGGACGGGCGCTTCTACCGACCGCCTTTGCCTGACGGCCATGTCATGCGGCCTCGTTTGTGCGAGCGTTTGAGTGCGGGGCTGGGTGGTCGTTTGCTGCTGGTGAGTGCGCCCGCGGGGTTCGGAAAAAGCTCCCTGGCGGTGGAGTTCTGCCAGAGCCTGCCGGCGCATTGGCAAAGCCTCTGGCTGGGACTCAACACCCGGGACAGTGACCCGGGGCGTTTCCTGGAGCGATTGCTTGAAGGGCTCCAGGCGTTCTATCCCCAGCTGGGAGGCCGGGCGCTGGGGTTGCTGAAAATGCGGCAGCGCCACCAACCCTTTGCGTTCGAAGAATGGCTCGATGGCTTGCTGGATGAACTGAGCTCACACCTGTCACCCCGCTTTCCCCTGCTGCTGGTGCTCGACGATTACCACCTGGCCCAGGGCGCGGTGCTGGATCGCTGCCTGCAATTTTTCCTCAATCACCTGCCCGACGGTTTGCTGGTGCTGGTCACCAGTCGTCAGCGGCCGGATTGGCATCTGGCGCGTTTGCGCCTGTCGCGGCAACTGCTCGAACTGAATGAGCAGGACCTGCGCCTGACCCATGACGAAGCCCAGATACTGCTCGAGCATCACAGTATTTCGTTGCGCGGCGAAGCCCTGGAAAACCTCATCCTGCGTAGCGAGGGTTGGGTGGCCGGGCTGCGTTTCTGGCTGCTGGCGGCCTCCGAAGCCGGTACCGAAGGCCGGTTGCCCCAGACCCTTCATGGCGGGGAAGGGTTGATTCGGGATTATTTGCTGGAGGAAGTCATCGACTGCCTGCCCGCCGAAGTACAGGCGTTTCTCTACGACACCGCCCCACAGGATCGCTTCTGCATCGACCTGTGCGATGCCGTGCGTGAAGCCCATGACAGTGCCGAGATCCTGAGTTACCTGGCCGCGCATCAGGTCTTCCTGGTGCCGCTGGACGAGCATGGTCGCTGGTATCGCTATCACCACCTGTTTTCCGATCTGTTGCGCAGTCGTCCCAACGAGTCGGCCATGGTGCCCGCGGCCACCTTGCACCTGCGTGCCTGTCGTTGGTTCAACGCCCAGGGCCTGATCGACGAAGCCGTGGAGCAGGCGTTGCGGGCGGGGCATCTGGATGTGGCAGCGAACCTGGTGCAAAACCTCTCGGAAGAGCAATTGCTGGCCGAGCAGAACGTCGGCATGTTGCTGCGCTGGAAAATGGACTTGCCGGACAGTCTGCTCATCAGCACGCCTCGGTTGATCGTGCTTTACAGCTGGGCGTTGGGGCTGGCCTGCCAACTGGATGCGGCCGAAGAACTGGCCGCCCACTTGAGCCGCTTCCTGCCCGCGCCATCGGCCACCGCGCAAAAATCCATGCTTGCCCAATGGTTGGCCTTGAGTGGGATCGTTGCCCGTGGCCGTGGTGATCGCGAGGCTACGGTGCGTTATTGCACCGAAGCCCTGGAAAGTCTGCCGCAAAAACGCTATGGCCAGCGCTTGATGTGCCTGTCCACGCTGTCGAACCTGGCGATTGCCGACGGTGACTTGTGGCGCGCCCGAAACCTGAATCGCGATTCCCTGGAGTTGGCACAGCGGGTCGGCAATCCCTTGTTCGAAGCGCTGGCCCACTATGATCGCGCCCGGGTGCTGCAGGCGCGGGGGGAAATCGTGCGGGCGCTGGATGAGGTGCACCTGGGGCAGCAGCGCCTGCACAAATTGTCACCGCAACGGCTTTATGCGGTGCGGGCGCGATTGACGCTCTACGAGGGATTCCTCTTGACCTTGCGCCTGCAACCGGAAGCCGGGTTGGCGCGGTTGCAGGCGGGCCTGACCGAAGCTCGTGCCTGTCGTGATATCAGTGTCCTGATTGGCCATTGCGTGATCGCGCGCATCGAGGGCCAGAATGACGAATTTGCCCGAGCCTTCGCCGAACTGGCCGAAGCCGAACGCCTGATGCATATCTGGGACGTCCCACCGGTCTATTACCTGGCGATGATTACCCTGGTCAAATGCGAACTCTGGTTGGCCCAGGGGCGCACCGATCTGGCCGAAGCCTGGTTGCTGCGGTTGGGCAGGACCTACACGGGCGAACAGGCTGCCGCGCCGCCGGAGTTCCACCCGCAATTACCGCTGCATGTCGAGTTGCAACAGGCGGTGCTGGAGTCCATGCAGGGCCAGCCGATGCTGGCCGAGGGGCGGCTCGATGCCTTGCTTGAACACGGGCAGCAAACCGGCCGGCAGATGCTCAGCGTGATGGCGCTCAACCAGAAGGTGGCGCTGCTGTTGAGTATCGGCCGTGAGTCGGCTGCTCGCAGTGCCCTGGCCCAGGCCTTCGAGGCCGCCGCCGGCGGAGTGCTGCAACCTTTTCAATGGTTGTTGGGAGACGCGCATCGGGAATGGCTGCGCGAGCAACTGCTGCAAGCGCCGGCCACGCCCTTGTGCCAGAATCTGCTCGAACGCCTGCCGTCGACAACGGCGCAACCTGCCGATGCCCAGGCGCCTTTCGAAGCCCTCAGCAGCCGCGAATGCGCTGTATTGCAACTGATTGCCCAAGGCTGTTCGAACCAGGAAATCAGTGAACAGCTGTTCATCTCGCTGCACACCGTCAAGACCCACGCCAGCCATATCAACAGCAAGCTGGGTGTCGAGCGCCGTACCCAGGCCGTGGCGCGGGCGAAGGAGCTGGGGTTGTTGGGCTGAGGACGTTTAATTGAGTCGAAAGGCTCCGTGGTGATCGCCAGCCAGGGCCAGTAGAGGAATGACCTGATGTTACCCCGCTACAAGACCATTCAATCTCCGGTGGGCCAACTGATTCTCGTGGCTCGGGAGGCGAAACTGGCCGCCATCCTGTGGGAAAACGAGCGGCTCAACCGGGTGCGCCTGGGGCCTTTGGAAGAAGACTCGCGGCACCCTGTTCTCAACGAGACCGAACGTCAACTCATGGAATATTTCGCCGGCAAGCGCCGCCGTTTCGAGCTGGAGCTGGATTTTGTCGGCACGGCGTTCCAGGTCCGGGTCTGGCAGGCTCTGTTGGGCATTCCCTTCGGTGAAACCCGCAGCTACCGCGACATCGCGATCCAGATCGGACAACCCACAGCGGTACGGGCGGTGGGCGCGGCCAACGGTCGGAATCCCATCTCGATCATCGCGCCTTGCCACCGTGTGATCGGTACTTCCGGCAGCCTCACCGGTTTCGCCGGCGGGCTGGCAGCCAAGCAGTTCCTGTTGAGCCTTGAAGGCCAGCAAAGCCTGCAGTTGATGTTCTGAGGGGCATCGCGGGCAAGCCTTGCTCCCACAGGGTGGAATACCCACAGTCATGAAAAAGCCCGCCGGATCATGTGATCGGGCGGGCTTTTTCGTAGCGCTTGTAAACGTTTACTTTTTCAAACCGTAATGCTCATCGAGCATGCCGGGAGAATTCGGTGCCTTGGGCGCGTAGTCCCGTGGCGGTTCCTGGACCTCCCGTGGCGGGGTCAGGCGTTCCCGTGGCGCCTGTCCTGCGTCGGCGTGCAGGGCGGCCAGCAGGCGTTGACGAGTCTGCTCATCCAGGGCCAGGCGATTGGCGCCGTCGGACAGGTGATCCTGAACGTCCTGGTAGCTTTGGGTGAGTTTTTTCACCAGAGCGGCAGTGCTGTTGAAGTGAGTGACCACTTCATTCTGGTAGCTGTCGAAACGTTCCTGGATGTCGTCCAGCTGGCGTTGCGTGCTGTTGGGCACCGCGTTGGGCAGCAGTCGGGCAAGCAGGAATCCAATGGCGACACCGGCGACCAGGGCAAGAGTCGGCAACAACCAAACTAAGAGCGAGTGTTCCACGAGTCCTTCCTCTATAAACGGCTTTGCTTTACGTTAACGGCTCGGACCTGCGCTGTATACCGCGAAGAACATCGCAATCATGCCAGGCACAGACTTTTAGCTAGACGAGTCGACCCTATTCGGGGTCACGGAGTTCTTTCCCTTGCTTATGCGCGAAACCCCTGTAGTCATCGATGGCCCGGTGGGCCCACTGGAAGCCTTGTACCTGGACAGCGAGGCCCCCCGTGGCCTGGCGCTGATCTGTCACCCGAACCCGGTGCAGGGCGGGACCATGCTCAATAAAGTGGTTTCGACCCTGCAGCGCTCCGCCCGGGACGCCGGCCTGGTTACGTTGCGTTTCAATTATCGTGGCGTCGGCGCCAGCGCCGGCAGTCATGACATGGGCTCCGGCGAAGTGGACGACGCCCAGGCAGCAGCGGCGTGGTTGCGGGAGAAGTATCCGCAGTTACCCCTGACCCTGTTCGGTTTCTCGTTTGGTGGCTTCGTCGCTGCCAGTCTGGGCGGACGGCTCCAAGCCCAGGGCCAATCGCTCAAGCACTTGTTCATGGTGGCGCCTGCGGTGATGCGCCTGAACGAACAGTCACCCTTGCCGACTGGCGGCGCGCTGACGGTGATCCAGCCGGAAAACGACGAAGTGGTCGAGCCAAGGCTTGTCTACGAATGGTCCGATGCGCTCCAACGCCCCCATGAGCTGCTGAAAGTGGCAGAATGCGGACACTTTTTTCATGGCAAGCTGACCGATCTCAAGGATCTGCTCCTGCCGCGCCTCTCGAATTGACAGCAGTCTGACAAGCGATAACCCATGACGACTCGTACCCGCATCCTGACCGGCATCACCACCACTGGCACCCCGCACCTGGGTAACTACGCCGGCGCCATCCGTCCGGCGATCCTCGCCAGCCGCGACAGCAACGCCGATTCGTTCTACTTCCTGGCGGACTACCACGCCCTGATCAAGTGCGATGATCCGCTGCGCATCCAGCGTTCGCGCCTGGAAATCGCCGCGACCTGGCTGGCCGGCGGCCTGGATGTGGAACGCGTGACGTTCTATCGCCAGTCCGATATTCCCGAAATTCCAGAGTTGACCTGGCTGCTGACGTGTGTCGCCGCCAAGGGCCTGCTCAACCGAGCCCACGCCTACAAGGCCTCGGTGGACAAGAACGTCGAGGCCGGCGAAGACCCGGACGCCGGCATCACCATGGGCCTGTACAGCTACCCGGTGCTGATGGCCGCCGATATTCTGATGTTCAACGCCCACAAAGTGCCGGTCGGTCGCGACCAGATCCAGCATGTGGAAATGGCACGGGATATCGGCCAGCGTTTCAATCATCTGTTCGGCCAGGGCAAGGAGTTTTTTACCCTGCCCGAGGCGCTGATCGAAGAAAGCGTCGCCACGCTGCCGGGCCTCGATGGGCGCAAGATGTCCAAGAGCTACGACAACACCATCCCATTGTTCAGCAGCGCCAAGGACATGAAGGACGCAATTTCGCGGATCGTCACGGACTCCCGTGCGCCGGGTGAAGCCAAGGATCCGGACAATTCGCACCTGTTCACACTGTTCCAGGCCTTCGCGACCCCGTCGCAGTCCGCTGAGTTCCGTAGCGAACTGCTGCAAGGCCTGGGTTGGGGTGAGGCCAAGAACCGCCTGTTCCAGTTGCTCGACAACCAGTTGGGTGAAGCCCGCGAACGCTACCACCAATTGATCGAGCGCCCTGCGGACCTGGAAGATCTGCTGCAACTGGGCGCGAAAAAAGCCCGGGCCGTGGCGACACCGTTCCTCAACGAACTGCGCGAGGCCGTTGGCCTGCGTTCGTTCGTGAGCCAGGTCCAGGTGGCCGCCAGCACGAAAAAGAAGACGGCCAAGGCCGCGCGCTTCGTCAGCTTCCGCGAAGACGATGGCAGTTTCCGCTTCCGTTTGCTGGCCGCCGATGGCGAGCAGTTGCTGTTGTCTCGCCATTTTGCCGACGGCAAGACGGCCGGCCAGGTGACCAAGCAATTGCAATCCGGCCAACCCCTCGATGTGCGCAGCGAAGCGCTGTCTTTCAGCGTCTGGCTCGAAGGCGAATGCGTGGCGGACAGCCCGGACTTCGCTGACGCTGCCGCTCGGGACGCGGCGATCGAGGCGTTGCGCGTTGCACTGAGACCTGCACAGGATTGATCCGACGCTTCACCCGACCATCGGCCCGAATAAGGGCCGATTGCCATTCCTCTGGGCCGTCGCTACAGTGACCGCCCGTTTTTGTTGCCTTGCTAACGAATATGACACCCCTAGAACGATATCAAGCTGATCTGAAACGCCCGGAGTTCTTCCACGACGCAGCCCAGGAAACGGCAGTGCGGCATTTGCAGCGCCTGTACGACGACCTGATCGCCGCTTCGAACAACAAGCCGGGCTTGTTGGGCAAACTGTTCGGCAAGAAGGACCTGGCGCCGGTCAAGGGCCTGTACTTCTGGGGTGGCGTGGGCCGTGGCAAGACCTACCTGGTGGACACCTTCTTCGAAGCGTTGCCCTTCAAGGAAAAGACCCGGACGCACTTCCACCGCTTCATGAAGCGTGTGCATGAAGAGATGAAGACCCTGGGTGGCGAGAAGAACCCGTTGACGATCATCGCCAAGCGTTTCGCCAGCGAGACGCGGGTGATCTGCTTCGATGAGTTCTTCGTGTCCGATATCACCGATGCCATGATTCTCGGCACTTTGATGGAAGAGTTGTTCAGGAACGGCGTGACCCTGGTCGCCACCTCGAACATCGTGCCGGACGGCCTGTACAAGGACGGTCTGCAACGGGCGCGCTTCCTGCCGGCCATCGCGTTGATCAAGGAACACACCGAAATCGTCAACGTCGACAGTGGCGTCGACTATCGCCTGCGTCATCTCGAGCAAGCGGAGCTGTTCCATTTTCCGCTCGACGCTGCCGCCGAAGAAAGCCTGCGCAAGAGCTTCCGTGCCCTCACGCCGGAATGCACCCAGGCGGTCGAGAACGACGTGCTGATCATCGAAAATCGCGAGATCCGTGCCATCCGCACCTGTGACGACGTGGCCTGGTTCGATTTCCGCGAGCTGTGCGACGGCCCTCGCAGCCAGAACGACTACATCGAACTGGGCAAGATCTTTCACGCCGTGTTGCTCAGTGGCGTCGAACAGATGAGCGTCACCACCGACGACATCGCTCGCCGCTTCATCAACATGGTGGACGAGTTCTACGACCGCAACGTGAAGCTGATCATCTCGGCCGAAGTCGAGCTCAAGGACCTCTACACCGGTGGTCGCCTGACCTTCGAGTTCCAGCGGACGCTGAGCCGCCTGCTGGAAATGCAGTCCCATGAGTTCCTGGCGCGGGCGCACAAGCCGTAAGCGTTTCCAAACCTGAAAAGAGCCTGCAATTGCAGGCTTTTTTGTGGGAGCGGGCTTGCTCGCGAAAGCGGTTTGTCAGGCAATACATGCCTAACTGATATACCGCTTTCGCGAGCAAGCCCGCTCCCACATTGGGTTGTGTGTAATTTTCTGTCCTACGCCGCCTGCTGAAACTGCTGACGATACTGGTTCGGCGACAGATCGGTATGTTGCCGGAACAGCCGTGCGAAAAAGCTCGCATCGTCGTAGCCGACTTCATAGCTGATGGTCTTGATGCTCTTACGGCTGCCGGACAGCAGGCCCTTGGCCGTTTCGATGCGCAGTCGCTGCAGGTAATGCAGGGGCTTGTCTCCCGTGGCGGTCTGGAAGCGGCGCATGAAGTTGCGGATGCTCATGCCATGTTCCCGGGCGACGTCCTCGAAGCGGAACTTGTCGGCGAAGTGCTCTTCGAGCCATTGCTGGATCTGCAGGATGATCACGTCCTGATGCAGCTTCTGGCCGCCGAAGCCGATTCGGCCCGGCGAATAGTTGCGCTGTACTTCATACAGGATGTCCCGCGCCACCGCCTGGGCCACGTTGGCGCCGCAGAAGCGTTCGATGAGGTAAATGTACAGGTCGCAGGCCGAGGTGGTGCCACCGGCACAGAACAGGTTGTCGGCGTCGGTCAGGTGCTTGTCCTGATTCAGGTGAACCTGCGGAAAACGCTCCTTGAACGCGTTGAAGAAGCGCCAATAGGTGGTTGCTTCCTTGCCGTCGAGCAATCCGGCCTCGGCCAGCCAGAACACACCGGTGGCTTCGCCGCACAGCACCGCACCGCGGGCATGCTGGTCTCGCAGCCAGGGCAGGATTTGGGGATAGCGCAGGCAAAGGGCGGGGAAATCATCCCAGAACGCCGGCAGGATAATCACATCGGTATCTTCCAGACCGCTGTCTACCGGCATGATCACGTCGCTGAAGCTGTTCACCGGTTTGCCATCGGGGCTGACAAGGCGGGTTTCGAACGCCGGCGTCAGGCCATGGCCCAGTTGTTTGCCATAGCGCAGGCTGGCGAGATGGAAAAAATCCTTGGCTTGCATGAGGGTGGAAGCGAAGACCCGGTCGATTGCCAGGATGCTGACGCGCCGCAAGGGCGTGGAGACGTGCTTGGACATAATTCAACTTTTATTTTTATAAGGGATAGTGGTCACCAGACGGCTGGATCGTCTTATTTTTTGTCGGATGTGTCCAGTGTCCCGTCACGCCTCCCGAGCTTAGGCTCTGTCGGATAACCACCCCCAACAATAATGAATGGTGCGTCATGATCCCAAGAACCCTGTTCAGTCCCGAACACGAATTGTTCCGTGACAGCGTACGAACCTTCCTTGAAAAAGAAGCCGTGCCGTACCACAGCCAGTGGGAAAAACAGGGGCATGTCGGCCGCCAGCTCTGGAACAAGGCAGGGGAGGCGGGCATGTTGTGCTCCCATTTGCCGCAGGCTTACGGCGGGTTGGAAGCAGACTTTCTCTACAGCGCCGTGGTGATCGAGGAAATCGGTCGCCTGGGGCTGACGGGTATCGGCTTTTCGTTGCACTCCGACATTGTTGCGCCCTACATCCTGCATTACGGCAGCGAAGCACTGAAGCACAAGTACCTGCCCAAGTTGATCTCCGGTGAAATGGTCACAGCCATTGCCATGACCGAGCCGGGTGCCGGTTCCGATCTGCAAGGCGTGAAGACCACGGCGGTACTGGACGGGGATGACTATGTCATCAACGGTTCGAAGACCTTCATCACCAATGGCTACCTGGCCGACCTGGTCATCGTGGTGGCCAAGACCGACCCGAAGGCCGGCGCCAAGGGCACCAGTCTGTTCCTGGTGGAATCGGGCACGCCCGGCTTCGAAAAAGGCAAGCGCCTGGAAAAGGTCGGCATGAAAGCCCAGGACACCTCGGAGTTGTTCTTTCAGGATGTTCGCGTACCAAAGGAAAATCTTCTGGGGCAGGCCGGAATGGGATTTGCCTACCTGATGCAGGAGCTGCCTCAGGAACGCTTGACTGTGGCCATCGGCGGCCTGGCCTCGGCCGAGGCGGCGCTACAGTGGACGCTGGATTACACCCGTGATCGCAAGGCATTCGGCAAGTCCATCGCGGACTTCCAGAACACCCGCTTCAAGCTGGCGGAGATGGCCACCGAAATCCAGATCGGTCGGGTCTTCGTCGACCGCTGTCTGGAACTGCACCTGCAAGGCAAACTCGACGTGCCGACGGCGGCGATGGCGAAGTACTGGGGCACTGACTTGCAATGCAAGGTGCTCGACGAGTGCGTGCAACTGCACGGCGGCTATGGCTTCATGTGGGAATACCCGATTGCCCGGGCATGGGCCGATGCGCGGGTGCAGCGGATCTATGCCGGGACCAATGAGATCATGAAGGAGATCGTTGCGCGGTCGCTTTGAATTCGGCGCGAACCTGAGATCGCTATCGCGAGCAGGCTCGCTCCCACATTGGATCGCCGTCTAATGACAGAGCGCGGTCTACCGTGGGAGCGAGCCTGCTTGCGATTGGGTCTGTCAGGCGATCAAGGCGCCGGGTTCGGATGATCTTTGTGGATCGCCTCGATTCCCGCCAGAACCTCATTCGACAGCTTCAGGTCGAGGCTGGCGATGTTGCTGTCCAGTTGTTCCAGCGTCGTGGCGCCAATGATGTTGCTGGTCACGAACGGCTGCCGGGTGACGAACGCCAGGGCCATCTGCGCCGGGTCCAGGCCATGTTCGCGAGCCAGCGCTACATAACGGCTGCACGCCGCTTCCGACTGCGGATTGAAGTAACGCGCGAAGCGGCTGTAGAGCGTCAGGCGGCCCTTGGGAGGTCGGGCACCGCCTTCATATTTGCCCGACAGGAAGCCGAACGCCAAGGGGGAGTAGGCCAGCAGCCCGCACTGTTCACGGATCGCGATTTCCGACAGGCCGATTTCAAAGCTGCGGTTGAGCAGGTTGTACGGATTCTGGATCGAGACGGCTCGCGGCCAGCCACGGGCTTCGGCCAGGGCGAGGAATTTCATGGTGCCCCATGGCGTCTCGTTGGACAGACCGATGTGGCGGATCTTGCCGGCGCGGACTTGTTCGTCCAGGGCTTCGAGGGTTTCCTCCAGCGGAGTGAAATCTTCATCGGCTTTGTGCTGATAGCCCAGCTGTCCGAAGAAATTGGTGCTGCGCTCCGGCCAATGCAGTTGATAGAGATCGATCCAGTCGGTCTGCAGGCGCTTGAGGCTGGCGTCCAGCGCCTCGGTGATATGACGGCGGTTGTGCTTGAGGTTCTTGTCGCGAATGTAGTCGATGGTGTTGCCGGGGCCTGCGATCTTGCTCGCCAGGATCCAGTCGGCGCGGTCGCCACGGCTCTTGAAGTAGTTGCCGATGTAGCGTTCGGTGGTGGCATAGGTCTCGGCCTTCGGCGGGACCGGGTACATTTCGGCGGTGTCGATGAAATTGATGCCGGCACCCTTGGCGCGTTCGATCTGGGCGAAGGCCTCGGCCTCGCTGTTCTGCTCGCCCCAGGTCATGGTTCCAAGACACAGGGCGCTCACGTTGAGATCGGTACGGCCTAGCTGGCGATAGTCCATCGGAGACTCCTTGGGCAAAGCAATCATAAAAGCAGGTTGAATTATTTTTCGCAATCTGCATAATTGCGCACCTCTTTCTGCAGTGGAAGTGATGCCCCGCCGCCGAAGAATCTTGCCGTTGAACGGACGCGCCGACCCGAGCCCCCGAAAGCGTCTGTATCCGGCTGCCTTTGACTTGTCAAAGTACGCACTATTCAGTAAGATCCGCCGTCTAATTTACAGGGCGGCCCCTGAGGCTATAAAGAATGAAAACTTTTACTGCTAAACCGGAAACAGTAAAGCGCGACTGGTTCGTCGTCGACGCTGCTGGTCAGACCCTGGGTCGTCTGGCCACCGAAATCGCGAGCCGTCTGCGTGGCAAGCACAAGCCTGAGTACACTCCTCACGTCGACACCGGTGATTACATCGTTGTGATCAACGCCGAGCAGGTACGTGTGACGGGTGCCAAGACCTCTGACAAGATGTACTACTCCCACTCCGGTTTTCCTGGTGGCATCAAGTCGATCAACTTTGAAAAGCTGATCGCCAAAGCCCCTGAGCGCGTGATCGAGACCGCGGTTAAAGGCATGCTGCCTAAGAACCCGCTGGGTCGCGACATGTATCGTAAGCTGAAGGTTTATGCGGGCGCTGCTCACCCTCATACTGCTCAGCAGCCCCAAGAACTGAAGTTTTAACGGAATAGTTCATTATGTCGGCGACTCAAAATTACGGCACTGGCCGTCGCAAGACTGCAACCGCACGCGTTTTCCTGCGTCCGGGCACTGGTAACATCTCCATCAACAATCGTTCCCTGGATAGCTTCTTCGGCCGCGAAACCGCTCGCATGGTTGTTCGCCAGCCACTGGAGCTGACCGAGACCGTCGAGAAGTTCGACATCTACGTCACCGTTATCGGTGGTGGTGTAAGTGGTCAGGCTGGCGCAATCCGCCACGGCATCACTCGCGCCCTGATGGACTACGACGAGACTCTGCGCAGCCCGCTGCGTAAAGCTGGCTTCGTGACTCGCGATGCTCGTGAAGTTGAACGTAAGAAAGTCGGTCTGCGTAAAGCGCGTAAGCGTCCACAGTACTCGAAGCGTTAATTCGCTCTCGCGTTCAAAAGAACGCCCAGTTCCTCACGGAACCGGGCGTTTTTTTATGGGCAAAATAATTTACTGTGACAACTTGCCACATCCGTGGAGCCCCTATACTACAAGGCTTGGCGGTATCGCCGCTCGGTAATTACCTTGTCAGAATTGGGGGTTTTCATTACCATTCGGCAAAATTTTTATAAGTTCAGATTTTTACTTAGTAGACGCCTGGTTCAACAGGCCACAAAGCTGATGGGAGAGGACTGAATGAGCAATGACGGCGTGAATGCAGGCCGGCGTCGCTTCCTGGTAGCAGCCACATCCGTGGTGGGTGCTGCAGGGGCGGTGGGGGCTGCGGTCCCGTTCGTGGGGTCATGGTTTCCCAGTGCCAAGGCGAAAGCTGCAGGTGCACCGGTGAAAGTGAATGTCAGCAAGATCGAGCCAGGCCAGCAGATGATTGCTGAATGGCGCGGCCAGCCGGTGTTCATCGTCCGCCGTACAGAAGAAATTCTGGGGAATCTGAAAAAGATCGAGGGGCAGTTGTCCGACCCCGACTCCAAGAGCTCGACGCAACCAACCTACGTGGACCCGAAGACCCGTTCGATCAAGCCAGATGTTCTGCTGTTGATCGGCATCTGCACGCACTTGGGGTGCTCGCCGACGTTCCGTCCCGAAGTGGCCCCTGCCGATCTGGGCAAGGATTGGGTCGGTGGTTATTTCTGCCCTTGCCACGGCTCCCACTATGACCTGGCCGGTCGCGTCTACAAGTCGCAGCCTGCACCTCTGAACCTGCCAGTTCCCCCGCATTCCTATGAGTCGGACGATATCATTGTCGTTGGCGTCGATATGGAGAAAGCGTGATGAGCAAATTAATGGACTGGTTTGATGCGCGCTTTCCCGCGACCAAAATGTGGGAAGACCATCTCAGCAAGTATTACGCTCCAAAGAACTTCAACTTCTTCTATTTCTTCGGCTCCCTGGCACTGCTCGTTCTGGTCAACCAGATCGTAACCGGTGTCTGGCTGACCATGAGCTACACCCCGTCGGCGGAAGAAGCGTTCGCTTCCGTCGAGTACATCATGCGCGACGTCGAGTACGGCTCGATCCTGCGCCTGCTGCACTCCACCGGTGCCTCGGCGTTCTTCATCGTGGTTTACCTGCATATGTTCCGTGGCCTGCTCTACGGTTCGTATCAGAAACCCCGCGAGCTGGTATGGGTCTTCGGGATGCTGATCTACCTGGCGCTGATGGCCGAAGCCTTCATGGGTTACCTGCTGCCATGGGGCCAGATGTCCTACTGGGGTGCCCAGGTGATCATCTCGCTGTTCGGTGCGATTCCCGTCATCGGCGACGACCTGACCCAGTGGATCCGTGGTGACTACCTGATCTCCGGTATTACCCTGAACCGCTTCTTCGCCCTGCATGTAGTGGCCCTGCCGATCGTGATCCTCGGCCTGGTGGTGCTGCACATCCTGGCGTTGCACGAAGTGGGTTCGAACAACCCGGACGGCGTGGACATCAAGAAGCTCAAGGACGAAAACGGCGTACCGCTGGATGGCATCGCCTTCCACCCGTACTACACCGTGAAAGACATCGTTGGCGTAGTGGTCTTCCTGTTCATCTTCTGCTCCATCGTGTTCTTCTTCCCTGAGATGGGTGGCTACTTCCTCGAGAAGCCGAACTTCGAGCAGGCGAACGCGTTCAAGACCCCTGAGCACATCGCCCCAGTGTGGTACTTCACACCGTTCTACGCGATCCTGCGTGCGGTTCCGGACAAGCTGCTGGGTGTCATCGCCATGGGCGCGGCCATCGCCGTACTGTTCGTGCTGCCATGGCTGGACCGCAGTCCCGTCAAGTCCATGCGCTACAAGGGCTGGCTGAGCCGGATCTGGCTGGTGGTGTTCTGCATCTCGTTCGTGATCCTGGGTGTGCTGGGTGTACTGGCACCTACGCCGGGTCGTACGTTGCTGTCGCAGGTCTGCACCTTCCTGTACTTCGCCTACTTCATTCTGATGCCGTTCTATACCCGGCTCGAGAAGACAAAACCGGTTCCGGAAAGGGTGACTGGCTGATGAAAAAACTATTCGCTGCACTGATTCTTGCTGCTCTGCCTGTCCTGTCCTTCGCGGCCGAACACGGTGGTCCAGAACTGGAAAAAGTCGACATCGACGTGTCCGATAAAGCCGCCATGCAGGACGGTGCCCGGACGTTCGCCAACTATTGCATGGGTTGCCACAGTGCCAAGTTCCAGCGTTACGAGCGCGTGGCCAATGACCTGGGCATTCCCCCTGACATGATGCTCGAGAAGCTGGTGTTCACCGGTGCCAAGCTGGGCGACCACATGAACATCGGCATGCAGCCGGCAGATGCCAAGACCTGGTTCGGCGCCGCGCCGCCTGACCTGACCCTGGTTGCCCGTGTGCGTGGAACCGACTGGCTCTACGGTTACCTGCGTTCGTTCTATGAAGACCCTGCGCGTCCATGGGGCGTGAATAACAAGGTCTTCCCGAACGTCGGCATGCCCAACGTCCTGGCCAACCTGCAAGGTCGCCAGGTGGTAGGCTGCAAGCAGGTTCAGATCGTCGAAAACGGCAAGAAGCAATTCGATCCGCTGACCGGCACGGCTTTGACCCATGAAGCCTGCGACCAGTTGACCATCGTGCCAAATACCGGCAGCCTGACGCCCGAGCAGTTCGATGAGAAGGTCAAGAACCTGGTGACCTTCCTGGCCTACTCGGCCAACCCGGTGAAGCTGGAGCATCAGCGCATCGGTACTTATGTATTGCTGTACCTGGCGTTCTTCTTCGTATTCGCTTACCTGCTCAAGCGTGAATACTGGAAAGACGTCCATTGATAAAGCTGTAAGCCGTTGCTGTTAATCGCGCGCGCCCAAGGGCGTCTCTGAAAGTGTAACGAGCCTGGTCGACCAGGTGTTACGGGAGGCGCCCTCTGGGCGCGCTCGTTTTTCCGTTTTTCCAAAAATTCTACAAGCGAGGAGGATCGCCATGGGCGTGACCAATCGGTTGGCCTGTTACTCCGACCCCGCCGACCACTATTCCCACCGGGTACGCATCGTACTGGCAGAGAAAGGTGTCAGCGCCGAGATCATTTACGTCGAGGCAGGCCGCCAACCGCCGAAGCTGATCGAAGTGAACCCTTATGGCAGCCTGCCCACGCTGGTCGACCGCGACCTGGCATTGTGGGAGTCGACCGTGGTGATGGAATATCTGGATGAGCGCTATCCGCATCCGCCCTTGCTGCCGGTGTACCCTGTCGCCCGAGCGAACAGTCGTTTGCTGATCCATCGCATTCAGCGCGACTGGTGCGGCCTGGTTGACCTGATCCTGGACCCGCGGACCAAAGAGTCAGAGCGGGCAGTCGCACGCAAGGAGTTGCGCGAAAGCCTGACCGGCGTGTCGCCGCTGTTCATCGACAAGCCGTTTTTCCTCAGTGAGGAACAAAGTCTGGTGGATTGCTGCCTATTGCCCATACTCTGGCGTTTGCCGATCCTGGGTATCGAACTGCCGCGGCCCGCCAAGCCGCTGCTTGATTATATGGAGCGCCAATTTGCGCGTGAGACTTTCCAGGCGAGTCTGTCTGGTGTCGAACGCGACATGCGCTAAGGCTTAGGGAGCCGCTATGAACTCCAGTCGACCTTATCTGGTCCGCGCGCTCTACGAGTGGATTGTGGACAACGATTGCACCCCGCATATGCTGGTCAATGCCGAATACCCGTCGGTACAGGTGCCACAGGGGTTTGCCAGTGACGGGCAGATTGTCCTGAACGTTTCGCCGGCTGCTGTGCGCCATTTGCACATGGATAACGATGCCGTGAGCTTCGAAGGGCGTTTCGGTGGTGTGCCGCATACGCTGTATGTGCCTATTGCTTCGATCCTCGGGATCTATGCTCGGGAGAACGGGCAGGGCATGGTTTTCGAGCTTGAAACTCCGTTGGATGGCGAGGATGAGTACGAGGTGGATGATGATTTGCCGCCGGATGACGAGCCGCCGCGGCCTAGTGGGCGGCCTAGTCTTAAGGTAGTGAAGTAGGGATTGAGGGCATATCCATTCCTGCGGTAACGGCTGCTTACGGTTCCGCCCTGACGGCGGGTTACTTTTGGCAGACGCCCCAAAAGTAACCAAAAGGTCTGTGCCCCACCACTGGGCACCTCGCCAAGGCGAGGTGTTCCCTCACTCCGGCATTGCTCCGTGGGCCCGCCGCGAAGGGCCATCCATGGCCCAGCGCGGCTAACCCGGCATCCATGCCGGGTTGCCCACTACGCAACGCCTGCGTTCGGCCCTTGTGGTTAACGGGGCGTCCAAGATCAAAAGCCAAAGCCAAAGCCAAAGCCAAAGCCAAAGCCAAAGCCAAAGCGAGGCGGCCTGACGGCCGACCTGACTCTTCCGGTCCTGACCCGATAAAACTGTGGGAGCGAGCCTGCTCGCGATGACGGCCTAACAGCTGACGCATCTCTCAGGGCTGTTCCCCTATGCCTTGAGATAAATGTTCAACCTGATCATTTTGCCCGCGCAACTCCACACATCCTTGCGCCTTTGCCTACAACTACGCCAGAATCCGCCCGCTTGTGCGCCTTGTCCCTGGCTTCTATTGTCTTGCCTGCCACTGCTCATCAGTGGTCGGGTTTAGTAGCCCGGTAATTGCAACGGTTGCATGAGTCTCATCAGTCAGGCCTTCGCCTGCACTTGATGGTGGCTGTGCGCATGGCGCCTTCGGGCGCGCCGGGTTTTCCGTTGCCTTACCGGTCTACTAACTTGCGCACAGCTGCCTCCTTTCGTTTAGTAGCGAGACGGTAGCTGCCTACTAAACTTAAGGGAACGTAAAAATGTACAAAATAACTCCGAATCCCCCAGAAGCAGACTCCACCGCACAATCCGCAAAATTCAAAGACAAGCCGCAAGACGAAACCACCAAACGCGTGCTCGATCACTACTTGCTGTCGAAGCCGGTTAAATCCCAAGACGAACCAAAACCGGGCCAGGTATTCACCGTTGTAAAAGGCCTCGACAACGAATGCCTGCTCGCCAATCTGAGCGAAACCCTGTCCTCGGCGGACGCCATGGTCAACGATCTCGCATTTGATCTGGACGGATCACGGCGTCATTTGGCGTTGGGTATTCAGCAACTGATAGAACTGAGTTCATTGCTGACGAACCAGATGCTGGATAACGTCGACCCACGATAGCCATTAACGGCAAAGAAAATTGCGCCAAGCCCACGGCCTTCTGTGGGAGCGAGCCTGCTCGCGATGGCGTCAAGTCAGCAGCATCGATGTTGGCTGATACACCGCAATCGCGAGCAGGCTCGCTCCCACAGTTGGATTGAAGTACAGCCGGAGATACAGGCCAGCCGTCAGGCCGCCTCGCTTACGCTCTGGCTTTTGCTTTTGCTTTTGCTTTTGCTTTTGCTTTTGATCTTGATCTTGATCTTGATCTTGATCTTGGACGCCCCGTTAACCACAAGGGCCGAACGCAGGCATTGCGTAGTGGGTATCCCGGCATGGATGCCGGGATAGCCGCGCTGGGCCATGGATGGCCCTTCGCGGCGGGCCCACGGAGCAATGCCGGAGTGAGGGAACACCTCGCCTTGGCGAGGTGCCCAGTGGTGGGGCAAAGCGCTTTTGGTTACTTTTGGCGCTTTTCCAAAAGTGACCCGCCGTAAGGGCGGAACCCTAAGTAGCCGTTACCAAAGAAACGGATATGCACACAAAAAACGGCACTTCCCCATCTGAAGAAGTACCGTTTTTCAGCCAAGCCAAGCCAAGCCAAGCCAAGCCAAGCCAAGCCAAGCCAAGCCAAGCCAAGCCAAGCCAAGCCAAGCCAAGCCAAGCCAAGCCAAGCCAAGCCAATCTAAGCCAAGCGCAGCATCAAGAACCGCAACTACCCTCAGTCAATATACTCAAACAACTTCACGATCTTCTGCACCCCGGAAACCCCCTGCACCAGATTGGTCGCCTGGGCGGCCTCCTGCTTGGTCAGCAGACCCAGCAGATAGACGATGCCATTCTCCGTCACAACCTTGATTCGCGAACCCGGAATGCTGGGATCGGTGAGCATCTGGGTCTTGATCTTGGTGGTCAGCCAGGCATCGTTCTGGCGCGCCAGCAGAGAGGAGGGCTGCAACACCTGCAATTCGTTATGCACGGTCTTGACCCGTTGTACGGCGCTGGCAGCCTGCTCGGCCTTGGCCTTGAGGTCTTCCCGTGGGGTCTGGCCGGCCAGCAGCACGACACCGTTGAAGCTGGTAACGACGATGTGAGAGTTGTTGTCCAGGGCCGGGTCGGCCTTGGCGATGTTCACGCCGGCCTTGGTTTCGATCAGGGAGTCGTCGATCTTGCTGCCGAAGGTGCGGGTGCCGCGGTCGTCTTCGATCGGCGCTTCCCGGCTGGCGTTAACCACCGAGGTGCAGCCGCTGATGCCGAGGCACAGGGTCAGGGCCAGAAGGCCCGCGCGATTAGGGGTCATTCTTCACTCCCGAACAGTTGGCTGTCGATCAAGTCGCAAAGACAGTGGATCGCCAGCAGGTGGACTTCCTGGATACGTGCGGTGACGTTGGCCGGCACGCGAATCTCGACGTCTTCAGGCAACAGCAATGAGGCCATGCCGCCGCCATCGCGCCCGGTCAATGCTACGACAATCATTTCGCGATCATGTGCGGCCTGGATCGCCTGAATAATATTGGCCGAGTTGCCGCTGGTGGAAATCGCCAGCAGTACATCGCCGGGCTGGCCCAGGGCGCGAATCTGTTTGGAGAAGACTTCGTTGTAGCTGTAGTCATTGGCGATCGAGGTGATCGTCGAGCTGTCCGTGGTCAGTGCGATGGCGGGCAGGCTCGGACGCTCGCGCTCGAAGCGGTTGAGCAGCTCGGACGAGAAGTGCTGGGCATCGCCGGCGGAGCCGCCGTTGCCGCACGATAGCATCTTGCCCTCGTTGAGCAGGGCATTGACCATCACTTGGCTGGCTTGCTCGATGTGCGGTGCAAGTACGTCCATCGCCTGCTGCTTGGTGTCGATACTGGCCTGGAAAAGCTGGCGGATTCGCGATTGCATGTCCATCTGTGTGACCTTAAGTAGCGCGGCTTATCGGCACAGGCATGTGCGGCGCGCAAAGCAAAGAGCAAAAATTGGGTAAAAGGGTCCGGCCCGCCGTTCAACCGTCGAAGGCGTTCTGCAGCCAGTTCAACTGATCGGCGTTGCTGTCGATGGCAACTACATCGAAGCGGCAGGGGTGATCGGCCCAGCGAGATTCGCTTTGCAGAAAATACTGCGCGGCAAAAATCAGCTTCTGGCGTTTGCGCGAGTCGATGCTGTCGAGGGCGCCACCCCATTGGGTATTTTTTCTGTAGCGGACTTCGACAAATACTACTGTATCGCCGTCAAGCATGACCAGATCAAGCTCGCCGCGTTTACACAGCCAGTTCTGCGCCACCAGACGCAGACCCTGTTGCTGGAGGTGCGCGAGGGCCAGGCCCTCGGCATCCCGTCCGCTCTGCTGGCGCGATCGCTCGGGCATCAGCGCTGGGTGTCCGGCAGGCGCTGCACCTGTCCGTTGACGAACTCGGCCCAAGGCAATTGCCGCTGGACGCGCTGGGATTGCGATACGGCCAGGCTGCCCGACAAGCCTTCGATACGGCTGTCCGGCAAAGTCTTGAGCTGACCCAGGCGGGGGGCCAGGCGGTAGGCGTCCGCGCCCATCGCGTACAACCGGCCCAGGCTGCCACCGGCCTGAGGCCACTGGGCGCTGACCTGCTGGCGCAGCGGGTCGTTGGCATCGAGCAGCCAAGGGGTTTCGCAGAAGCGAATCCCGTTCATGTCGTTGTACTGGTTCTGGTCACCGCTGGCGCTGAACACCGAAGAAGTCGCATAGACCGGTACGTCGCCGGCGTATTGGAAGTTCAGGGTCGGCTTGATCTGCTGAGCCTGTTGCGGAGTCGACGCCAGGAAGATGAATTCGATGTCCTGGCGGCGGGACGGCTGGGCTGCAACCGTGGTGCCTACGGTGTTCTGCAGGCTCTTGGCGCGAGCCTCGCTCTGGCGCAGTTGGAACATGTCGGCGATTTGTTGCGCCAGTTGCACCGGCTGGTCGACACGCTCGATGGCGATGATCGTGCCGCCGTTGGCCTGCCAGTCCTGGCTGAAGGCTTTCAGGACGCGATCACCCCATTCGCCCTTTGGCACCATGACGGCTGCGCGATGCAGGCCATCGGCGCGTGCGCGACGAGCGACTTCGCGGGCTTCGTCCTCGGGCGCCAGGCCGAACTGGAAGAGTTGGGGGGGGCCTTGTTCACCTTCGCTGTAGTTCAGCGCCAGGGTGGTGATCGGCAGCTGCGGGCGCGTGCTGATCTGCTTGACCAACGGTTTTTCCAGCGGTCCGACCACCAGCTGCACGCCATCGGCCTGGGCCTTGCGGTAGAAGTCGTCCATGGAGGTCAGGCTGGAGCTGTCGTAGAACTGGATGCTCGGCGGCTTCTGCCCGGCCTGTTGAGCCTGGTAGTGCGCGGCAATGAAGCCTTCGCGCAGGGCCTTGGCAACTGAGGCCAGTTGGCCGTTCTGAGGCAGCAGCAGGGCGATCTTGCTCAGCGGCTGGCTTGCCAGCTCCTTGAGCTTGACCAGGGGCGTCGGCAGTTGGATCGCGGCCGGATGCTTGGGGTTCTGTTCGCGCCAGCTGTCGATGGCGGCCTGTTGCTGTTCCAGGGTGCCGGCGGTTTTCACTGCGCGGGCCAGGCTCAGCCAGCCGCCGAGATCGTCGGTGGTGGTCGGTTGCAGCTGGTCGGTAGGCAGGGAGGCGATCAGGGACCAGATCGCTTCATGGTTTTTCGCTGCCGCTTCTTTTTCAAGCAGCGGCGCGATGAAGATTCGCTCCTTGGCAGCCGCCAGCGTCTGGCCATCGGCCTCGAGGGCGCGGGCACGGATGGTTCCGGTGCGGACCTGCTGCTCCACCGGCATCTCGCTCAAGTGTTGCAGGCTAGGGTGGCTCAGGGCGGTCAGGGCCGCCTTGGGCTGGTTGCGCGTCATGGCCAGTTCCGCCGACAGCGTGCTGGCGAAGATCTGCTGGCCGGGTTTGAGCTGCTCCATCGGCACCTGTTGCAGGATCTGTGCGGATTGGCCGGCATTGCCCTGGCGGTAGGCCAGGTCGGCGGCGCTCAGGCGCAGCAGGGCGGCTTTTTCCGGCGTTTTGCTTTGGGCGGCCTGTTCGAGCAGTTGCTCGATACTGGCATCCGGGGTCCGTGGAAGCTCGCCAAGACTGGACGAGGGCGAGCTGGCGCAGGCCGCCAGGAGGGCAGCGAGGCAGAGAGCGGAAAACAGCCGCAGACAAGCGATCATGTAAATGTTCCTGATACGAGATCAAATTAGCGTCGAATTGTACCCAAGCACCGGCCGGGGTGCGATGTCAGTGGCGTGAATCGATCGATTTAGGTATTTCAAATGTTGCGGTGCAGCACAAAAGGCCGGCATGCAACACCGCGCTACAAACAGCCGCGATGTCCGCTACGCGCTACAATGGCGGTTTTCACCGATCATGAGGTATGCGCTTTGACTGCTCCAGGTGCTTTGAATTCCGCCGCCGGCTCGCTTTATGTGGTGGCGACGCCCATCGGCAACCTGGACGATATCAGCGCCCGGGCGTTGAAGATTCTTCGGGAGGTTGCCTTGATCGCCGCCGAAGACACCCGTCACTCCCAACGCTTGTTGCAGCATTTCGGTATCTCCACTGCGCTGGCGGCCTGCCACGAACATAACGAGCGGGACGAGGGTAGCCGGTTTATCACTCGCCTGCTGGCGGGCGAAAACGTCGCGCTGATCTCCGACGCGGGCACGCCGCTGATTTCCGATCCGGGCTACCATCTGGTGCGTCAGGCCCGGGCGGCCGGTATCGACGTGGTGCCTGTGCCGGGGGCTTGCGCCCTGATCGCAGCGTTGTCTGCGGCCGGCTTGCCATCGGACCGTTTCATTTTCGAAGGTTTCCTGCCGGCCAAGGCGGTGGGGCGCCGGGCACGCTTGGAGGCTATAAAGGAAGAGCCTCGCACATTGATCTTCTATGAGGCGCCGCATCGCATCCTGGAATGCCTGCAGGACATGGAGCAGGTGTTCGGCCCGGAGCGTCCGGCACTGCTGGCCCGCGAGTTGACCAAGACCTTCGAAACCCTCAAGGGCCTGCCGTTGGCGCAGTTGCGTGCCTTCGTCGAGAGCGACAGCAACCAGCAGCGCGGCGAGTGTGTCGTGTTGGTGGCGGGCTGGGCGGCGCCGGAAAATGACGAGGCTGTCAGCAGCGAAGCGATGCGCATCCTGGACCTGCTGCTCGAGGAAATGCCACTCAAGCGCGCCGCCGCGCTTGCAGCGCAGATCACCGGCGAGCGCAAGAATGTGTTGTATCAGGTCGCGCTGGACAAACAGAAGGCCCGGTAAAACCGGACAGATGAAGTGGCCAAAGGCTTTTAGCGCTTGTCCTTCGGGCGCTCTGCCGTTAACCTTCGCGGCGGAGAGTCGATCGGACAGTCGCTGCCTTCCATGAAAATTGGAAGGGGGAGGAAAGTCCGGGCTCCATAGGGCGAAGTGCCAGGTAATGCCTGGGAGGCGCGAGCCTACGGAAAGTGCCACAGAAAATAACCGCCTAAGCGCTTCGGCGCCGGTAAGGGTGAAAAGGTGCGGTAAGAGCGCACCGCACGGCTGGCAACAGTTCGTGGCTAGGTAAACCCCACTTGGAGCAAGACCAAATAGGGTCCCAAGGCGTGGCCCGCGCTGGGACCGGGTAGGTTGCTAAAGATGTCCAGTGATGGCCATCGTAGACGAATGACTGTTCAAGACAGAACCCGGCTTACAGATCGACTCTCCACCTTATTCCCTCCTTGCCAGAATCGCTGGCAGCAGCAATTCCTAAGACCAAAAAAATCTTACTCTTAACAAATCACTTTAACTTGTGAGCGCAGCTTCCTGTGTTCATTTGAGTTGTGGTGAAAAATCCTACGCCAGATTCCCGTTGGTCTCCAAAAAACGCTCCTAAATCTCCGATCTATAAGGCTTTTCCTTCAATACGCGCCTTGACGGTGCGGTGGGCGCATTCCTATAGTGTGCGCAAGTGGAGGAAAGTGGCATGAAGTGGGTTTTTTGAGCGTAAAACGCTAAATTTTGGAGAAACGCTGACGTGTTTCGCGGAGCTAACGCCATCAGTCTCGATGCTAAGGGCCGTCTCGCTATGCCGAGCCGGTATCGTGACGAGCTCGTTTCGCGTAGTTCCGGTCAATTAATCGTCACGATCGATGCCGTTGACCCATGCCTGTGTGTTTACCCGCTCGATGAGTGGGAGATCATCGAAACCAAACTGCGCGCGCTGCCTTCGCTACGAGAAGAAAACCGTCGTTTGCAACGTCTGCTGATCGGTAATGCCGTTGACCTGGAGCTCGACGGCAGTGGCCGTTTTCTGGTTCCGCCGCGCCTGCGCGAGTACGCGAAGCTGGACAAGCGCGCGATGCTGGTGGGCCAACTGAACAAGTTCCAGCTGTGGGACGAAGATGCCTGGAATGCGGTTTCCGCCGCGGACCTGGCTGCTATTCAACAACCGGGTGCCATGCCCGATGAACTGCGTGATCTGATCCTGTGACTATTGATAGCGGCTTCAAACACATCACCGTACTGCTTGACGAGGCCGTCGAGGCACTCGCCGTACGTCCTGATGGCTGCTATCTGGACGGCACGTTCGGGCGCGGCGGCCACAGCCGGCTCATCCTCAGCCAGCTCGGTCCGGACGGCCGGCTGCTGGGGTTCGACAAGGATCCTCAAGCGATTGCCACCGGGCAAGCGCTGGCGGCCGAAGACGGCCGCTTTGTCGTTGTGCAGCGCAGCTTTGCAGAGCTGGGTTCTGAAGTCGCCGAACGTGGCCTGGCCGGCAAGGTCAGTGGTGTCCTGCTCGACCTGGGCGTGTCTTCGCCGCAACTGGACGACCCTGAGCGTGGTTTCAGTTTTCTCAACGATGGCCCGCTGGATATGCGCATGGACCCGTCCCGTGGTATCAGTGCGGCCGAGTTCGTCAACACCGCCCCGGTGGAAGAAATTGCCCGTGTATTCAAGGAATACGGTGAAGAGCGTTTCTCCGGGCGCATGGCGCGCGCCGTGGTCGAGCGTCGTGACGTCAAGCCATTCGAGCGCACCGGCGACCTGGCCGAGGTGCTGAAAGTCGCCAACCCGGCATGGGAAAAGGGCAAGAACCCTGCGACCCGTGCTTTCCAGGGGCTGCGTATCCACGTCAATAACGAACTGGGCGATCTCGAAACCGGCCTCGAAGCAGCGCTCGACGCGCTGGAGATCGGCGGTCGCCTGGTGGTGATCAGCTTCCATTCCCTGGAAGACCGTATCGTCAAGCTGTTCATGCGCAAGCTGACCAAGGGGGAAGCCGATAACCTGCCGCGTAACCTGCCGGTGCGGTTCGAAGCCTTCGTACCGAAGATCAAGATCCACGGCAAGGCACAGTTCGCCTCCGAGGCTGAACTCAAGGCCAATCCGCGCGCCCGTAGCGCGGTCATGCGTGTCGCGGAGAAGTTGCGGTGAGCCGGCTCTTCGCCAAGCCCCTGCCAGGCGGCAGCTTTTTTATGCTGTTGCTGTTTATCGGCGTGCTCGTGTCGGCTATCGCCGTGTCTTACAGCGCCCACTGGAACCGGCAGTTGCTCAATACCCTTTACAACGAGCTGAGCGTGCGCGACAAGGCGCAGGCCGAATGGGGCCGGCTGATCCTGGAGCAGAGCACCTGGACGGCCCACAGTCGTATCGAAGTGCTGGCCACCGAACAGCTGAAAATGCGCATCCCGGGCGCTGCCGAAGTGCAGATGGTGGCGCCATGATGAAGCTCGAAGGGGCACTGTTCCCGTGGCGGTTCCGTCTGGTCCTTGGGTTACTCGGGATCATGGTGGCTGCTATTTCGTGGCGTATCATCGACCTGCAGGTCGTCGACCGTGATTTCCTCAAGGGGCAAGGCGACGCCCGCAGTGTGCGTCATATTCCGATTCCGGCTCACCGTGGCCTGATCACCGACCGCAATGGTGAACCCCTGGCCGTGAGTACACCGGTGACCACTTTGTGGGCCAACGCCAAGGAAATGCAGTTGGCCAAGGACAAGTGGCCCGCCTTGGCGGCCGCCCTCGGACAGGATCCCAAGGCGTTGGCCGAGCGCCTCGAAGCTCAGGCCAATAAGGAATTCATCTATCTGGTTCGCGGCCTGACGCCGGAACAGGGCCAGAGCGTGCTCGACCTGAAGGTGCCCGGCGTCTATGGCATCGAGGAATTCCGGCGTTTCTATCCGGCGGGAGAGGTCACGGCCCACATGGTCGGGTTTACCGACATTGACGATCGAGGCAGGGAAGGCGTCGAACTGGCCTACGACGAATGGCTCGCCGGGGTCGCCGGTAAGCGACAAGTCATCAAGGATCGGCGCGGCAGGCTGATCAAGGATGTCCAGGTCACCAAAAACGCCAAGGCCGGAAAGCCCTTGGCGTTGTCCATTGATCTACGCCTGCAGTACCTGGCCAACCGCGAGTTGCGCAATGCCATCGTCGAGAACGGTGCGAAGGCTGGCAGCCTGGTGATCATGGACGTGAAGACTGGCGAAATCCTCGCCATGGTCAACCAGCCGACCTACAACCCGAACAACCGTCGCAACCTGCAACCGGCGATGATGCGTAACCGTGCAATGATCGATGTGTTCGAGCCCGGTTCCACCATGAAGGCCGTGTCCATGGCTGCCGCCCTGGAGACCGGACGCTGGAAGCCGAGCGACACGGTCGAGGTGTATCCGGGGACTTTGCAGATCGGCAAATACACCATTCGTGACGTCTCCAAGACCGAAGGGCCGGTGCTCGACCTGACCGGTATTCTGATCAATTCCAGTAACGTCGGCATGAGCAAGATCGCCTTCGACATCGGCGGCGAAACGATCTACCGACTGGCCCAGAAGATCGGCCTCGGCCAGGACACCGGCCTGGGGTTCCCGGGCGAACGGGTTGGCAATCTGCCGAACTACAGGGAATGGCGCAAGGCTGAAACGGCCACGCTGTCCTACGGCTACGGTGTTTCCGTGACGGCGATCCAGCTGGTACACGCGTTTTCGGCATTGGCGAACAACGGTCGTATTGCACCGCTGACCCTGATCAAAACCGACAAACCGCCGCAGACGACCCAAGTAATACCGGAGAATGTCGCCAAGACCATGCAGGGCATGCTGCAGCAGGTGATCGAGGCACCGCGTGGGGTTTATCGCGCCCAGGTGCCGGCCTATCACGTCGCGGGCAAGTCGGGTACGGCCCGCAAGACCTCCGTGGGCACCAAGGGCTACGCCGAGAATTCCTATCGTTCGCTGTTTGCCGGCTTCGGTCCGATGAGCGATCCGCGCTACGCCATCGTGGTGGTCATCGACGAACCGAGCAAGGCTGGCTATTTCGGTGGCCTGGTATCGGCGCCGGTCTTCAGCAAGGTCATGTCCGGCACCCTGCGCCTGATGAACATTACGCCGGATAACCTGCCGCCGACCCAACAGGCGAGCACCGCACCGGTCGTCCCCTTGAAAGCCGATGGAGGGCGTGGCTGATGTCCCTGAGCCTGAACAAGATATTCGCCCACGCCGGTCACGATCTGCTGATTCGCGAGCTGGCCCTCGACAGTCGCAATGTGCGCGCCGGGGATCTGTTCCTGGCCGTGCCGGGTGGCCGCTTCGATGGCCGTGCCCACATCGCCGACGCCTTGCAGCGCGGCGCGGCCGCCGTGGCCTATGAGGTGGAAGGCGCAACCGTGTTGCCGATCACCGATGTTCCGCTGATTCCGGTCAAGGGGCTTGCGGCGCAGTTGTCGGACATTGCCGGGCGTTTCTATGGCGAGCCGAGTCGCCACCTGAACCTGATTGGCGTGACCGGCACCAACGGCAAGACCAGCGTCACCCAGCTTGTGGCCCAGGCGCTGGACCTGTTGGGCCAGCACTGCGGCATTG
This sequence comes from Pseudomonas sp. Pf153, assembly GCF_001269775.1. NCBI lineage: Bacteria > Pseudomonadati > Pseudomonadota > Gammaproteobacteria > Pseudomonadales > Pseudomonadaceae > Pseudomonas > Pseudomonas sp. Pf153. Next base: position 5,188 of record NZ_LHVL01000005.1, on the reverse strand, counting down.
TCGGGACGCTGGGCAACGGTTTTCATGGCGCGCTGGAAAGCGGCTCGCACACGACGCCGAACCCGATTGCCGTCCAGGCGACCCTGGCCGATCTGAAGAAGGCCGGTGCCAAGGCCGTTGCAATGGAAGTTTCCTCCCACGGCCTGGACCAGGGGCGCGTGAGCGCGCTGGCGTTCGATGTCGCCGTGTTGACCAACCTGTCCCGCGACCACCTGGATTATCACGGCACCATGCAGGCTTATGGCGAAGCCAAGGCCAAGCTGTTTGCCTGGAATGACTTGAAGTGCAGGGTCATCAACCTCGATGACGAATTCGGCCGGCGATTGGCCGCCGATAAACGTGAGTCCCGGTTGATCACCTACAGCCTGGAAGATGCCAGCGCCTACCTTTATGTACGCCAGGCGCAATTCGATGACGAAGGCGTGCGCGCCACGCTGGTCACCCCCCAGGGCGAACACCATCTGCGCAGCACTTTGCTGGGCCGCTTCAACCTGAGCAACGTGTTGGCTGCCATCGGCGCCTTGCTCGGCCTGGATTATCCGCTGGATGAAATCCTCAAGGTCCTGCCGAAGCTCGAAGGTCCGTCCGGCCGCATGCAGCGCCTGGGCGGCGGGACTCAACCGCTGGTGGTCGTCGATTACGCCCATACCCCGGATGCCCTGGAAAAAGTCCTGTTGGCCCTTCGGCCCCATGCCAAGGGCAAGCTGCTGTGCCTGTTCGGCTGCGGTGGCGATCGCGATCGTGGCAAGCGTCCGCTCATGGCCGAGGTGGTGGAGCGCTTGGCCGACGGTGTGCTGGTCACCGACGACAATCCGCGCACCGAAGATCCGCTGCGGATTTTCGACGATATCCGCGCCGGTTTCTCCGACGTGGAGAACGTGACGTTCGTGGCTGGTCGCGGCCAGGCGATTGCCCAGCTGATCGCCGGCGCATCGGCCGACGATGTCATCGTCCTGGCTGGCAAGGGCCACGAGGACTATCAAGAGATCAACGGCGAACGCCATGCGTTCTCCGACCTGGTGGAAGCCGATCATGCCCTGACCGCGTGGGAGGTGGCTCATGCTTAAGGCCTTGAAACTCAGCGAGCTGAGCAACGCCCTGAATGCGCGCCTCGTTGCGGCTGACGCCAGTTTCGACGGGGTCAGCATCGACAGCCGGGCCATTTCTGCGGGTCAATTATTCGTCGCCCTGGCCGGGCCGCGTTTCGATGGCCACGATTACCTCAACGAAGTGGCCGCCAAAGGCGCGGTCGCTGCGCTGGTCGAGCGGGAAGTGAGCAACAGCACGTTGCCGCAGTTGCTGGTCAATGACACCCGCCAGGCCCTCGGCCGGCTGGGCGCATTGAATCGTGCGGCGTTCGACAAGCCGGTCGCCGCGATCACCGGCTCCAGTGGCAAGACCACCGTCAAGGAAATGCTCGCCAGCATCCTGCGCACCCGCGGTCCGGTTCTGGCAACCCGTGGCAACCTGAACAACGACCTCGGCGTGCCGCTGACTTTGTTGGAGCTGGCTGCGGAACACACCGCTGCCGTTATTGAACTCGGTGCGTCGCGGCTCGGCGAGATCGCCTACACCGTGGGCCTGACCAAACCTCACGTCGCTGTGCTCAACAACGCCGGCACCGCCCACGTCGGCGAGTTCGGCGGACCGGAAAAAATCGTCGAGGCCAAGGGCGAGATCATCGAGGGGCTGGATGCCGATGGCATCGCCGTGCTGAATCTCGACGACAAGGCATTCGATATCTGGAAGGCCCGGGCGGGCGAGCGCAAGGTGTTGACCTTCGCCCTGAGCAATCTCGCCGCGAATTTCTACGCCAGCGACCTGGATCGCGATGCCCGCGGTTGCCCGGCGTTCAATCTGCACAGCCCGGACGGTGCGGAGCGGGTCCAATTGAACCTGCTCGGCACCCATAACGTCGCCAATGCCCTGGCCGCAGCGGCTGCCGCCCACGCACTGGGCGTGTCGTTGGCCAACATCGTCGCCGGGCTGAACGCGGTGCAACCGGTCAAGGGACGCAGTGTTGCCCAGCTGGCCACCAACGGCATGCGGGTGATCGACGACACGTACAACGCCAACCCGACTTCCATGTGCGCAGCGGTGGATATCCTGGCCGGCTTTTCCGGTCGGACCGTGCTGGTCCTTGGGGACATCGGCGAGCTGGGCGAGTGGGCGCAACAGGGGCATCACGACGTCGGGGCCTATGCCCGTGGCAAGGTCGACGCGCTGTATGCCGTCGGCCCGATGATGGCTCATGCCGTCGCCGCGTTCGGCGAGCACGCCCAGCATTTCACCACTCAGGCCGAGCTGATCCAGGCCCTGGGTGCCGAGCAAGACCCGAACACCACTTTATTGATCAAGGGCTCTCGTAGCGCAGCGATGGAAAACATCGTCGCGGCGCTGTGCGGCACCCGTACGGAGACACATTAATGCTGCTGCTGCTAGCGGAGTACCTGCAACAGTTCCACAAAGGCTTCGCGGTCTTCCAGTACCTGACCCTGCGCGGGATCCTGGGTGTGCTGACCGCGTTGTCGTTGTCGCTGTTCCTGGGCCCGTGGATGATTCGTACCCTGCAGAACCTGCAGATCGGCCAGGCAGTGCGTAATGACGGCCCGCAGTCGCACCTGTCCAAGTCCGGCACCCCGACCATGGGCGGTGCACTGATCCTGTCTTCCATCGGCATCAGCACTTTGCTCTGGGCCGATCTGGCGAACCGCTACGTCTGGGTCGTGCTGCTGGTGACCCTGCTGTTCGGTGCCATCGGCTGGGTTGACGATTACCGCAAGGTCATCGAGAAGAATTCGCGAGGTCTGCCGAGCCGCTGGAAATACTTCTGGCAGTCGGTGTTCGGCCTGTGTGCCGCGATCTTTCTCTACAAGACCGCTGCTTCGCCGGTAGAGACCACCCTGATCCTGCCAATGCTCAAGGACTACAGCATCCCGTTGGGCGCCGGCTTCATCGTATTGACCTACCTGGTGATCGTCGGTTCGAGCAACGCAGTCAACCTCACCGACGGCCTCGATGGCCTGGCAATCATGCCGACGGTCATGGTTGGCGGCGCACTGGGGATCTTCTGCTACCTGTCGGGTAACGTGAAGTTCGCCGAGTACCTGCTGATCCCTTACGTGCCGGGCGCGGGTGAGCTGATCGTGTTCTGCGGCGCACTGATCGGCGCGGGCCTGGGGTTCCTGTGGTTCAACACCTACCCGGCGCAGGTCTTCATGGGCGATGTCGGGGCGCTGGCGCTGGGCGCGGCCCTGGGCACCATCGCCGTCATCGTTCGTCAGGAGATCGTCCTGTTCATCATGGGCGGCGTGTTCGTGATGGAAACCCTGTCAGTCGTCATTCAGGTTGCTTCCTTTAAATTGACCGGCCGCCGCGTATTCCGCATGGCGCCGATCCACCACCACTTTGAACTCAAGGGCTGGCCCGAGCCACGTGTGATCGTCCGATTCTGGATCATCACCGTGATTCTGGTGCTGATCGGCCTTGCCACCCTGAAGCTGAGGTAGAACGAGTGTCCCTGATCGCTTCTGACCACTTCCGCATCGTTGTCGGCCTCGGCAAGAGCGGCATGTCCCTGGTTCGCTTCCTGGCGAACCGGGGTGTGTCGTTTGCCGTGGCCGATACGCGGGAAAATCCGCCTGAGCTTGCGACGCTGCGTCGCGACTATCCGCAGGTGGACGTGCGTTGTGGCGAGCTGGACGTCGAGTTCCTGTGCCGCGCCGATGAGCTCTACGTGAGCCCCGGCCTGGCCCTGGCGACGCCGGCCCTGCAGGCGGCCGCGGCCCGCGGCGTGAAATTGTCCGGTGACGTCGAGCTGTTCGCCCGCAACGCCAAGGCCCCGATCGTTGCCATCAGCGGTTCCAATGCGAAAAGCACCGTTACCACCCTGGTGGGCGAGATGGCCGCGGCCGCGGGTAAGCGGGTTGCCGTCGGTGGCAACCTGGGGACTCCGGCACTGGACCTGCTCAGCGACGACGTCGAGCTGTATGTGATGGAGCTGTCCAGCTTCCAGCTTGAAACCACCGATCATCTGGGCGCCGAAGTGGCGACCGTGCTCAACATCAGCGAAGACCACATGGACCGCTACAGCGGCCTGCCGGCTTATCACCTGGCCAAGCACCGGATCTTCCGGGGCGCCCGGCAGGTGGTGTTCAACCGTCAGGATGCCCTGACCCGGCCGTTGCTGAGCGAAGGTCTGCCGTGCTGGTCCTTCGGCTTGGGCGTACCGGATTTCAAGGGCTTCGGGTTGCGGGAAGAGAACGGCGAAAAATACCTGGCTTTCGAATTCCAGAACCTGATGCCTGTGCGTGAGTTGAAGATCCGCGGTGCCCATAACCAGGCCAATGCCCTGGCGGCCCTGGCCCTGGGGCATGCGGTCGGCCTGCCGTTCGACGCCATGCTCTCGGCCCTGCGTACTTTCGCCGGTCTTGAACACCGCTGCCAGTGGGTGCGCGACCTCGATGGCGTGGCCTGGTACAACGATTCCAAGGCCACCAATGTCGGCGCCGCGCTGGCCGCCATCGAAGGCCTGGGTGCGGATATTCAGGGCAAACTCGTTTTGATCGCCGGAGGCGACGGCAAGGGCGCCGACTTCAAGGACCTGCGTGGTCCGGTGGCGGCCAACTGCCGCGCCGTGGTGCTGATGGGCCGTGACCGCGAATTGATCGCCCAGGCGCTCGGCGATGCCGTGCCGCTGGTGCGCGTGGCTTCGCTGGACGAAGCCGTGCAGCAATGCCGCGCCCTGGCTCAACCGGGCGATGCCGTCCTGTTGTCGCCGGCCTGTGCCAGCTTCGACATGTTCAAGAACTACGAAGAGCGCGGGCAACTGTTCGCTCGGGCGACGGAGGACTTGGCATGAGCCTCATGAATATCATCAAGCCGTACCCGTCGCCGTTGATCACCGGGCGTGGCATCGACCTGGACTTCCCGATGCTTGCCGGATGTCTGGCGCTGCTGGGCCTGGGCCTGGTAATGATCACCTCCGCGTCGTCGGAAGTGGCGGCCGTGCAGTCGGGCAACACCCTTTATCACATGATCCGACACCTGATTTACCTGGTGATCGGCCTGGGTGCGTGTGTTGTCACCATGATGATACCGATCGCCACCTGGCAACGCCTGGGCTGGATGATGCTGCTCGGTGCCTTCGGCCTGTTGGTCATGGTGCTGGTTCCGGGTATCGGTCGCG
>NZ_LHVL01000004.1:0-77541 GCF_001269775.1 Pseudomonas sp. Pf153 | reverse complement strand
GCGCCACCGTATAGGGTGTCGTTACCCGAACCGCCGGTAATGACGTTGTCGCTGTCGTTGCCGTAACCGATGAAGGCGCCAGTGCCGACGTAGGTCAGGCGCTCGACGTTGGCTGCCAGGATGGTGCCGCTGGCATTGATCACCGACACACGGGCTTCATCGTTACCGCCACCGGCCTGTTCGATAATGGTGGGGGTCTGCCCCATATTGATGTTGTAGATATCGTCGCCTGCGCCACCTTCCAGTCGTATTCCCGTGGCCGTGGTATACGGACCTGCGGAAAGCACGTCGTTGAAGGCAGAGCCTATGACCGTTTCGATATTCGCCAACGTGCTGCCTTCGGCCTCTCCACCCGTTCCTGCAGTTCCCGTCCCGGTACGGATATTGATGTTTACCCCGGCTGTCGAACCCGAGTAGTCGACCGTATCGACACCGGCACCGCCGTCGAAATCGATACCGCTGCCATCGCCAATGAACGTGTCGTTGAAGTTCGAGCCTCTGACCGCTTCGATATCGGTGTAGGTATCACCTGCCGCGATCCCGGTATGTACGCCGGTCTTGAGGTTGATGGTCACAGCTTCCTTGCTGTCGGTATAACCCGCTATGTCATAGCCGGCACCGCCGATGAACTGATCCGCTCCCGCGCCACCGTATAGGGTGTCGTTACCCGAACCGCCGGTAATGACGTTGTCGCTGTCGTTGCCGTAACCGATGAAGGCGCCAGTGCCGACGTAGGTCAGGCGCTCGACGTTGGCTGCCAGGATGGTGCCGCTGGCATTGATCACCGACACACGGGCTTCATCGTTACCGCCGCCGGCCTGTTCGATGATGGTGGGGGTCTGCCCCATATTGATGTTGTAGATATCGTCGCCTGCACCACCTTCCAGTCGTATTCCCGTGGCCGTGGTATACGGGCCTGCGGAGAGCACGTCGTTGAAGGCCGAGCCTATGACAGTTTCGACCCCAGTGAGAATATCCCCCTCGGCGTCGCCACCTTGACCAACAAGCCCAGTTCCCTGGCGCAAATCTATACTGATACCTTCGGTAGACGCCGAATAATCAACTGTATCGGTACCCGCTCCACCATCAATCTTATCCGCGCCGGCAGTGCCCTTGATCACATCGTTGCCGCCCAGGGCGTAGATCTCATCATCCCCTGCGGTGCCAATGAGTGCGTCTGCACCGGCTGTTCCATTAATAACTGCCATTTTCTTCTTCCTAGTGCTCTAAGGATGGTGGAGGAGGTCTTATAAAATCAGTGTTGGATTACAAAATTGAAGCAAGAAACTCCGCAACTTCTTACAGCTGTGGCCAGTGAAGCTTGAGCGGAAATTTCGCTTGAAAATGGGTATCCAAAGGGTCATTTATTAATTTTTTCAGACACGACAAAAATCTGCCCGATTTGAAGAAATCGGGATGTGTTTGATTTTTTATGTGATTAATTGCGTGTTGGTGCAGCCAATCCATGCTGAGCTTCCATCCTTGGCTCTTCTCCCCTGTCGGAATGTTAATTGGGCATCGAGCGTCCGTGCGTGATAGCACGATAATATCTCTTTACACAAGAGGTATGATGTCAAAGGAACGTAGCGTGCTGCTGACGTCATATGCCGGTTAGTGCGACCTGGCGTGCCAAGGCACTACACAGATGCGAGTGCATTGGCTCGACGTCAGCGCTCTGCGCACTTTTACTCTCCATATTGGTACCTGATTCGCCCCGTTAGCGGCCTCACTCGCCGTCGCATGCTGAAGGCTATTGCGAGACGTTGCGAGGCCTGAGCTTACCCACAGGAATCTGCACGGAAGACATGCCGCCATCGGCGTTGTCCTTGGTCTCGTTAACCGATCCGCTCGCCTTCATACATTCCGAAATAAACCCATCCCTCCCTCGACTCCCCCTGTACGCCGCGGCTTCTAGACTTCATCGCACCGCATTCACCTGCCGATACCCTTCGTCCCGGTGGTTATAGTGTTGATCATTAATTTTCAGTAGGTATAGTACCCACCAAGCACACCACAAGGAGGTGTTGTGAATAGCCGATTTTTGATAGGCCAGCTCGTCGCGGACGGTTGGTACCTGGTACGGGTTCGGGGCAGCCACCATCATTTCAAACACCCCACCAAACCGGGACTGGTCACTGTTCCTCATCCCAAGAAGGACCTGCTCAAGAAAACGGCCATCAGTATCCTGCAACAGGCCCTGCTCCAGACCGCCCGTTGCCCAGCGTCCGCGGAGGACAATGAATATGCTGTACCCGATTGCGATTTCCATGGGTGATGAACAACACGCCTGGGGTGTTGAAGTGCCGGATATTCCCGGCTGTTTTTCCGCTGGCGATGACCTGGACGATGCCATGGCGATGGCCCGCGAGGCCATCGAAGGGCATTTCGAGATCCTGGCCGAAGACGGTTCGCCGATTCCGCCAGCCAGCAAAGTCACCCTGCACGCGGCCAACCCACAATATGCCGGTTGCACCTGGGCGCTGGTGGATATCGATGTGACCAAATACCTGGGCAAGGCGCAGAAACTCAATATCACCCTGCCCGGCTACCTGCTCAATCGTATCGATGAATATGTGTTGCATCATCCCGAGGAGAAAAGCCGTTCCGGGTTCCTGGCGTCGGCCGCGCTCAAGGTGTTACAGCAGGGGCGGTGATACAAACGGACATAACGTGACCAATGGGTGCCCTTGTGGGAGCGAACCTGCTCGCGATGACGTCGGGTCAGCAGACATTGACGTCGCCTGACACTAAGCCATCGCGAGCAAGCCCGCTCCCACAGGTTTTTTTGTGTGTTTGGGGCCTATTTCTTCTGCCCATCGGACTCCTGCATCTGCACCGAAGACTTGGTGCCGTCGGTGTTGTCCTTGGTTTCGTTGTCCGATTTGTCGAAGCAGCCCTGCAAGACAAACAGGCAACAGGCGAGGCAAAGGGTTCGGGTGAGGCTCATGGCGTGCTCCAACGGATGGCTTTAAGCAGTGACCCCTGATTGCGGCAAATGGTTGCGCCGGTCTTCAGACCGGGCTGATGAACGTTGGCGGTAAAACACCAGGGAAATGTAAGTAGAATTTTCGCCGTTGCGTTGCTGTCACACCACACAGGTGCATCCATGAGGAACACAGCAATGACCTTTGCAAAAATCGCTCAAAAACTGTCCCTCTGGGCAGGGAGCCCGAAGACTTTTCTGGGGGCTCTCGTGTTGTTGGCCCTCTGGGCTTGCAGCGGGCCTTTTTTCAAGTTCAACGATACGTGGCAACTGATCATCAACACCTCGACGACGATCATCACGTTTTTGATGGTGTTTCTGATCCAGAACACGCAGAACCGCGACACGGATATTCTCCACTTGAAGGTCGACGAACTGCTGCGCGCCACCAAGGAAGCGCAAAACGCGATGCTCGGACTCGAAGCGCTGGACCTCAAGCAATTGGAGGCGCTGCGAAAGCACTACCAGGCCATGGGCCAGGACGAAGCCAAATCGCTCGAAGGCCTGGACAAAAAAAACAAGATAGACCTGAACCAATGTTAAGGAGATGCGCGGTGGCGCAGCGCCACTCGCGCTTCCCGGTTGTGCGTCAGGGCAGCGGATTTCCCCCCGTCACGCCAAACACTTCCCCGGTGATGTAGCTCGACTCCTGGGATGCCAGCAGCACGTAGAGCGGTGCGCATTCGGCTGGTTGGCCGGGCCGCTTCATCGGCACCTGGGAGCCGAAGGTAGGAATTTTTTCCTGGGGTTGTCCGCCACTGGGCTGCAATACGGTCCAGATCGGACCAGGGGCCACGGCGTTGACCCGGATGCCCTTGCTGATGACCTGGCCCGCCAGTGCCTTGGTGAACGCCACGATGGCCGCTTTGGTGGTGGCGTAGTCCAACAACGTCGCAGAGGGATCGTAAGACTGGATGGACGCTGTGTTGATGATCGTCGCCCCCGCCGGCATCAGGGGTATCGCCGCTTTGCAGAGCCAGAACATTGCATAGATGTTCGTCTTCATGGTGTCGTCGAACTGCGCGGTCGTGATGTCGGCGATGTCTTTCTGCGCTTCCTGTTTGCCAGCGACGTTCGTCAGGATATCCAGGCCGCCCAGTTGCTCATGGGCGCTCTTGATCAACTGGACGCAAAACGCTTCGTCCTTGAGATCGCCGGGAATCGCGACCGCCCTGCGGCCTTCGGCCTCGATCAGCTCGACGACTTGCCGCGCATCGCGTTCTTCGCTGGGCAAGTAGTTAATCGCCACATCGGCGCCTTCACGGGCAAATGCAATCGCCGCGGCACGGCCGATCCCGGAATCACCACCGGTGACCAGGGCCTTGCGCCCTTCCAGGCGGCCGAAGCCTTGGTAACTTTTTTCACCGTGATCGGGCTTGGGCACCATCTCCTGATCGATGCCGGGCGGTGACTGCGGCTGGTCGGGAAACGGAGGCTTGGGGTATTGGGTCAGCGGGTTCTGCATCTTGTATTGATTGGGTTCTCGGCGTGTGGACATCGAGCGTCTCCTTTCAGCGGGCAAGATGAACCGGGACGTGCGCGTCCCGGCCTTCAATGAAAAACGTGCGCAAGATCAGCGGCTGGCCTGCAACGCCCTGGCCATCTCGAGATGGGTCTGCAATTTAGGCAGCGTTTCATCGGCGAATGCCTTGATTTCCGGTACTTGCGTGGTCTGGGCTTCTTGCTGGATCTGCGCGATGGCTTCCTCGGTGGCCTTGACCTGACTGGCGGCATAAGCCGCTTCGAACGACTCGCCTTCCTGTACTTGCGGAATCAGGGCCTTGGCCTTCTCTGCCACTTCCTCCCTGGGCTCGACGGGCAGATCGAGCTTCTTCGCAATCTTGGCCAGATGTTGATTGGCGGTAGTACGGTCGTTGATCACCATGATGGTGTAATCCTTGACCTCCCTGGACTCGGCTTTCCCGTGGGCCATGCGGCTGGCCTCGATATCGGCCATGCCTTTGGCGGAAGCATCATTGATGAATTCGGTCGGCGATTGGGCCCAGGCACTGTTGGCACCCAGGCCCATCAACACGACAAGGCTGCTGGTGCGTAAAAAGGTGGCCGTCCGGCTCATGGTCGCGCCCTCCTCGTCATAAAGGTTCCGGCAGGTTTTGCCTGCCTTTGAATCAGAACCACCGGTGACAATCAGCGAGATGTCAGACCCGGTCTGCGGCCGATTTCGACTTTCACCGGGTGTTTGTCGACACTCAAGGTGGTGGTTCTCCCACTTTTGCGACCCGATTCGGACACCTTCGTTCGATCGTGAGCGATGTTTCCCGCGTATTTGCTTCTTGAACCATGCATGTTCTGGCCCTCCAGATTCATGGACATTGGCGAGCAGGGCCCGCCTGACATTCGAAAGGACCGAGGGAGCAAAGGTTTTAAGAAACAGCGCACGCCACGACGAACGGTGGCGTCAGATCACAGCAACAAATGCAGCCGGGAACGTATTGGATATTCGATGCACGTCCATCACAGGAAAAGGATAGCGCCGCCGCTCGAACCGTCAGGGAAAATGATTGCCATGTGCCATCCGGCACACCCTTCTTCAAGCGAAACTCAGCGAGCCCGGGAGCAATGACTGGGCATCTCCAAGCTCCGACCCTTCAAAGGGATTACCCACCCACGTTCCTAGGCAAGGTCCTACACAGAACTCTCCGGCAGCTCTCAAAGACGCCGGAAACAGCCGATTCAAAGCCCCGCACGTTGATCTGTAAAGTCCGGAAACACACACAGAGTGAAACACCCCACGGACAGCACCTTCAACCAAGGAATGTAATCGCACTATGAACCAGATCGCGCAACCGCCCCATCGCTTCACCAACTATCGCAAGGTCATCTCCCTGGCCGATCAGGACTGGCAGAGCGCCGAAGCCGGCAAAATCTCGGGGCTCAATGTCGAGGTCAAGACCCCCAACGTCCTGGTCGACCAGTATGGACGCACCTTCCATCATTTCTGCACAACGTCCTACCTGGGTCTGGACTACCACCCCGCGCTGCTCGACGGCGCCATGACCGCCTTATGGGAGACCGGCACCCTGCGGGTCGCCAATTCGAAGAATCGCTGCAAACTGGCAATCCTGGCCCAATACGAAACTCAACTGTCCGAGTTGTTTGGCGCCAGTTGCCTGAGTGCCTTGTCGTGCAGCGCGGCAAGTGCCGGGATCCTGCCACTGCTGGCCAGCGGCGCACTCACCGACGACCGGCCCCCCGTCATGGTGTTCGACAAGCACGCCCATTACTCGATGAATCACTTCAAGACCGCCTGTGCCGATGAAACCCAGGTCATCACCTGCCCGCACAACGACATGGATTTCATCGAGGACCTGTGCAAACGCCAGCGCAACGTGGCATATGTCACCGACGGTGCGTACAGCATGGGTGGCGTGGCGGACCTGGACAGTCTGCTGTACCTCAAGCAGCGTTATGGCCTGTTTCTGTATCTGGACGATTCCCACGCACTGTCTACCGTAGGTGCCTGCGGTGCGGGCCTGGTCCGTCCGCGCCTGCCTGCGGTGGACGAACGTACCTTGATCGTCGCCTCCCTTGCCAAATCATTCGGGGCTAGCGGGGGGCTGGCGATGTTCGGCAGCGAACGGCACAAAGTGCTGGTACAACGCTACGGCGGGCCGAGCAATTGGTCCCAAAGCCTGAACGCAGCGGCGATTGGCGCCGGCATGGCCTCGATCCGCCTGCATCGCAGTCGAGAATTGGGCTCCTTGCAGGAACGATTGCAGGCTAATATCCGCTTTTTCGACAGCCTCATCCGTACCGAACAGCACGGCAATCCCATGGCGATTCGTCTGGTGCCTTGTGGGGAAGCGACGCTGGCCAACCGGCTGGCCGTGGAACTGGCCGAGCGGGGGTATTTTACCTCGGCGGTCTTTTTCCCCGTGGTGCCACAAAACAAGGCCGCAATCCGCATTACCCTGCGTGCCGACATGGAACCGAACGTGATCCGCTCGTTCTGTGAACTGATTACCGGGCTGCTGCAAGCCCACGGGCGTGAGATACGCCCCTGAAACGAGCGCTCGATGAACAACCGTACAACTCTGATCGTCACGTGTACCACCGTGTTCCTGGCCCAACTGGGCATGAGCATCTACTTGCCGGCCTTGCCTGACATTGCCAAAGACCTTGGGGCCGATGCCTCCCGGGTCTCCTGGGGGTTGTCGGTGTACCTGATCGGCATGGCGCTGCCCATGCTGGCATGGGGCGGCCTCAGCCAGACGCTGGGTCGCAAGCCGATCTTACTGGCGGCATTGGGGTTGTACGGCCTGGGCAACCTGGCCTTGCCCCTGGGCACTACAGCGGAAGCGTTCCTGGCATTCAGGTTGATCCAGGGCATCGGTGCCAGCGGCATTTCGGTGATGGCGCGGGTTTTGATCCGTGACAGTTTCAGCGGCGACCTGCTGGCCAAGGCCTTGTCCTGGATCTCGATTGCCTTTGTGATTGCCCTCGGTATCGGGCAATACCTGGGCTCGCTGATCCAGGCCGCTTTCGGCTGGGAGGCAATCTTCTACGGGCTGGGGGTGGTCAGCCTGGCGATGGCGGCCGCCGTATCCCGGGCCGTGTTCCCGATATTGGCGCAAGCGCATAACGATCAATCGGCATGGCGGGCGTATGGACAGATTTTGAAACACCGTGGCTTTTTCCTGCCGGCCCTGGCGGGTGGGCTGGGTTACGGTGTGATCATTGCCTTCAATACCGCCGCGCCGTTGATCCTGCGTGACAGCTTTCACTGGTCGGCAATCGAGTACGGCCTGCTGGGCTGGCCCATCAGCGCGGCCTATCTGTTGGGTGCACTGGTGGTCAATGCCTGCGTACTGCGCATTGGCCAGCGACGACTGATGGGCTGGGGCATTGCCTTGGTGTTGGGCGGCAGCGCGACCATGCTGGCGAGCAGCCTCACCCTGAGCAGCGTTGCGTTGCTCTTCTGGCTACCGTACTGCTTTGCTGTATTGGGCCAGTCACTGAATTACCCCATCAGCCTGTCCCTGGCCAATGATGGTTCCCCAGTACCGGGCGCCTATGCCATGGCGTTGAGTGGTTTTCTGCATCAGTTGATGGCATCGGTGATCGGCGCCATGGCCAGTCTGTTGTTGAGTCAACAATCCTGGCCGCTGGCGACCTTGTGCACGTTTCTGGCGATGGCGGCGCTGCTGTGCATGCGCAGCCTGCCGCCTCGGACCCTTTAGAACGCCGAGCGGAAGATCTCTTCGATCTGCCGTTGATCCGCTGCCCGCGGGTTGGTCAAGCCACAGGCGTCCTTCAGTGCGTTGGCGGCCAGCACCGGTACGTCGTTCAGACGCACACCCAACTCGCGCAGGCCGGCGGGAATATCCACGTCCAGAGCCAGATTCCGGATCGCCGCGATGGCGGCCTGGGCGCCCTCTTCCGCACTGCTGCCAAGCGAGTCAACGCCCATCGCACGCCCCACATCAGCCAGGCGATCGGCGCACACCGAGGCGTTGAAACTCTGTACGTGAGGCAACAGGACTGCGTTGCACACACCGTGGGGCAGATCATAGAAGCCCCCCAGTTGGTGGGCCATGGCATGCACGAAACCCAGCGAAGCATTGTTGAAGGCCATCCCTGCAAGAAACTGCCCGTAGGCCATGTTTTCCCGCGCCGCCAGATCATGGCCATCACGCACGGCCAGGCGCAGGTTGTTGCTGATCAGGGTGACGGCTTTCAAGGCGCAGGCATCGGTGATCGGGTTGGCGGCGGTGGAGACATAAGCCTCGACCGCGTGGGTCAGCGCGTCCATACCCGTGGCCGCGGTCAACCCCTTGGGCATCGCCACCATCAACGCAGGATCATTGACCGACATCAGTGGCGTCACGTTACGGTCGACAATCGCCATTTTCACATGACGTGCTTCGTCGGTGATGATGCAAAAGCGGGTCATCTCGCTGGCGGTGCCTGCGGTGGTGTTGATGGCAATCAGCGGCAATTGCGGCTTGATCGACCGGTCGACGCCTTCGTAGTCACGGATCTGACCGCCGTTGGTGGCACACAAGGCGATGCCCTTGGCGCAGTCGTGGGGCGAACCGCCGCCGAGCGAGACAACGAAATCACACTGGCTTTCCTTCAGCAGCCCCAACCCATGCTCGACGTTGGCAATGCTCGGGTTGGGTTTGGCGCCGTCGAAAATCACCGAGTCGACATCCTGGATAGCCAATAGCCCAGCCACTTTGTCGGCGATGCCGGCCTTGGCCAGTCCGGCATCGGTGACGATCAGCGCCTTGCGAAAGCCGTAATTGCGGATCGCGACCATAGCCTCGTCGAGGCAACCCAGCCCCATGATATTTACCGCTGGAATGAAGAAAGTGCTGCTCATCGGAACACGCTCCTGTTGAAGGCCGGGTTAGCCGGATCGGCGGGAGCTACAGGATTGACCGGACAGTCACGGCGTTCCTTGATCTGGCTCAAGAGTCCGTCGTGATAAAGTCGCGTCCTGCCTTTGCCACGTTCTTTTGAGATGACTTTGCGATGACCGACTTCCAGGAATTTGACGCCCGGCTCGAAGATTGGGCGACCTTGCGCGCCGACACCGCCCTCAGCGGCCTGTTGGTGGGCAATGGTGCCAGCCGCGCCGTATGGGATGATTTCGGCTACGACTCGCTGTTTGAAAATGCCCGCACCGTCGAAGAAAAGCCCTTGAGCCCCTCGGAGCTGAGCGTGTTCGACGCGATGCAGACCCGTAGTTTCGAGCAGGTGCTCGGCGCGTTGAAAACCACCAGCCGGATCAACAAGGCTCTGGCGGTCAGTTCTGCCGCGCCGCGCAATCGCTACTACGCAATCAAGGAAGCCCTGATCAACACCGTGCATGCTGTCCACATTCCCTGGCGCCTGGTGCAACCATCGACCCTGGCAAAGCTCAACCAGGAACTGGGGCGCTACCGCACAGTGTTCACCACCAACTACGACCTGCTCAATTATTGGGCGATCCAGCACGCGCCCGACACGGTGACCGACCTGTTCCGCGGCGCCGACCACAGTTTTGACTTGAGCCTGGTGGCCACGGACCAACCGCGCCTGCTGTACCTGCACGGCGGCCTGCACCTGGTGCGCAACCAGGATGGCACGGCCCGCAAGCTCACCTCCACCGAAGGCACGCTGCTGGGCAATTTCGCCATCAACAACACCCTCAAGACCCTCGACGACGTCCCATTGTTCGTCAATGAAGGCCCGACCGAGGACAAGCTCAAGACCATCCGCAGCTCCGACTACCTGTCGTTCTGCTATGACCAGTTGCTGCACCACGGCGATAACCTGTGCCTGTTCGGCCATGCCTTGGGCGAGCAGGACCGGCACATCGTCCAGGCCCTGCGCCAGGCGAACCCCGGAACCCTGGCGATTTCGATCTATCCCCGCAGCCAGGCGTTCATCCAGCACCAGAAGCGGCACTACGCCAAACTGTTCCAGGGGTCGGAGATCGAATTGCGGTTCTTCGACGCCAAGAGCCATCCGCTAGGGGATCCGAAGCTGTCGGTGCCGGTGGAGGTATAGCTTTACCTGTCGGAACAGGGCTGTGGGATTACAACGCTGCCAGCGTCTTGTCCTTGATGATCGTGGTCGGCCCGTTGGCCTTGACGCTGGCAATGCCCTTGTCTCGGGCCGCGTCCGATGAATAGGCTTCGCTGCTGCCGATCACCTCGTGGTTGGCGGCCTTGAGGTTGAAATATGGATGGCCATCCTTGGTGCTCTTGAGCTCATAGCGTTCGCTCAGCGGGCTGTTTTTCCGGACCGAGGCGATACCTGCGTCGACGCCGCTGCGAGTGGCGTACAGCTCGCTGGTCAAAATCGTTTCGGCGTTGGCAGCCTTGAGCACGAACCGAAACTGGCCATGGCTGTTCTTACTGACTTCGTACCATCCAGACATGATTGCTCCCCTTTGGGCGGTCGATGGGCCGCCCAAACAGTAAAGACCCGCCACGCTTGTTCCGCCAGACGGGTTGCAAGGCTTCTACAGTGTGATGGCCGTGCCCAGCAGGGTCAGGAATCCCGCCAGCCAATTGGGATGGGCCGGCCAGGCCGGTGCGGTCGCCAGGTTACCTTGCACATGGCCTTCGGTGACTGGAATGTCGATATAGGTCCCGCCCGCCAGACGAACTTCCGGGGCACATGCCGGATAGGCGCTGCACTCGCGCCCCTCCAGAATCCCCGCCGCCGCCAGCAATTGCGCACCGTGGCACACCGCGGCAATCGGCTTGCCGGCCAAGTCGAAATCACGCACCAGTTGCAGGACTTTTTCATTCAGGCGCAGGTATTCCGGCGCACGCCCGCCTGGGATCAGCAGCGCGTCGTAGTCGGAGGCCTCGACACCGGCAAAATCATGATTCAAGGCAAAAAGATGACCCGGTTTCTCACTGTAGGTCTGGTCGCCTTCGAAGTCGTGGATGGCCGTGCGTACGGTCTGGCCCGCGTTTTTTTCCGGACATACCGCGTGCACGGTGTGGCCGACCATCTGCAGGGCCTGGAACGGCACCATCACTTCATAGTCTTCGACGAAATCGCCGACCAGCATGAGGATTTTCTTTGCAGCCATAGGGTGGGCTCCTTTTGAAATGCGTGAGGGGTGAACGCATTAAAGGTAGTCCGGTGTGTCGGTAGATGAGCGATAACCCGTCACTACCTGACGGGTTGCACGCCAATGAACGCGATGCCTCCCTGTGGGAGCGATGGGGCTGTTGGGGTCAGGCGAGGTACCCGTCAGCCCGCAACAGCGTTTCCAGGCAGTGTTCGCTGATGTGGTAGAAGGCCTTCAATTCCTGAATTTTCGCCAGCAACTCGCTCGGTTCGATCGGCTCGGCGCGCTTGACCGCCAGGATCATCTTGTTCTTGTTGGTATGTTCCAGGGAGATGAACTCGAACACCTTGGTGTCGTAACCACAGGCTTCCAGGAACAGTGCCCGCAGGCTGTCGGTGACCATTTCGGCCTGCTGGCCCAAGTGCAGGCCGTATTGCAGCATGGGCTTGAGCAACGCCGGACTCTGGATCTGCAAGCGAATCTGCTTGTGGCAGCACGGCGAGCACATGATGATCGAAGCGCCCGAGCGAATGCCCATGTGGATCGCGTAGTCGGTGGCAATGTCGCAAGCGTGCAGGGCGATCATCACATCCACTTCGCCCGGCGCCACACTGCGTACGTCGCCGTGCTGGAAGCTCAGGCCCGGATGTTCGAGTCGTGCGGCAGCCTCGTTACACAGCCTGACCATGTCCTCGCGCAGCTCGACACCGGTCACCACGCCTTCGGCCCGCAAGGTATTGCGCAGGTAATCATGGATGGCGAACGTCAGGTAGCCCTTGCCCGAGCCGAAGTCCGACACCCGCACCGGCTTGTCCAGGGCCAGCGGCGAGGATGTCAGCGCGTGGCTGAAAACTTCGATGAACTTGTTGATCTGCTTCCATTTGCGCGACATCGCTGGAATCAGCTCATGCTTGTGGTTGGTCACTCCCAGGTCGGCCAGAAACGGCCGGCTCAGGTCGAGGAAGCGGTTTTTCTCGCGGTTGTGTTCCACCGAGGGCACTTCCCGCAACTGCTGGGGCTTGCTCTTGAACAGCGAAGGCTTGCCCTTTTTGCTGTATTCCAGTTGCGCCTCGTCGGTGACCGACAACAGATGCGCGTTCCTGAACGATGTCGGCAACAGCCCGGCGACGATGGCCACACCTTCGTCCAGCGGGAAATTCTTAGTGATATCGCGGGTTTTGTAGCGATAGACGAAGGACAGGCAAGGCTGATCCTTGACCGTCAGTTGCTTGATGATCAGCCGTTGAAGGTCCGCTTCGTCACCGACGTACCTGGCCAGCACCAACTTGATAAAGGCGTTCTGCTCCAGGCTGGCTTGCAGCAACGCGATGAACTGGGCGTGGTGATCCGGCGCGGGACGGGCGGGCGTTGCGGTGACAGACATGGAAAAGCGGCCTCGGGGCGGGCGGATCGGGAATGGCGGGTATTTTAGGGGGGATGGGATGTCAGGGCACGAGGAATTTCCTGTGCCCTGAGATTTTGCCTTGCTCCTACAGAGATTTTCTAGCCCAGCACCACCAACCGGTTCGGCAGCTCATTACGTTCGTGGGTTACCGGGACATGTTCCCGGAGCAATTTGCCACAGGCTTCGATGCACGTTACAAAGCCCTGCAACGTCTGCCCCTGGCGCACCTGCTCGGTGAACGCCTTGACGATGGCGTCCCAATTGCTATTGTCGAGGCGTTTGGAAATGCCCTCGTCCACCAGGATCTCCACATACCGCTCGGCCTCGCATACAAAGATCAGCATGCCCGTGCTGCCCACGGTGTGGTGCAGGTTCTGTTCGAGAAACTGCCGGCGAGCCAGGTTGGAGGCGCGCCAGTGGCGGACCGACCGGGGAATCAGGTGCGTGGTGACCTTCGGAATACGAAACACCAGGCACAGCACGATGAAACTGGCCCATTGCACCAGCAGCAGGCTGTGCAAGGTCAACCAGCCCGAGACGTAATGCAGCACACCAGGCACCACCAAGGCCAGCAGGCTGGCCCACAGCAGTGGGATGTAGGCGTAGTCGTCGGCCCGTGCGGCGAGAACCGTGACCAGTTCGGCGTCGGTATCGCGCTCGACCCGGGCAATGGCCTCGGCGACCTTGCGTTGTTCGTGTTCAGTCAGTAATCCCATGGTTAAAAGTGCCTGCTCATTATTATTGTCACCAGCTGCCCGACGAACCGCCGCCCCCGAAACTGCCTCCGCCGCCACTGAAGCCGCCGCCCCCGCCGCCAAAACCACCGCCCCCGCTGGAACCGCTTGATCCACCGCTTCCGGCAGGCAGGATACCCAACATCTGGCCCACCATGATGGTGATGATGAACAGCATCACCAGCAACACGAACAGCCAGGGATGACGCTGGACGAAATCGCCCTCCTCCTGTTCATTCCCACTGTATGCCGCAGCCGGCTCATCCAGCGGACTGCCTCCCAGCACTACCAGCATTGCAGCCACGCCGTCGCTGATGCCTTTGTTGAAGTTACCGGTCTTGAAGGCTGGCGTGATCACTTGGTTGATGATCACCGAACTCTGGGCGTCGGTCAGGCGGTCTTCCAGCCCGTAGCCCACTTCGATCCGCAGTTTACGGTCATCCCGGGCCACGATCAGTAGCGCGCCGTTGTTCTTGTCCTTCTGCCCGATGCCCCAATGGCGACCCAGTTGGTAGCCGAAGTCTTCAATGCTGGCGCCTTGCAGGTTCGCCAGCGTGACCACGACCACCTGTTCACCGGTGGCCTGTTCATGGGCCTTGAGCTGCGCGTCCAGTTGCTGGCGCACCGACGGTTCCAGCAGTTGGGCGGTATCCACCACCCTCCCTGTGAGCGTCGGAAACTTCAGTTCGGCCTGGGCCGTGACTGCGAACAGGCAGAACAACAGCAAGCAGGTGCAGCTACGAGCGACAAGCCTCAAGTTGCAGGCAAATGCAGTGAGCAGTGCCTGTGGTAACGGCCTCATCAGAACTTCACTTCCGGGGCTTTTTCAGCGTTGGGACTGGTGGCCTCAAACGTCTCGCGAATCGGCAGGTCGCTGTACATCACGCTGTGCCACAGGCGGCCTGGGAAGGTGCGGATCTCGGTGTTGTACTTCTGCACCGCCAGGATGAAATCACGACGCGCCACGGCGATACGGTTCTCGGTGCCTTCGAGTTGCGATTGCAAGGCCAGGAAGTTCTGGTTTGCCTTGAGGTCCGGGTATCGCTCCGAGACCACCATCAAGCGGCTCAACGCACCGGTCAACTGATCCTGGGCCAGTTGGAACTGCTTGAGTTTCTCCGGGTTGTCCAGGGTGCTGGCATCGACCTGGATCGAGGTTGCCTTGGCCCGCGCCTCGATCACGGCGGTCAGGGTGTCCTGCTCATGCTGGGCATACCCCTTGACGGTTTCCACCAGATTGGGGATCAGGTCGGCACGGCGCTGGTACTGGTTCTGTACCTGGCCCCAGGCTGCCTTGGCCTGTTCGTCCAGGGTCGGGATGTTATTGATCCCGCAACCGGCCAGCAATGTGGTGAACAGCATCAAGGCCAGCATCTGCAGGCCGCTGCGGTAATTGAGTCTTGGATTCATCGGATGAAGCTCTCCCTTGCCATCTATTGGAAAACACGGCCACCTATCTGGCCGGAGTCTGGGGCATAATCGGCCGCCGTACTGGATCGAATCGGATCGATGGGCTAAAAGATGCGCGGTGCGAAACTTAGTTCAGCCCCCAGGGCTCGAAAGTGTGCTGCATTTGACCGAACAACAATAGCCGTTCCTCACAATTTGGCTGACCGGCGCGTTTTGACCATCGCCCTTTAGGCTTGCGAGAAAATTATTCATGAAGAAGCTGTGTTTGCTGGGCCTGTTTGTCAGTCTGGCCAGTCAATCCGTATTAGCCGACAACCTGCCAGCCCCCATAGAGAACAAGGACGCCTTCATCAGCAACCTGATGAAGCAGATGACCCTCGAGGAAAAGATCGGCCAATTGCGCCTGATCAGCATCGGCCCGGAAATGCCCCGGGAACTGATCCGCAAGGAAATCGCCGCCGGGAACATCGGCGGCACGTTCAACTCCATTACCCGCGATGAAAACCGTCCGATGCAGGACGCGGCCATGCGCAGCCGGCTGAAGATCCCGATGTTCTTCGCCTACGACGTGATCCACGGCCACCGCACCATTTTCCCGATTCCCCTGGCCCTGGCTTCGAGCTGGGACATGGACGCCATCTACCGCTCCGGGCGCGTTGCCGCCAAGGAAGCGGCCGCCGACAGCCTGGACATCACCTTCGCGCCCATGGTGGACATTTCCCGCGACCCACGCTGGGGCCGTACCTCCGAAGGCTTCGGCGAGGACACCTACCTGGTGTCGCGCATTGCCGCCGTGATGGTCAAGGCCTTCCAGGGCAAGGGCGCCAACGCCGCCGACGCCATCATGGCCAGCGTCAAGCACTTTGCCTTGTACGGCGCGGTGGAAGGTGGCCGTGACTACAACACCGTGGACATGAGCCCGGTGAAGATGTACCAGGATTATCTGCCACCCTACCGCGCCGCCATCGACGCCGGTGCGGGTGGGGTGATGGTTGCCTTGAACTCCATCAACGGTGTGCCGGCCACGGCCAATACCTGGCTGATGCACGATCTGTTGCGCAAGGAATGGGGTTTCAAAGGCCTGGCGGTCAGCGACCACGGCGCCATCTTCGAGCTGATCAAGCACGGCGTCGCCCGGGACGGTCGCGAAGCGGCGAAGCTGGCGATCAAGGCCGGCATCGACATGAGCATGAACGACTCGCTCTATGGCAAGGAACTGCCGGGGCTGCTCAAGTCCGGCGAGATCGAGCAGAGCGATATCGACAATGCCGTGCGCGAAGTGCTCGTCGCCAAATACGACATGGGCCTGTTCAAGGACCCGTACCTGCGTATCGGCAAGGCCGAAGACGACCCGGCCGACACCTACGCCGAAAGTCGCCTGCACCGCGCCGACGCCCGTGACGTGGCACGTCGCAGCCTGGTCCTGCTGGAGAACCGCAACCAGACCCTGCCGTTGAAGAAAAGCGCCCGGATCGCCCTGGTCGGCCCGCTGGCCAAGGCCCCCATCGACATGATGGGCAGTTGGGCCGCCGCCGGCCGGCCGGCGCAGTCGGTCACGGTGTTCGACGGCATGGCCCGTGCCTTGGGCGGTGAGTCGAAGTTGATCTATGCCCGTGGCGCCAACATCACTGGCGACAAGAAGGTCCTCGACTACCTGAACTTCCTCAATTTCGACGCCCCGGAAGTGGTGGATGATCCGCGCCCGGCCCAGGTATTGATCGACGAAGCGGTGAAAGCCGCCAGGAATGCCGATGTGGTGGTGGCTGCGGTGGGCGAGTCCCGTGGCATGTCCCATGAATCGTCGAGCCGGACCGAACTGAGCATCCCCGCCAGCCAGCGCGAGCTGATCAAGGCGCTGAAGGCTACCGGCAAGCCCCTGGTGCTGGTGCTGATGAACGGCCGTCCGCTGTCGCTGCTGGAAGAGAAGCAGCAGGCCGATGCGATCCTGGAAACCTGGTTCAGCGGCACCGAAGGCGGCAACGCCATCGCCGACGTGCTGTTCGGCGACTACAACCCGTCGGGCAAGCTGCCGATTACCTTCCCACGCTCGGTGGGGCAGATTCCGACCTACTACAACCACCTGAGCATTGGCCGTCCGTTCACACCGGGCAAGCCGGGTAACTACACCTCGCAATACTTCGATGACACCACCGGCCCGCTGTACCCGTTCGGCTATGGCCTGAGCTACACCGAGTTCGAGCTGTCGGACATGGCCCTGTCGTCCACCACGCTGAACAAGAGCGGCAAGCTCGACGCCAGCGTGACCGTGGAGAACACCGGTAAGCGCGATGGCGAAACCGTGGTTCAGCTGTACATCCAGGACGTGACCGGCTCGATCATCCGCCCGGTCAAGGAACTGAAGAATTTCCAGAAGGTGATGCTCAAGGCTGGCGAGAAGAAGGTCATTCACTTCACCATCACGGAAGACGACCTGAAGTTCTACAACGCCCAGCTCAAGTACGCCGCGGAACCGGGCAAGTTCAACGTACAGATCGGCCTGGATTCCCAGGATGTGAAGCAGCAGAGCTTTGAGTTGCTCTGATCCACAAGCAACGTCACTTCCTGTGGGAGCGGGCTTGCTCGCGAAAACGGTGCGTCAGGCCACTGAACGGTTGACTGATACGCCGCCTTCGCGAGCAAGCCCGCTCCCACATTGGATTCGCGGTGCGTCGTCAGCCGCGCCGATCCAGCAGATTCACCACCAGCCGATCCACAAACCCCCACAACCGCTGCTTGACCCGCTTCCACAGCGGCCGGCGCCGCCAGGCGTCGAGGCTGACTTGCTGGCTTTGGGCAAAGTCCTGTTCGAAACTCGCCGCCACCGCTGCGCTGAGCGCCGGGTCGAGGGCTTCCAGGTTGGCTTCCAGATTGAAACGCAGGTTCCAGTGATCAAAATTGCAGGAACCGATACTGACCCAGTCATCCACCAGCACCATTTTCAAATGCAGGAAACATGGCTGGTATTCGAAGATTTTCACCCCGGCCCTGAGCAGGCGTGGGTAATAACGGTGCCCGGCATAACGCACTGACGGGTGATCGGTGCGCGGCCCGGTGAGCAGCAAGCGTACGTCGATGCCCCGGGCCGCGGCCTTGCGCAAGGAACGGCGCACGTTCCAGGTTGGCAGGAAATAGGGCGTCGCCATCCAGATTCGCTTCTGCCCGCTGTTCAGCGCCCGGGACAGCGATTGCAGGATATCGCGATGCTGGCGGGCGTCGGCATATGCCACCCGGCCCGTGCCCTCCCCCACCGGTGGCACGCGGGGCAAGCGCGGCAGCCCGAAGTTGGACGCCGGCTTCCAGGCGCGACGATGACGGTTGGCGTTCCACTGGCGATCGAACAGCAACTGCCAGTCCAGCACCAACGGCCCGACAATTTCCACCATGACCTCGTGCCACTCGCAGCGGTTGTCGAGGGGGTTCCAGAATTCATCGGTCACGCCGGTGCCGCCGACCACCGCCAGGCGCTGGTCCACCAACAGGAGCTTGCGGTGGTCGCGGTAGAAATTGCGCACCCAACGGCGCCAGCTCAGGCGGTTATAGAAACGCAGTTCCACACCGGCGTCGATCAACCGGTTACGCAAGCCCAGGGTAAACGCCAGGCTGCCATAGTCATCGAACAAACAACGCACTCGCACGCCACGTTCGGCCGCCTGAACGAGCGCCTGGACCATCGCCTCGGCGCAGGCTCCAGCCTCCACCAGGTACAGCTCCAGTTCGACTTGCTCCCGGGCCCGGGCGATTTCGACGAGCATGCGCGGGAAGAATTGCGGGCCGTCGACCAGCAGCTCGAACTTGTTGCCTTCACGCCAGGGAAATACCGGGCCGCTCATGTCAGCGCGCCGTGAAAATCAGCACCGCGCTCACCGGCACCGACAGGCTGATGGCCGAAAGCCCGGCCATTTTGCGCAACGTCTCGAGCCCCGGTGCCAGGTCGAAATCCGCAGCATTGAGCACCACCGGCTCCAGGGTCACCACTTGGAAGCGTCGTTCGTCCAGGCGTGTCGCCAGCAATTCGACGTTGTATTCGTGCTGTTTGCCGTGCAGTTCCACCGTCAGCGGTAGACGCAGCTCCAATTGCGCGCCGTTGGCCAAGTCCTGGATTGGCAAAAGATCAATCTGTGCGGTGACCGTGGCTTCGGGAAATTGCTTGATATCGAACAGTTCGGCGCGCATGCGCTCGTCCCGCAAGGGGATACCGCTGTTGATCGACTCCAGCTCCACTTCCAGCCGGGCCGTGCCCTTGGGCTGGACCTGACCGTGCAGCACGAGGAAACGCTGGACTTCTGACACATTGCCGTTCTTGCTGCTGATGAACGACAGCCGCGACGACTCGCCGTCCAGGTACCAATCGGCCCGGGCCGGCAGCGCGGCGCCGGCCAGCAGCAAGGTTGCGACAGCGAGGGAAAGAAACCGCTTGGACATACACACTCGGGGGCAAATAAACCTGTGGCGAACCTTAACCGGGCCGAGGGCGCTTGCAAACTGTCTTGTGGGAACCTTCCGTGGGATCAACCTGTGGAAACAATCTGTAAGAGCAACCTGGGGGGCAACTTGCTCCCACAAGTTACTCTTCCATAGAAGGTTCCAGCTGGCACCCCTGCCGTTCTCCCATCCACCGTGCGCTGTTGCTGCGGCCCAACCCGGCGACGGTGATGCGCTTGGCTTCGGGGGTTTCGAGAAAATCGCTAATAGGCACCGACTGCTTCACATAGCCCCGGCAATAGTCGGCGGGTTGCTGCATCACGTAGCGGCACGAGCAGTATTCCTTGGCGGTGTAGGCACTGATGATGTCGGGAAAGGCGCCTAGCGCCACCCGTTCGCGCCAGACCCAGACGAGCAACGCCCCGAGCAGCGCCAGCGTCAAAACGACAAAAACCTTGCGCTTCACGGCTGCACCGCCCCGGCAAACGCCGCCATGGCTCGCTTGAGCAGCTCGTTATGTCGATAGCGGCCGTCGCGGTCGTCGCCGTAACGCACAATGACTAAGCCGGTACTGGGAACGATGTACAGCGCCTGCCCCCAGTGCCCCAACGCGGCGTAGGTATCCGATGGCGCATCGGGCCAGGGGCGGATGGTCGGGTCGGCGGCGCGGTTAAGCCACCAATGCCCGCCCGGCACGGCTTCGTCCTGACCGGCCTGGAAACGGGCGAAGGGCTCGCGATTGAACGCGATCCACTCCTGGGGAATCAGTTGCCGCTCGCCCCAACGACCGTCACGCAGCATCAGCAACCCGATCCGCGCCAGATCCCGAGCAGTGAGGTAAGCATAGGAAGAGCCGACGAAGGTGCCGCTGGCATCGGTTTCCCAAGTGGCGTGACGAATGCCCAACGGTTCGAACAACGCCGTCCATGGGTAATCGGGATAGCGTGCCGGACCGACAATATTTTTCAGCGCGGCCGCCAACAGGTTGCTGTCGCCGCTGGAATAACGAAACACCTGGCCCGCTGGGCTGTAGCTGTCGTGTTGCGCGGTAAACACCGCCATGTCGCGACGACCGCGGGTATAGAGCATCGCGACCACGGAAGAGTTGAGTGGCGCGTATTCGTAGTCTTCCTGCCAGTCCAGGCCTGAGGCCCAGTGGAAAAGGTCGGCGAGGGTCACGTCCGGGTGCTTGCCCAGTGCCGGGTAGTACTTGGCGGCTGGGTCTTTCAGGCCGAACCGCTTTTCCCCATAGGCCACACCGAATACGGTCGCCAGCAGGCTTTTACTGATGGACCAGGTCAGGTGCGGAGTGTCGGCGCGGGTG
Source organism: Pseudomonas sp. Pf153 (assembly GCF_001269775.1). Taxonomy (NCBI): domain Bacteria; kingdom Pseudomonadati; phylum Pseudomonadota; class Gammaproteobacteria; order Pseudomonadales; family Pseudomonadaceae; genus Pseudomonas; species Pseudomonas sp. Pf153. The sequence goes on along the minus strand of NZ_LHVL01000004.1, from coordinate 56,724 downwards.
GGACCGGCATAACGTTCGTAGACGAGTCGGCCATCCTGGAGGACCAGCAATGCGTCGGTGCGAATACCTTCGCGAGTGGTGTCGTTCCGAGGAGGAAAGGCGTATTGCTCCAGGGCTTCGATGGCTGGGCCGGTGGGAACCGGGCCGGTCGGCCATTGCTCGCCGGGCCAGTCTTCGGCGTGGACGTTCAGGTTGAGCAGCAGGAGCGGGATCAGCAACCAGCCTTTGGACATGCGTTGGGGCTCGCAGGAGTGAACCCTGGGAGCCTAATCCGACTTTATGACAGTTTGGAAATCGGGGTGTTTTTCTGTGAGAGTCAGGTGCTACCCAAAGCCCTGGCCAACCGCTTGGCCCGTGCGCCCGCCGCCATGTCCATCACCGCCTTATCCCGCATCCACATCTCGCGCCATGAATCGGGCCCGGCGGCCAGCGCGCCGTTGAGTTCATCATCCAGTCCCTTGAATTGCGCGAACAGCCCACCCAGCAGCACATGCCCGGCGGCCGTCGACGGGTTATGGCGGCTCACTTCCGCACACCCCGCCAGCAACCCCAGCAGGCGCAACTGCAACCCCTGGGGCCACTCACAGTCCTGCCCCACGCCATACAGCCAGGCGACCATGGCGCTGAGCACATACAGGTCTTCCAGAGTGCGGAACGGTTTGACGTAGGCATCCCAACCGTCCCCCGCAAGCAACTCACAGGGCGCGCTGTCGAGTACGACCCGGCCGTGGCCGATGTCCGGCATCAAGGCCATGGAGGGTAATTTTTCCAGGGTCACGCCGGGCTCGCCGGCATAGACCACCGCCAGACTCAGTCGCGGTCTTTCATCGGGTACTTCGCAGCGAGCGGCGATCAGCAGCCATTCGGCGGCATTCCCGGCGGTGACGAAATCCTTGCGTCCGCTCAGGCGCAGGTCGCTCAGACGGGTCTGCATGTCCGCCGGCCGCAGGCTGCGCTGTTCAGTGGCACACAAGGCGCCGAGGCTATGAGGCGCACTGGGCCAGAGTGCACGCAACGCTGCCTGGTAACCCACCAGAAAGGCCAATCCCGGTGTGGCCATCAACCGACCGCCGGCGACCGCCAGCTCGAACGGGGTGACCGCCCCCAGACGCTGCAGCAACGCCGCGTACCCCTCGGCCAGGTCCGGATGAGCAGTCATTCGCTCGCCACGTTCGATCAGAGAGTGCCAAGGCATGGGAGGGCTCCTGAAGGGCTGTCATATAAGCATCACCAAAGCTTCATGGCGATGACACCGGGGCTACTTAGCCTGACTTTGCACAACATGGCTGCATAAAGAAAGTCGACTGGCTGCAACTGAACAGCCCGCACGGAGATTCGCTATGACTCAGATCGCCCGCATCAGCGACACCGGCAATGAACGCCGTCTGCAAGCCGAACGCCTGATTGGCGCACAGGCATTGCAGGAAGCCCAGGCCCTGCGCTTCAGGGTCTTCAGCGGCGAATTCAATGCCAGGCTCAAGGGCGCGGAAATGGGTCTGGACATGGATGACTACGATGTTCACTGCGCCCACATCGGCGTACGCGACCTGAACAGCGGCCGCCTCGTGGCGACCACTCGCTTGCTCGACCACCAGGCCGCCAGCAGCCTGGGTCGCTTCTACAGCGAAGAGGAATTCAACCTCCATGGCCTGGTCCATCTCCAGGGGCCGATCCTTGAGATCGGCCGCACCTGTGTCGACCCGGCCTACCGCAACGGCGGCACCATCGCCGTGTTGTGGGGCGAACTGGCCGAGGTACTGAACGAGGGCGGCTACAGCTACCTGATGGGCTGCGCGAGCATTCCGATGCAGGACGGCGGCGTCCAGGCCCAGGCGATCATGCAGCGCCTGCGCGAGCGTTACTTGTGCAACGAACACCTTCAGGCCGTACCGAAGAAACCCCTGCCAACCCTGGACGTACCGTCCAACGTGATTGCCGAAATGCCACCGCTGCTCAAGGCCTACATGCGCCTGGGCGCGAAGATTTGCGGCGAGCCGTGCTGGGATGAGGAATTCCAGGTCGCCGACGTGTTTATCCTGCTCAAGCGCGATAACCTCTGCCCACGCTACGCCCGCCACTTCAAGGCGGCGGTTTGATGAGCCGGCTCAGGGTGTACGCGCGCATCGCGCGGGTGCTGCTGGTGGTCACGCTGGGCCTGGCCATGGCCAGCGTATTCGGTCTGTTCGAACGCCTGGGGCTCGCCCACTCCATGGCGCGCCGTCAGCGCTGGTCACGCTTTTTCATGGCACGGCTGAGCCATGCCCTGCCCTTTTCCGTGACTGTCCACGGGCAGTTGCCGCAACAGCCGATGTTGTGGGTCAGCAATCATGTGTCCTGGACCGACATCCCGCTGTTGGGCATGCTCACCCCGCTGTCGTTCCTGTCCAAAGCCGAAGTGCGCACCTGGCCCGTGGCCGGCTGGCTGGCGGCAAAAGCCGGCAGTCTGTTCATCCGCCGCGGCTCGGGCGACAGCCAGTTGATCCGCAAGCAGATGACCCGCCATCTGGAACAGACCCACCCGTTGTTGATGTTCCCGGAAGGCACTACCACCGATGGTCGCTCGTTGCGTACCTTTCATGGTCGCCTGTTGTCGGCAGCCATAGACGCCGATGTCGCATTGCAACCTGTGGCGATCCGTTACCTGCGCAACGGCGAACCGGATTCCCTGGCACCGTTCATTGGTGATGACGACTTGCTGTCGCACCTGATGCGCCTGTTCGCCAACGACCGGGGTGACGTGCACATCTACCTGCTGCAACCCATCGCCTGCCAGGGCCAGGAACGTGCGGCCCTGGCGTTCCAGGCGCAGCAGGCGGTGCATAGGGCGTTATTTGGCGAGATCCCGGAAAAACAACAGGCTCCGATGCGCCCCGCCATCGCGGCTTGACACGGATATACATGGGATGGAGTCCCTGTGGGAGCGGGCTTGCGCGCGAAGATGGCTTTAAGTTCAGCATTGATGTTGGCTGAACCATCGCTTTCGCGAGCAAGCCCGCTCCCACAATTTCAGTTCGGCAGTGTTGGAGGGGTTCGGGCGAAATCCTGGAGCTGTGGATAAAACAGCTGGAAATCATCGCTCAACGGTTCATAGAGCCGGGTCAATTCCTCCATCGCCCCGGCCAGCTCTTCAGGGCGAGACAAGCGCCGGGAGATTCCCCGCAATACCTGCCCGAGCACGTCGAAATCCTGATAAGAACCCAGCCAGTCATCCGCCGCCATATAAGGCGCTATTTGCGCCAGACGCCCCGGCAGCTGCGGTTCGGCAGCGAGTACCCGGTACACCCGGGACGTGAAGTCCGGCAGCAGCCCTTCGCCGTACAGCACCCAATCCCGCGCCAGGCAATGATCGAAGAAAACATCGAGCACGATGCCCGCATAGCGTCGCCGTACCGTGGAAAACCGCGACAGGGCAATGTCCACCAGAGGGTGGCGGTCGGTGTACAGGTCGATGCGCCGATGCAAGGCAATCGCCGCTTCGATCCGTGGGTCATACAACCCTTGCAGCGGCCCCTTGACGAAATCGCCGTAGAGGCTGCCGAGCAGTTCTTCCCGGCCGGTGCCGCCGAGGTGCAGGTGCGCGAGATAGTTCATGAGCGCCAGCTTAGCATTGCCAGCCTCGTATCGTTATAACCCGATATAGCGATTCGTTGGGTGCTCAGATCAAATACATATTGGTATATCGCGAAGTAACGATTTATGGTTCGCCTCATCGCGATATAGCGTTTTACCCACGAGCTGCCCACATGACCCTCGACCTCGACGAAATAATAAAAGCCCTGGCACACCCAGTACGGCGAGACATCCTCAACTGGCTCAAAGACCCCAAGGTCCAGTTCCCCGAACAGTTGCATAACCATGAATTCGGCATCTGCGCCGGACAGATCGACCAACGCTGCGGCCTGTCGCAGTCCACCGTGTCGGCTCATCTGGCGGTGTTGCAACGGGCGGGGCTGATTACTAGCCAGAAGGTCGGTCAATGGCACTTCTTCAAACGCAACGAGGAAGTGATCCAGCAGTTCCTCAAGCAAATGAGCCAAGAGCTCTGACCCAAAGGCCCCGCCATGCCCCTCTCACTTCTCATCCCGGGCCTGCTGCCGTTCCCCTGGGCGGCGACGCCGGCCAGGCACCCGCTACTCACTGATTCTTACCCTACACAGACGAGGTTGTAATTCATGGCGACTATTTTCGATCCGATCAAACTCGGCGATATCGAACTGAAAAACCGCATCATCATGGCCCCGCTCACCCGCTGCCGCGCCGACGCAGGCCGCGTGCCCAACGCGCTGATGGCCGAGTATTACGTGCAACGCGCCTCCGCCGGCCTGATCCTCAGCGAAGCGACCTCCGTCACGCCAATGGGCGTGGGCTACCCGGATACTCCCGGCATCTGGTCCAACGACCAGGTACGCGGCTGGGCCAACGTGACCAAGGCGATCCACGGCGCCGGCGGCAAGATCTTCCTGCAGCTGTGGCACGTAGGCCGCATTTCCCATCCGTCGTACCTGAACGGTGAAACCCCGGTGGCGCCAAGCGCCATCCAGCCCAAGGGCCACGTCAGCCTGGTGCGTCCGCTGGCCGACTATCCGACGCCACGTGCCCTGGAAACCGCTGAAATCGCCGACATCGTCGATGCCTACCGCGTCGGCGCCGAAAATGCCAAGGCCGCCGGTTTCGACGGTGTGGAGATCCACGGCGCCAACGGCTACCTGCTGGATCAATTCCTGCAAAGCAGCACCAACCAGCGCACCGACAATTATGGGGGTTCCCTGGAAAACCGTGCCCGCCTGCTGCTGGAAGTGACCGACGCCGCCATCGAAGTCTGGGGTGCCGGCCGTGTCGGCGTGCACCTCGCGCCACGTGCCGACTCCCATGACATGGGCGACGAAAACCGTCTGGAAACCTTCAGCTACGTAGCCCGCGAACTGGGCAAACGCGGCATCGCGTTCATCTGCTCCCGCGAAAAAGAAGGCGACGACAGCATCGGCCCGCAGCTCAAGCAAGCTTTCGGCGGCCCGTACATCGCCAACGAACGCTTCACCAAGGACAGCGCCAATGCCTGGCTGGCGCAAGGCAAGGCAGACGCCGTTGCCTTCGGGGTTCCGTTCATTGCCAACCCGGACCTGCCGGCCCGCTTGAAAGCCGACGCCCCCTTGAACGAGCCTCGGCCGGAAACGTTCTACGGAAAAGGTCCGGTGGGTTATATCGATTATCCCGTCATGTAAATCCGTAAATTTCTTTATCCAAAGCCCCGCCTCGAAAGAGCCGGGGCTTTTTTATGCCGGCCAACTTAAAGAACAACCAGCCGACCTCGAAATATCAAATAACAACACAACTCCACGCCCCTCTGGATTCAATTATCCGGCAGCGCTAATAATAAAAGCCCGACCATTAAATGGATTTTAACTATCGAACATCAAACTATTTACCTGCAGATATAGCGCTCACCCGAACACCCTCATTAATTATTAAATATGCATAAACTCGTGCAGGCGCCAGCGAGCCCTGCATTCACAAGAGACAACGCACTATGAACATTCTGAAAAGTTTCATCCTCGCCCTGCTCCTGGGCCCCGCCATGGTTGCCAACAGCATGGCCAGCACCCGCATCACAGTGGAGGTCGTGAACAACACCTCCGACACCCTGGAGATGATAAATATTTTAAGCGAGTTGCCAGTGCACCCGGATGTAACACTCGATCTTTATGACGTTCCCGCCAAAACCACCCGTGACTTTCAATTCGTCCACAATCGAAAATTCACTTACCCCGCCGCTGGCTGGCAACCATCATTGAGAAAGATCCAGCCCATCGAACTAGTGGTTTCCTATCAACTGAGCAACATTAACTTTGGCTGTCAGATGAAAACCCGATTTGAAGCGCCCATCGGCTTTGGCGTTCTGGAGTCCAGCTACAGACCGGACAGGAAAAGCGAAACGGCTTATACCGGTAATGGCAATTACACCTGCCGATCGGAAATCGCTCAGAAAATGCTTGAACCGCCATTCAACTACACCGTTCGACTGATCGTCGAATAGCCACCCTCCGCATAATTCCCCATCCGGCAGCGCCTTGCGCGCTGTCGCTGTAAACCTGGCTACGGTTGATCTATAACGTAGCCTTCAGAATCAAGCACGGCTCAGGTCCCACCGATAAACGTTGACATAAAACGATGCAATTAAGCATTTTGTTTCATTTGCGCAGGCTTGGGCTCAGGCGCAGCATGTCCAGCCCGATATCGACCCAGCGCTCAGCCTCCTCGGCCAGAGCGAAGCTGTCAGGAGCCAATAGCCACTGGTACAGAATGCCGTCGATGTAGGCATGAATAGCCACCGCCGCCCTTTCAGGATCCAGGTCATCGGGTAATTGGCCGCGATTCATCGCATTGCGCAATGACAGGGCGATTCGCACATTGCAATCGAGGCTGACCTGGCGCCGCTGTTGACGAAGGTCGCACATTTCATCGGTGAATTCACACTTATGGAACAAAATCTCATTAATGCGTCGCGTCTTGGGATCCTCGGCAACCTGGTGGAACAGTTGCACCAGCAGCTTGCGGGTACAGCCCAATGGATCAAGCTCCTCTTCGCTCTCACTGGCCCGGGCCAAGTCGTCCAGCGGCTCGTGCAGGGTATCGAGCATGGCCTGGAGCAGATCCGCCTTGTTGCTGAAATGCCAATAGATAGCCCCGCGCGTCACACCGGCCAGCGTCGCGATGTCAGCCAGCGTCGTGCGCGCCACGCCCCGCTCGAAAAAGGCCTTTTCGGCGGCTTCGAGTATCTGGCTGCGAGTCTCCAGGGCTTCCTCTTTGGTACGGCGGACCATGGCAGTAAACACCTCGAATCAGGATGCGTCAGCAATATGTAAAGGTCAGCTGAGCGAAAGGGACGCGACCGCCCATCGGTGCGCCTTCGGTCTGTAAGGCCTTTGTCAGGCTTTTGTAATACCGGATGGTACGCAATTTGGCTGTTTACAAACAACCGTGTACGTAAGTATATTTCTTAGCAACCTACTAATTGAATAATGCTCCTTTTTAACCTTCCACCTTTCGAGTGCGCTGTTGCGCGCCTGACCCGAGGATTTCCATGCAATTCAAGCCAGCTGTTACCGCTCTGGTTACCGCCATCGCCCTGGCATCGCTGCTCAGCGGATGCAAAAAGGAAGAAGCGGCCCCTGCCGCACCACCTCCTCAGGTCGGCGTCGTCACTCTCAAGACCCAGCCCTTTACCCTGACGTCCGAACTTCCGGGACGTACCAGCGCATTCCGCGTCGCGGAGGTTCGCCCGCAGGTCAACGGCATCATCCTCAAGCGCCTGTTCAAGGAAGGCGCCGACGTCAAGGCCGGTCAGCAGCTGTACCAGATCGACCCGGCCGTGTACGAAGCCACCCTCAAGAGCGCCGAGGCCAACCTGCGCTCCACCAAGTCGATTGCCGATCGCTACAAGCAATTGGTGGATGAGCAAGCCGTCAGCCGCCAGGAATACGACACCGCAGTGGCCAACCGCCTCGAGTCGGAAGCCAACCTGCAAACCGCCCAGATCAACGTGCGCTACACCAAGGTCTATGCGCCGATTTCCGGCCGCATCGGCCGCTCCACGGTGACCGAGGGCGCACTGGTCAGCAACGGCCAGACAGAAGCGATGGCAACCATCCAGCAACTGGACCCGATCTATGTCGACGTAACCCAGAGCTCGGTCGAACTGCTGCAACTGCGCCGCGAGCTGGAAAGTGGCCGGTTGCAGAAGGCCGGCGACAATGCGGCCATGGTCAAACTGATCCTGGAAGACGGCAGCCAGTACGCCCATGAGGGCAAGCTGGAGTTCTCGGAGGTTTCGGTCGACCAGACCACCGGTTCCGTCACCTTGCGCGCCGTGTTCCCCAATCCGGACCACACCCTGCTGCCGGGCATGTTCGTTCACGCGCAATTGCAGGCGGGCGTAAACAGCGCGGCCATCCTCGCGCCACAGCAAGGCGTGACCCGCGACCTCAAGGGCATGCCGACCGCACTGGTGGTGGGTGCGGACAACAAGGTCGAACTGCGCCAGCTCAAGGCCAGCCGCACCGTCGGCAACCAATGGCTGATCGAAGACGGGCTCAAGGCCGGCGATCGCGTGATTACCGAAGGGTTGCAGTACGTACGGCCTGGGGTGGAAGTCAAGGCCACCGAAGCCACCAATGTGGGCACCAAGAACCCGGCCCCCGCCCAGGCAGCTGATAAAGCAGCCGGCGGCAAAGGGGAGTAAACCATGTCGAAATTCTTTATCGACCGTCCGATCTTCGCCTGGGTGATCGCCCTGGTGATCATGCTGGTCGGGGCTCTATCGATCCTCAAGTTGCCGATCAACCAGTACCCGAGCATCGCGCCACCGGCCATTGCGATCCAGGTGACCTACCCGGGCGCGTCCGCACAGACCGTGCAGGACACGGTGGTGCAGGTCATCGAACAGCAGCTCAACGGTATCGACAACCTGCGCTACGTCTCCTCGGAAAGTAACTCCGACGGCAGCATGACCATTACCGCGACCTTCGAGCAGGGCACCAACTCCGACACCGCGCAGGTCCAGGTTCAGAACAAGCTGAACCTGGCGACCCCGCTGCTGCCGCAAGAGGTGCAGCAACAAGGTATCCGCGTGACCAAGTCGGTGAGGAACTTCCTGATGGTGATCGGCGTGGTGTCGCGCGACGGCACCATGACCCGGGAAGACCTTTCCAACTACATCGTGTCGAACATGCAGGACCCGATCTCGCGCACCTCTGGTGTCGGTGACTTCCAGGTCTTCGGCGCCCAGTATGCGATGCGGATCTGGCTCGACCCGGCCAAGCTGAACAACTACAGCCTGACACCGGCTGACGTGAGCGCCGCCATCTCCGCGCAGAACGTCCAGGTCTCGTCCGGCCAGCTCGGCGGCCTGCCCGCCGTGCCGGGCCAGCAGTTGAACGCCACCATCATCGGCAAGACCCGCCTGCAGACCGCCGAGCAGTTCAAGGCGATCCTGCTCAAGGTCAACCCGGATGGCTCGCAGGTGCGCGTCGGTGACGTCGCCGACGTAGCCCTGGGTGGCGAGAACTACAGCATCAACGCCCAGTTCAACGGTGCTCCGGCCTCGGGTCTGGCGGTGCGACTGGCCACCGGTGCCAATGCCCTCGACACGGCCAAGGCCCTGCGCAAGACGGTCGACGACCTCAAGCCGTTCTTCCCGCCAGGCATGGAAGTGGTGTTCCCCTATGACACCACACCGGTGGTGAGCGAATCGATCAAGGGTGTGGTGGAAACCCTGGTCGAAGCGGTCGTGCTGGTGTTCCTGGTGATGTTCCTGTTCCTGCAGAACTTCCGCGCTACCATCATCACCACGATGACCGTGCCGGTGGTATTGCTGGGCACCTTCGGGATCCTTGCGGCATTCGGTTTCAGCATCAACACCTTGACCATGTTCGGCATGGTACTCGCCATCGGCTTGCTGGTGGACGACGCCATCGTCGTGGTGGAAAACGTCGAGCGGGTGATGAGCGAAGAAGGCCTGTCACCCAAGGAAGCCACCAAGAAATCCATGGGCCAGATCCAGGGTGCCCTGGTGGGTATTGCCCTGGTGCTCTCGGCGGTGCTGTTGCCGATGGCGTTCTTCGGCGGCTCCACCGGGGTGATCTACAAACAGTTCTCCATCACCATCGTCTCGGCCATGGCCCTGTCGGTGCTGGTAGCGCTGATCTTCACTCCAGCCTTGTGCGCCACCATGCTCAAGGCGATTCCGAAAGGGGAACATGGCACGCCGAAACGCGGCTTCTTCGGCTGGTTCAACCGCACCTTCGACCGTGGCGTCAGAAGCTACGAACGCGGCGTGGGTAACATACTCCGGCACAAGGCACCCTACCTGCTGGCCTATATCATCATCGTGGTCGGCATGGTCTGGCTGTTCACTCGCATCCCGACGGCGTTCCTGCCGGAAGAAGACCAGGGCGTGCTGTTTGCCCAGGTACAAACCCCGGCGGGCTCCAGTGCCGAGCGCACCCAGGTGGTGGTGGACAAGATGCGTGAGTTCCTGCTGCGTCCGGGCAAGGACGGCGGCGAAGGCGATGGCGTGGCCTCGGTGTTCACCGTGACCGGCTTCAACTTCGCCGGCCGTGGCCAGAGCTCGGGCATGGCGTTCATCATGCTCAAGCCGTGGGAGGAGCGGAACGCCGACAACACCGTGTTCAAGATCTCGGCCCGTGCACAGCAGCACTTCTTCACCTTCCGCGACGCGATGGTGTTCGCCTTCGCCCCGCCGGCGGTGATGGAGCTGGGTAACGCCACCGGTTTCGACGTGTTCCTGCAGGACCGCGCCGGCATCGGCCACAACAAGTTGATGGAAGCACGCAATCAGTTCCTGGGCATGGCGGCCCAGAGCAAGGTGCTGGCTCAGGTTCGTCCGAACGGTCTGAACGACGAGCCGCAATATCAACTGGAAATCGATGACGAAAAAGCCAGCGCCCTGGGCGTGACCATTTCGGACATCAATAGCACCCTGTCGATTGCCCTGGGCAGTAGCTACGTCAACGACTTCATCGACCGCGGTCGAGTGAAGAAGGTGTACGTGCAGGGCCAGCCGAACGCTCGCATGAGCCCCGAAGACCTGCAGAAATGGTACGTACGCAACAGCGCCGGAACCATGGTGCCGTTCAGTGCATTCGCCAAGGGTGAATGGATCTACGGCTCGCCGAAGCTGGCCCGCTACAACGGTGTGGAAGCGATGGAAATCCTCGGTACTCCGGCACCGGGCTACTCCACCGGTGAAGCCATGGCCGAAGTCGAAGCCATCGCCAAGAAGCTGCCGGCCGGTGTCGGTATTTCCTGGACCGGGCTGTCTTACGAGGAACGTCTGTCGGGCTCCCAGGCTCCCGCGCTGTATGCGTTGTCGCTGCTGATGGTGTTCCTGTGCCTGGCGGCGCTGTATGAAAGCTGGTCGATTCCGATCGCGGTCATGCTGGTAGTGCCGCTGGGGATCATCGGTGCTCTGTTGGCGACCAGCCTGCGTGGTTTGTCCAACGACGTGTATTTCCAGGTCGGCCTGCTGACAACCATTGGCCTGGCGGCGAAAAACGCCATCCTCATCGTGGAATTCGCCAAGGAACTTCACGAACAGGGGCGCAGCCTCATGGACGCAGCCATCGAAGCTTGCAGGATGCGTCTGCGGCCCATCATCATGACGTCCCTGGCGTTCGTGCTCGGCGTGGTTCCGTTGGCGATTTCCACCGGTGCCGGCTCGGGCAGCCAGCATGCCATCGGTACGGGTGTGATCGGCGGTATGATCACCGCCACCGTGCTGGCGATCTTCTGGGTACCCTTGTTCTTCGTGTCCGTGTCGTCGATAGGCCGTCGCAAAAATGCCGACCACAACGACACTCCTGAAACTTCCAAAGAGGCTGGCCAATGAGCAAGTCGCTACTTTCCCTGACCATCGCCGCCGTCGTGCTCAGCGGTTGCTCGCTGATCCCCGATTATCAGCGGCCCGAAGCACCGGTCGCGGCGCAGTACCCGCAAGGGCCGGCCTACGAGCCAGCCAAAGCGGCCAACCAGGCTGCCGCGGAACAAGGTTGGAAACAGTTCTTCCATGATCCGGCGCTGCAGCAGTTGATCCAGGTGGCCCTGGAAAACAACCGCGACCTGCGGGTCGCGGCGCTGAACATCGACGCCTACGCCGCTCAATACCGCATCCAGCGGGCGGACCTGTTCCCGGCGGTCTCGGCCACCGGTGCCGGCAGCCGCCAACGCTTGCCGGCCCGTGCCTCGCAGACCGGCGAAGCGGCTATCAGCAGTTCCTACTCGGCCACCCTGGGCATCAGCGCCTATGAGCTGGACCTATTCGGTCGGGTCCGCAGCCTGAGCGAACAAGCGCTGCAAAGCTACTTCGCCACCGAAGAAGCACGGCGCAGCACCCAGATCAGCCTGGTGGCGAGTGTTGCCAACGCCTACTTGACCTGGCAGGCCGACAAGGAACTGCTCAAGTTGACCCAGGAAACCCTGGCGACCTACGAGCAAAGCCTCAAGCTGACCACCCGCAGCGCCGATGTCGGCGTTGCCTCGGCACTCGACCTGAGCCAGGCCCGCACGGCGGTGGAAAACGCCCGCGTTCAACTGGCCCGCTATACGCGCCAGGTGGCCCAGGACGAAAACAGCTTGACCCTGCTGCTGGGCACCGGCCTGCCGGCGAACCTGAACACGCAACCGCTCAGCGATGATCTGCTCAGCGAAGTACCGGCCGGGTTGCCGTCGGACCTGCTGCAACGTCGTCCCGATATTCTCCAGGCCGAACGCAACCTGCTGGCCGCCAACGCCAACATCGGCGCCGCGCGGGCTGCGTTCTTCCCGAGTATCAGCCTGACGGCCAACGCCGGCACGCTGAGCCCGGACCTGTCCGGCCTGTTCAAGGGCGGCTCGGGCACCTGGACCTTCGCACCGCAGATCAACCTGCCGATCTTCAACGCCGGCAGTCTGCGGGCGAGTCTGGACTACGCCAAGATCCAGAAAGACATCAACGTTGCCAACTACGAGAAGGCCATTCAAACGGCGTTCCAGGAAGTCTCCGACGGCCTGGCCGCACGTCGGACCTATAACGAACAGTTGCAGGCCCAGACGGCTTACGTTGCCTCCAACCAGGACTACTACCGCCTGGCCGAGCGTCGCTACCGAATCGGTGTCGACAGCAACCTGACCTTCCTCGACGCCCAGCGCCAGCTGTTCAGCGCCCAGCAATCGCTGATCACCGACCGCCTTGCGCAGTTGACCAGTGAGGTCAATCTGTACAAGGCACTGGGTGGTGGCTGGAATGCCGAGACGGGTAAGAACGAGCCGGTGAAAGAAGAAGCGCCGAAGATGAAATTATTCTGATTCGATGTTCTGAAAACACGAAGCCCACCGAAAGGTGGGCTTTTTGTTTGGGTTACTACAGAGTTGTGTGGGAGCTTGCTTCCACAGGGACACGGCATCCATCAATTATTTTTGCCGTTCGATAATCGCCCAAAACCCGCAAACGGCAATTGAACCGATCCCAGGCCGCCCTTCACCATCCCTCGCACAAAACCAATAACAACAGGTTCGACGCCATGCCCCTACGCCCCGCCGCGCCCGGCTGATTCTCGATCAGCGCCTCTGTTATCCACCGTTCTGTCTGCGACCTGAGGTCGCGGCAACGACTTGCTTCGCCTACAACAATTAGAGAAACGTCCATGAAACCTACACAGCACTTATTTCCCAGTCTCATTGCCGTCACCCTGGCCGGCTCCGCCCTGCCCGTCCTGGCCGCGGAGTCGGGTTTTGTCGAGGATGCAAAAGCCACGCTGAACTTGCGCAACGCGTACTTCAACCGCAACTTCACCAACCCGAACAATGCCCAGGGCAAGGCCGAGGAATGGACCCAGAGTTTCATCCTCGACGCCAAGTCCGGCTTCACCCAGGGCACGGTAGGATTCGGGGTGGACGTGCTGGGCCTGTACTCGGTCAAGCTCGACGGTGGTAAAGGCACGGCCGGCACTCAGTTGCTGCCAGTGCACGATGACGGCCGCCCGGCCGATGACTTCGGTCGCCTGGGCGTCGCCCTGAAGGCCAAGGTGTCGAAGACCGAACTGAAGGTCGGCGAGTGGATGCCGGTGCTGCCTATCCTGCGTTCCGACGATGGGCGCTCCCTGCCGCAGACCTTCCGCGGCGGCCAGATCACCTCCACCGAAATCAGCGGCCTGAGTCTGTATGGCGGTCAGTTCCGCGGCAACAGCCCGCGCAACGACGCGAGCATGGAAGACATGTTCATGAACGGCCGTCCGGCCGCCACCTCCGACCGCTTCAACTTCGGCGGCGGCGAATACGCCTTCAACGAGAAACGCACCCAGGTCGGCGTCTGGTACGCGGAACTGTCCGACATCTATCAACAGCAATATTTCAATCTGACCCACAGCCAGCCCATGGGCGACTGGACCCTGGGCGCCAACCTTGGCTACTTCATCGGCAAGGAAAACGGCAGCGCGCTGGCCGGCGACCTGGACAACAAAACCGCCTTCGCCATGCTCTCGGCCAAATACGGTGGCAACACCTTCTACGTCGGCCTGCAGAAAGTCGGTGGCGACGATGCCTGGATGCGCGTCAACGGCACCAGCGGCGGCACCCTGGCCAACGACAGCTACAACTCCAGCTACGACAACGCCAAGGAAAAGTCCTGGCAGGTGCGCCACGACTTCAACTTCGCCGCCGTCGGCGTGCCGGGCCTGACCCTGATGAACCGCTACATCAGTGGCGACAACGTGCACACCGCCACGGTGGACGATGGCAAGGAATGGGGTCGGGAAAGTGAGCTGGCCTATACCGTGCAGAGCGGCGCGCTGAAGAACCTCAACGTGAAATGGCGTAACTCGTCACTACGTCGGGACTTCAGCACCAACGAGTTCGATGAGAACCGCATTTTCATCAGCTACCCGATCAGTTTGTTATAGGACCAGCAGCGCGGGTGACTGCACTACCGCTTTCGCGAGCAAGCCCGCTCCCACAGGGTCCCAAGGTGGTCGCAACCTTTGTGAACACTCCGAATCCAGTGTGGGAGCGAGCCTGCTCGCGATGGCGGCGATACATCCAACATCATCGCCAGCTGACCTACCGCTTTCGCGAACAAGCCCGCTTCCACAGGGTCCCAGGGTGGTCGCAGCCTCTGTGAACACCCCGAATCCAATGTGGGAGCGGGCTTGCTCGCGAAGGCGCAGGTACATTCAGCATCCTCGCCGACTGATCCACCACTTTCGCGAGCAAGCCCGCTCCCACAGTGGGTTGGCACAGTCTTATGCTCGGGATTCGATCCCGAGCTCATCCCACACCGACTCGGCCAGGTGGAAGGTCGCATTGGCCGCCGGGATGCCGCAGTAGATGGCGCTCTGCATGATCACTTCCTTGATCTCGCTGCGGCTCACGCCGTTGTTGGCAGCGGCGCGCAGGTGCAGCTTGAGTTCTTCGTTGCGGTTCATGCCGATCAGCATGGCGATGGTGATCAGACTGCGGGTGTGGCGCGGCAGGCCCGGGCGGGTCCAGATGTCGCCCCAGGCGTGGCGGGTGATCATCTCCTGGAACTCGCTGTTGAACTCGTTCAAGGCCGTGAGGCTGCGGTCGACATGGGCATCACCCAGCACCGCGCGGCGCACTTGCATGCCTTCGTCGTAACGTTGTTTCTCGTCCACAGAAAACTCCTCAGGCGCCGAGCAGGAAATCCAGTACTCGAGCGCTGAACGCAGCGCCGGCCTGGACATTGGAAAGGTGAGCGGCACGGAACTCGGCGTACTGCGCCCCGCTGACCCGCTCCTGGATAAAGTGCCCGCCCGCCGGCGGTGTCACGGCGTCTTCAGTGCCCGCGATCACCAGCAGCGGCACACGGATCGACGACAATTTCTCACGAAAATCGGCATCGCGTACCGCCGCGCAGTTGGCGGCATAGCCCTGGGGCGAGGTGGCGGCGAGCATATCGGTGATCTTTTTGGCCTTCTCTGGATGAGCCTCGGCGAAGTCTGGCGTAAACCAACGGGCAATCGAAGCATCGCGCAACGCAACCATCGCCTCCTTGCCATCGCGCAACACGGTTTCGATGCGCGGGTTCCACACCGACGGGTCACCGATCTTGGCCGCCGTGTTGCAAACCACCAACTTATTCAACCGTTCGCCGGCATTGATCCCCAGCCACTGGCCGATCAGCCCCCCCATGGACAAGCCGCAGAAATGCACCTTATCGAGGTTCAGGGCATCGAGCATCGCCAGCACATCGCGGCCCAGTTGCTCGATGCTGTACGGGCCTTCGGTCACCAATGACCGGCCATGACCACGCGTGTCAAAACGCAGCACGCGAAAGTGCTCGCCGAACGCCGCGACCTGTTCGTCCCACATGTGCAGGTTGGTGCCCAACGAGTTGGAGAGCAGCAGCACCGGGGCGTCTTGCGGCCCGTCGAATGAGTAATGCAGTTCGCCCTCGGCGAGTTTGACGAATCCCACAACCATCTCCTTTCAGGCGTTAAGGGCAACGTGTTCGGCCACCGCTCGGGCGACCCAGGTCCGGGCCTGGCCGAGGTAATGAGCGGGGTCGAGTAATTGATCGAGCTCAGCGGCGGACACCTGCGCGGTCACCTGGGATTCGTCCCCCAGCACAGCGCGCAAATGCCGCTGTTCGGTGACGGCGCGCTTGCAACACTGCTCCAGCAGATGATGGGCAGTGTCGCGTCCGACCCGCTGGGCCAGGACGATGCTTACCGCCTCGGCCAGCACCAGCCCCTGGGTCAGTTCGAGATTTCGAGCCATACGCGCCTCGTCCACTTCCAGTCCTTCGACCAGCAGCCGCGCCTGTTGCAAGGCGCCGGACACCAGGCAGCAGATCTCCGGCAGGGTTTCCCATTCCGCGTGCCACAGACCCAGGCTGCGCTCGTGTTCCTGGGGCATGGCGCTGAACAGCGTCGACACCAGGCCAGGCACCCGCGTCGCCGCGGCGATCAGCACCGCCGCGCCCACCGGGTTGCGCTTGTGCGGCATGGTCGATGAGCCACCCTTGCCCGGCGCCGACGGCTCGAAGACTTCAGCGGCCTCGGTCTGCATCAACAGGCTGATGTCGCGCCCCAGTTTGCCCAGGCTGCCGGCGATCAAGCCCAGCATTGAGCCGAACTCCACCAAGCGATCACGCTGGGTGTGCCACGGTTGTTCCGGCAGGTTCAGTTGCAGCTCGGCGGCCAAGGCTTCGGCGACGGGCAGCGCGTGCTCACCCAACGCGGCGAGCGTTCCGGACGCGCCGCCGAATTGCAGCACCAGCAAACGCGGCTTGAGTTCGCTCAAGCGCTGACGACCGCGAGTGATCGCCCCCAGCCACCCGGCGATTTTCATGCCGAGGGTCACTGGCGTCGCATGCTGCAACCAAGTGCGTCCGGCCAGCGGCGTGGCGGCGTAGCGCTCGGCCTGTCGAGCCAGGGTGATCGCCAGTTGTTTCAGCTCACCTTCGATCAGTTCCAGCGCCTGGCGCAGTTGCAGGATCAGGCCGCTGTCCATCACGTCCTGGCTGGTAGCGCCCAGATGCACATAACGCTCAGCCTCGGCGTTCTCGCTGGCAATGCGCTTGCCAAGCGCCTTGACCAATGGAATCGCCGAATTGCCCGCGCTGGCAATCGCCTCGCCCAACGCTGAAAAATCATACAGCTGGGCACGACAGGCCTTCTCGATTGGCGCCACCGCCCTCTCGGGAATCAGCCCGACCCGCGCCTCTGCCCGGGCCAGTGCCGCCTCGACGTCGAGCATGGCCTGCACCCGCCCCGCATCACAGAACACCTCGCGCATATCGCGGGCGGTGAAGTAGGCATCGAACAACTGATTGCCCGGTCGTTGGCTCATAAACAGTCCTTGGTGGCTTACTTAAAGGTCGTGATGCAAATACGCCGGTTGCTTCGGCAGGCGCAGGCTGAACAGGAACGCCACGACCATCATCACCGTGACATACCAGTAGAATGCGTTTTCCATGCCTTGGGCTTTCAGGCTCAGGGCGACGTACTCGGCCGAACCACCGAACACCGCGTTCGCCACCGCGTAAGCCAACCCTACCCCCAGCGCCCGCACTTCGGGTGGAAACATCTCGGCTTTTACCAAACCGCTGATGGAGGTGTAGAAGCTGACGATCGCCAATGCCAGGGTGATCAGGATGAAAGCCAGGAATGGGCTGCTGATGCTTTTGAGGGTCAGCAGGATCGGCACCGTGCACAACGCCCCCAGGGCACCGAACCAGAGCATGGAATTACGTCGGCCGATCCGGTCGGCGAGCATGCCGAACAACGGCTGCATGCACATATAAAGGAACAGCGCGCCGGTCATGATGTAACTGGCGGTCTTGGCGTGCAGGCCGGCGGTGTTCACCAGGTATTTCTGCATGTAGGTGGTGAAGGTGTAGAAAATCAGCGAACCACCGGCGGTGTAACCCAGCACGGTGATGAAGGCTGCCTTGTGGTGGCGAAACAACGCGGCGATGCTGCCGGCGTCCTTGTTCTCGCGCATCTCCTTGCTGCTGGTTTCCTTAAGGGAGCGACGCAGGAACAACGAGATCAACGCCGCCACGGCCCCGACCACGAACGGGATCCGCCAGCCGTAGGCGCGCAGTTCATCTTCGTTGAGAAACTGCTGCAGGATCACCACCAGCGACACCGCCAGCAACTGGCCGCCGATCAGCGTCACGTACTGGAACGAGGCAAAGAAACCGCGCTGGCCCTTGAGGGCGACTTCGCTCATGTAAGTGGCGGTGGTGCCGTACTCGCCACCCACCGACAAGCCTTGCAACAAGCGGGCGAACAACAGCAGCACCGGGGCCCAGACGCCAATGTCCTTATAAGTGGGCAGACAGGCGATGAGCAATGAGCCGAAGCACATCATCAGCACCGAGATCATCATCGAATTCTTGCGCCCGTGACGGTCCGCCACCCGCCCGAAGATCCACCCGCCAATGGGGCGCATCAGAAACCCGGCGGCGAACACACCGGCGGTGTTGACCAGTTGCACCGTAGGGTTGTCGGACGGGAAGAACGCCGGAGCGAAATAGATCGCGCAGAACGCATAGACGTAGAAGTCGAACCATTCGACCAGGTTGCCGGATGAGGCACCGACAATGGCGAAGATGCGCTTGCTGCGTTCTTCGCCGGTGTAGTGAGTGGTTAGGGTGGTCATGGATTATTCACTCGTTAGGGACTGACAAGGTCTAGACACACCCTGTAACAGTCCCGTTCCACAAACAGGCGTTGCCTGTGCTGGCCCCATCGCGGACAAGCCTTGCTCCCACAGGGTTCCAACCTCCACTTGGGATTGAACGCCCCCTCTCTCTGTGGGAGCAAGGCTTGCCCGCGATGCAATCTCAGCATCGACTCAGTAATCGAAGAACACCGTTTCGGCATCTGTCCCCTGCAACACCACATTCCATTGGTACACACCCGATGCATCGGGCTTGGTCACGATAGTCGCGCGGCGTTCTTCCGGCACGCAGGCCAGCAGCGGATCGCTCTCGTTGGCCTGCTCGCCATCGAAATAGATGCGTGTCAGCAGATGCTTGACCAGGCCACGGGCGAACACCAGCACCACCAGGTGCGGTGCCTGGGTCGTCCCGCCCAGCCCTGGCACGGTACCGGGCTTGATGGTGGTGAAACGAAAACGCCCTTCGGCGTCCACCGGCACCCGACCGAAGCCTTCGAAGTGCGGGTCCAGGGGTTTGTCCTGGTCATCTTCCGGATGGGCATACTTACCGGCGGCATTGGCTTGCCAGACTTCCAGCATGGCGTCGTTGACGAACTCGCCGTTGCCGTCAATGACCTGCCCGGTGATTGTCACGCGCTGACCGAGGGTCTGGGCCGCGGTCATGTCTTCGCGATTCAGCCAGGTCAGGCCGATGTGGTAGTAAGGGCCGACGGTGTGGGAGGTAGTGGCGGTAAGCGTCATCTTATTTCTCCATCGGCGTGGCTTCGCGGCCGCGCAAGACGATGTCCCAGCGATAACCGAGGGCGTAGTGGGGAACGGTTTTTTCCAGGTCGAAGCGAGCGATCAAGCGCTCCTTGGCGCTCGTGTCCGGCACGCAGTTATAGATCGGATCGTAGGCCAGCAACGGGTCGCCAGGAAAATACATCTGCGTCACCAGGCGCGTCAGAATACTCGGCCCGAATAACGAGAAATGGATATGCGCCGGGCGCCAGGCATTGTGATGGTTGCCCCACGGGTAAGCGCCGGGCTTGATGGTCTGGAACTGATACCAGCCATCGGCATCGGTGACGGTGCGGCCGGTGCCGGTGAAGTTCGGGTCCAGCGGTGCGTCATGCTTGTCGCGGTCATGATGGTAGCGACCGGCGGCATTGGCCTGCCAGATCTCCACCAGAATGCCCGGCACGGGATGGCCGTTCTCGTCCAGCACGCGCCCGTGAATGATGATCCGCTCCCCCAAAGGCTCGCCGGCATGCTGGGCGGTCAGGTCGTTGTCTTTCTCGTGCAGGCGGTCGGCGCCTACAGTCGGGCCGGTGATTTCCGATAGCGAGTGAGGCAGGTGCACCAACGGCTTGGACGGCGAGCGCAGGTTGGTGGACTGGTACGGCGGATGCAGATACTCCGGCTGGGTGCCCGCTTGAGGGCGACGATAACCAGGCTTGTCAGTCATGAAGCATTCCTCGATTTCTTATTAGTAGAACGACGTGTCAGACGCGTTCGATTGCCAATGCCAGGCCCTGGCCTACACCGACGCACATGGTCGCCAGCCCTTTCCTGCCGCCGGTCTTTTCCAGATGATGCAAGGCGGTCAGCACCAGCCGCGCCCCACTCATGCCCAGCGGATGGCCCAGGGCGATGGCGCCGCCGTTCGGATTGACCTGCGGCGCATCGTCCGCCAGCCCCAGTTCACGCAACACCGCCAGGCCCTGGCTGGCAAAGGCTTCGTTGAGCTCGATCACGTCGAAGTCGGCGACCGCCAAGCCCAGGCGTTCGGTCAATTTGCGCACCGCGGGCACCGGGCCGATGCCCATCACCCGCGGCGCCACGCCAGCGCTGGCCATGCCCAGGACTCTGCCGCGAGCTGTCAGGCCATGTTTTTGCACCGCTTCGGCCGACGCCAGGATCAGCGCCGCCGCGCCATCATTCACCCCCGAGGCGTTGCCTGCTGTGACGGTCTTGTCCGGGCCGTTGACCGGCTTGAGCTTGCTCAGCGCTTCCAGCGTGGTGTCGGCACGAGGATGCTCGTCCTGCTCGATCACGGTTTCGCCTTTCTTGTGGGCGATGCGCACCGGGACGATTTCCTCGGCGAAAAATCCCGCTGCCTGGGCCGCCGCCGTGCGCTGCTGACTGCGCAGGGCGAATGCATCCTGGTCGGCGCGGGACACTGCGTAATCGTCAGCGACGTTATCGGCGGTCTGGGGCATCGCGTCCACACCGTACTGGGCCTTCATCAACGGATTGATGAAACGCCAGCCTATGGTGGTGTCTTCCAGCTTCATGTTGCGCGAGAACGCCGCATCGGCCTTGCCCATTACGAAGGGCGCACGAGACATCGATTCCACGCCGCCGGCAATCGCCAGGTCCATCTCACCGCTGGCGATGGCCCGGAACGCCGTGCCGATAGCATCCATGCCCGAGGCGCAGAGACGGTTGAGGGTCACGCCGGGAATGCTTTCCGGCAGGCCCGCCAGCAGCAGTGCCATGCGCGCCACGTTGCGGTTGTCTTCGCCGGCCTGGTTGGCGCAGCCGAGAAACACTTCGTCAACGGCGTTCCAGTCCACCGAGGGGTTACGTTCCATCAATGCCTTGATCGGGACGGCCGCCAGGTCATCGGCCCGCACAGCGGACAGTCCGCCGCCAAAGCGGCCGATGGGGGTTCGAATCGCGTCACAGATATAAACGTCGCGCATCAGGCTTCTCCCGGTGCCTGGCCGTGGGCCGCCGCAGTGCGAGCTTCAAGGTCGCGCAAGGCGCGCAGCTCCACTTCGGTCGGTTCGACGGTGGTGTCCACCTGATCGGCGAAACGGATCGCCCAACCGGTGGCGGCAATGACTTGCTCGCGGGTCACGCCAGGGTGCAGCGATGTGACCACGAATTCATGGGTGCCGGCTTCCGGCTCCATGATGCACAGGTCGGTGATGATGCCCACGGGACCGGCACCCGGCAGACCCAGCCGTTTGCGCGAGTCGCCTCCCTCGCCGTGACCGACCGACGTGATGAAGTCCAGCTTGTCGACAAATGACCGCGCCGACTGCTTGAGGATGATCAGTACGCTCTTGGCGGACCCGGCGATTTCCGGCGCGCCACCGGCACCCGGCAGGCGGACTTTCGGTTGATAGTAGTCGCCCACCACCGTGGTGTTGATGTTGCCGAAACGGTCGACTTGCGCTGCGCCGAGAAAACCGACGTCGATGCGCCCGCCCTGCAACCAATAGCGAAAAATCTCACCGGTCGGCACGACGGTGTCGGCGGTTTCCGCCAGCTCACCGTCACCGATAGACAGCGGCAGGACACTCGGCTTGGCGCCGATCGGACCGGACTCGTAGATCAGCACCACATCCGGCGACGAGGTCAGTCGCGCCAGGTTGGCCGCTTTCGACGGCAGACCGATGCCCACGAAACACACGGCGTTGTTCTTCAAGCGACGGGCCGCCGCGACAGTCATCATTTCGTTGGTGGAATACGTCATTGCTTCGCCTCCGAAGTGGCCGCCAGCCGGAACTGGAACTCACTGAAATCCCGGGTGCCACGGATGAATTCGTCGATCCAGGCGGTAAACGTCCCACGATCCCGTGCGATGGGGTCCCACGCCTGATAGAAACGGTTGTCACGCTCGGTGTAGCCGTGGGCGTAGGACGGGTGAGCGCCGCCTGGCACATGACATACGGCGCTCAACGCCCAGGTCGGCAGTACGCAGGCGTTCATCGGTGCATCGAGGTCGTCGACGATTTCTTCCACCGTGACGATGCAGCGCTTGGCGGCCAGGGCGGCTTCCTTCTGCACACCGAGAATGCCCCAGAGCAACACGTTGCCCTTACGGTCGGCTTTCTGGGCATGGATCACCGTAATGTCAGGGCGCACGGAGGGCACGGCGGCCAGGACTTCTCCGGTGAAGGGACAGGTCACGCTTTTGATCAACGGGTTGACCTTCGGCAAGTCGGAACCGGCGTAGGCCCGCAATACCGCGAACGGCAGGCCGGAAGCCCCGGCGACGTAAGCATTGGCGAGGTCGGCGTGGCTGTGCTCTTCGATTTCCATCGGATGTGGCCACTGTTTTTCCACGGCATCGCGCAGCCGGTGCAGCGACCCTACCCCTGGGTTACCGCCCCAGGAAAAAATCAACTTGCGAGCACAGCCGGCGCCGATCAACTGGTCATAGATCAAGTCAGGGGTCATGCGCACCAGCGTCAGGTCTTTCTTGCCCTGACGAATGATTTCATGACCCGCCGCCGTCGGAATCAGGTGGGTGAAGCCTTCAAGCGCGACGGTGTCACCGTCATTGACGAACTGCTTCACCGCGTCGTGCAGCGAAAGGATTTCAGCCATGGGGGCAGGCTCCGTTTTCCAGTGGACCGACATGAAGAAAAAGGCGCGAGGTCAAGCGCCTGAATGACTGAAGATTAAGTCGAGGAAAAAGGCCAAACAATCCGATAATCGACTGAGTGTTCGGTTATCGAACGGATTGTTGTTTGGCTAACGATTAGCCCAACGAAACGAAATCCTGTGGGAGCGGGCTTGCTCGCGAAAACGGTGGGTCAGTTATGCATACGCGACTGACACGCCGCCTTCGCGAGCAAGCCCGCTTCCACAAAATCAAGTTCTTGATTCAGGTCGCATCCGCATGGCTGACCATGCCCTTGATGACCACCGCGCCAGTCGCCAGCGCCGCGGGGATGACCAGGGCCGTCAGCACCTGCTCGAAATTCCAGCCCAGGCCCAACAGGGTTGCGCCCATCCAGGCCCCCAGGATTGCGCCGAACCGACCGATGCCGAGCATCCACGACACGCCGGTGGCCCTGCCCTGGGTTGGGTAGAAGCGCGCCGCCAGGGAAGGCATCGCCGATTGCGCGCCGTTGACGCACATGCCGGCCACCAGCACCAGGGTGGCCAGCAAGGTGATGTTGCCCAGGCTCTGCCCCACCGCGTAGGCAAATATCCCGGCCATCAAATAGAAAAGTCCGATCACCTTGTGCGGATTGAACCGATCCATCGCCCAACCCACGCCGACCGCACTCAACACCCCACCAAATTGGAACAACGCTCCGATGAAGGCGGCCTGCTCCATGCTTGCGCCACTGTCGCGCATCAGGGTCGGCAACCAACTGGTCAGCAGGTAAACGATCACCAACCCCATGAAATAGGTCAGCCAGAGCAGCAGCGTACCGGCGCTACAGGTGCGGGAGAAAATCACCGCCAGCACATTGCGGGCCTTTACGGTTTTCTGCTCGGGCACACTGAAGCTCGCCGCCTGGGCGATGGTGACCGGCTCGATCGGCGCCAGGGCCTTGCGTACTTTATCGGTGCCGCGATTGCGCACCAGCAGGTAACGCGCAGATTCCGGCAGCCAGAACAGCAACACCACGGCGAGGATCAACGGCAGGATTCCGCCGATGAGCAGAAGGCTGTGCCAACCGAAGGCCGGGATCAGCTTGGCCGAGATGAACCCGCCGCCGGCCATGCCCAGGTTGAAGCCACAGAACATGCTGGTGACCAGCAGCGATTTCTTGCGTTCCGGGGTGTATTCAGAAAGTAAGGTGGTGGCGTTGGGCATCCCGGCCCCCAGGCCCAGGCCGGTCAGGAAGCGCAGCACCAACAGTTGGTCCACGTTGGTGCTGTAGGCCGACGCCAGGCTGAAGGCGCCGAACAGCACGACCGCGCCCACCAATACCACTTTTCGCCCGAAGCGGTCAGCCAACGGCCCGGAGCCCAGGGCGCCGAACACCATGCCGATCAGCGCTGCACTCATCACAGGGCCGAGACTGGCGCGGTCGATGCCCCAGTCCTGGGAAAGGGCCGGGGCGATGAACCCCATGGCGGCCGTGTCGAGACCGTCCAGGAAAACAATCAGGAAACAGAGAATCACCACCCGCCATTGGTAGCGCGAGATCGGCTGGGCATTGATGAAGGATTGCACATCGAGGCAGTTGCCTACGGAGATCTGGGGCTGATTCATCGTGTCTCTCATTATTATTGTGTCGGGTCGCCCTTCACCGGCAGAGCGGGTGACCGCGCCGGATGACGCTGCCGCGACATTAATGAGCCCAGACAAATACCGTCAATTCGCCGGAGGCGACTGTGTGCGTTTATCGAACGGCTTAAGTGAACAGCTGCGCACTCAGGTCGCGGCTGGCCGCCAACAAGCCTGGCAGGAAACGCTGTTCCAGCTCTGTACGGCTAACCCGACCGGCATGGGTACTGACATTCAGCGCCGCCACCACTTGGCCGGATGCGTCGTAGACCGGCACGGCAATCGAACGCAGGCCTTGCTCCAGTTCCTGGTCGACTATGCACCAGCCCTGCTGCCGCACCTGCTGCAGGCATTCAAGCAGGGCTTCGGGTGTGTGCAGGGTCCGACTGGTCTTGGCCTGCAAGTCGGCATGGTCGAGATAGTCACGCAAGGATGCGTCATCCAGGGCGGCCAGGAGAATCCTGCCCATTGAAGTGCAGTAGGCAGGCAGCCGACCGCCAACGGACAAATCCACGGAGATCAACCGCTGAGTGGTGGCCGAGCGGGCAATGTAGAGGATATCGTCGCCTTCGAGTGTCGCCATGTTGCAGGCCTCGTGTAGCTGCTCGCTCATGCGGTCCAGGTAGGGCTGGGCGGAAACGGCCAGTGGCGTCGATGACAAGTAGGCATGGCCGAGGGTCAGCACTTTAGGCAGCAACGAGTAGGTGCGCCCATCGGTCGTGGCATAGCCAAGCTTGATCAACGTATGCAGGCAACGCCGGACAGCTGCACGGGGAATCTCGGTGCGATGGCTGATCTGCGCGATGGTCAGGTGCCGCTTGCGCTCCTGGAAGGCGTGGACTACAGCCAGACCACGGGCCAGGGACGTCATGAAGTCCGGATCACCGGTCAGGGCCTGGATCCGTTTGGCCGGCGAGGCGACGATCGGTGGCGCGACCGAAGAGAAGGCGCTGCGCAATTGGTCGTTCATATCTGTGCTTCCCCGGAAATGGCAACTATTACATACGCCTGCCCGGCAGGCAGACAAGGCTCGAGCGGGCAAGACCGTTCGATTATCGAACCCACGGGCGATAATCGCAATTGGCATGCGTCGGCCATGCTTCGTCTATCCAGGCCGGGATAAAACTCTCATATGAGTAAAGGATTCTATTCGGGACTAGTGCAGGCCAAATGTTGAACTTGTCGTCTTCAATGGCGTCAGGATATCGTCAGCCGTTGCAATCGTTTGCAATCTAATTGCCATAACTTACATATACAAACATTGGTTCACACAATAACGATCAATTCAATTTTCCCGATAGTGTTCTTCGAGCGGGTCGCTATAATGCACTTCAGGACGGTACGGCAATCGACCGCTACCGCCCGAGGGGTACCAAGGCATATGGATTGCGGGTACCGGAACAGGTATCCGAAGCACCTTCAAGGCTGCTTCCCCTGTGTCGGCAACAACACGAAGCCCTGATGCTACGTCAGCTGTCAGCTCTGGTGCCGTGGCCGTCTGCATATCTTATGCAGTGCGTATCACCAGATTCATTTCACTTTATTAGGTAATACTGTGACGAAAGACGAACTGCGCGCGGAACTTGAGCGCCAGGAACAACGTTACAAGGAAGTTTACGGCGGGGAAATCACCACCTACGCCGCCCAACCTGAACCGGAACGCAAACCCTGGCGTAAACGCGCCACTGTTCAGGATCAGGCCTTTACCCAGGAACTGCAGAAAATGGAAAAAGAACTCCGGGCCGAAGAGCGATGACACGCCTGGCCTGATGTTCCTGAGCAACAGTGTCTGGCCAATACCCGGGCTGGATACCGATACCGGTAGCCCATCAAGAGCGGGCCGCCGTCTCATGCCATGGAGGAGGATCGCCGACCAGCGATCCGCCTTTCAGATATTTCACACGGCCCTTGGTACCTCACTCAAGCGGCGAGAATCGCCCTGCCCGGCTTGCTTTTCATCCCCGAATCAAGGGGTTGCGCCCACCACCGAACACCTTGCCCGAAAAGCTTTCCTACAAATTATTTCGCAGAAGAATGCTACCGATGAGCAGGGAGTGCATCGATTTACGAGGTTTTCTGGCATAATCGCGCCCCCTTACGACCGGGTCAGAAAACCTTCATGATCGATTTATTCAGCGGACTGGATGCTTGGGTGCTTGTGAGCCTCTTGCTCGCCCTGGCTTTTGTCCTCGCCTTCGAGTTCATCAACGGCTTTCATGACACCGCTAACGCGGTTGCCACTGTTATCTACACCAAAGCCATGCCGCCTCACCTGGCGGTGTTCTTTTCCGGTGTATTCAATTTCCTCGGCGTGCTGCTGGGTGGCGTGGGCGTGGCTTATGCCATCGTGCACTTGCTGCCGGTGGAACTGCTGATCAATGTGAACACCGGCCACGGCCTGGCCATGGTGTTCTCACTGCTTGCAGCGGCCATTACCTGGAACCTGGGCACCTGGTACTTCGGTATCCCGGCATCCAGCTCCCACACGTTGATCGGATCCATCCTCGGCGTCGGCCTGGCCAACGCGCTGATCAACGATATTGCGCTGGCCGACGGCGTGAACTGGCAGAAAGCGATCGATATCGGCGCTTCCCTGGTGTTCTCGCCCATGGCTGGCTTCCTGATTGCCGCCCTGGTGCTGATCGGCCTGAAATGGTGGCGTCCGCTGTCCAAGATGCACAAGACGCCGGAACAGCGCCGCAAGATCGACGACAAGAAACATCCACCATTCTGGAACCGCCTGGTGCTGGTGATTTCGGCCATGGCCGTCAGCTTCGTACACGGCTCCAACGACGGTCAGAAAGGTATCGGCCTGATCATGCTGGTGCTGATCGGTATCGTCCCAGCGCAGTTCGTCCTTGATCTGAACAGCACCACCTACCAGATCGAACGCACCCGCGACGCAACGCTGCACCTGAGCCAGTTCTACCAGCGCAACAACGAATCCCTGGGCGAATACCTCGCGCTGGGCAAGAGCGTGAACGGCGATCTGCCCGAAAAATTCCGCTGCAATCCGCAGCAGACCGAACCGACCATCAATGCGCTGCTCGATACCCTGAAGGGCGTGGCGGACTATCACTCGCTGCCGTCGGAAAAGCGCATCGAGGTGCGTCGCTACCTGCTCTGCCTGGACGATACGGCGAAGAAAGTGGGCAAGCTCCCTGGCCTGGCCGCGCGTGAGAAGGACGACCTGAACAAACTGCGCAAGGACCTGACCGCCACCACCGAATACGCTCCGTTCTGGGTGATCCTGGCCGTCGCCCTGGCCCTTGGCCTGGGTACCATGGTTGGCTGGAAACGTGTGGTGCTCACCATTGGCGAGAAGATCGGCAAGCAAGGCATGACCTACGCCCAGGGCATGTCGGCGCAGATCACCACCGCCTGCATGATCGGCATGGCGAATATCTTCAGCCTGCCGGTGTCCACCACCCACGTGCTGTCCTCCGGCGTGGCCGGCACCATGGTCGCGAACAAGAGCGGCCTGCAAGGCGGCACGGTACGCAACATCCTGCTGGCCTGGGTGCTGACCCTGCCGGCAACGGTGGGCCTGTCGGCCGCGTTGTTCTGGCTGGCGTCCAAAGCCATCGTCAGCTGATTCCAGCCGCTCACGAAAAAGGTGCGATCCTGGCGGGTCGCACCTTTTTTTATACTCAAGACTTTCCTGCTGTGGGAGCGAGCAGGCTCGCTACCACAGTGGTTTCGTGTCGAAGCAGAAAAACTGCAAAAAAAAGGGCGACCGAAGTCGCCCAAAATGCCTTGCGTGCTCGTTGCAGCTGGAAAGGTCTATGGCTTTCTGCGCTTATGTGCGTCTTTCCAGATGAATAATCCAAATACGGCGAAGAATACGAACATGAGGCCGACCGTCAGTATCCCGGCAAACACCACATTATCTAGAAACATGACGGGCCTCCTGGTCTTGCCCCTGTTGCGATGGGTTCAAGTTAACCAATCAGGCCTGGATGAGAATTGACCGGGGTCAATAACGCTCGCAGTTGAGCGAAAAGGCAGGGAAATAACTGATCTGTGTCAATGGAACGGAGAGAGTCAGCGCTTTTTCGGCTTGTTCTTGGATTTCTTTGCGGGCTTGCCCAGAGGCATGGCCTGCTCGAAAGCCTGGCGAACTTCATTGAGGCGTTTTTCGTTGAGGTCGTGAACGCGCTTGGCGCGTTCGGCGCTGAGGTCGATCAGCTTGTCGTCTTGGCTCATGGCGTCCGGAATCATGCAGTGGATTGCGAATGCATCCATGATGCTGGGTCTGGGCCGCGTTGACCAGTCTGCCTTCGTCGCAAAACCGAAATCAGATCTGGATATCGACCCATAGCCCCTGACGTGTCTCGCCTTCCACCAGTGGCACCACGGGCACGGTTTTATCGGCATTCAGTTCGGTGCCAGGTACCGCCAGGTGTTCTTCGGGGTCTTCATCGGCTTCGCGTCGACGCCTGTCGCGCTCTTGCTGGCGACGCTGCTCCTCGCGCAACAACAGCGCGGCTTCTTCCGGATCGCGCTTTTGCAGATCGATGGTCGTTTCGCTGGAGCTTTGCTGTACCGGGACCACGGGCGGAATATCCGGTCGCTGACGGATCGGATCCTGTTGAGCGGTAATCGGTACGGCGCTCAAGGGGAGCGTGGGTGGCAACATAACAATCTCCTGTCTTCAGGTTGTCGGCTGCAAGGCAGGCAGCTTGAACCGCCGGTCTGAAACTTGTGACCCGGTTGGCATTAATACAAAACAGACACAAGCTTGTTTGATCACCAAGCCGGATTAAGTTCCATGGAACCGGTTGGCCGGAACCTGTCGATACCCCGGTCGGTGCGTGCGTATTTCCTTTGGTCTGGGGGATCAATCCGTTAAGATAGCCGGCTTTTTCAAGGCGGGAGTCAGGCAGCATGGCGCAGCAGTATCAACCGGGGCAACGCTGGATCAGTGACAGCGAAGCGGAGCTGGGTTTAGGCACCGTCCTGGCACAGGACGGTCGCTTGTTGACCGTGCTCTATCCGGCCACTGGCGACACCCGCCAGTACGCGCTACGGAATGCGCCCCTCACCCGTGTACGGTTCTCGCCCGGCGATGTGATCACTCATTTCGAAGGCTGGAAAATGACCGTCCGGGAAGTCGACGACGTCGATGGATTGCTGGTCTACCACGGTCTCAACGGGCAGAACGAAGTCGTGACCCTGCCGGAAACACAGCTGTCGAACTTCATCCAGTTCCGCCTGGCCAGCGACCGCCTGTTCGCCGGCCAGATCGACCCGCTGGCCTGGTTCTCCCTGCGCTACTACACCCTTGAGCACACCAGTCGCCAATTGCAGTCCCCGCTCTGGGGCCTGGGGGGCGTCCGGGCCCAGCCAATCGCCCACCAGTTGCACATTGCCCGTGAAGTGGCCGACCGGATTGCTCCGCGCGTGCTGCTGGCAGACGAAGTGGGCCTGGGCAAGACCATCGAGGCCGGCCTGGTCATTCACCGCCAACTGTTGTCCGGGCGCGCCAGCCGTGTACTGATCCTGGTGCCGGAAAACCTCCAGCACCAGTGGCTGGTGGAAATGCGTCGGCGTTTCAACTTGCAGGTCGCGCTGTTCGATGAAGAACGTTTCATCGAGAGCGATGCGAGCAACCCGTTCGAAGACACTCAGCTGGCCCTCGTGGCCCTGGAGTGGCTGGTCGAGGACGAAAAGGCCCAGGACGCGCTGTTCGCCGCCGGCTGGGACCTGATGGTGGTCGATGAAGCCCATCACCTGGTATGGCATGAGGATCAGGTCAGCCCGCAATACGCGCTGGTCGAACAGCTGGCCGAGACGATCCCGGGCGTGTTGCTGCTGACCGCGACGCCGGAGCAACTGGGCCAGGACAGCCATTTCGCCCGTCTGCGGCTGCTGGATCCGAACCGTTTCCATGACCTCAAGGCCTTCCGCGCCGAAAGCGAGAACTATCGCCCGGTGGCCGAGGCCGTGCAGGAATTGCTGGACAAGGGCCGCCTGTCGCCCGAAGCCCACCAGACCATCCACGGCTTCCTGGGCAACGAAGGCGAAGCCTTGCTGACCGCCGTCAATGACGGCGATGTCGAAGCCAGTGCCCGCCTCGTACGCGAACTGCTGGACCGACACGGCACCGGCCGTGTGCTGTTCCGCAACACCCGCGCCGCGGTGCAAGGTTTCCCGGAACGCAAGCTGCACGCCTATCCGCTGCCATGCCCGGACCAATACCTGGAATTGCCTTTGGGCGATCACGCCGAACTGTACCCCGAGGTCAGTTTCCAGGCCCAGCCGGACGCCAGTGACGAAGAGCGCTGGTGGCGTTTCGACCCGCGTGTCGAGTGGCTGATCGACACCCTGAAAATGCTCAAGCGCACCAAAGTGCTGGTGATCTGTGCCCACGCCGAAACCGCCATGGACCTGGAAGACGCCCTGCGCGTGCGTTCCGGCATTCCGGCCACGGTGTTCCACGAAGGCATGAGCATCCTGGAGCGCGACCGCGCTGCCGCTTATTTCGCCGATGAAGAGTTCGGCGCCCAGGTGCTGATCTGCTCGGAAATCGGCAGCGAAGGCCGCAACTTCCAGTTCGCCCACCACCTGGTGCTGTTCGATTTGCCGGCGCACCCGGACCTGCTGGAACAACGTATCGGTCGCCTGGACCGGATCGGCCAGAAACACACCATCGAGCTGCATGCGCCCTACCTGGAAACCAGTCCCCAGGCGCGGCTGTTCCAGTGGTACCACGAAGCCCTGAACGCATTCCTCAACACCTGTCCGACCGGCAACGCCTTGCAGCATCAGTTCGGCCCGCGCCTGCTGCCGATGCTGGAAGAAGCCGACGATGGCGAATGGCGGGCGCTGATCGACGAAGCCCGTGCCGAGCGCGAGCGTCTGGAAGCCGAGTTGCACACCGGTCGCGACCGCCTGCTGGAACTCAACTCCGGTGGCGCCGGCGAAGGCGATGCACTGGTGGAGGCCATTCTCGAACAGGACGATCAGTTCGCCCTGCCGATCTACATGGAAACCCTGTTCGATGCGTTCGGCATCGACAGCGAGGACCATTCGGACAACGCGCTGATTCTCAAGCCGAGCGAAAAAATGCTCGACGCCAGCTTCCCGCTGGGCGACGACGAAGGCGTGACCATCACCTACGATCGCAACCAGGCGCTGTCTCGCGAAGACATGCAATTCATCACCTGGGAGCACCCGATGGTGCAAGGCGGCATGGACTTGGTGCTGTCCGGTTCCATGGGCAACACCGCCGTGGCGTTGATCAAGAACAAGGCCCTCAAGCCTGGGACCGTGTTGCTGGAACTGCTCTATGTGAGCGAGGTGGTTGCCCCACGCTCGTTGCAATTGGGCCGCTACCTGCCGCCGGCCGCCTTGCGTTGTCTGCTGGACGCCAATGGCAACGACCTGGCTGCCCGGGTTTCGTTCGAGACCTTGAACGACCAGCTCGAAAGCGTACCCCGCGCCAGCGCCAACAAGTTCATCCAGGCCCAGCGTGATCAGCTCACCCCGCGCATCAATGCCGGTGAAGAAAAGGTCGCCCCACGTCACGCCGAACGCGTGGCGCAGGCCCAGCACCGTCTGGCGGCCGACACCGACGAGGAACTGGCGCGCCTGACTGCCCTGCAAGCAGTCAACCCGACCGTGCGCGACAGTGAGCTGGTGGCCCTGCGTCAACAGCGCGAGCAAGGCCTGGCGATGCTGGAAAAGGCCGCGCTGCGGTTGGAAGCGATCCGGGTGTTGGTGGCGGGCTGATTGCCTTGAGCCAAACAAGAAGCCCGCAGCGATGCGGGCTTCTTTGCAAATGCGCCTAACACAGAAACGCGGGCCTCAAGGGCTGTAATACCCCACCGCCACCAGGAAATGCCCGACCTTCTTCAGGTACGCGTGCTTGTCCTCGACCTTGCCGGTCACCGGATTCTTCCACCGATATTCATACTCTCCCGCATTATGCTTGCCGATCAGGGCCAGGATCGGTTCCCCCACCGGCTTGCCATCGGGGTCCTTGATCTTGGCAAAGTCGGTGTTGATCAACCGCAGATTGGTGCCATGAGCGACGTACCGACGGGTATCGAGGTCGACAATGAACACGTACAGGTCATCCTGCAAGTAGCCGCCCTTGAGGGAGTTGATTGCCGTCAACGTGCTCTTCTCGTTCGTCAGCAAGTCGCTTGAAGCCTTGTCCAGCAGCGCCCTGGCCTGTTCGGCGGAAGCCCGTGGCAGGTAGTAGCCGACCGCCAGGATCCGCTCGCCGACCCGTTGGAAATACACATGCTTGCGCTCGACCCTGCCGTCCGCCCAGTTTTGCCAACGGTACTCGGCTTGTTGAATGCCACTGGCTTCGGGGGTCTTCAGGGCGTCTTTGAAGGCCTTGCGCAAATCCGGGCCCAGCACTTCGGAAACGTCTCGCCCGATCAGCGCCGACGATGGCCCGCCGCTGGCGAGCATCACTCCTTGGGTGTCCACCACGAACACATAGCGATCCTGATCGACGAATTCCCCTTGGCGACTGAAGGCGGCAAACGCCTTGTCGCCATTGTCGCGGTAATAGGCCAAGGCCTTTTCCAGCAGAGCCTTGGCTGCCTGGCCATCATCTGCTGTCGCAGCGTGTGCCGATGCCAGCCCCAGCAATAGCATTGCGACCAACCCGGTCGTCCTGCGAAGAAACCCCATGCGCGCGCCCCCGTTCGTTTTGATGTTTCAAAAGCGTAGACGGCGTGGAGGCGATGTAGAAGTATTCAGGGAATTAGGGGTTGTCTGGCAGGACGCCTTCGCGAGCCCGCTCGCGATGGCGTCCTGCCAGTCACTACCTGTAGACAGACCACTATCGAGAGCAGGCTCGCCCCCACAAAGGAACTATTGGCCCCGGGCGCTGAGTTGTTGCTGCAAATGCTGAATCTGCGCCTGCAGGGTGTTGATATTGCGGGTGACCTGGCCGCGGAAGGCGTCGAACTCGGCGGTACTGCCGCCTTTGTCCTGCTGACTCTTGAGCACGATGATGTCCTGCTCCAGGCGATCGATGGCGGAGTTGGAGGTGGCCCTTTTCAACGCGGTGATATCGGCACCGATGCTCTTGAGCTGAGCATCCAGGGCGCCGCCCTCTCCTTGGTTTTTAAGAGTGGTGACTTCAGCCGCCAGCGCCTTGAGCTGGGTCTGGAGCTCTTTGTTGGTGGCTTGCAGCTGCGTGTTGATGTTCTGCTGTTCAGTGCCCTGTGCAATCAGTTGGGCCAGTTCCTTGTCCAGGTCAGCGGACGGACCGAACGCGCCTTGCAACTGCCGGTATTGCTCCTGCAGTTTGCTCTCGAACAGCCGGGCCTGCTCCTGCAGCTTGCTGTCCAGTTGCTTGACCTGCAATTTCAAGGCTTCGCTGTCGCTCATGACATTGGACTGGCCGGCAACCACCTTGCCGGAAATGTCCTGCAAGCGCCCCGCCGCGTCCTCACTGATCCGGGCGAAGCTTTCCTGGGTGGCCACCAACTGCTGTTCCATCAGGGAAATCTGCTGGAAACTCCACCACGCCAGGAAGCCGAGCGCACACAACAATGCGCCGACCAGTGCCCACAGCGGTCCGGTGCTGGGCCCCTTGACCCTGGCGGCCGCAACGGGCGCCGTACGCGCTTGTACGTGGGGCGGGCGGTTGGACAAAAAGTCCTCGTCATCGGGAATGTCGGCCCGCATCCGCAGGCTCGGTACATCATCGAAGTCGTCGTTGGCATCGTTACGCATGGGCATGGGTTCAACCTTTGGGAAACCGGTAATGGCATGATGCGGCGAGTATAACCCCCTCGCCCGCCGCACCGATTGACCCCGAACCCGGCACTCGGTTCATGATGGGCCGATCAGCGGCCTTTCCACCAACTGCAGAACTCATCGAGAGCCGTCCACAGGCTGACCTGCGGATCGTAATCGAGATAATGCCGGGCCCGGCCGATGTCCAGGGTAAAATGCTTGTTCATGACCTGCATGCCCAGGCGCGATAACGTCGGTTCGGGACGGCCCGGCCATAGCTTGCATATGCCTTCGTTCAAGGCGGCGACGCTGTAGGCCAATCCGTAGGAACGGTAACGCCGCACTTGCGGAACGTCCATCCGGCGCATCACATAATTGACCACATCCCACAGCGGAACCGGCGCCCCGTTGCTGATGTTATAGGCCTTGCCCAGGGCCGAGCCGGTCACCAGCAGACTGCTGAGCAAGGCTTCGTTGAGGTTCTGCACGCTGGTGAAGTCCACCTTGTTCAAACCGTTGCCGACAATGGCCAACCGCCCCTTGCGCTGCATTTTCAACAGCCGTGGGAAAATGCTCATGTCACCGGCCCCGGTCACGAAGCGCGGCCGCAGGGCCAGCACTTCGAGGCCAAACTCCTGGGCACCGAAGACCTTCTGCTCGGCCAGGTACTTGGTTGTCGCGTAAGGATGTCTAAAGCGTTTGGGCACCTGGTCTTCGGTCAACCCAAGGTGATCATGGCCATCAAAATAGATCGACGGCGACGACAAGTGGACCAGGCGCCGGACCTTCTGCTTGAGACATGCCTCGACGATATTCTCGGTGAGCTGGACATTGCCCAGGTGAAAATCCTGATAGCGCCCCCACAGCCCCACCGCACCAGCGCAATGCACCACGGCCTCGACATCCAGGCAGAGGTCGCGAGCCAGCAGTGGATCGCTCAAGTCCCCGGGTACGAACTGCGCGCCGCGACGCACCAGGTGGTCCACACTCTCGGCCCGGCGTCCGTTGACCCGTACATCCAGGCCCTGCTCCAGGGCGAAACGCGCGAAGCGTCCACCAATGAAGCCGCTTGCGCCGGTGACCAGAATCTTCATGAATACTCCCAACAAGTGCAGCGACGGGCTGCGAGCCCCCGTTGCAGGTTAATCTCAACGCCGCAAGCGGCTTGACGCTTAACGCGGCCTCCAAGGCACCAGCGACTGGCCGCAGGTGCGGATCAATCGATCGGTCAATGAACCGAGCAACTGCCCTCCATTGCGCCAATGATGCCAGTACAACGGCACATCGATCGGTTTATCTGCGAACAATTCCACCAACTCGCCCCGAGCCAGTTGTTCACGCACCTGCAGCTCAGGCACCAGCCCCCAGCCAAGCCCGACCTCGGCAAGACGAATGAAGCCTTCCGACGACGGGCAAAGATGGTGCTCGAAACCACCTTCCACCCCCAGGGAGGCCAGGTAGCGATGCTGGAGAAAGTCGTCCGGGCCGAACACCAGCGCCGGGGTACGGGCCAATTGATCGGCGCGCACACCGTTGGGGAAATGCCGGGCGATGAACGCCGGGCTGGCCAGGGCCCGGTAGCGCATGGCCCCGAGCAATACGCTACGGGCACCAGCCACCGGACGCTCACTGGCGCAGACACACGCCGCCACTTCACCGGCGCGCATGCGCTTGAGGCCGACGGTCTGGTCCTCGACCACCAGATCCATCAGCAAATGATGCTCGGCACAAAAATCACCCACCGCGGCCGCCCACCAGGTCGCCAGGCTGTCGGCGTTCAAGGCGATGCGCAAGCGCTCGGGCACTCCCTCTTCATCCAGCGCCGGGACCTGGCTTTGCAAGTCGCGCTCCAGCAGACGCACTTGCTGCACATGGTTGAGCAAACGCCGACCGATCTCGGTAGGCGCCGGCGGCGTGGCGCGTATCAGTACCGGCTGCCCGACCCGCGCCTCCAGCAACTTGATGCGCTGGGAAATGGCCGATTGCGACAAACCAAGTACTTGGGCGGCCCGCTCGAAACCGGCTTGCTCGACCACCGCCGCCAGAGCGGAAAGCAATTTGTAATCGAACATCAGTTCCTCTAATGAGCAATCAGTAGGATTTGTTTTTCTTATACCGCGTCGCACCGGAGAATGACCAGCATTCAACACCTCGCGGAGAAGTAATGATGTGGCAAAGCTATGTGAACGGCTTGTTGGTGGCCCTCGGCCTGATCATGGCCATCGGTGCCCAGAATGCTTTTGTCCTGGCCCAGAGCCTGCGTCGCGAATACCATTTGCCGGTGGCCGCCCTGTGCGTCACCTGCGATGCCTTGCTGGTGATGGCCGGGGTCTTCGGGCTGGCGACGCTGCTGGCCCAGAGCCCGCTGCTGCTGTCGATCGCCCGTTGGGGCGGCGCGGCGTTCCTGCTCTGGTACGGCAGTCTGGCGTTGCGCCGGGCCTGTTCGAAACAGAGCCTGCAGGAAGGCGGCAAACAAGCCGTGCGCTCACTGCGGGCGGTACTGCTCAGCGCATTGGCGGTGACACTGCTCAACCCACACGTGTATCTGGACACCGTGTTGCTGATCGGCTCCCTCGGCGCCCAGCAAAGCGTCCCTGGCGCTTACGTCGTGGGGGCGGCCAGTGCTTCGCTGTTATGGTTCTTCACTCTGGCCCTGGGGGCCGCCTGGCTCGCCCCGTGGCTGGCCCGGCCCACGACATGGCGGGTATTGGACGTGCTCGTGGCGGTGATGATGTTTACCGTGGCGGTGCAATTGATCGTCGCCGGCTGATTATTGCAAACCGCTCTGGAACCTCTATTCCACACAGTTGTTGCGTGGTTATGCCGCACCCCCGGTGCTATGATCCGGGTCTTGCGCCGCAAGGAGTATAAACTCCCCGGCGCTTGTCCGGCCGCCCGTGATCGGCCTTGCGCTCACCGCAACTGACCTGATTAGGAGAATCACCATGGCTTTCGAATTGCCGCCGCTGCCCTACGCACACGATGCACTGCAGCCGCACATCTCCAAAGAAACTCTGGAATTCCACCACGACAAGCACCACAACACCTACGTCGTGAACCTGAACAACCTGGTGCCAGGCACCGAGTTCGAGGGCAAGACCCTGGAAGAAATCGTCAAGACTTCCTCGGGCGGTATCTTCAACAACGCCGCTCAGGTCTGGAACCACACCTTTTACTGGAACTGCCTGGCCCCTAACGCCGGCGGCGAACCTACCGGTGCGCTGGCCGAAGCCATCAACAAGGCCTTCGGTTCGTTCGACAAGTTCAAGGAAGAGTTCAGCAAGACGTCCATCGGCACCTTCGGTTCCGGCTGGGGCTGGCTGGTGAAAAAAGCGGACGGTTCCCTGGCCCTGGCCAGCACCATCGGCGCCGGCAACCCGCTGACCAGCGGCGACACCCCGCTGCTGACCTGCGATGTCTGGGAACACGCTTACTACATCGACTACCGCAACCTTCGTCCGAAATACGTCGAAGCGTTCTGGAACCTGGTCAACTGGAAATTCGTGGCCGAGCAGTTCGAAGGCAAGACCTTCACCGCCTGATTCGCGCTCCAGCCCAAAAGAACCCGGCACCTGCCGGGTTCTTTTTTGCCCGACGGGAAAGGGCCCGGCTATCGGAACGCTGGAAACGACCTCACGTCCGAATCCCGACAAAAAATCCCCCGCGGGCTCAAGTTGCGCCCCCTCCCAACCGACATAAAGACCATAGAGCAATCACTCTGAAAGAACCGTATATCGGCCATGTTCCAGGCGAAACTCCCTGTGTTCGATTGTCCCTTTGACTGACATCACAGGATTGCCAATACTCATGGCAACTTGACGCTACCCGCACGGTACAAGGAATCCCTCTTTGAAGCTGGAATTAAAGAACAGCTTGTCTGTGAAGTTGCTCCGGGTCGTGCTCATCTCGGCATTGATCGTCGGCATGATCTTGAGCTGCGCTCAGATCGTGTTCGATGCCTACAAAACCAACCAGGCCGTTACCAACGACGCCCTGCGAATCCTCGATATGTTCCGCGATCCTTCGACCCAGGCCGTCTACAGCCTCGATCGGGAAATGGGCATGCAAGTGATCGAAGGACTGTTCCAGGACAAAGCCGTCCGCATGGCCTCCATCGGTCACCCTCGCGAAACCATGCTCGCGGAAAAGACCCGGCCCCTGCAGGATTCGAAAAGCCGCTGGCTGACCGACCTCATCCTGGACAAGGAACGTACTTTTACTACGCAACTGGTGGGTCGCGGTCCGTTCAGCGAATACTACGGCGACCTGAGCATCACCCTCGATACGGCCAGCTACGGACACAGTTTCATTGTGAGCTCGGTGGTCATCTTTATTTCCGGCATGCTGCGGGCCCTGGCGATGGGCCTGGTGCTGTACCTGGTCTATCACTGGATGCTGACCAAGCCGCTGTCGCGCATCATCGAACACCTGACCGAAATCAACCCCGACCGCCCCAGCGAACACCAGATTCCGCTGCTGCGAGGCCATGAGCAGAACGAGCTGGGTCTGTGGATCAACACGGCCAACCAGTTGCTTTCCTCTATCGAGCGCAACACGCACCTGCGCCACGAAGCGGAAAACAGCCTGCTGAGAATGGCGCAATACGACTTTCTCACCGGCCTGCCCAACCGCCAGCAACTCCAGCAGCAGCTGGACAAGATCCTGGTGGATGCTGGCCGCTTGCAACGTCGGGTGGCGGTGCTGTGCGTGGGCCTGGATGATTTCAAGGGCATCAACGAACAATTCAGCTACCAGACCGGCGACCAGTTGCTACTGGCCCTGGCCGATCGGCTGCGGGCCCACAGCGGACGCCTGGGGGCATTGGCGCGATTGGGGGGCGATCAGTTCGCCCTGGTCCAGGCCGACATCGAACAGCCTTATGAAGCCGCCGAATTGGCCCAGAGCATCCTCGATGACCTGGAAGCCCCCTTCGCCCTCGACGATCATGACATCCGTTTGCGGGCCACCATCGGTATCACTCTTTTCCCTGAAGATGGCGGCAATACGGAGAAGCTGCTGCAGAAAGCCGAGCAGACCATGACACTGGCCAAGACCCGCTCGCGCAATCGCTACCAGTTCTACATTGCCAGTGTCGACAGCGAAATGCGCCGACGCCGCGAGCTGGAAAAAGACCTGCGCGAGGCCTTGGTCCGGGATCAGTTCACCCTGGCGTACCAGCCACAGATCAGCTACCGCGACCTGCGCGTGGTGGGTACCGAAGCCCTGATCCGCTGGCATCACCCGGAGCACGGCTTCGTGCCACCCGACCTGTTCATTCCCTTGGCCGAGCAGAACGGCACCATCATCGCCATCGGCGAATGGGTACTGGACCAGGCCTGCAAGCAACTGCGCGAATGGCATGACCAGGGCTTCATCGAGTTGCGCATGGCCGTCAACCTATCGACCGTGCAACTGCATCACGCCGAACTGCCCCGAGTGGTGAACAACCTGTTGCAAAGGTACCGCCTGCCGCCCCGCAGCCTGGAACTGGAGGTCACCGAAACCGGCCTGATGGAAGACATCACCACCGCCGCCCAGCATTTGCTGAGCCTGCGCCGTTCCGGCGCGCTGATAGCCATCGATGATTTCGGCACCGGCTATTCGTCCCTGAGTTACCTCAAGAGCCTGCCGCTGGACAAGATCAAGATCGACAAGAGCTTCGTCCAGGACCTGCTCGAAGACGAAGACGACGCAACCATCGTCCGGGCCATCATCCAGTTGGGCAAAAGCCTGGGGATGCAGGTGATCGCCGAAGGGGTCGAGACGGTCGAGCAAGAGGCCTACATCATTTCCGAGGGCTGCCACGAAGGTCAGGGCTACTACTACAGCAAGCCCCTTCCGGCCCGGGAGCTGGGGGCGTACCTGAAGCAGGCACAGCGCAGCAAGGCCCTCATTCTCTGAAGGTTTCAAAAAGCGCTGCCGGGTCCGCGCCTGTCGGGGGATGGAAATGCTTCAAGGCGCAGATCCGGACTGCAATCTTTCATCTACAGACTAGAAATATTTACAGCCACGCCCTTTACACATAATGCAAATCTTTCGCATTATGTCGCACCTTTTGCGCGCCCTCGCGCCAGTCCCATCCATTACCGAAGCAGGATGTTCGCCATGATTCGTATGCCCCTGGCTTCCGCCAGTCTGCTGGCCATCGCTATTTCCCTCGCCGGTTGCGGCGAAGGCAAGGACAAGGCTGCCGCGCCGCAAGCGCCGACGCCGGCCGCCAGCACTGCCGCACCGGCCACCCCGGCTGCCAGCGGCAAGGTCGACGAAGCCGCCGCCAAGGCCGTTGTCGCGCATTACGCCGACATTGTCTATGCCGTCTACAGCGATGCCGAATCCACCGCGAAAACCCTGCAGACCGCCATTGATGCATTCCTGGCCAAGCCGAACGCCGAGACCCTGAAAGCCGCCA
Organism: Pseudomonas sp. Pf153; assembly: GCF_001269775.1. Taxonomy (NCBI): domain Bacteria; kingdom Pseudomonadati; phylum Pseudomonadota; class Gammaproteobacteria; order Pseudomonadales; family Pseudomonadaceae; genus Pseudomonas; species Pseudomonas sp. Pf153. Next base: position 15,940 of record NZ_LHVL01000004.1, on the reverse strand, counting down.
AGGCAGCCTGGGTCGCCGCCCGCGTGCCTTACCTGCAGAGCGAAGTGTTCCGCTTCGGCAACACCATCGTCGACGACTGGGAAGGCCAAGTGAACGCATGGCCACTGGACGAAGGCCTGATCGATTATGTCGACAAGTCCTACGAACACGCCTTGGGCAACCCGGGCGCCACCGCCAACATCATTGCCAACACTGAAGTGCAGGTGGGCGAAGACAAGGTCGACGTAAAAGACATCACCCCGGAAAAACTCGCCAGCCTGAACGAGCTGGGCGGTTCCGAGGCCAACGTCGCCACCGGCTACCACGCCATCGAATTCCTGCTGTGGGGCCAGGACCTCAACGGCACCGGTCCGGGTGCCGGCAACCGTCCTGCGTCCGACTACCTGCAAGGCGCGGGTGCCACCGGCGGCCACAACGACCGTCGTCGTGCCTACCTCAAGTCGGTGACCCAACTGCTGGTCAGCGACCTGGAAGAAATGGTCGGCAACTGGAAGCCGAACGTGGCCGACAACTACCGCGCCACCCTGGAAGCCGAGCCTGCCGAAAGCGGCCTGCGCAAAATGCTGTTCGGCATGGGCAGCCTGTCCCTGGGCGAACTGGCGGGCGAGCGCATGAAGGTGTCCCTGGAAGCCAACTCGCCAGAAGACGAGCAGGACTGCTTCAGCGACAACACCCACTACTCGCACTTCTACGACGCCAAGGGCGTGCGTAACGTGTACCTGGGCGAATACACCCGCGTAGACGGCACCAAGATGACCGGCGCCAGCCTGTCGTCCCTGGTGGCCAAGGCCGATCCGGCTGCGGACACCGCGCTCAAGGCCGATCTGGCCGACACCGAAGCCAAGATCCAGGTCATGGTCGATCATGCCAACAAGGGTGAGCACTACGACCAGCTGATCGCCGCAGGCAATACCGCCGGCAACCAGATCGTGCGCGACGCCATCGCCGCGCTGGTCAAGCAGACCGGTTCAATCGAACAGGCCGCCGGCAAGCTGGGCATCAGCGATCTGAACCCGGACAACGCTGATCACGAGTTCTGATCAACGCTGCTGAATAAAAAGGCGACCTTCGGGTCGCCTTTTTATTGACTGAAACACCCGCATCCCTGTGGGAGCGAGCCTGCTCGCGATGGCGTCAGGTCAGCCAACATCTCTGTCGACAGGTCCACCGCTATCGCGAGCAGGCTCGCTCCCACAGTTGCATTCGGGTGCCCACGCAGGCAGTGTCTAGCCACAGGTCACAGCAACCCCGCCAGCCGCCCCTCGATAAACCGCCGCTCCGGCAGTTGCTGCGTCAACTCGAGCGCACGCCGGTACGCAGCCCTCGCCTCCTCCACTCGCCCCAATTGCCGACAGAACTCCGCCCGCGCCGAATGAGCGAGGTGATAGTCGAGCAACTCGCCACGCCGCAGGATTGCATCAATCAGATCCAGCCCCGCCGCCGGCCCGTCGCGCTTGGCCAGGGCGGCGGCGCGGTTGAGTTCGATCACCGGTGACGGCATGACGCGCAGCAGCACGTCATAAAGCCCGACGATCTGCGGCCAATCCGTCTCTTGGGCAGTCGCTGCTTCGGCATGGACCGCCGCAATTGCCGCTTGCAGGCAATAGGGACCGAATCGACGGGTATTCAGCGCAGCCTCCACCAGGGCACAACCTTCGGCGATCAGCTCAGCGTCCCACAGGGAGCGGTCCTGTTCATCCAGCAGGATCAATTCACCGGTATCGGAGGTGCGCGCCGGTCGACGGGACTCGTGCAACAGCATCAGGGCCAGCAATCCCATGACCTCGGCCTCAGGCAGCAACTCCATCAACAGGCGCGCCAGGCGTATGGCTTCTCGGGTCAGGTCTTCCCGAGTCAATTCGACCCCCATCGAGGCCGAATAGCCTTCGTTGAACACCAGATAGATAACCCGCAAGACACTGTCCAGCCGTTCGGGCAGTTCCGAGCGGGAGGGCACCTGGTAGGGAATTTTCGCATCGCGAATCTTCGCCTTGGCCCGCACGATGCGTTGGGCGATGGCCGCTGGAGCTGCGAGGAAAGCCCGGGCTATTTCTTCGGTGGTCAGGTCGCACACCTCCCGCAATGTCAGCGGCACCTGGGCATCCGCCGCCAGCGCCGGGTGACAGCAGGTGAAAATCAGGCGCAGACGGTCATCTTCCAAGTCTTCGTCGCTCCAATCGGACTGTTCCAGCGCTTCGAGCTGGGCGATCAACATCGGTCGCGATGCCGCGAAGCGCGCCCGTCTGCGCAAACGGTCAATCGCCTTGAAGCGTCCCGTGGACACCAGCCACGCCCGAGGATTGTCTGGCACACCGTCGAGCTGCCAACGCTCGACCGCAATGAAAAACGCCTCGTGCAGCGCCTCTTCCGCCAGGTCGAAGTCCCCCAGCAGGCGAATCAGTGTGGCCAGGATCCGTCGCGAGTCCTGGCGATAGACCTGCTCGACCCGCGTCTTGACCGCTTCGGCCGACATCAGTCGGGCATACCTTGGGTGACCAGTGCTTCGAGCCGGTCCAGACTCTCCCCCCAGCCTTCATGAAAACCCATGGCCTCGTGCGCCTGGCGATCCTCTTCACTCCAGTGAAGGGCACGGGCGGTGTAGCGGGTTTTACCGCCCTCGTCATCAAGCACCACCTCGGCGGTCATGAAGGCTTTGCCTGACGGCAGCCAGCCGGGAAGAAATGCATCGGTGAACACCAACCGCTGCGGCGCGACGATTTCCAGGAACACCCCCATGGTCGGGTACTCGCTGCCGTCGGGCGCACGCATCAGCGTGCGGAACTGGCCACCGACCCACAGGTCCATCTCGCACTCCGGCGTAGTCATGCCATGGGGCCCCCACCACTGCGCCAGCAGGGCCGGTTCGGTCCAGGCGCGAAAGATCTTCTGGCGCGGAGCATCGATCAACCGGCTGATGGATAACTCGAAAGAGGCAGGCTTGAGGTTCATGGGCAATATCCTGTTTGTGATTGTTGTTCAGGGGTTCAGTTGGCGTACCGGCCGGACTTCGACACAGCCGACCCGGGCCGCCGGAATGTTGCCGGCGACCTGGATGGCCTCGTTCAAGTCCTTGGCGTCGATCAGGTAGAAGCCCGCCAGTTGCTCCTTGGTTTCGGCGAACGGGCCGTCGGTGATCGACAGCTTGCCACCGCGCATGCGTACCGTGGTGGCGGTCTGTACCGACTCCAGGGCCTCGGCGGCAATCATCCGTCCGCTGCCCTGGACCGACTCCGCGTAAGCCAGGCATTCCGCATCCTCCGGGCTGTCGGGCGAGTCGTGCAGCGTTTGCTCGTTGCTATACACCAGGCATAAGTACTTCATGGAAAGCTCCGGGATCGAACTGATCAACTATGACGGTAGAACCGTGCGATGGAGAAAAAACCGACGATCAGGGCTGCAGATCGAAGATCGCGGTACCGGCCATCGGGTCGAACGGCGCCGACCAATGCTCATGGACAATCTTCCATTGCCCGGCGACGCGTTGATAGCAAGCCGTTACGCGCATCCAGCAAGCTTGTTCTTCGCCTTTGTCGTTGGTACCGCCGCAATAGGCCAGCCAATGGGCGAAGGCAATGTTGTCCGCCGGGGTGATCCGGACTTGATGGAAGTCGAACTTGTGCGGGCCGGGGCACATTTCCATGCAGGCCTGCCAATGGGCGCGATAGGCGGTCTTGCCTTTGAATTGCAAGGCCTGAATGGCATCGAACGAAACGATGTCCTCGTCGTAGAGCGCCATGACTTTTTCGACGTCCTTGGCCATGACAGCTTGGCGATAGGTATCGATCAGGGCCTGGATTTCGGTTTCGGTGGCTTGGGTATTCATGCTGGTTCTCCGCAGGTTTTTGTTGAAGACACCCTTGGTCGTCTGGAAAAACGGAGAATCGACAATCCGGATAAAAATAATTTGCCGGCCTGGAGGCATTGCCCGCCGTGGCGCGTGCAGTCTGGCCGGAAATCAGGGGTCTGGAGCTCTCGGTCGATCCCCGTAACGAATCGGCGATCAGCTTGTATACCTGACTGGGCCGGGTCGACAACGGCGAGGCCTACAAGGGCCTCGCCGGTCATGGACGGCGGATGGGATTGATCTTCTAGGCTTTGAGCGGTATCCAGACCTCCAGGCTGCCTTCGCCGGTCCTGGGGTTGAAGTCTTCACTGTAGCGTTCGAACTCCGGTTGATCCGCTGCTTCATGGCCTGATCGAGGCAACCACTCTTTCCAGATATACCGGAATGTTTCCGGCAACGTCTTCAACGGCCCCCGATGTTCGAACACCGCATAGTGGGCAGGCTGGAGCTCGATCCAGCGGTATTGTTCCGGCAAATCGTCCAGGCGGCTGATCTCGACGCCGGCGATGTATTCGAACCCGCCCTTGCCATCCGGATTGCAGCACACGCCGTAGGTCACGTCACTGACCTGCCCTGGCACCTCACCGAGCCAGGGTAAAAACTTTTCCCAGAGCAGAGGAATATCCTGGGCGGTTTCGGGGGTAAAACGAGCGCCAAAACCGGCAATGAGCTGAAAGTGTCCCTGTTCAAAACGTGGCTGGGCTGTGTAATCGCGCTCGTGCTTTTCCATGCGTCAACACTCCGCAAAACATGAAGTCGGGCTTGGCAGTATAGAAGCCAAACCATGATCGCCAGGCCGTTTCGCTTTTCAGGCTCCGAAAATCGCAGGGCCAGGGGCGACGCCTAAGAACTCGTTGTAACCAGAAACGATCACGTAGAGCGCGAAATAGCAGAAGATCGCAGCGGATGCCCAATAGGAATAACGTAATAATTTATCCCCCAACAGCTTGCCGCCCTGGGTCGCCGCCAGGCACACGCCCGCACACCACAGCAGACCGGCACTCAGGAACCCGCTGAGGAACAGTGCCGAGCTGAGCAGCGTGCCACCACCTGAGCGGGCAATGAGCGTACCGCCTACCGCCGCGAACCAGAGGATCGCGCTGGGCGACGACATGGCCAGGAAGATGCCTCGGAAAAACTCCTGGCGAGAGGAGTTATCGCGGGCCTCGGAAGCCTGGACCAGCACCGCGTCGTGATGAATCGCTGAGTGGACCATTTTCGCGGCAAAGTACAGCAACAACCCTGAGCCGCCGATCCACAAGACCCAGCGTACCGCCTCGTATTGCAACAATACCGTCATACCGGCCAGCGCCAGCACGGCGTAAATCAGGTCACCCACACATGTCCCCAGGCCCAGGGCAAAACCCTGGAAATAGCCCCTCTGCATGGCCAGGGTGATCATCGCAATGTTGGCCACGCCAATGTCCAGGCATAAGGAAAGGCTCAGCAGGAAACCGCTGGAAAACTCCATTGTTCAGTCCATTCGAAGAGGTACGACGGGTTTAGGGCGCGCAGTCGACAACCAGGGTCCTGCGACCGGCTCGACAGTGTCGTCGAAAATAGTTGTCGGCCGCCACTGGACAATATCCCCTGCACGCCCTTATCTTGCGCCGCAGGCCACCGCAGTGGCCAACGTCGCTCGGACGGTTCCGGGCGCTCACGTATCTCGAGGCAACAATGGCCGAACAAGGTTCGTCGCGCCGCTTTGCGCGCATCGATCGACTCCCCCCCTATGTATTCAATATCACTGCCGAGCTGAAGATGGCTGCGCGTCGGCGCGGCGAAGACATCATCGACTTGAGCATGGGTAACCCCGACGGCGCCACGCCCCCGCACATCGTGGAAAAACTGGTCACCGTCGCCCAGCGCGAAGACACTCACGGCTACTCCACTTCAAAGGGCATCCCACGCCTGCGCCGCGCCATTTCGCGTTGGTACAAGGACCGCTACGAGGTGGACATCGACCCCGAGAGCGAAGCCATCGTCACCATCGGCTCGAAGGAGGGCCTGGCCCACCTGATGCTGGCAACCCTGGACCAGGGCGACACGGTGCTGGTGCCCAACCCCAGCTACCCGATCCATATCTACGGCGCGGTGATCGCCGGCGCCCAGGTGCGCTCGGTGCCGCTGGTGCCTGGCGTGGATTTCTTCGACGAGCTGGAGCGGGCCATTCGCGGCTCGATTCCCAAGCCGAAGATGATGATCCTGGGCTTCCCGTCCAACCCCACCGCACAGTGCGTGGAGCTGGACTTCTTCGAGCGGGTCATCGCCCTGGCCAAGCAATACGACGTGCTGGTGATCCACGACCTGGCCTACGCCGACATCGTCTATGACGGCTGGAAAGCCCCGTCGATCATGCAGGTTCCCGGGGCGAAGGACATCGCGGTGGAGTTCTTCACCCTGTCCAAGAGCTACAACATGGCGGGCTGGCGCATCGGCTTCATGGTGGGCAACCCGGAGCTGGTCAGCGCTCTGGCGCGGATCAAGAGCTATCACGACTACGGCACCTTCACCCCGCTGCAAGTGGCCGCCATCGCCGCGCTCGAAGGCGACCAGCAATGCGTGCGCGACATCGCCGAGCAGTACCGCCAACGCCGCAATGTGCTGGTCAAGGGCCTGCATGAGCTGGGCTGGATGGTGGAAAATCCCAAGGCATCGATGTACGTCTGGGCCAGAATTCCCGAGGCCTATGCGCATTTGGGTTCGCTGGAGTTCGCCAAGAAGTTGCTGGCCGAAGCCAAGGTGTGCGTCTCGCCGGGGGTGGGGTTCGGGGAATATGGGGATGATCATGTGCGCTTTGCGCTGATCGAGAACCAGGACCGGATCCGTCAGGCCGTGCGTGGAATCCGCGCAATGTTCCGGGCGGATGGGCTGGTACAAAAGACCAACGCCTGACGCAAAACCCACTGTGGGAGCGGGCCTGTGGGAGCAAGGCTTGCCCGCGATGAAGACGACGCGGTCGACTTGGGATCGAGGTGTCTGTATCGCGGGCAAGCCATGCTCCCACATTGGTTACTGCGTTTCGGTCAGATCACCAGCGACAACAGCAGGATAAAGATCAGCCCCACCACGGACAGGATGGTTTCCATCGCCGTCCAGGTCTTGAAGGTTTCGGCCACGGTCATGTTGAAGTACTGCTTGACCAACCAGAAACCCGCATCGTTCACGTGCGACAGGATCAGCGAGCCGGCACCGGTGGCCAGGACCAGCAGCTCACGGTTCACACCCGGAATCATCCCCACCACCGGCACCACGATACCGGCACCGGTAATGGTTGCCACGGTCGCCGAACCTGTGGCGATACGGATCACCGCCGCCACCAGCCAGGCCAGCAGGATCGGAGAAATCTGCGCGCTCACGGCCATGTGGCCGATCACGTCACCCACGCCGCTGGTTACCAGCATCTGCTTGAAGCCACCGCCGGCACCGATGATCAGGATGATCGCAGCCGTCGGAGCAAGGCTGGCGTCCAGCCACTTCAGCATCTGGTTGGAACCGATGCCCTGCTTGTAGCCGAAGGTGTACAGCGAGAGCAGCAAGGCCAGCAGCAAGGCCGAGATCGGGTGGCCGATCATGTCCATCCAGACCCGGAAGAGGTTGCCGTCCGGCAGCGCCACATCCGCGAAGGTCTTGAGCAGCATCAGGAATACCGGCGACAGCACGGTGATCAGGGTGATGCTGAAGCTTGGCAGTTCGGCGGCATTCGTCTCCCGGGCCAGTTGGTCCACCAGCTCCTGGTTCGGGTGACCGGGAATGTGCTTGGCAATGAACGTACCGAAGATCGGCCCGGCGATGATGGCGGTCGGCAGCGCTACGATCAGGCCGTAGAGAATGGTCTTGCCGATATCAGCGCCGAATATGCCGATCGCCAGCAACGGCCCCGGATGCGGTGGTACCAGGCCATGGACGGCAGAAAGACCGGCCAACAGCGGAATACCGATCTTGATGATCGATACGCCGGTGCGGCGCGCGACGATGAACACCAGCGGGATCAACAGCACGAAGCCGATTTCGAAGAACAGCGGGATGCCCACCAGGAACGCGGCGAACATCATGGCCCATTGCACCTTTTCCCTGCCGAAGGCGCGGATCAGGGTCTGGGCGATCTGATCGGCCCCCCCCGATTCGGCCATCATTTTTCCGAGCATCGTACCCAGCGCTAGGATGATGCCGACAAAGCCCAGCACCCCACCGAAGCCGTCCTGGAACGCCTTGATGATAGTGCCGGTCGGCATGCCCGATGTCAGGCCGAGGAACGCGGCGGCGATGGTCAGGGCAATGAAGGGATGGAACTTGAACTTGGTGATGAGGACGATGAGTCCGATCACCGTGACCACTGCATCCAGCAGCAGAAACGTCTCGTGGGACATGCCAAACATGGGAGGTGTCTCCTGATTTGTTGTTGTTATTGAAGCAGTTATTCGTTAGCTGTCGGGACAGCGCTGTCTTTCTGACGCGTTGAAAAAACTCAGCTGGCGAGCTTGAGGCCGTGGGCCAGCCACCAGACGTAAGCCTCACGTGCCAGCTCGTCGACGCTGTGGCTGGATGCATCCAGGGCCAGGGTCAAGGGCTCGCCGACAGGCGACTCGAGGGTGGCGAACTGACTATCGATCAGGGTCGACGGCATGAAATGGCCCGGACGATGGGAAACCCGGTCGGCAGCCACTTCAGGTGTGAGTTCGAGGAATACGAAGCCCAGGCCCGGCAAGGCGCTGCGCAGGCGCTCGCGATAACTGTGCTTGAGGGCCGAACAGGTCAACACCGGGCGTTCGCCCCTGGCATCGACACGACGCAGCTCTTCGCACAGGCTGTCGAGCCAGCCGGCACGGTCGTCGTCGTTCAAGGGAATACCGGCACTCATCTTCTGGATGTTGGCCGCTGGGTGGAAAGTGTCGCCTTCGATGGCGGTGGCGCCGCTCAACTGGCACAGGGCCTGGCTGACGCATGTCTTGCCGCAACCGGCAACGCCCATGATGACGAGGGCGGTGATGGGATTGTTCATGTAACACCTCAGCGCGCAGACAGCGCTACCTTTGCGAGTTATGACACCAATGCAAAAGCAGAAGTTGCCGACGCCTTCTTGTCATTTTTGTAGTTGCAGCATGTTCGTTCACGACATCCACGGGCGGAGATCAGGCAAAACCCCGGTCACGTATTTGCAGCCACGTCGAGACAGCGCTACCTTAGTGCCTTGATTTTTGTTTGGCAAGCCACCCTGATGACTGTCCCTAAAAACGATAAAAATACACGCACCACCGGTCGCCCTACGCTCAACGAAGTCGCACGACTGGCTGGCGTCAGCCCCATCACCGCCTCCCGAGCCCTGCGCGGGGTCAGCACCGTTGCCACCGAGCTGGTGGAAAAAGTCCGCCACGCCGCCGTTGAACTCAACTACGTGGTCAATCCCGCCGCCCGCGCCCTGGCTTCGGCGCAAAGCCATTCGGTAGTGGTACTGGTGCCGTCGTTGTCCAACCTGCTGTTCATCGACACCCTGGAAGCCATCCATCGCGTGCTCAGACCCAAGGGCTTCGAAGTGGTGATCGGTAACTACCACTACTCGCGGGACGAAGAAGAAGACTTGCTGCGCAACTACATGGCCTATCAGCCACGTGGTTTGCTGCTGACCGGTTTCGACCGCACTGAAAGTGCCCGACGCATGATCGAGGCCAGCAACATTCCCTGTGTGTACATGATGGAACTGGACCCCGGCGCGGGCCTTAACTGCGTCGGCTTCTCCCAGCTCAAGGCCGGCGAAACAGCCGCCGAACACCTGATTTCCAGGGGGCGCAAACGCCTGGCCTACATCGGCGCACAGTTGGACCAGCGCACCCTGCTGCGTGGCGAAGGCTTTCGTCGGGCACTGCAAAAGGCCGGTCTCTATGACCCGGACCTGGAGCTGCTGACGCCACGCCCGTCATCGGTGGGCCTGGGCGGCGAGTTGTTCCTTCAACTGCTGGCCAGTCATCCGGACGTCGATGCGATTTTCTTCGGCAACGACGACCTGGCCCACGGGGCGCTGTTCGAGGCGCTGCGCTGTGGCATCAGGATTCCCGAACAAATATCGGTGCTGGGCTTCAACGACCTGCCCGCCTCGGCCCATATGGTCCCGCGCCTGAGCAGCATCAGTACGCCACGGGAGGCCATCGGCCAACGTGCCGCCGAGCAGATGCTGACGTTGATGGCCGGCAACCGCATCGCGCAGCCGGTGGTCGACATGGGTTTTGAACTCAAGGTTCGCGAAAGCACCTGATCTCGATGCGGTGGAACCGTGCCGCCGGGCGGCAAGGGTTGGCCGCCGGGCGGCCTGCCTGCATTCGCTAAAGCCCGGTGGCATGGGGCTTTCCAGCGACGGCATGGTAATTGCTCCTGCCCATCGCTCAGCCATTACCTACAGGTGTCCATCATGTTGGTCAGTGCAAAACAGCAAATGATTAATCTGCCGCTCAAGCGTCCCGGGGAGGACCCCACCGCGGAGGCCGCCAGCGGCCTGCAAAGCGCCGCCCTGCAGGCGTTGCGCGACAACGTCCAGGCCCAGGCCAGCCAAGTTCAGGAGTCTGCTACCCGCCAGGCCACCCAGCAGGTCAACGCGGCCACCGCCATCAGCGACAATGTCGATGAAGCGTTCGCCAAGACCCGCGTGCAGTTGCAGACCGTTGGTGGCGCTGCAACGGCCGAGTTCAAGGACTACATGAGCAAGACGCCGGAAGAACGCCTTCGCGACAGCATTCTCAAGGAGATGGGCATCACCGAAGAAGAATACGAGGCAATGCCGCCCGAGAAAAAACTGGCGGTCAGCCAGGAAATTGCCCAGCGTATGCAGGACAAGACGGCAATCGCACAAGTGGAGAAAGAACAGGAACGCCGCACGGATGCCAAGGAACCGTCCGTGGACCCCTTCCTGGCCGCTGTCTGAGCTCAATAACCCTTCCAAGCTGGGGCCGATGATGCCCCAGCAGCTTCACACCCGACCGTTATAATGCCCGCCCCTCCTCGCCTCCGACTCTGACATGCCTGAGATTCACTACATGCTGCTCGACGCGCCACTATGGCCGTTGATGAACAAGTTCTATCGTGCCCACCAATCCTCGATGAAAGCAGTGCGTGACGCGCAGCTATGGGTGGCGCGCGAGGAACACATCGTCGCAGCCCTCTGCCTGCGGCCGGTATCGGGCGGGCATTGGTTGACCGGGCTGTTTGTCGACCCGGCGTACCGCGAGCAAGGGATCGCCGCCCGGTTGATTGCCGAAGCGATCAAAGGGGTGGAGGAACCGGTGTGGTTGTTCTGCCATCCGGACTTGCGCGGTTTCTATGAGCGACGCGGTTTCAGCTTCGACCCTGCCCTGCCCTACGCCATGGCCGAGCGCCTGAGCCGGTATGCCCGCAGCAAGCCGATGATAGCGATGGGGTTGGTGCCCAAGGCACTGAATTGAATGCATCCCCTGTGGGAGCGGGCTTGCTCGCGAATGCGGACTGATTGTCAACATCGTCGTTGGACGCCAGATCGCATTCGCGAGCAAGCCCGCTCCCACAGGGGTTATGTGTAGCTGTCCAATTAATCGTCAGCAGCCGGATCCAGATCCGGAAACATCACTTCAGTGAAACCGAACTTGCTGAAATCCTTGATTCGCGACGGGTAAAGACGCCCGATCAAGTGATCGCATTCATGCTGCACCACCCGCGCATGGAAACCCGAGGCCATCCGCACGATCGGCTCGCCCTTGGGATCGAAGCCTTCATAGCGAATGTGCTGATAACGCTCCACAGCGCCACGCAGGCCCGGTACTGACAGGCACCCTTCGAAGCCCTCTTCCATCAACGGGCTCAGCGGTGTGATCAGCGGGTTGATCAGGATGGTCTGGGGCACTGCCTCGGCATCGGGATAACGCTCGCTGTGCTCGAAACCGAAGATCACCAGCTGCAGGTCCACACCGATCTGCGGCGCCGCCAGCCCGACACCACCAACGCTTTCCATGGTCTGGAACATGTCGTCGATCAATTGCCACAACTGCGGGCTGTCGAACATCTCGACAGGCACCGGCGGGGCGATGCGCAGCAGGCGTTCATCGCCCATTTTCAGGATTTCACGAATCATGGTCGGGCTTCGTCAGGGTGGGTGTGATGGATGGAATGGTCGCGCCCCAGGCCCGACACATGCTGTTTTTCGTGCTGGCCAGGGCTCTTTTCCCCAGGGTCCTTGCCCTCGGAAGACATGTGCTCGATCACCGCATTCATCTCTGCGCCGAGCAACAGCACCGCCGAAGAAATATAGAAGTACAGCAACAGCACGATAATCGCACCGATACTGCCATACATGGCGTTGTAGTTGGCAAAGGTCTTGACGTAAAACGCAAAGCCCAGGGAAGCGATGATCCACACCACCACCGCCAGCACCGAACCCGGCGTGATGAAGCGAAACTCCTGCTTGACGTCCGGCATTACGTAATAGATCAGTGCCACGGCCACCATCAGCAGGAAGACGATCACCGGCCAGCGCACGATCGTCCAGACCGTGACAATGAATTCCTCCAGCCCCACCTGCGCCGCGATCCAGCCCATCACCTGCGGCCCGAGAACCATCAACGCCGCAGCCGCCAAAAGCATGCCGGCAATGCCGACCGTGTACAGAATCGACAGCGGGAAGCGTTTCCAGGCTGGACGCCCTTCCACCACGTCGTAGGCGGCGTTCATCGCACTCATCATCAAGCGCACACCCGCAGAGGCAGTCCACAAGGCAATGACGATACCCACCGACAACAACCCACCCTTGGATTGCTGCAACTGATCGATCACCGGGTTGACCTGCTCCAGGGCCTGGGGCGGCAGCACCAGTTCCGATTGCAGGCGCAGCCAGGAGAAGAAATCCGGCAGGTGCAGGAAGCCGATCAAGGCAATCAGGAAGAGAATGAAGGGGAACAGCGAAAACAGCATCTGGTAGGCCAATGCCGAGGCGTAGGTCGACATCTCGTCGTCGAGAAACTCGGTCACGGTACGCATCATCACACGATGAAGGGGTAAGCCTTTCAAGGCCGGAAACATCATGTGCGTCTCCTTTCGCCGCAAAAAAAGGAAGGTCGTCTGGCGACTCATAGGGTTGTTATCCAAGACAAAGTAACCTGTTTGGCGACTTTGGAACAATTTCCCAGGTGCAAGTTCGAGCCGACATGAAAACGGCCATCCGCAGATGGCCGTTCCAATCGTTTTTTCACGACAGCCCGGTCAAGCCTCGTCGACGCCTTTCTTGAGCGCGTCCTTGGCCTTGCCTGCGGTTTGCTGGGCCTCACCTTTTTTCTCTTGTACCACGCCCTCGGCGCGCATGCGGTCGTTATCGGTGGCCTTGCCGACGCCTTGCTTGATGTTGCCGACAGCTTCGTTGGCAACGCCCTTCACCTTATCGCTCGTGCTACCCATGATGTCTCTCCTGTGAACAACGGTACCAAAAGTCATTACATAAGGGTTGACCGGGGCCGTTTGCGGGGAGTTTCATTTTTCGGCGGCATATTTCATCGTCGAATGCAGGTTGCGCTTTATGTTTGCCGGCCAACCCCCGAGAATGCCCTACGTATTCGGGCTGCGACCTGAAGCTCCAATCCCGTAGGAATGTTATGAAACTCGATAAGAAACAGGCCATCGCCCGCAGGAACCAGGAACTGGGCGGTGCCGTACTGGGCGTCAATAATTGCCACTTCAGCGAATTGAACCGCAACCGCAACATCTTCTGGTTCAACATCCCGGTGACACGCCTGGCCGTCGGTCAGTACGAATGGGTCCATCTGTTGCTGCACACTCCGACCACCGACGAGCTGCTGCACTTGAAGGTACCGACCGTGTTCCTGCGGGAAAAGATAGAAGGCCTGGAAGTACGTAACCAGGGCAAGCGCAAGGCAGCCCTGAGCCTGGAGCTGAGTGCCGACAAGGATTCGTATCTGCAGGATTTGCGGCCCGGTGGTACCAACCTGAATTTCGCCCAGTTCAAGTTGTAACCGGTACCGCCGTGGGAGCAAAGCTTGCTCGCGATTGCGTCGGCTGGCCTACCTCAATCGCGAGCAAGCTTTGCTCCCACAGATTGTGGATTGCAGCCTGCCCTACTTCTTCAGACCCAGCTTCCTGAGCTCTTCATCCCGCAACTCGCGTCGCAGAATCTTGCCCACGTTGGTAGTCGGCAAGGCATCGCGGAACTCCACCGCCTTGGGCACCTTGTAGCCAGTGACGTTGGCGCGCATGTGCTCCATCACCTGCTCCTTGGTCAGCGTAGCCCCCGGCCGGACGACGATGAAAATCTTGATCGCCTCGCCGGATTTCTCGTCCGGTATGCCGATGGCGGCGCATTGCAGCACGCCCGGCAAGGTCGCCAACACGTCTTCCAGTTCGTTGGGGTACACATTGAAGCCCGAGATCAGGATCATGTCTTTCTTGCGATCGACGATGCGCATGTAGCCGTCCGGCTGGATCAGCGCGATGTCCCCGGTCTTGAGCCAGCCTTCGCTGTCGAGGATCTCGTCGGTGGCTTCCTGACGTTGCCAGTAGCCCTTCATGACTTGCGGCCCCTTCACGCACAGCTCGCCGACTTCCCCCAGCGGCAATTCGACGCCCGCGTCGTTGATCACCTTGCACAGCGTCGACGGCACCGGAATGCCAATGGTACCCACCTGAACCTTCTGGATCGGGTTGACGGTGGCTACCGGGCTGGTCTCGGTCATGCCGTAGCCTTCGCAGATCGGGCAGCCGGTGACCTCCTTCCAGCGCTCGGCCACCGCCAGTTGCAGGGCCATGCCACCGGACAGGGTAACCTTGAGCGCCGAGAAATCCAGCTTGCGGAAACCTTCGTTGTTGCACAGGGCCACGAACAGCGTATTGAGGCCGACGAAACCGCTGAACTTCCACTTGGACAGTTCCTTGACCATCGCCGGAAGATCCCGCGGGTTGCTGATCAGGACGTTGTGGTTGCCGATCAGCATCATCGCCATGCAATGAAAGGTGAAGGCATAGATGTGGTACAGCGGCAGCGGCGTGATCAACACTTCGCAACCTTCATTGAGGTTGGAGCCCATCAGCGCCTTGCATTGCAACATGTTGGCCACCAGGTTGCGATGGCTCAGCATCGCGCCCTTCGCCACGCCGGTGGTACCGCCGGTGTATTGCAGCACCGCCACATCGTCGCTGGACGGGTTGGCCTCGGTCACGGGCTGGCCGTGGCCCTTGCTCAGCACGTCGTTGAACTTGACGGCCTTGGGCAGGTGATACGCCGGGACCATCTTCTTGACGTACTTGATCACGCTGTTGATCAACAGACGCTTGAGCGGCGGCAACAGGTCGGCAACTTCGGTCACGATGACGTGTTTGACGCTCGTCTTGGGCACCACGTTTTCGGCCAGGTGCGCCATGTTGGCCAGGCACACCAGCGCCTTGGCGCCTGAGTCGTTGAACTGATGCTCCATTTCCCGCGCCGTGTACAGCGGGTTGGTGTTGACCACGATAAGACCGGCACGGATCGCACCGAACACGGCCACCGGGTACTGGAGAACGTTGGGCAGTTGCACGGCGATTCGATCGCCGGGCTGCAAATCGGTATGCTGTTGCAGATACGCGGCAAAGGCACCGGACAGTTCGTACAGTTCACCGTAGGTGATCGTCTTGCCGAGGTTGCTGAATGCCGGCTTGTTGGCGAAGCGTTGGCAGGATTGCTTCAACACTGCCTGAATATTCGGATACTCGTCTGGATTGATGTCGGCAGCAATCCCAGCTGGGTACTTATCCTTCCAAAAGTCTTCAATCATGGAAGCCCACTCCTCAGCAACGCGAATTCTCACCGCATTTGATGCGATTATTATTGGTGTGTGTTTGTTGGTGAATCTGGCTTGAATGAAGGCCGAGAAGTCACAAAAGCGCGCCGAGAGTAGCAGCTTTGCCAAGGGTCGACTAGAGCCAAAATAGGCCTCCCTAGTCACTAATCCGACTCAAGAATATTCAGTGGTCATTTTTAGAGTAAAAATACTAAGCCCTGTTAAAACCTCTGACATACACATGAACCTGTGGGAGCGGGCTTGCTCGCGAATGCAGTGTGTCAGGCAATGAAAGTCGACTGACACACTGCATTCG